>CAZHNI010000008.1:0-41953 GCA_964533715.1 uncultured Gammaproteobacteria bacterium | reverse complement strand
AAACTGCCCTTACAGCACCTATCAAAAGTGTACAGGAGGTGCGTTAGATTATACACACACACAATACACACACCCCACCGATCCCACGCTATCCCTCTTGACTATTTTTATGTTTTCTCTTATACTAGGCCAATCTTCCTCCTTGGCCAAAGACCACGGAGGGTCCATTTAATCACTCATCAACCATTTTTCTATCGTTATCGATGGATACATTTTCCTCCCCCGGATCACTCCGAGGGCGCGGTTGAGAGGCAGTAATAAGGAAGAAACATATGTCACAGCAACCATCCTTGATGGAAATGCTTAAGGCGGGCGTGCATTTTGGTCACCAAAAATCACGCTGGCATCCAAAAATGGCACCATACATTTTTGGCGTTCGTAACGGAGTCCACATTATTGACCTCGACAAAACACAAGAAATGTTGTCGAAGGCTCTTGAATATCTTAAGAACCTCGCCGCTCAAGGCAAGGTTGTTTTATTTGTTGGTACCAAAAAGCAGGCTCGCGATATTATGAAGGCCGCGGCCATTAGTTGCGGCATGCCGTATATTAGCGAACGCTGGACGGGCGGTCTTCTTACCAACTTTGATGAATTTAGACGCCGTTTGAAAAAATACAAATCTCTTAAGGACATGATTGCGACAGGTGAAATTGAAAAATATACCAAAAGCGAACAAACGCAAATTAAAAAGCAAGTGCTTAAAATGGATCGCCATTTGGCCGGTCTCGCTACGCTCGAAAAAATTCCGGATGCTTTGTATATAGCCGATGTACGCGTAGAAAAAACTGCTGTTACCGAAGCGGAACGTACTGGCGTGCCAATGGTAGCGGTGTGTGATTCTAACGTAAATCCAACTAAAATAAGTTATCCAATTCCAGCCAACGACGATGCCGTCAATTCTATTCGAATGATTGTTGGCTTGGTAGCGGTGGCGATTAACGAGGGTAAGGTAGAATTTGAGAAGAATAAAGTCATCGCTAAAGTTGAGCTCGATAAAAAAGCTTCAGTACAAGCTCCGGCTAAAGCAAAAATGGACAAAGATGTGTCTAAAGCTCCGGTAACAGAAAAGCCTGCTAAGAAGGAACGTCGTTCAATTAAAACACAAGAAGTAGTATAATAGACATTTATATAGTTAGTGTTGAGTTTTTCCCAATACAGCCTCATAGATATTAATTTTTGTGCCGTTCAAACTCGCTGCGCTCAAACATTCACGGTCCAAAAATTAATATCTATGTCGGCTCAAATTAGATAAAAGTTAAGGAAGACTTAATGCCATTTTATACATTAATTTTATTTTACTATGGGGGTTAATGCATCTGATATCATGAAGCTTCGGGGAAGTACCGGAGCTGGCATGATGGACTGTAAAAACGCACTTGAGGAAGCGGGTGGCGATATGGACAAGGCGGCTGAATTACTTCGCAAAAAAGGAATTGTTAAAGCGGCCAAACGCGCCGACAAAGTGGCGGCCGAAGGCACTGTTTCTAGTTTTGTGAATGACAATCGCACCGTTGGGTCTTTGGTGGAAGTTAATTGCGAAACCGATTTTGTGGCTAAGAGTGATGACTTTTTGGTGTTTGCCAAAAGTATTTCCGAACTGGTGGTAGATAAGAACCCGGCTGATGCGGCCGCGCTTGCCGCCCTTAAGATGGTAAGCGGGGAAACTGTTGAAGCCAAAATTAATGAACTCACGCTTAAGATTGGTGAAAAAATTAGCGTACGCAGGTTTGTACGTTACGAAGCAGCTGGTGGCAATGTATATTCATATTTACACGGCACTAAAATTGGCGTGCTTGTAGAAATGACCGGTGGCGACAAAGAACTGGGCACCGATGTCGCTATGCATGTGGCGGCTTCTAACCCTCGCGCGCTTGACCGAACTGGCGTTTCGGCCGACCTGGTTGCCAGTGAACGCGATGTGTATGCCGCGCAGTTGAAAGCCCAAGGCAAGCCAGAAAATATTATTGAAAATATTTTAAAAGGCAAGATGGATAAATTTTATAGCGATGTGTGTTTGCTGGAGCAGGCTTTTATTAAGAACGAAGATATTAAGGTAGGGGATATGGTAAAAAATAAAGGTGCGAGTGTGGTACGCTATACCCGGTTTGAACTTGGTGAAGGGATTGAAAAAGTAACGAAGGATTTTGCTGCTGAAGTTGCGGAGCAACTGAAGTAGCCCTGAGCATAGCTGAAGGGCGGCGGAAGTAGCGGAACAATTGAAATAAGAAAGATTTAAAAAGAGATGCTAAAGTGGCCTCTCTTTTTTTATTGTGAAAATGATTTTACACCTTTTGTGCAAACAAAAGGTGTAGCCAAAAATTTCCGAGCCGATAAACCATCCGGAGCCAGTTCAGACTCGTCCTCACTTTTGTTTAGAAGCGCAAATGGCATACTAAACAAATCCTTCGGACCGTTCAGACTCGTCTCGAACTGCTTTGCCGGATGGTTTATGTGCTCGGGCAGTAAGTTATTATTTGGATAGGTAGACTTGTTAAATAGTGCAGGATTGATTACAATACCGCCACTATGATTAATTTAATTGTTAGAAAAGAGCGAGTGGGCCCTATTCGCGGCCGGCATCCGTGGGTGTTTTCGGGTGCGCTTAAAAGTATCCCAGAAGGATTACAAGGCGGTGAGCCGGTAGAACTGACAGATGATGCCGGTAATTTTTTAGCCGGTGGATATTTTAATTCGTATTCGCAAATTGCGGTGCGACTGTGGAGTTTTGAATCGGGTGAAGTTGTAAATGAGTTGTTTTTTGAACGGAGAATAAAGCAGGCGTATGAGATGAGGCAAAAATTAGTTGAGTCGTTTGCAACTCCCGCCACCCCGGTCGCCTTGGGCGACCACCCCTCCTCGGGCAGGAGGGGACAACGAGCGATAACCAACGCGTATCGTCTTGTTCATGCCGAAAATGATTTGTTACCCGGTTTGATTGTAGATAAATACGCGGACTATCTTTCGGTTCAATTTCACACCCCTGGAATTGAACGATGGAAAAAAGAAATTGTGGTGGCGTTGGTAAAAATAGTTAAGCCGAAAGGGGTCTACGAGCGTAGTGATGTGGGACGACGGCACGGGCACAAAGACAAAATTGTCATTCCGAGCGAGCCTCGCGGCGACGAGCCTGCCTGCGTAGGCAGGGAATCTTTGGCTCAATTGGATGAACGGACAGGGATCCTTCGCTCCGCTCAGGATGACAAAAAGGGGAAGGGTTTGTTGTATGGCGATGTGCCCGAGAAAGTAAAAATAAAAGAAAACGATTACCAATTTTATGTTGATATTATTGGCGGGCAGAAAACCGGCTTCTTTTTGGATCAGCGCGACAAACGACAGGCGCTGACGAAATATGTGAAAGACAAAAAAGTGTTGAATTGTTTTTCTTACACAGGCGGATTTTCGGTGTACGCGCTCAAGGCAGGGGCATCTCATGTAGTGAGCGTGGATGCGTCACAGCCCGCGCTGGAGATGGCCGAAGAAAATGTAAAATTGAACAAGCTTGACGAAAGCAAGGCGGAATTTTTAGTGGCGGATGTGAAAGAGTATTTGGCAGACTTAGCTTCGGCAACTCCCCCTAGCACCCTCTTGGAAAGAGGGGGAGGACTAATGTCTCCCCCTGCCCGAGGGGGAGCCCGCGGAGGGGGAGGGAGCGAATCGTTCGACGTTATAATTTTGGACCCTCCTGCGTTTGTAAAAGATCGCCACAAAATTAGAGAAGGCTTGCAGGGGTACCGTAAAATTAACGAAATGGCTCTGCGCGCACTTCCACCCGGCGGTATTTTGGTTACGTGTTCCTGTTCAGCCCATGTGCAACTAGAAGATTTTCGTTTTATGCTGTCTGAGGCGGCTGCTCGTGCAGGACGCACGGTGCAAATTTTAGAAACATATACACACGGCGTTGACCATCCGGAGCTCGTAGCGTTTACGGAAGGGGAATACCTTAAGTGTCTATTTGCGTTGGTTAAATAATTAACAATAAACAATTAGCAATTAACAAAATTGAAATTGTTTTTTTCCCTTATTTAAGGTATTATACATTAACTATAAATTAAGTAAGTTGTCTGTTGTTAATTGTTGTTTGTTAATTTATTTTTTTTATGATTAACATCGCCATCAACGGTTTTGGCCGCATTGGCCGGCAGGCATTTAAAATTGCCTTCGAAAAGAAAGGGGTAAAAGTAGTGGCGGTTAACGATTTAACCGACACCAAAACGCTTGCTCATTTGTTAAAATATGATACGGCTTATGGCCAGTGGCCGGTGGACGTTTCGTTTGATGAAAAAGATATTATTTTAGAAGGAAAAAAGGTGCCGGTGTTTGCCGAAAAAGATCCGTCACTTTTGCCGTGGAAAAAATTAAAAGTTGATGTGGTACTGGAATGTACCGGTCGTTTTACCAAAAAAGAAGGGGCTGAATTGCATCTTAAGGCTGGTGCTAAAAAAGTTATTATAAGTGCGCCAGCCAAAGGCGGAGATATTCCAACCTATGTGATGGCAGTGAACAGTGATGGTGTTAAAAAAGAAAAATCGGCCATTATCAACAATGCTTCATGTACTACTAATTGTATTGCGCCTGTTATGGCGGTTTTAGAAGACGCATTTGGAATTGAAAAGGCCATGATGACTACGGTGCACGGTTATACTGCCGACCAAAATTTGCAGGATTCCCCACATAAAGATTTGCGCCGAGCGCGGGCGGCGGCGGCCAACATTG
This sequence comes from uncultured Gammaproteobacteria bacterium, assembly GCA_964533715.1. GTDB lineage: Bacteria > Patescibacteriota > Patescibacteriia > Magasanikbacterales > GWA2-37-8 > CAZHNI01. Next base: position 37,239 of record CAZHNI010000008.1, on the reverse strand, counting down.
TGCCAACTAGCACGGGAGCCGCAATTGCAGTAACTGAGGTTATTCCGGATTTGCAGGGCAGATTTGATGGGCTTGCCATTCGTGTACCGGTGCCAACTGTGTCACTTTCTGATATTACGGTTGTGCTCAATCGTGGTGTTACCAAGGAAGATATTAATAAAACATTAATCAAAGCATCCCAGTCTGCTAGGTTTAAGGGCGTTTTGGCAGTTACGAGTGAAGAATTGGTTTCCTCGGATTTTATTGGGAACACATATTCGTCCATTGTCGATTTAAATCTTACTAATGTAGTTGGGGGTAATTTGGTAAAAGTGGTGGCATGGTATGACAACGAGGCTGGATACGCGCATCGTTTGGTAGAAATGGCCGAACTTTTTGCCTAACTTAAGGCAAAAATTTGTAAAAGGCATCTCTAGGGGGGGTGCTTTTTGTAATTAAAATTACTTTTCGGATGCCTCAGTTTACCTTTATTGTTAATTTAATTATTTTGTAACTTTGTGTACTTGTAGGTGTACTATATAATGTACTTGACAGGTGAACTAAAATACGCTATAATTAGAGGCTTTTACTTTATTTAAATTTTTTTATAAATTATGAACAAATTAAGCAAAATATCGCTTTTCTTTCTTGCCCTTGTCATTATGGGCGGAGTTAGTGTTTGGCGTGTTCAGGCCGCCAGTGCGGCCGTTTGTGCTTTTACGAATGCGGCCAATGATAATTTGTATGAAAATGCTGCCAACTGGAATTGTGGCCATGAACCAAATTTAAACGATGATGCAACTATCCCTTCTAGTAAAACCGCTATTATTAATAGTGCTGGTGCCAGCAATAATTTAATAGTACAGGGTAAACTTATTGTAAATAAAGGTGGTTTTGCCAGAATTTTTGGCGATTTTACCGTTACTGGTTTTGGTAAATTACAAAAGGGTGAGGTAGATTTTTTGCCAGGCGCTTCCGGCTATGTTGGTGGAAAAATTACAGTAGTAAGCGGCGCTACCTTAAGTGCGGCCGCGGACGCTACGGATGATTTGGAACTAAGAGGAGAAATTGTTTGGGATGGAACAGTTAAACTTGGTTCGGGAACAGTAACGGCGTTTGGCGCCGACCCAATATCTATTAATGGGTCCAATTTTACTGCTGGGCAAAGTACTGTTAATTTTCGTTTTGAGGGTGTCTATTCTCAAATACTTCGTTCTTTTACGGCCAGTAACAATATTAATTTTAATAATGTCACAGCAACCTCTACCTTTAATGAAAATTGGGGTTATAATTATCAAGGCGGTTTAAAATTAATTTCTCCGGTTACGTATACAATAGATGGTAAATTATTGGTTGGAACAGATAGCAACTTGATTGACGTGGCTAGTGGCAAGTTGGCATTGCTTGGAGATGTGGAGAACAGGGGGGACATTATAGCTGAATCAGGAGCGTCAGTGTCGGCAGACAACACCGTTTATAGTTACGGTGGGTGGGGTTTCACTTTTCGAGATGGCAGTTCCGGTTATTTTGGTGGTGATTATGTTATTAACGATTACGGTGGTTTTGTAAAAGATAATACCGCCACTGTTAAAATAATCGGCAAGTTAGAACAAAATGCCATTCAACAAACCGATCAAATAAATGGAAAACTTCTTGCTTCAACTTATATTAGTGGTTTATTAGATGTTTCGGAAGTTAAAGTGAACAGCGGTTTAATGGAATTTGGACTTGATACCACTCTGCAGGGCGGTAACATGTCAATTGCGAGTGGGGCACGCGTGCGACTTTTGAATAGCACCACATTACACATACCAGGCAATTTTACAAACCAAGGATTAATTATTTTAGGCAGCAATAGTACTATTGATCACCCCGGTACAGTACAGGTTGTGGATGGTCGCAATGGTAAAAATATTTCTACTTTTGTCGCTAGCGGAAGAATGTTTATTAAAGTAAATGATAGTGCCGCCAATCTTGATGGCTCACAGGCGGATAGTCTTGTAATTTTTGTTAATGGTGATAAAGCAACCGGCAATGATAAAGTAGCGACTAATCTTTTAACAGAAACTGGTCCTGATACCGGGATATTTATAACGCCTAGTGACAATAATTATCTTGATGTAATTGCTACTAGTCAGGTAGACTCTTTGAACGATACGTTTGAAGCGGCTGCGACTGGGAATGCAGAAGTAGGGTATTTTATTGGTGATACACAAACCAAAAATCGTACAACGGTCGAAATTGTGGTTGAACCGGCCGCGCCTTCCTCGGTTTCGGTTGGTAGCAGTTTATCTTCAACAATTATACGGTGGCTTACAGGTAACGGTGGAATGGGCGGCTCGGAAACAGAATTTATTTTGGAAAGATCAGATGACGGAGGGTTAAATTTTTCTAAGATTGCGTCTGTCCCAAATTCTACCACAGAATATATTGACAAGACTATAAAGCCCGGGGAAACGTATGTTTATCGTGTAGCTTCTTCGGACGGAATTATGCTTAGTAATTACGTGGTGGCGGATCCATACACGAGTTCCCCGGTACAACCAGGCAAACCAACTTTAGATTCACCGACTGAAACAACTTTTAAAATAACGGTTGATTATAGTGGTAATGGTAAAGCAACGCGCTATATTGTAAAGGACAATGTATTTAATAAATATCTTCAAACCGATGGATCTTGGGGTGGGGCGCCGACTCTTTTGTCTGTGGACAATTTAGGTGCCGCTAATGGGGTGATAACCACAGGGGCAGAGGCAAATACAGCACATTGGATTAATGTGCAAGCGGTAGCCGGCAACAATCAAAGCCAGTGGTCCGATCTTGCTACTATTTATACAAAGCCATTCTTGCCAGGAGCAGCTTCAATTAAAGAGTTGGGTGGTGATTGGTTAAAATTGAATATTGACCCAAACAACAATCCAAACGTGACGTATAAGATTAGTGGAACAGCTGCCAACTCAGCAGGTGCCGGTTATATTATTCATGAAGTTAATGCGGATGTTTATATACAGACAAACCATAGATTAGGAGCATCGCCGGCAGTCTTACAGTATGATGCCCAGATAGATTCTAGTAATGTTTTGTCGGTGTCTGGTTTACAGCCAGGAAATACCTATGCTTTTGAGGTGGCCACAATAAATACCGAAACCGGAAAATCTACGGCGTATGGACCCGTTTTTTCTGTAACCACTAAACTGCCGAGTGTTAATGGCGATTCCTACACCATCGCAAATGACAAGGTACTCTCTGTGTTGGCTCCAGGTGTTTTGTCCAACGATTCTGGTTCAGTATTTTTTACTGGTAAGATGACAGCCGAAATAGTTGACCAGCCGACCCATGGGGTAGTAGAACTTAACTCCGACGGTTCGTTTACCTATACCCCAGAAGCAGACTTTATTGGGATTGATAAGCTTACATATAACGGTAACGATAGCGGGCAATTTTTAGTTGGGCCGGCTACAGTTGAAATTATTGTCACCGGTGTGCAAAAGCAAAACACCCCCCCAGTAGCCAACACCGACACTTATTCAACCGATCAAGATACTGTTTTAACCGCCACGAAAATTACCGGTGTTCTAGTTAATGATACCGATGCAGAGAACAGCCCGCTCGCAGCCATTAAAGTATCTGATCCAAAAAATGGCGCTCTCACCACCTTCAATTCTGACGGCTCATTTACCTATACCCCAAACCAAGGTTTTTCCGGTACCGATAGCTTTACGTACCAGGCCAATGATGGTAAAGATAATTCAAATATTGGGACCGTAAATGTTACAGTTATTGCGGCACAGCCAAAAAATAACACACCGGTAGCCAAAGATGATTTTTATAGTACCGATGTCAACCAACAACTTATTGCTGAAATTCCATCAACTTTAAAAAATGATACCGATAAAGATGGTGATCAATTACAGGCGATTAAAGTATCGGATCCAAAAAATGGTAATGTAGTTTTTGATGGTACGAATGGTACCTTCACTTATACTCCAAATACCGATTTTGTTGGCGTTGATAGCTTTACCTATAAAGCCAATGATGGTAAAGATGATTCCAATATTGCTACGGTTTATATAACGGTTAAAGGGGCAGCACAAGGAGCCAACCCAACTGCGCCCACCAATGCCGTTATTTCTGGTGTAAGTGATACATCCTTAGAACTTTCGTGGGATCCAGGACAATTAAGTGGAGACGAGGTTGGTTATTATATTGAAGATTTGGACAAAATTAGTGGACAATATTTTTTGGTGGCACAACTTACTGTTAACGGTGCGGCCCCAACACACGAGACTATAAATAATCTTGATCCAAATACGGCGCACACGTTACGCGTTAGTTCGGTTGCCTATGATGGCACGGTTTCAACTCCAGCGGTAGCTGTCGAGGTGCATACTCTTCCGTACACTCCTAAGCAGTTAAGTGAAGACAAACAGGCTACCACCGCTCAGTCTTTCAAATTAATTTTTGATGAATTTGATGGTAACCCTGGGACCATGAAGTATGCGGTGCAAGAAACTACAAGCGGAAAATTTATTAAAGCGCTCGATGGTTTTGGTTATTTAACTGGCACTGATTATACCGATGCAACATACCAGACTATTACCGATTGGAAGACAATGGTTGCTACGATTACCGGTCTTAACCCTGATACTGCTTATCATTTTGTGGTATATGCTCAGCAGACAAATGGCACAATGATTTCTGCTTCTTCACCAGAATTGGTGGTAAAAACAAGTGCGCTCCAACCTGTTAACACCCCCCCAGTAGCCAACACCGACACTTATTCAACCGATCAAGATACTGTTTTAACCGCCACGAAAATTACCGGTGTTCTAGTTAATGATACCGATGCAGAGAACAGCCCGCTCGCAGCCATTAAAGTATCTGATCCAAAAAATGGCGCTCTCACCACCTTCAATTCTGACGGCTCATTTACCTATACCCCAAACCAAGGTTTTTCCGGTACCGATAGCTTTACGTACCAGGCCAATGATGGTAAAGATAATTCAAATATTTCCACAGTAACAGTAACTGTCAAAGCCGCACAGGGTGGTTCAAAAAATACTCCACCAGTAGCCAACACCGACACTTATTCAACCGATCAAGATACTGTTTTATCGGTAGCCAAAACGAGTAGTGTTTTGCTAAACGATACTGACGCAGAGGGTGATAGTTTGATTGTGGTTGGTACGACTCAGCCTGCCCACGGCACCGTGTTGTTTAACTCAAATAAAGGTGACTTTACCTACCAACCAACTGCTGGTTATGTTGGTTCTGACTCGTTTATTTACACGGTAAGTGACGGCCAAGCCACCAGTACAGCCACTGTTAATATAAACGTTCAGGCCAAACCAAACTCCGGTGGAAATTCTGGAGGCGGCGGCGGTGGTTCCAGCTCACATGGTGGTGGAGGTGGAGTGGGCGGAGTTGGTTCAGGAACAGTTTCTGTACCACAAAATCCAAGTATTTCATTTGTTGTTGGGAGCCTTAATTTTAGTTCGAACTCAGTAATTCTCAATTTGAGCGCGACCAATAATCCAACTCAATTAATGCTAGGGACAACGTCGACTTTTAGCGGGTCTTCCTGGGTGCCGTTCATATCCACAACAAGTTGGAAATTTGGTGCAACGGATACGCAAACAATTGTTTATGCCAAATTTAAAAATGCTGGCGGTGAAAGCGCCGTCGCTTCCAGTACTTTATCCTTCAGCCGCCCGGTAGTATCTATTAACGCTCCGCAAGAAGTTTTGAGCGTAAAAATTAGTCGTCTTGATGAATTGTTGGTTATGCCAGAATTGAAGTACGGCAAACGCCATGCTTTGGTTAAAGAGCTTCAGACAGAACTTAAATCCATTGGACTTTTGCCAAAATCATTGCGGGTAACTAATTTTTATGGAGTAATGACAAAGCAAGCCGTTGATAAATATTTACTAACCAAACTTACATTAGATGAGGTTATCGATCGCGTTAAACTTGGCCAATCCGGTTCTTTGATAAGTCGCCTGCAGACCGAACTCAAAAAACTTGGGTTTTACCCGGCCAATTTAAGGGCAACAGGCTATTATGGCAAAGTAACAGCCGCAGCGATAAAGAAATATCAGGCTGGTAAATAAATTCAATAAAATGTTAGCAAAGCTACCTCTATTTTGGGGTAGCTTTGTAGTAACATCGAGTAGTTGATCGGTCAGTAATATTGTTAGAGTCAGTTATTTTATTAGAATGTGGTATACTATGAATGGGTTAATTTTAAATATGAAGAGGAAATATGAAGAGGAAAATTGAGCATCATTTAAAACATTATTTTATTCCGCATCCGGGGAATAATTTTAAACCTCATATTTTGCATACTAAACGGATGATATTTTATAGCTTGGTTTTTTTGTTGTTAAAGGGAATTATTGTTTTGTTTGCTATTTTGGTCCCAGCACAGGCATATATGTTACCTGATGTTCTTTTTCCTCAGTATCAAAAATTAATTGTGTTGACTAATGCACTTAGAGTTGGGAAGGGTCTACCGAGTCTAGCCCCATCCGCATTGCTGGATTACTCGGCTGATGCCAAGGCGCTTGATATGGCTCAGGGTCAATATTTTAGTCATGTTGGGCCGAACAATCACACACTAAGTTATTTTTTGAAAAAGGCGGGCTATAAATATAGGGTGGCCGGGGAAAATTTGGCTATGGGTTTTAGCGACGCCGATACCGTAATGGAGGCATGGAAACAAAGCCCAACTCATTTCGCCAGTCTTGTTGATACCGATTTTAAAGAGATCGGCGTTGGTCTTGAAGCCGGTTTTTATAATAATGAGCCGACCATTTATGCAGTAGAGCATTTTGGGGCATCGACGCCGGCAGCCGAATTGGATAGCCGGCCAACCTTGGTTAGTCAGGACGCCCCGAATCGTTCAAAATTTGTTGCTAATAAAAATACTTTAGTTGAGGGCGAAAAAATTGTAAATAACAATTTTTCTTCGCAAGAAGAAACGATAATAGATGAATCGCGATCTCGTGTATTTTGGATTGAAGAGGGGAATAGAACACGTCTTGAGGCGCGTGTTATTATTTCTGGTTCCCCGGTACGTTCTGTTGTGTCTATTGGCAATTACAAAATTAATTTATCATCAAGCGCTAACAAAAATGAATATATTGGATCTGCAGTAGTTAATCAAAAGGCAGAAACATTTTTTGACCCGGTTATTTTGCCAACCATAGTTATTATTACGCCTGATGGAAAAACAGTTAATGAATTTGTTGCTTGGTATAATATAAAATCCGTGGCGCGCGGGCCGCTGGAGAGTTACCTCCAAGCTAAAAAATTACTTAGTCCAATTACCAATATTTTTAGTGTTTCCAAAAATATTTTTGCCGCTTTCGCAGTGTTTTTTGCAATTGCATTATTTATTAATATAGCATTTCAGGTTCGCAAACATCAGTATCACATTATTCTTCAAACGGTTTTAATGTTGGTATTGTTGGTCGGTTTGTGGTGGGTTTAAATAAGAGTTTTTCCAAAAAATTGTGTGGTCGTCCTGAAAGGCCGGGGTTGCCTTTCTTTTTTTATTCTGTTAAAATAACTTGACCTAAAGGAGCATATTTTTTAGTTATGTCACTACGAAATCTTACAACAGATGTGGTAACCCAGATTGGAGCCGAAGTTACTGTAAAAGGATGGATTAACGCTCGGCGGAACATGGGTAAAATTGTGTTTTTAGACTTACGCGACCGTGCCGGTATTCTTCAGCTTGTGGGTGTGCCAAGTCAAATGGATGCAGAATCGGTGGAATGCATGAAAGAAGTGCGCCCGGAATGGGTAATTGAAGTAAAGGGAGTGGTGCAAGAGCGTGGTGTCAAGCAAAAGAATGCCGATATGCCAACCGGTACGGTGGAATTACTAATTAAATCACTCACGGTTTTAAACAAAGCCGAAACACCACCATTTGAAATTGATAAAGACACTAAAGGTATTAATGAAGAACTGCGTCTAAAGTATCGCTATTTGGATTTACGCAGTGAGCGCATGCAAAAAAATATTCGTTTGCGCGATAAAATGGTTTCTTTTTTTAGAAATTATTTGCATGCGGCTGACTTTGTAGAAATTGAAACGCCAAATATTACAAAGGTGACAGTTGATTCTGGTGCGCGTGAATTTTTGGTTCCTTCACGCGTTCATGCGGGAAAATTTTATTCGTTACCACAATCTCCCCAGCAATTTAAGCAGCTTTTGATGGTGGCGGGGTTTGAGAGGTATTTTCAAATTGCGCGTTGTTTTCGTGATGAAGACCAGCGCGGTGATCGTCAGCCAGAATTTACCCAGCTGGATTTGGAGATGTCGTTTGTGGAACGCGAGGACGTGCTCAATATTATTGAAGACATGCTTGTAAAGATGGTGGCAGCTGTGACGCCAGACAAGAGGCTCCAGCAGGTGCCGTTTCCGCGCCTCTCTTATGCCGAGGCGATGGAAAAATACGGAACCGATAAGCCGGATTTGCGTGAGGACAAAAACGATCCAAATCTTCTGGCATTTGCCTGGGTGATCGATTTTCCATTTTTTGAAAAAACCGAAGATGCGGGCTGGACGTTTACGCATAACCCATTTTCCCGACCAAAGCCAGAACACATGCCTTGGCTCATGGAAAAATCGCATATCGGTGAAATTTTAACTTCACAATATGACATCGTGCTGAATGGGTACGAAGCGGGCGGGGGCAGTATTCGTAACCACGAACCGGCAGCGCTCCGGAGCGTGCTCGAAATTATTGGTTTAAGCGAAGAGCAGATTAAAGCACAGTTTGGGCATATGCTCGAAGCGTTTACATTTGGGGCTCCTCCGCACGGCGGAATTGCTCCAGGTATCGATCGAATTGCAATGTTACTCGCCGGCGAGCCAAATATTCGTGAAGTAATTGCTTTCCCCAAAACTGGTGATGCACGAGATCTTATGATGGATGCCCCGAGTGAAATGCCAGAAAAATCTTTGGATGAGGTTCACATTGCTCTTAAAAATGCGAAGAAAAAATAATGCATATGGTCCCGGAGGTAATTCTCGAAAAATTTCAAGGTCCGCTCGATTTGCTTTTGCAGCTAATTGAACAAGAACAGCTGAATATTAGCGAGATCTCAATTTCTAAGGTTACCGAACACTATTTCAAACATCTTGAAAAAATAGAACACAAACAACCCGAGGAATTGGCTGATTTTTTGGTGATAGCGACCAAGCTCGTGTATTTAAAATCAAAGCAGCTATTACCGTATCTCCAGCCAGAGGTGGAGGAAGGCCCAAGTTTGGCTGAACAATTAAAATTGTATAAGCGTTACGCCGAGGCGAGCGTATTTGTGGCCGAACTTTGGCAAAAGGGTGTAGTGGCATATGCACGCGTTGAACCGGTACACATCTCGCATGAATTTTTTCCGCCACAGAATGCTACAGTACTCAACTTGCATACCACCATGGCATTAGTTATTAATCGTTTAAAGCCGCTCCGACCATTGCCACAGGTAACTATTGATCATTCAGTTTCGGTAAAACAACAAGTAGAAAATTTGTATCGCACATTGCAGGAGTTAAAAAAGTTTTATTTTTCCGATATTCTAAAAAATTCGCGTAATCGCACCGAAGTTATTGTTAACTTTTTAGCCGTTTTGGAACTGGTGAAGCAATCTCGTGTTACTATTGAACAGGGTGAAGCGTTTGATGATATGGAAATACAACGAGCGTAAGTATTCTTATTATGTCTCTTATTTCTCAACTCGAATCAATTTTATTTGTAGCGGGAAAACCGTTGACTGCTAAAAGAATTGCTAAGGTCCTGGGCGCAAACGAATCCGAGGTTGTAACCGCTTTAGAGCAGCTTGTTTTAAAGTATGGTGGAGTAGAATCTGGAGTGGTACTACTTAAAACCAACGATGAGTGGCAGCTTACAAGTAGTGCCGAGAATAAAGAGGTGGCAGAAAAATTTGTGAAAGCGGAAATTTCTGGAGAGTTAACACGTCCACAGCTTGAGACGCTTACGGTAATATCGTATTGCAGCCCTATTACCAAACCAGAATTAGAACAAATTCGTGGTGTCAATTGTAGTATTATAATCCGTAATCTTATGATGCGGGGGCTTGTAAAGGAAAATGAGGATGTAAAAAATTTGCTTCCAACATACGAGGTCACCATGGACTATCTGCGTTATCTGGGAATTGCAAGACTCGAAGATCTACCGGATTATACCGAACTGCACAAACATGAATATATAACAAAAATATTAGAAGAAAAAACTAACCAATAAAATGTAGGTTTGTATGTCACGAAAGACAACTGATTTTATTTTCTCATTTAGTATCATGGTGGTAGGAGTAGGTTTGTTATTTTTTGGTTCCATTACGCTTGGCAAAGTGCCGCAACCTATTCGTGCTGTTACTTTTCAATTTCCAGCCGCAGGTGTGCGAGCGGCGGAGAGCGGGGGCGAGGTTATGTTGCCAACTCTTCCGGTGAGCCGGCCACGTTCCCCTAAATTGATTGATGCAGAAGGTTATGCAGGCACCTTAACCGCAGCCACCGCAGTGGTGCTTGACGATGAAACAAACGATGTATTGTTTAGAAAAAACGAACGCGACACGCGTCCTTTAGCGAGTATTACCAAACTCATGAGCGCGCTTGTCTTAAACGATTTGCCAATTGATTGGGCAACTACAACGGTTATTACCGAAGATGATGCTGATACGAGTAGCCATCATTTAAATGTTGGGGAGAAATTTACGCTCGATGATTTGTGGCACGCGGCTCTTATTGGCTCATCAAATAGCGCCGTTAATGCGTTAGTTAGAGAAAGTGGAATTACGGAAACCGAGTTCGTGGAGCGTATGAATACTAAAGCAGCGGCACTGCGATTGCCGTCGCTTCATTTTGTGGAACCAACCGGCCTTGATGATGGTAATGTTGGTAATGCGGTTGATGTAGCCAGGCTTCTGCGGGAAGCAATTAAAGTTGATAAAATTTATCAGACTCTTCATATAGGTGATTTTGAAATTAGCCCGATTGGAAAAATAGAAAAACGACGCGTGTGGAGTACCGATAGACTGCTTACCAACTGGGTGCCGAGCGATTTTGGGCGTGATAACATTGTGGGTAAAACTGGTTATATTACGACTTCTGGGTATAATTTTGTGGTTCGTCTTCGTTTGACTCCGGACAAGGCAGTTCGTGTGGCTGTTTTGGGGGCAACAACGAGTGACGGCCGATTTAGTGAGGCGCGGGATTTAGCCAAGTGGGCTTTTAATCACTTTGCCTGGCCGGGTGATAACAAATATCCGCATAGTTTTGAAGAGTAGTGTCGAATGTGGTTTTTTATTTTTTTGTGGTATACTAGTGGCATACAGCTATGAAAATTCGTAGCATTACCGAAGTAAAAAATTTGTCTGGAAAACGCGTTTTAGTACGGGCAGATTTTAACGTCCCTATTTTAAAAGGAAAAGTTAAGGATGATTTTAAAATTCAAAAGACAATTCCAACCATTGAGTTTCTTGTTGGTAAAGGTGCCAGAGTTGTTTTAATGAGCCATTTAGGTAGACCCAAAGGTATGAATGCAGCGCTCGGTTTGCGACCGGTGGCCGCGCACTTTCAGAAAGCAATCGGTGTGCCGGTTCGTTTTATTGCTGCCAAAGGCAACGAAATGGAAGAAAAAAAATATTTTGATCGCGCGCAAAAAGAAATTGAAGCAATGGAACCGGGAGAAATTGTCATGCTTGAAAATGTGAGATTTATTCCGGGCGAAGAAAACAATGCCCCTAAAGTAGCCCGGGCGCTGGCCGCCTTGGCTGACCTGTTTGTTTTGGATGGTTTTGCGGTGGCTCACCGCGATTCGGCTTCAGTTTCTGGAGTTACTAAGTTTATTCCAGGATATGCTGGCTTACTGCTTTCCGAGGAGATTGGAGTGTTATCTAAGGCGACCAAAGACCCCCACAAACCATTGGTGGTTGTTTTGGGCGGAGCAAAAGTAGAAACTAAAATTCCGGTTTTAAAATATTTGTTGTCTAAAGCCGATTATATTTTGGTTGGTGGTCAAATTGCCAATACGTATTTGTGGGCAAAAGGATATCCAGTCGGCGCTTCGTTGGTGGGCAAAGAATTTAAGGTAGACGTACTTAAGTATTGTTCTAATAAAAAAGTTATTGTACCGGTTGATTTTGTGGTTGGTACAAGAGGTGGTAAAAAGGTAGAAGTGAAAGAAGTTAACGCGCGGTTTTCTATCACCGATCCGCATTGTTCTATTTTTGATATTGGCCCGCTCACCGTGCGGCTTTTTGCTCATTATATTAAAAAAGCCCAAACGCTTATTTGGAATGGAGCGATGGGTGTATTTGAAACCCACCCCTATGAATACGGAACCTATGCTTTGGCGGATTTGTTTGCCGCACGTTCTAAGGGCAAGGCATTTGGTGTGGTAGGGGGCGGCGAAACTGTTGAAGTAGTTAAAAAAAGAAAATTAGCTGACCAGATTGATTTGGTTTCCACAGGGGGCGGCGCAATGCTTGAGTTTTTGAGCGGTAAAGAGTTGCCAGGGCTTAAGGCCTTGGAAAAGTAAGTTCTTGTCACATAATTTGTTTTCAAGTAGTTATAGGTATATAATACAGGAAGTTTGAGCTCATAGCGAGTTTTATTACTTAATGCCTCATATACACTGATTTTCTGGCGCCAAAACTCGGCTACGCCTCAAACAGTTGACGCCAAGAAAATCAGTGTATATTTCGGCTTATTATAAAAAAATTAATGCAATAACTCGCTATCAGTTCTTTAAGTTGATATTTTGTTGTGGAGTTTTAAAAAAATAATAATCCCTTTAATTATTAATGGAGCCGCAATTGCGGCCCTTTAAGGAGAACTATAATATGCCATTACAAAATGGAAAACGATTAGAACCAATGATGGAAGAACCAAGACCGCCAATGCCCATACAACATAAATGTTGTTCGTGGGGTGTAAGTGATTTTGGTAAAAAAATTCTCATGACGCTGGCTGGCGTTTTATTAGTTTATCTTATTGTATATTTAGGCACGCTCATGAAGATCAATTTAAAAAAATATAGTTATGTGGGGATGGCTGACCAGATGGAGCGCAATATAACGATAACTGGATATGGAAAAGTTTCTGGTAATAATGATATTGCCGTTACTACTATTGGATATTCTAATTCTGATAAAGATGTGGCTACTGCACAGAAGGCTAACAAAAAAGTAATGGATGCTGTAATGAGCGATTTGAAAAAAATGGGGATAGAGGACAAGGATTTAAAAACCGATTATAGTATTTACCCAGACTATAATTATACGCAAGATAAGGGACAGGTGCTCCAAGGTTACCGTGTTATTAATAATGTAACGGTTAAAATTCGTGATTTAACCAAAATTAGCGCCGTGTTATCGTTGGCTGGAAAGTATAACGCCAACCAAATAAGTGGTCTTAACTTTACCATTGATGATACCGATAATTTAAAATCAGTTGCGCGCGAAAAAGCTCTCCAAGACGCTAAGATGAAAGCTGTTAAATTGGCTAATTCGCTTGGTGTGCGTTTAGTAGAAGTTATTTCTTATGGAGAGTATGAGAGTGGCCCTGAATACCCACAGCCCATGTATGCAAAGTCGGTTGGTGTTTTGGGTGAGGCCGGCGGCGGTGGCGCCCCGGATGTGGTGGCCGCCGGTAGCCGAGACGTGACAATGAATGTGAACATTACCTATAAGATAATGTCTCGTTAAAATTTATTTGGCACAAAGAGCCCCGTGTATTGGGGCTCTTTTTTTATCTCTTTTTGTGTGGTATACTGAAATATATGGAGGTTGCTCATAATTAGCATCCTATTTTGTATATTATAGAGTTTAGTGTTATGAGAATTAAGACTATTAGTGCACGAGAAATACTGGATTCGCGCGGAAACCCAACCGTAGAAGCTAAAGTTGTTTTGGAAAATGGTATATTGGGCACAGCTAAGGTCCCTTCTGGCGCATCCACCGGTGAGCACGAAGACTTAGAGTTGCGTGATGGCGGAAAGCGTTATGGTGGCAAGGGAGTGTTAAAAGCTGTTAAAAATGTTAATACTACAATTGCCAAGTTTTTTGCTGGCCGGGAGGTGGCCAGTATTTTAGAGTTGGATAAACTGCTCGATAAACTTGATGGCACTGAAAATAAATCAAATTTGGGCGCGAATGCAATTTTGTCGGTGTCGCTCGCAGCCACGCGCGCTTTTGCTGTCGAGGCAAAGATGCCGCTTTATAAATATATCCGTTCGGCTTTTCAACTGCCGTTTAAAGAGTGGCGCCTGCCCGTGCCAATGATTAATATATTAAATGGTGGCAGGCATGCCGATAACGGTTTGTCTATTCAAGAATTTTTGGTGATACCACGTCATAAATTATTTCGCGAGCGTGTGCGCATGGGTTCGCAAATTTTTCATTCTTTGGCAAATTTGTTAAGTCAAAAAGGGTATGTGACATCGGTAGGTGATGAAGGTGGTTTTGCGCCGGAACTTTTAAATAATGAACGCGGCATCCAGTTTATTGTGGAGGCTATAAAAATGTCTGGTTGGGAGCCGGGAAAACATGTGTTTTTGGGCCTTGATGTAGCGGCTTCGGAATTTTACAGACATGGTAACTATTATTTTGTAGGTAAAAAACAGGCGTGGCGACCAGAAAAAATGATTGCGCTTTTGGCGAATTGGGTAAAAAAATATCCTTTAATTTCCATTGAAGATGGTTTGGCCGAGGATGATTGGCAAAATTGGCAGGTTTTAACCCGTGAGCTTGGTAAAAAAGTTTTGTTGGTGGGCGATGATTTGTTTGTTACTAATGTTGAGAGACTAAATAAGGGGATTGAGAACCACGTGGCCAACGCTATTCTTATTAAATTAAATCAAATTGGAACTTTAACCGACACGATTGAGGCGGTGCGTTTGGCGCAGACGAGCGGTTATCAAATAGCAGTATCACACCGGAGCGGCGAAACCGCCGATACGTTTATTGCGGATTTGGCAGTGGCAGTTAATTCAGAATTTATTAAAACTGGTTCCATGTCTCGGTCGGAGCGTATTGAGAAGTATAATAGATTGATGGAGATTGAGAGTGAGCTTGGGATTTAGGATAATGCGAATGCTCCGCCACGAATTTTGCGAATACATTGTCATTCCGAGCGAGTCCCGACTCAGTCGGGACGACGAGGAATCTCTGTCCGGCCAATTGTTTCATTGTTGTATTGTTCTAAAGTTTGGTTATGAAACACATCATTTTTGTAATTATAACTTTGGTGATAATGTGTGTTGGAATTTTTGTACCACGCAAAATTACCAACCATGATGATCTAAAAAATTTTAAATGTGGTTTGCCATTTGCTTTTATAACGGTTGACAATTCTTACCGCGACTCACCATTACCTTCTTGGTGGGATTGTGGTAATGGTGAGTACGGCGATATGCCAATTGATTATAATGTTTTTAATTTTTTGTTGTCCTTTGCGGTTGTTTATGGGTGTGTTTATTTTGTTTTTAGATTAGGACGTAGGGCGATAATTATGTTATCAAAACAACAACGAAACAATAGAACAATGGAGTAATTGAGCCAGAGATTCTTCGCTCCGCTCAGAATGACAGTCTTTATGTCGAAAACAAATACCACAGTTCTCATAATCCTCGACGGTTTTGGCATGGCCGACCCAAAACAAAAGGGGAACGCCATTACGCCCAAAACGGCGCCGAATTTTTTTGGTTGGTGGAAAAAATATCCACACGCGCTTTTGGAGGCGAGCGGTACGTCGGTTGGTCTCCCCAAGGGGCAAGAAGGCAACAGCGAAGCGGGGCACCTTAACATTGGTGCCGGGCGTGTTGTTAAACAAGATACCTTGTATATTTCGGATGCTATTAAAGACGGCACTTTTTTTAAAAACAATGCTTTCCACGAGGCGCTTCATCATGTAAAAAAATATGATACCGCAGTCCATCTTATGGGTCTGCTTTCTAACCATAATAGCGCGCATTCGTGTCCGGAACATTTGTATGCACTCCTGGATTTATTTTATGAAGAGGGGATTAAAAAAGTATATTTGCATTTGTTTACCGATGGGCGTGATTCGGGCCAACATGATGCCCTTAAGCACTTAAAAAAATTAAATCAACATTTACAGCACCACGAACGCATTGCGAATGTGATGGGTAGGTTGTATGGAATGGATAGAAATAAAAATTGGAAGCGCACGGAAAAAGCTTATCAAACGTTGGTTTTGGGTATTGGCAAAAAAGCCGAAAATGCGGAAGAAGCAATTACCCAGGCTTACAATAGTGATGAGAGCGATGAATTTATTTCTCCAACGGTGATTATGGATGGTAAAAAGCCGGTGGCGACTATTAACGATAATGATGCGGTTTTCTTTTTTAATTTGCGTAGTGACCGGGCGCGACAAATTACCAAATCTTTGGTACAACCAAAATTTGAAAAAGAAAATGGTGGTACGTTTAAACGTGTCAAAATTCCTAAAAATATTAGGTTTGTGGCTATGACCGATTTTGGGCCGGATTTGCCCGGGGTGCTTACCGCTTTTCCTAGTCGTGATGTGCCAAATAGTTTGGTGCAGGTACTTTGTCCGCGACGCCAACTTTATTTGGCAGAGTCAGAAAAATTTGCTCATATTACATATTTTTTTAACGGTGGTTACTCACAACATTTTTGTGACGAACGGTGGGTAAAAATTGCTTCCGACCGTGTAAAGGATTTTGAAATGGACCCGGCCATGGAAGCGGAGCAAATAGCACAGTACGCCGTCCGTGCAATTGAAGGTGGCGAGTATGAATTTATTGCCATAAATTTTGCTAATGCCGATATGCTGGGGCACACAGGCAGTTTGGTGGCTGCTGAAAAAGCCATTAAAATTTTGGATAATGCTTTGGTTCGAGTGTTAACAGCTGTTCAAAAAAATGGTGGCAATTGTATTATTACTGCCGACCATGGTAATGCCGAGGAAATGATAAATCTTAAAACCGGTGAGGTTGATTCCGAGCATTCAACGTATCCGGTACCGTGTGTTATTATTGCGCCACCAGCTAAGCTGCGCACGTTTAAGGTTAATCGTGTAAAAGTTGCAAAAGGTAAATTGGCCGATGTGGCGCCAACTATTTTAAAGTTAATGGGGATTAAAAAACCAACTGAGATGACGGGAAAATCTTTAATTTGAAACTATAAATCCTAAATCCTAAATTCTAAACTTTAAACAATGTTCAAAATATCAATTACCAAAATTCAAAACGCGAGTTTTGGACATTAGTGTTTTTGCAATTTTAATTTGATTAGAATTTAGTGTTTAGAGTTTAGGATTTTAAATATTTATGTCTAAATCTTACAAACCAGTTACGCTTGTTATTTGTGACGGCTGGGGGGTGGCGCCAGATGCGGAAGGCAACGCTATAACGCGTGCGCGGTTGCCTCATTTTACCAATTATCTTAAAAATTATCCGGCCATGACCGTGTCGGCTTCCGGCACGGAAGTTGGTCTTTTGTTTGGTGAAATTGGTAATTCTGAAGTTGGGCACCTTAATATTGGTGCCGGGCGCATTTATTATCAATCGTGTCCTCGTATTAATCAGGAAATAACCGATGGAACATTTTTTAAAAATAATGCTTTTCTTAAAGCGGCCGAGCAGGTTTTAAAAAATAAATCCCAGCTTCATCTAATTGGTTTAATTGGGAATGGAAATGTGCACGCGAGCAGTGAACACTTGTTTGCTTTGTTAGAATTTTGTCGACAACATAAATTATCTAAAGAAGTTTTTATTCATGTTATTTTGGATGGACGGGATTGTTTGTATAATTCGGGAGAGCAATTTATTAAAGAGTTAGAGGCTAAAATTGCCGAGTTAAAAGTTGGCGCCATTGCGAGCGTGAGCGGTCGATATTATGCTATGGATAGAGACAATCGCTGGGAGCGAGTAGAAAAAGCTTACCGCGCTATGGCCGAAGGTAAAGCCGAACGAACCGCCGAAAGTGCTTTACAGGCAGTAGCAGATAGTTATTCGCAAAAAAATTACGATGAAGAATTTGTTCCAACCGTGATTGTTAAAAATGGCAAACCAGTAGCTACGTTTAAAGATAAAGATGCTGCGATATTTTTTAACTTTCGCCCCGATCGCGCCCGCGAGCTTACCAAAGCGTTTGTTTTGCCAGGATTTAATAAATTTGAACGCACGCAAATATCAAATTTATTTTTTGTTACCATGATGGAATACGAAAAAGATTTACCAGTGGTGGTGGCTTATGACCCAATAGTAGTGCAGAATTGTTTGGCAGAAACGGTGAGCAAGGCTGGTCTTAAGCAATTCCACGTGGCTGAAACCGAGAAGTACGCCCATGTTACATTTTTTTTAAACGGTACCATTGAAGAACCGTTTAAGGGTGAAGATCGTGGGCTTGTACCATCGCCAAAGATATCAAGCTATGTTGAGGCGCCCGAAATGTCAGCCGGCCCAATTACGAAAGAGGCAATTAAGGCAATTGATAGTGATAAATATGATTTAATTGTAATAAATTATGCCAATGCCGATATGGTGGGACACACCGGTAACTTGAAAGCTACAATTGTGGCGGTAGAAGCGGTAGATAAATATTTGGGAGATGTGGTCGACCACACTTTGGCTCGAGGAGGGGTAGTTGTTTTTACAGCCGACCATGGCAATGCGGAAGAAGTAATTAATTTACAAACTGGAGAAATTGATAAAGAGCACTCTACGAACCCCGTGCCACTCATTATTATTGGAAAAGATTTTATGGGTCAGGCCGGTCCAGACGGCGATCCGCCCGAGGGCGATCTTAGTCTTTTGCCGCCGGTGGGCGTTTTGGCCGATGTGGCGCCAACTGTTTTGAAATTGATGGGGGTTCCACAGCCGGAAGATATGACCGGAGCCGCGCTTATTTAAATTAAATTTATTTTTAAAATTAAAACATCCCCCATTTGGGAGATGTTTTATTTTGTAGAGTGTGTTTGTGTTTCAATGAGTTTTTTGATGGTGTTTTCGGCTTCGTGAAGTGTGGTGTGTTTAAGAATTACACTCCCTTGTCGTTTGTTGCCGGTTGGGTTTAAGCGGCTGAGGAGTGAAAGGGCATTATAATTCTTATCCACTGTAACAAGCGCGTGTATTTCAGTTTCTGAACCATTGAGCACTTCATATAAAATGACACTTAGTTTTGTTTCGGGCGAAGTGCTGAGGAGTTCCTCAACGATTCCATGCAAATCTTCCGGGGTCGCTCCAGACTTTACAAAATCATCTCTATTAAGAGCAATAGATATAAGGCCTAGCTCGGAATTTATTTCTAAGCGTGATAGCGCTTGGCCCCATAATTTGAGGGCGGCAACCGATCTTGTGCGATAGAGATGCTGCACTACTTTTTCGCGGTCTGCGCCGTGCTCAACCAATTCTCCGGCGGCAGATAGCGTATGAGGTGCAAGGTGTGGTTGTTTAAAACTTTTGGTGGCCACAGTCATGCCGGCAAGAAGGGCGGTGGCGATATCTTCATTAATAAGAATGTGTGGCAGTGTTTTAGCATAATGAAAAATAATTTCAGCGGTAGCGGCAGCGGTTACGTCTATTAAATTAATTTGACCAAAGCGTTCGTTTTCCGATTGGTGGTCAATATTTATAATTGGTGCTTTATAAAAAAGATCGGTGTTATTAAAAAATAATTCTCCGAGTGATTCTAATTCCGGAGTGCCAAGCGTGATAATGAGATCGTATTTAAATGTAGATTGAGCGGTACGGAGCTCGTTGCGCGTAATAGCGCCGTGCTTGGGTGTTAAATAAATGGAAAGCCAGCCATCCTTTACGTCATAGCTGAGCGTATCAATTGGGGCTTTAGTTACATCTACGCGGATGATAAATTTTTGTAAGTGGGTAAGCTCTGGTTGGATAGTCTCGATACCAGTTAAGAATTTGAGATTTTTTGGAACAGCAAAACCGCTGGCGGCAATATCAACTTGTTTTTGCTTTTGTTTTAAAATATTTTTTAGTGCTAAGGCTGAGGCAGTAGCATCACCATTTCCGCTCGCAGCAAAAACAAGCAAAATGTATTTGCTTTCATCAATGAGCTTATTGAGTTGTTCAAAGTCGGTTAGGGCCACAAATTGTATTAAAATGGGGTATAGCGGGCTTATTTAAAGCTAAAATAGCCCAGACTCGTCCTGTCTAAAAGACTGATGATTGTACCAGTTTGTGGCTATATTGTCAATAATTTACCCCCTGTGGATAATAAAAATACATTAAATTAGCCAAAAAACTTGCCATTTTATAGAGTATTTAGTACACTATAGTGGTTATTAATTTTGGCTATGTCTAGCGAATTGCCTAAGGCCTACGAGCCGGAAAAATACGAACAGGAAATTTATAAAAAATGGGAGACCAGTGGTTTTTTTGCACCCGAGGCGCGTCCGTCTTGGGCGGAAAATTTGAGTGCTGAAGAGAGTAGACCGTTTACAATAATAATGCCGCCGCCGAACGCCAACGCGCCCATGCATTTGGGGCACGCGCTTTTTGTAACCATAGAAGATATTTTGGTCCGCTTTCAGCGTATGCGTGGACGAAAAACGTTGTGGTTGCCGGGAACAGATCATGCCGGGTTTGAAACACAAGTGGTGTTTGAAAAAAAATTGGATAAAGAAGACCGTAGCCGTTTTAAAATGACACGTGAAGAATTTTATAAAGAATGTTGGGATTTTGTACAATCCAATAAACATATTACCGAAACCAGTTTAAAACGTTTGGGGGCCTCTTGCGATTGGGGTCGCAATACGTTTACGCTTGATCCAGAAATAGTTAAAGTGGTAAACGCAACGTTTAAAAAAATGTATGATGATGGCTTGTTGTACCGCGGCAATCGCATTTGCAATTGGTGCCCCAAACACCAAACCGGACTCGCAGATTTGGAAACAAAGTACGAGGAACGCACCGAGCCGTTTTATTATTTTAAATACGGTCCGTTTGTTATTAGTACGTCGCGTCCCGAAACTAAATTTGGCGACAAGTATGTGGTGATGCACCCGGACGACAAACGATACGCCGAGTACAAAGACGGCCAAAAAATTGAGTTAGAGTGGATTAATGGACCGGTAATGGCTACTGTTATTAAAGATACGGCTGTGGACATGGAATTTGGTACGGGTGTTATGACGATAACACCGGCGCACGATCCGGTGGACTTTGAAATTGCGGAGCGGCATAAATTAGATATTGAAGAAGTGATTGATAAACGTGGCAAGCTCTTGCCAATTGCCGGTGAGTTTGCGGGGCTTAAAATTTTGGACGCGCGGCCAAAAATTGTGGAAAAATTGGCAGCCAAGGGATTATTGGATCATGTGGATGAGAAATATAAGCACAACGTGCAGCTTTGCTATAAATGTGGCAGTTTAATTGAACCCCAAATTGTGCCGCAGTGGTATATTGCCATGACAAAGCCGCTCCCCGATGGCCGACCGAGTTTGCGCGATATGGCCATTGAGGCGCTAGACAAAAAGGAAGTAGAAATTGTAACCGAACGATTTGAAAAAATATTTCGTCATTGGATGGAAAATATCCGCGATTGGCCAATTAGCCGTCAAATTTGGTGGGGGATACCGATACCGGTGAAATACTGTGATGGAAATTCGAAATTCGAAATTCGAAATTCGAAATGTGATGAGCCAATTGTTGATATAGACGATAGCATAAAACAATGTCCAGGTTGTGGAGGAGGGCTAAAGAACGATCCTGATACCTTTGATACGTGGTTTTCATCTGGTCAGTGGCCGTTTGCAACGCTTATGGCGAATGATGCGAAACGACAGGAAACAGGAAACAGGAAACAGGAAACAGATTTTGAAACTTATTTTCCTACGCAGGTGATGGAGACGGGGTGGGATATTCTGTTTTTTTGGGTGGCGCGCATGGTAATGTTATCGTATTATCGTACGGGCAAACCGCCGTTTGAAAAGGTATATTTGCATGGTTTGGTGCGTGATAAAGATCGCCAAAAGATGAGCAAAAGCAAAGGCAATGTAATTGATCCGTTGGGCGTAATTGAAACATATGGCACCGATGCCTTGCGTTTTGCGCTTGTATTTTCCACGGCCGCCGGCAATGACATTCCGCTGGCCGAAGACAAGATTAAAGGCATGAAACATTTTGCGAATAAGCTCTGGAACATCGCCAGATTTGTTATTTCTGTCATTCCGAGTGAGGCCGAAGGCCGACGAGCCTGCCTGCGCAGGCAGGGAATCTCTGTCCCGTTGGTGAGTGAGCCAGAGATCCTTCGCTCCGCTCAGGATGACAAATTGACGAGTGCCGATCGAGTAATATTACAACAACTTAAAGAGACGGTTGAAAATGTTACTAACAATTTAGAGGCAATGCGTCTCCACGAAGCGGCGCAAATTATTTACGATTTTACGTGGCATAAATTGGCAGATATATATTTAGAGGCGAGCAAAGCACAATTGACGGACGAATCTTTGAGCGAGAATACCAAAAAAATTCTGCTCCATAATTTAATTATGACGCTCAAAATGCTCCACCCCTTTATGCCATTTGTTACCGAGCATATTTGGCAACTTTTAGGAGAGAGAAAATTGGTAGCGTCGGAATTGTTAATGGTTGAACAATGGCCCAAAAAATAATTACGTATCTAGTATTTGTATTTAGTATATGGTGAATACTAACCAAGAAAAAATTAACGAGCTTTTAACGCGCGGAGTAGAAGAGGTAATTGTAAAGGTAGATCTAGAAAAAAAATTAAAATCTGGCAAACAGTTACGTGTTAAGCTCGGTATAGACCCCACTAGCCCAAATTTGCATATTGGTCGTTCTATTCCGCTGTTAAAGATGCGCGATTTTCAAGAGCTGGGTCACCAGCTGGTTTTTATTGTCGGTGATTCTACCGGTGTCATTGGCGATACGTCGGATAAAGATAGTGAACGGCCGATGCTTGAGAAAAAGAAAATTGAGGAGAACATGAAAAATTATGTAGCTCAAGCTGGGAAAATTATTGATATGTCCACCTGTGAGGTACATTATAATAGTGAATGGCTGCAAAAACTTGGCTACGATGAAATTGGCGCTCAGGCCGAGCAATTTTCGTTGCATGAATTTAACGCACGAGAGAACATAAAACGACGACTTGATGCTGGTACCCGTGTATCGCTGCGCGAGCTTTTGTATCCCCTTATGCAAGGGTATGATTCGGTGGCTGTTAAAGCTGATGTTGAGCTTGGCGGCACTGACCAGAGGTTTAATCTGCTCGCCGGTCGGACGCTCCAGGCGTTTTATAAACAAACACCCCAAAATATTGTTATGGGGCCAATTTTGGAAGGCACCGATGGCCGCAAGATGAGTTCTAGTTGGGGCAACACCATTAACCTAACCACCGAACCAAATGATATGTATGGTAAAGTGATGACTATTCCGGATAATTTGATTATAAAATATTTTGTATTGGTTACGCGCATACCGCTTGCTCTTATTAAAGAGTATGAGCAAGTTATGAAACATGGCGAGAACCCGCGCAATATTAAAATGAAATTGGCTTACGAATTAGTACGGTTTTATCATTCTGAAGGTGAAGCAAAAAAGGCGGAGGATTATTTCGTTAATACTTTTAGAGATAAAGAAAAACCAACCGATATTCCTAAGCTTAAGCCAAGTGTGTACGATGTTGCCACAGTGCTCGTGGAATCTAAAATATGCACAAGCAAAAGTGAAGCGCGGCGTGCAGTAGAGCAGGGTGGAGTTAAATTGAACGATGAAAAAGTAGACACAGTAGATGTGAAAGTAAAAAAGGGTGATATAATTCAAAAAGGCAAGCGATTTTTTGTTAAAGTGTTATAGTTTTAGAGCGAGGTTGATGAAATTCCGATGGCGGATGCGGAACAAAAGTGATCGTTTTAATAAATTTACCTTTTTGTACGCACAAAAAGGTAACTAAAAAAGCGCCGAGCCGATGTCCTCCTCCTCGAACTGCCAACGGCTCGTTGTCGTTCGTGTTCAGAAGCGCAGAATCACACTGAACACGCGCTATTGCACCACTCCAACTCGCCGTGGCCAGTTCGGTCGGAGTCCATATGCTCGGTTGCGATTGATTAAGGTGATTATGAATTGGTAAACAAAAAACACCCCCCATTGGGGAGTGTTTTTTTTACAATCGCCCAATCTCTAGCGGTAACATTTTTTGTTATCAACAGAGATTGGATGGCCCCGGAGCGAGTGCGTGCTCGACGGGGCCGGATGGGCGATTGTGGCGGCGGGAAGGGGGGGGCCGGCGTGGCGGGGGCGCCTACTTGGCCTTGCCCCAGGTCTCGACGACCTTGGTGCGGCCGTTCTCGGCGACAACGCTGTCATCGTCGAGCGAGCGGGCCGTGGCCCATTCGGCGCCCTCGGCGCGGGCGAGCGCCATGAGGCGGAGCGCCTGGCTCTCCTCGGCGATGCGCTTGGCGCGCTCGGAGGACACGCTCACCACCGTGGGGGCGGGGGCGGTGGCGAGGCTCGACGCGATGATCACCTCAGCCGGCCAGCGGCCGGCGGTGCGGGGGGCGCGCTCGGCCGGGACGGTCACGGCCGGCGTCTCCGTCGGGGGGAGCGGCGCGTGGCCGCAGCCGGCGAGGGACGCGAAGAGCGCGATCAGGGCGGCGAAGGCCAGGAGGGGGGCGAGGGCGGCGAGACGGGCGCGGGTCGTGGTGGTTATTGGGGGCTCCTTGGGTGGGGGGGCGCGGGCCTAGGGCCCGGGTTGTGTCCTACACGCGGGGGGTTACTGGCCTCCCGACGCTGAGGTAGGTAATTGTAGGTATTACCTTTCTAAGCGCCAGGAAACCAGCGGTTTTTTCTTCCCGTTGGTTGTAAAAGAGCGATATTTAAGCAAAAAACTCTCCAAATAATGAGAGAGTTAGTTAAAAATACGATATATATTTGTTTTGGGTGCAACGCTCTCTCAACGTCACTCTCAAAACATAACAGTATACCACAAATTTAGCCTTTTGTCAAGGGGCAAAAGCATTGGTTTTTAGGTATTTTTGTTTAATCTTAGCCAAAATATGAAATATGCTTGGCTAGAATTAGCCAAAAAGTGCTGCTCAAATTAGGTTGGTTAATTCTACCTTTTGTGCAAACAAAAGGTAGAGTCAAAAATTGCCGAGCAGATGTTCGTCTCCGCTACTGCCAAGCAGCTCGGTTTCGCTTGGGCTCAAATGTGCAAAGCCGCATTTCGCCCATCCAAAGGATCACTCAACCTCGCCGTGGCCAGTAGCGTCGTCTCACATGAGCTCGGAGGCGATTTGAGGTGTCATTTGCCGAGAACTACCAACCGGCGTAGCCGGCATCAGTTATAATCTGGTGGTAGATTATTTATCCACAGATTTGGATTTTTGGTAAATTTGTATTATTATATAGTGTAAGGAGGATTGAAGAATTCCTTTTTGGGATTTTATTTTTTTGCTAATTTTTTTTATGAAATTATCTAAGAAAATTTTGATTTGGTTTTTGAGTATAGTGGCTCTAATTTTATTGGTTTGGTTTGGCATGGCGGCGCGCTCGGCCTGGCAAGGATATCAGTGGCAAAAACAAACTGATGCTTTTCAAGCCGCGCTCACCAAACCATATCGCGAGGATACCTATGGCGGCAAAACGCCGGAAGAAACGTGGACAATGTTTTTGGACGCGCTTAAAAAAGGAGATATAGAGTTGGCGAGTAAATATTTTGTGGTCGAGAAACAAGCAGATTGGAAAAAAATTCTTGAAGATACTAGCAAGGTTGCACAGCTAGATGGGGTAGTAAAGAGCCTTAATACGCTGCGATTTGATAGTTTCGATCAGAATAAATCTAAAGCTTATTTTTATCGAGATGTACTTAATGAAAAGAATCAGAAAAGATCTTCATCTGTTGTGTTTCTTGTTAATCCGTATACAAGAATTTGGAAAATTTCAGTTTTATAAATTAATTTATGAAGGAGGGGCACACAAGACAAAATTTTGTAATTAATTTGTTATTAGGAATTATTTTTAGTCTCGGCACCGGCGTTATTTTTTTTAGTTATTATTCAAATTCTTTGGCCTATCAGCAACACACCACCCACCCAGCCCTTACAGCCGAAATTGCCAAATTTTTTAACAGTAAGAATACTCGCCCCGGGTATTCTTTTTCTAACCAAGAAACCGAGTGGTTAAAGGAAGGCGCGATTGAAGAGGATGAACCGGCGCGGTGGATTAACCATTTTTATGATCCGGTTCACCATGTTGGTTGGTCTGGCAAGCATTACGGCTGGCTTACAGAGGCCGAAGGGTACAAAACGGGCGCTGACATTGCCCCTAAGACGGCACTGCCCTCTATTGAGTGGGTGGTTAACCAAAATTATCAAGCGGCGTATGGTAGGCAATTTGGCAACCAAACCTGGCAAAAAGCGCTTAAAGCGTATATAGATGGCGATAAAAAAACAGCCTATATTGCGCTTGGCCATGTGCTGCATTTAATTGAAGATGCCACGGTGCCGGACCATACACGGGATGACTCCCACCCCGGCATTGAAGGCGACCCCGGGTCACCCTTTGAAAGTTATGCCGGCTTGCCAGAGATATTTAATAATTTACAGGTAGCCAATAATTTGGATAAAAATAATGTTGAGTTGATTAATTTACCGAATATCCAGAGTGCATTTGAGTCTGTGGCTACTTATTCTAACAATAATTTTTTCTCTGAAGATACCATTAGTAATGAGGAGTTTGATAAACCAGATCTAGGAAGTTTGATTCGGATTACTAAAAAAATTTCCAATAATGAAGTAGTCGATTATTTGTATGATAATAAAAAAGATTTAATTTTAGCAAAAATCCAAGATTATAAAAATAGTGATTTTGTTGGTAGTGGAAATCTTACTCGATTATATACAATTGATGACAAATATTTTGTAATGCCATCGTATGCCAGTCGTCTTTTACCTAAAGCAGTGCTTACCGGAGCGAGTGTGATTAAATTATTTTTTAATGAAGCAGAAAAATATAAGGCGCACCCAGAATTATTAGAGCCAATTGTGCCAGACAGCAAAATATCTTTTTGGGAGGCGGCGGTGCAGGCGCCCAAGCGAACTATTTTAGCAGTATGTTCTAAAGTTGGAGATGGATTTTGTACAAACGTATATAATGGTTTTGGTAGTGCAGTAGCCAGCACGAAGGGGTTTTTTGGAAGTTTGGCCACTATTGTTGCTTCTCGCTATGAGGCAGTAAAAGTCACACTTGGATTCGCGAGCGCTACCGCGCAGAGTGGCGGGGGAACGGTAAACGCTGGGGCAGAGCCAACTGTTAACAATCAAATAATTCTTACTCCGCCAATAGCGGAGTCTAACAAGACCAAGATTGTAAGCGTGGCCGTTGTGCCACAGGTAAAATCCTCAGCTCTCGTAACCAAAAGCGAAGTAGTTGAGGCTGCGCCAGAGGCAGTTCAAGAGCCGCCTCTTCCCCAAGAACAACAGATTACACAAAATGTTGGCACCAGTATTCCTTCTGTTCCTTCTTCGCCCGCATCATCTCAAAGCGGATATAATACCTCTGCGCAAACCCAAGAGACATCGGCAGAGTCGGCTTCTGGAGCAGAGCCACCAGTTTCTCAACAAATTGCTACCACTACGTTAGCAGTTACTTCTACACCTCAAATTGAAACATCCGTGACCTCCAGTCCAACATCGAGTGATTTTATGGCCACCTCCACACCGGCTGATGCAATTGTTAATACCTCCACCGTGGCAACAGTTAGTTCGACTCCAATCAGTTTGGCCACGAGCACTCCCGCCACAACATCTACAACAACACCGGCTACCACCTCCACACCACCGGTTGTTGTAGTTCCAACGGTTGTAATTAATGAAATTGCGTGGGCGGGGACGTCGGCAGATTTTCCTACCGATGAATGGCTGGAATTGTACAATACAACCGACCAGCCAATTGATGTAAAGGATTGGAAAATTGTGGTTTCGAGCACCACTTTGAATTTTAAAAAAGTTAATAATAGTATTATTGCACCGCATGGGTATTTTTTGTTAGAGCGATCCCGGGATGAAGCGGTGCGTGAAGTGGCGGCGGATATTGTGTACACGTTGCCCGGTGGGTTTAATAATAATGGAGAAAAAGTTGAATTATTGAATTCAACGGGAGAAAAAATTGATGTGGTAGATTGTTCGGCGGGTTGGTTTGCCGGCGATACGGTAAAGTATCGCTCTATGGAGCGTTTGGGCGTCGATAAAAATGGAAGCGATAAAACTAATTGGCAAATCAACCAAAGTCCGCGGGTGAGTGGTAGAACGTTTAACGGCGGGCAAATTTATGGTTCGCCGCGTCAGTCTAACTTTGGATTTTATGTGCTCAATTTTAATCAAGAGGATACTGAACGCACACTCACACCGGCTGGTAACCCTTATATTTTACAATATTACCAAGTTCCCGTTGGGTTTACTTTAATTATTAAACCAGGAGTAGTTATTAAAAGTTATTATAGCGACGCTAAAATTGATGTGTACGGAAATTTAAAGGTACAAGGAAGTGCAGAGTCGCCGGTGATATTAACTTCCGGGCGCGATCATTCGTTTGGAAAGAGCGATTTTGATACTGCCGTTGGTTCTTGGCCCGGAGCAGATCCAGCGCCTAAAGATTGGCAAGGAGTGTGGTTCCACACGGGGTCAGTGGGCGATATTGCCGGGGCACAAATTAAATATGCCGGTCACGCTTTTCGGCCGCCAGACGGGGGGCCGTTTACTCCCAATGTAGAGCAGGCAGTGCGGGCGGACGGAGCTAACCTTAATTTTACTCTTACCACCTTTCAAAATAACAGTGGCGCGTCGCTGTATCTTAAAAATTCTTCCACAACTATAGTGAACACACAATTTGTTCAAGGAGATAGAGCAATTGAAGCCTATGATAGTGCCCTGTCGGTGAACAATACTTCGATTACTCATTTTACTAACCCACAAGGAGCAGTATATGTGCGTGGTCGGTGGCCAGAATTAAGCGGGCTTAGTTTGAGTGAAAATGTTTTTAATCCTCCTTATTTAGATTCGGTAGCGGTAACGGGCAATGGCCATATTGGCGCTGGAACCGTGGTGTATGTAAGTGGGCTAACGGTGCCAACCGGGAGTTCTCTTACCGTAGAACCTGGGGTCGCATTTCTTATGGCCCCTTATGGCACTATTAATGTGGAGGGCGCGCTAAGTATGCTTGGCACTGGTGATAGCCCAATTACTATTTCTCCGTTTAACCACGGGGCGTATTGGTCTGATATTATTTTTAATAATGCCGAGGCTACGCTCCACAATGTGTATTTTGTTGGTGGCAATAGATTTACCAGACGCCCACCCGAAGTTGATGGCATGCTGCTTGTAAAAAATAGCGATGTCCAAATGGATAATTGTTCGATGTTAGATACCTGGGAATCGGGTAATAATATTCAAGCGGTAAGTTCCACATTAAATATAGATTCTAGCGTAATTGGTAATTCTCAAAAATTAAAATTTCCTACAAACGGCATACGGGCAAACGGTGGGTCGCTTCATCTTAAATCCACGCAATTTGTTAATCTCCAGTATGGGCTTTCGGCTGCTTCAAGCCCGCCACCGGCATTGGATATTTCCGGCATCAGTCCCGAGAGTTTTGTGAATGTGGACCAGCCTTCTGACCCGGGAAGCTGGCTTGGAAATTTGTGG
This sequence comes from uncultured Gammaproteobacteria bacterium, assembly GCA_964533715.1. Taxonomy (GTDB): domain Bacteria; phylum Patescibacteriota; class Patescibacteriia; order Magasanikbacterales; family GWA2-37-8; genus CAZHNI01. Next base: position 7,557 of record CAZHNI010000008.1, on the reverse strand, counting down.
AATGTTGTTAGCCCAATTAGTGTGTTGTAGTGTTTTTTACAGAAGTGATATTATTTATTTCTTTTTCGTCTCAAGATATACTTATTTTTATGCCGTTCAAACTCACTAACGTTCAAACATTCACGGCATAAAAATAAGTATATCTTTCGGTTCATTGTTAGATAAAATTTAGCAGTAGTTTAATATCACCTCACAGATTATTGCATTTTTGGCTAGTATTAGGTATGATATGGGTACTTTTGTATGTTTGCCTCTCTCCAAAAAGAGTTAGAAAAAATGTTTCAAGCGGCCGGAGCAACTGGTCCGTTTGAATTTACCGCCCCGCCAAAGCCAGAGATGGGGGATTTGGCGTTTCCGTGTTTTACGTTTGCAAAAGAGAAAAAACAAAATCCAGTAGAAGTGGCGAAGGAATTAAAAGAGAAATTAGAAATTGGAAATAAGAAATTGGGGGTGGTTGAGCGAATTGAGGCGTTTGGGCCGTATGTTAATATCTATTTAAACGGTCCGCAGATCGCGCAGATGATAATTGAAGAGGTAGCAGAAATGGGTGAAAAGTATGGCTCGAACACTCTTGGGAAAGGCAAGAGTGTGATGATTGAGTACCCCTCGAACAACACCCACAAAGAATTTCATATTGGGCATTTTAGAAATACGTGCGTTGGTAATCCGGTGGTTCAACTCTATAAAAAATCTGGTTATAAAGTTCACCCTGTAAATTATCTTAATGATTTTGGTTCTCATGTTGCCAAATGTTTGTGGGGACTTTTAAAATTACATACCAATGAAACTCCGCCGGAAAATAAACAAAAATGGCTCGGTGAAATTTATGTGGAAGCAAATAAGTATCTGGCCGAGCATAAAGACGCCGCCAGTGAAGCCGGCGAGGTGCTGAAAAAATTGGAAGCTCATGATAAAAAAATCTGGCCGCTGTTTATGGAAACGCGGCAGTGGAGTATTGATCGGTTTGAAGAGTTATTTAAGGAACTTGATGTTGAGCATGAATATTTGTTTTGTGAAAAAGACGTTAAGAGCGGCGGGCATAAAATTGTTGATCGACTTATAAAAGATGGTGTGGCCGAAGTGGGGGAGCGCGGCGCTATTATTATTGACTTAAAGCCATATAATTTAGATATCGCTTTGGTGCGAAAAGCCGATGGAACGGGGCTCTATATTACGAGTGACTTAGCGTTGGCGGAAGAAAAATTTAAAAAGTTTGACGTGGATGAAAGTATTCATATTACCGGCCAGGAACAAGTGTTTTATTTTAAGCAATTATTTAAAGTTTTGGAATTAGTTGGGTTTAACAAAAAAATGACGCATTTAAGTTACGGATTGGTGACTCTGCCAGATGGCAAGATGTCTTCTCGAACCGGTAATGTCATTTTGTATGAAGATTTGCGTGACCAGGTGCAGGCACAGATGATTCAGGAAACTAAAAATAGACACTTCGATTGGTCGGCCGAAAAAGTTGATACTATCGCGCGTTGTCTTACGCTGGCTGCCTTAAAATTTGATATGCAAAAACATGAGGCTAATAAAAATATTGTGTTTGATATTAAAGAAGCGACTTCGTTTGAAGGGTTTAGCGGGCCATATATTTTATATGTGATTGCGAGAATTAATAGTTTGTTGCGAAAATCCGAAATTGGAAATTCGAAATCAGAAACCCATTTTGAATTATTACACGAGCCGGAAGAAAAAAATTTGGTATTAATTATGGGTGAATATGGCGATGTGCTTAAAAAAGCATTAGAAAATTACAACCCCTCCACCGTGGCGCGATATTGTTTTGACTTGGCGCAAGCATTTAATGATTTTTATAACAAACACAGCGTGCTCGAGGCGGGTAGTAAAGATTTAGTACAAGCGCGATTGAGCCTGGTAGCGGCAGTGAAGCAAGTATTAACAAATGCACTTGGTATTCTTACAATTTCTAGCGTAGAAGAAATGTAGAGTATAAATATTTAGGTCTTATGGTTGCCAAGGCCTCATTATTATATAATAGGCACCCCCTGTGGAAAACACCTTTACAGGATTGCTAATAAGGTGTACTATTATTTGTATATATGCCACGACATAAAACTACAACTGAGAAAATAGAGCGCGTTACTTTAAAACTCCCAGCAAGCGTAGCGCAATATTTTAGAAAAGCGTTTCCCCACGGTAAGCGGAGCCAGTTTGTAGCGGACTGTTTACATACGCACGAGCGGGAACAACGTATTAAAGCTATTGAAAACGAACTACGAGCAGCTTCACCAACACGGCATTAAATCCACGTGTTTATAGAGAGAAGTACAGGTGTAAAATAATGCCAATTATATGGAATTTGATATTGACACAATGTATTGTGGCGCCATCAAGCGTGGTGACATTTTTTTAATTCAAGCGGATGAGAAGAGCTGCATGACAGCGGTGGTTTTACAAGATAGTATTTTAAATGAGCGGTTGGCCAATGTGCTTGTTGTGCCCATTGTTATTCGTCGAGCTGGGGAGCGAATTTTTAAGAATGAAGTGCTATTAAAGAAAAATGAAACTAGTTTTGGCAAAGAAGGGGTTTGTTTATTATCTAATTTGGTATCAGTGGATCGGCGTCTTTTTAGAGCCAAGAAGGGCGAAATAAAACCACAACGTTTAGCCGAATTTTACGCCGCGTTGGATATTAGTTTAGGAAGATTTAGAGATTAGACAAAAAAATTGGGTTATGGCTCAGAAGGTAACTTAAAAAAACTGCTTTCTTGAGTCTTTTTTATTTCTACAAGTTTTTTGTAAACTAAAGTTTTTCGGAAATTAAATATTAAATAATTTTTAGTTTCTGGGACGCTTGTGTCCCCAACTTTCGCCCAAAGGGGGCGAGGAGTGAACCAATGGAAAATCAGATTTTTCCTCCCCGCCCTGCCGAGGCGGCTGAGCACGATGTTAGAGTGATGTTCGTTTCTCAGGCCCTGTTTCAGCACTACCGGTCAACGCAGCTCATTGACCGTGGTGTCAAGGCTGCGGGGGCACAGTGGTGGAATCGCGCAGATGGGCGAGATCCAATGCCCATTCGTTGGGCGAGTTTCCCCTTCAAACCTTCCGGCCACGTTCCCGGCGCGCTCGATGCCTGGTATGATTTCTATGTTATCCCGGTTTTTGCCCCGGAGTTCATGGAGGTCATGACCGAAGGAAAAGAGGCGGCGCGGTGGGTCATGGAGCTCATCGCGTGGGGAATCCAAGAGGCCAAGAAAGATGGGGTAAAACACCTCATCATTGGCCTTGGCGCGGCCACTAAGCTTGCGACCGGCCACGGCGCCAAGATCCTCGCCGAGATGCACATCCCCCCGTGGGTTAACATTAACCACGGGAATTCGGGCACCGTTGCCATGGTGCTCGAAGAAATTATCAAGGCAGGGATTGAGCCGGGCGACCGCGTCGCGGTCATCGGCGCTTACGGTCCTATGGGCGAGGCCATTGCCGAGGCGATGATCGCCCTCAAGCCTTCGAGCCTCCTCCTCATCGGCCGATCCGGAGCTGCCAAGGCCCCGCTCATCGAACGCGTGGCCACCCGGCTCCGCTCGCTTATCCCGCCCGGCCAGGCTACTGTGGTGGAAGTCGGCCAGGACAAAGAGCACGATTGCCTGAGGCATCGTCCTCAGGTGGTTGTCCTCGCCACCACCGCCATGAGTCTTTATCCCCACGAGGTCCCCCCCGGGACTCTCGTCATTGACCCCTGTACTCCTGCGGCCTGTGAAGACCACCCCGAGTGGCACGATAATCGCATCGTGCTCGCGGCGGGGTGTGCCCAAGTGCCTGCCAAGTATCTCCCGAATAATTTCGGTTATATCGGGAGTGACCTGGGGGCCGGAGGGCCGCTGGTCATGTACGGCTGTAGCGCGGAGATGTTGCCGCGGGCGGCCACCCCGGCCGACTGGCGGCACGTGGCCGAGAGCAAAATTCCTCTCTCCGAAGTTGAATGGAACACCCGGCAGTTCCGCCGCTTCGGCATCGGGGCCCAGCCCCACCTTATGTTCGGGAAACTCGTTCCTGGTAAGTACGTGCACGATTTCGTGCGCGCCGGCCGGCAGCGCTAGTTTCTTCTGTCCAATCTTTTCCCCGTGGATTCTCCGCGGGGTTCTTCGTTTTTATAGCACCTTGTGGTATAATTTTGGTGTATGATTATAGATTTTTATTCCATTTTGCCATTAACGTGTGCGGTGTTTATCTTTTTTTTAGGTTTGTTGATTATTGTTACGGATGCACGATCACGAATGAATCAACTGTTGTTTGGATTTTGTGTGTGTATGTTGTTTTGGCTCGTGGGTTCATCGTTAATGTTTGCCATGCGCAATAATTATGTGTGGGCATTGTTTTGGGATAGGTTTGTTTATATGGGTGTATCGTTCATGCCCCCTCTCATGCATCATTTTAGTTTAGTTTTTACTCACTATGTTGGTAAGAAACAGCGAAGCTTGTTGGTTGTAAATTATATTTTTGCCACCCTCTCTTTTTTTGCCAGCCAGACGCCGTATTTTGTTGATGGACTATATTATTACTCGTGGGGTGTGCATAGTCAGGCTCGTATATTGCACACGGTTTTTTTGGTGTACTTTTTTTTAGGTACCGGAATTTTTTTCCGCAATTTAATAAAGTATTATTGGGAAACGTCCGATCGCATAATACGCAAGCAGATTATTTTTGTTTTTGTTGCTTTTGGTACCGTAATTTTTATTGGCGGCGTCGCTTATTTATTTGCCTATAATATTGATACTAAGTTTCCCTTTTCGTATGTTACCGGATTAATATTTCCGGTTATGTTATTTTATACTGTTAGCCGTCATCGGTTGCTTGGTACGCGCGTTGTGGCAACCGAATTGTCGGTGGGGATTACGGAATTTTTTGTAGTCATGCAGATATTTTTTTCTCGCGAGCCACTAGAAATAGTTATTCGATCTTTGTTTGCAATTGCAGTGGGGTTTGTGAGTGTGTTGTTAATAAAATCAGTGCGGCGAGAAGCACAGCGCCAAGAAGAGCTTAGCCAATTGGCATACTCATTGGAACAAGCCAATTTACGGCTTAAAGAAATTGATAAACAAAAAACTGATTTTTTGTCTATTGCCGCGCATCAATTGCGAACCCCGCTTTCTATTATTAATGGTTATACAGAACTTATTACCGAAGGAGCCTATGGCAAGGTGGGTAAGGGTATTAAAAGAATTTTGGTAAATATAGACGAAAGCAACGGTCATTTGGTAAAGCTTGTGGATGAATTTTTGGATATTACCCGCATTGAACAGGGGCGGACAAGATATGATTTTGCCAAGCAAGATATAAGGGATATTATAGACAGCGTGATTAAAGAAATGACCGATCGCGCCGAAGGTAAGGCGCTTCATCTGGTGTGGTCTCGAGCGCCGGTTATTCTCCAAGCGGTAGTAGATGCAGAAAAAATTCGTCATGTGATATTCAATTTTATTGATAATGCCATTAAGTATAGCAATGAGGGGACTATTCGTGTGGTTGCAGAAAAATCCGGGGTCGGTATTGCTGTGCGGGTTATTGATGATGGTTTTGGTTTTGGGCAAATCGACCAAGCGAATTTTTTTCAAAAATTTTATCGTGGAGAAAATGTAAAAGGCACCAATGTTAATGGTACTGGGCTTGGTTTATATGTGTGTCGTATGTTTATTGAGGGGCACGGTGGGCGAGTGTGGGCTATTAGCCCCGGCCTTAAAAAGGGGAGTGAGTTTGGTTTTTGGGTTCCCCTTAAACAAAAAAAAGCCTAGGCGTTGTCAGTGTGGATAATTTCGGGTATACTATCTTCACTATTTTACTTCTAAGTTTATTATATGATTTTTCAAAAATCTTCTTTGCCCAAAATTCCTGTTCTTGACCCAACGGATAATGAAATGCTGGATAGTCGATCGATAACGCGTACACAGGATGAAGTAGAAACAGTAGTAGGCCCTTCGGTAAATGTAGAAGGTGATTTTGCTTCGGAAGGTAATATTATTGTAAAAGGTAGTGTTTCCGGAAGTGTACACACCAGCCGCCATTTGTCGGTAGAACAGGGTGCTAAAATTATGGCTAATGTAAGGGCTGGGAGCGCAAAAGTAGCTGGAGAAGTGCGAGGTAATATGAAAATTAAAGATACATTAGAATTATCATCCACGGCTCGTGTAATGGGTGATATTGAAGTAAAAGTTTTGGTGGTTGAGGCCGGGGCACTTATAGCAGGCAAGGTTATTATGCCTGGTTTAGAGTCTGGAGAAAGGACGCAACGTTCTTCTCGTGGGTCGGTTTTGAAAAAAGTAGAGGAGGTTTCTTTGGTACAATAAAACAATGTCATATTTCTATTTTTAGTATAGTTTTGAGTATAATCTTAGGGGGTGTTTTGCTGGTATAGAAATTATTAGACATTAGGAATTAGGTTTTAGAAATTCTCCCTATGTATGTTTATCTTTACGACAATTTTATCCGTCATAAAAAATTTGCCTCGGTGGTTAAGGCCATGGAAATTAGTTTAACCGATTATGGTATTGCCGGAAAAATAATTCGTTTGAATAATTATTCCGACGCTAAGCCTATTATTGAGGACGAAATAAAAAGAGGCGCAAAGACTGTTGTAATTGTTGGAAACGACCATACGTTTGGGAATGTTTTATCGCGGAGTGCTACCATACCAGTAACGTTTGGTTTTTTACCGGTTGGCCCGGAAAATACTATTGCCGAAGTACTTGGTATTCCTGATGGGGCAGCCGCAACTGAGGTGTTGTCCCGTCGCCGTAAGGTAATGCTGGATGTGGGGTGGGTGAATAACAGGTTTTTTATTGCTCAGCTTCATGTGTTGCCGTCCCAAATTGAGGTGCTTTATGATGAGCGGTTTAGGGTTACCGCGAATGATTTAACCGAATTGGTAGTATGTAATCTGCAACCATTTTTTTGGAAAAGCAGCCCAAAAGACAGCGCTGCACAGGTAGTGCACCCGCAAGATGGTAAGTTAGAGGCGTTTTTGCGACCCTTGACAAAAAACCGCTGGTGGGGGTATACCTATGAGGAGCCAAGCATATTTCCGTTTGAAGAAATGGAGATTCGTGGGGCCGAGCCATTTCGTGTGGTAGCCGATGGCCGCGAAACCAAAGAAATTAGGTTAAAAATAAAATTAGCTCACAATAAAATAGAAATGATTGTTGGCAAGTATCGAAAATTTTAATTGCCCAGGAGATGTATGGTTAGTTCACACAAGGGGGTATGTTCTATACATATATTTTATTGATGCGGAACGGATTATTTTATACGGGATACTCCGCTGATTTGAGGCAGCGGATAAAAGATCATCAAACTGGTAGGGATGCGACGACCAGACGTTTCTTGCCTGTTAAATTGATCTATTATGAAGCCTTTCCCAGCGAAGAGGACGCCCGTCGACGAGAAAAGTATTTTAAAACTAATAAAGGTAAAATTACATTACGATTGATGTTGCGTGAGACCTTAAAACAAATAACAGAATAATGCGCGGGTGGCGAAACTGGTAGACGCACTACCTTGAGGTGGTAGCTCCCGCAAGGGAATGGAAGTTCGAAT
>CAZHNI010000007.1:38949-43427 GCA_964533715.1 uncultured Gammaproteobacteria bacterium | reverse complement strand
AGCATGGTTAAAACAAAAAAGCACGCTTTCGCGGACTTGAAATTAAACGGTATCCGGGACCGGCACCCCCTCCCGTACCCTCATCAGCTCCGTGACCTTCGGCGATACGGCGGATTGCCGCGCTCTCTTGCAGCCGGAGAGGTGGAAAGACTGGACGGCAATGCACGATTGCCGTGTCAGCATGAGCAACGGGCACAACATCGTGCTCACATGTAGCATCCGGAACTGCTACGGAGACAGGCACGACGGCGTCCCGCCCGGATTGCTTTCTGCTCGGCGCAACTGAGCCGATTGTGATCACCCCCCCCCGCAAGACAGCCCACAACCATTTTGTTTGTAATAATTTATAAATAAAATGGTGGCTGTCTTGAACCAAAGAACATTTGCAAATACAAAGATGGTAACCCATCTTTTTTGCTTTATAGATATAAATAAGGGTATAATTAAGCCATTGTTGAGTTGGTTTGAAGTTTTTTAATTGTCATTCTGAGTGAAACGAAGAATCTCTTTCCAACCTGTCCTGCCTACCGCAGGCAGGCTGCCGGACAGGCAGGTTCGCCATATAACGACCGACAGAGATCCTTCACTGCGCCTGTCTGCGCAGGCAGATTCAGGATGACAGACCAAAAATGTCTAGGCATTTTTGGTCACGCTTAGACAAATGTTGTCAGCAACTTAATACTGTCACTATGGATTTAACGACACCAGTCAGTGCTCTCACTCGGGTGGGGGCAGCCACCGCCGCTCGTCTTAAACATCTTGGTGTTATAACCGCCAAGGACCTTTTGTATTATTTTCCGTTCCGTTATGAAGATTTTAGGACTGTAACACCAATTGATCGTCTCCAAAGTGGAATGAACACAACTGTTTCCGGTACTTTAGAATTGATTGCTAACCGTCGTACCCACCGGCGCGGAAAAATTATAACCGAAGGGCTTGTAAGCGACAAAACCGGCAGCGTTCGCGTGGTGTGGTTTAATCAGCCGTTTCTTACTAAAACACTCCATGTTGGTGATGCGTTGTCGCTTTCGGGCACAGTAAAAGACGACATGCTCGGCGTGTCGTTTGTGAGCCCCACTTTTGAAAAGATTGCGGCAGGAGGAGAAACAACCAACACGGGCCGGCTGGTGCCAGTGTACCCGCTAACAGCCAATGTAACCGAAAAGCAAATACGATTTTTGATAAAACAAGCCCTGCCAGCGGCTAAGGATATTCCTGAATGGTTACCAGAAAGCGTGCTTGAAATGTACGATCTTGCCCCACTTGCGGAAGCAATTCGCGGTATACATTTTCCGGCTGACGAAATAGATTTGGCTAAAAGCACCGAGCGTCTTAAATTTGATGAGTTATTTTTACTCCAGCTTCAGGCCGAACTAAACCGGCGCGATCGTTTGGGTACAGAGGCCCCGCCCTTATATTTTAAAGAGAAAGAAATAAAAGAATTTGTAAAAAATTTGCCATTTACGTTAACCAAAACGCAAAAAATTGCGGCCTGGGAAATTGTGCAAAATATTGCTGCTACCGTGCCAATGAACCGCCTTTTATCTGGAGATGTTGGTTCTGGCAAAACCGTGGTTGCCGCGATAGCGCTGTACAGCGCGGTGTTGAATGGTTATCAGGGAATTATTATGGCGCCAACGGAGATTTTGGCCGCACAACATTTTGCCTCTCTAATTAAGTTATTTCAAGGTTTGCCTGTTTCTGTCGGGCTACTCACAGCCAATCAAGCAACAACTGTTATCCCGAGTGAGGCTCACGCCGACGAGCCTGCCTGCGCAGGCAGGGGATCTCTGGCTCAACCAACGACGGACAGACCTGCCTTGCCGGCAGGCAGGGATTCCTCGTCGCCCGCCAAGGGCTCGCTCGGAATGACAGCAGATAAAGTCAGAAGTCCAAAAAAACAAAAAGAAGTAATTATTGCTGGAATGAACGACGGTACTATTCAAATTATTGTTGGCACCCACGCGTTGCTCTCCGAAGGCGTGAATTTTAAAAAACTTGGTTTGGTGATTGTAGATGAGCAACACCGTTTTGGTGTGGAACAGAGAAAAAAGATGAAGGAAAAACAATTGGTCACCCCTCCTGCCCGAGGAGGGGTTGGGGGAGGTGGGAGCGCAGACGACGGCAACCACTCTGTGTCTCCCCTTGGTAAGGGGAGAACCGGCCTGGCCGCTCACTTCCTTAGCATGACAGCCACGCCGATTCCACGTTCCTTGGCCCTCATGTTATATGGTGATTTGGATGTTTCAATTATTAATGAATTGCCCCCGGGACGCAAAAAAATAATTACGCGGCTGGTGGAACCAGCCAAACGCGAAAAAGCGTATGGGTTTATTCGTGATCAAGTTAAAAATGGTCGCCAGGTGTTTGTGGTGTGTCCGTTAATTGAAGAAATAAAAGAACAAAGAACAAAGAACAAAGAACAAAGTAACGTTGTCATTCCGACCGAGTCCCGAAGGGACGAGTGGAGGAATCCCTTGACGAGAGAGTCACAAAGGTCAAGCGATTCCTCGATTTCGCTTCGCTTCACTCGGAATGACAGCGTGGCGGGGAAAAAATCCGTATTGAGTGAATATGAAAAACTTTCTAAGCATATCTTTCCTGACCTCCAGGTTGGATACCTCCACGGAAAGATGAAACCAAAAGAAAAAGATGAGATAATGGATAAATTCAAAAAAGGTGAGATTGATATTTTGGTTTCCACCTCCGTAGTAGAAGTTGGGGTGGATATACCCAATGCCAGCGTGATGATGATAGAAGGCGCTGACCGGTTTGGTTTGGCCCAGCTCCACCAATTTCGCGGTCGGGTGGGGCGCTCTAGCCACCAATCGTATTGTTTGTTATTTACCGATTCTTACTCACCACGAGTTAATGAACGCTTAAAATATTTTGAAGCGCACCATGATGGTTTTACGCTCGCCGAAAAAGATTTAGAAATGCGGGGACCTGGTGAAGTGTACGGCGTGGAGCAAAGCGGTATGCAGCAACTTCGTTTAGCTACCCTTATGGATAGAGAGATTATAAAAAAAGCCCGCAGTGCCGTGCAGACTATAATTCCGGATATTTCTAAATATCCTAAACTTTTAGATAAAATAACAGAGTGGGGGACAGTGGTGCATTTAGAATAAAAAATACCCTTTGTTAGGTATTAAATGGAAGTTGGTGGCGGCGCGGGTGGTACCCGCGCCCCCGGGTGGGTTGATGAGACTGCTCGCAGCACGAGAGCGCGGCCGCGAACGGCGCGGCACTGTTACTCGTGGGTCGCCCATTGTGGGCTGGCGACCTAGCCCGCCGGTCTAGGGGCGACGGCGGCCCACCGGCTCCCAGCGGGGCTTGCGCGCGGGCGTGGGGTCGGCCAGCGGCTCGATCTTCTGCCACGGCGCCTGTCCGGCGGCGGCGAGCTCGCGCATGCGGTGGTGCTGGTCGACGCGGTCCATCTCGATCGCCGCTGGAATGTGTTCATCTTCCCGTGTTCTTTTCGGCATCGCTTTCTCCATGTACGGGCCCCCGTTGGGGGGGCGGATTAAAAACCAGTATACACTAAATTAATAAAAAATCAACCCACACACACCGTGGGGGTTGTGAATAATTTTTTGGTTGATTTTAATGTTTAATTTGTATCGAGTTATGTGGTTGGCTCAACTTAGGCAAAAGTCGTTATGTGGCCAATAGGACAGAGATTCTTCGCTTCGCTCAGAATGACAATTAACGAAATTGGCTATTAGTTCGTTATAAAATTACTATAATTCTTGACCTCTTAATGAGTTAGAAACTAAGTATGTTTAATTAATTCTTGTATATTTTTTACTTCAATTAGCTTTAATTTCAAGTTTCTTATTTCTAGTTTCTTCATCACATTCGTAATCACCCTCTTCAACCCCAACTGTTCGCATTCTTTAATTCTTTTTTCCAAGTTTGCAATTGGTCGTACTTCACCGCCGAGACCAACCTCGCCAAACACTGCCAAATCACTCCCGAGCGCTTTGTCTTTATAGGCGCTGGCTACTGCCATGGCTACTGCCAAATCAGCGGCCGGCTCATTGGCTTCGAGCCCACCAACCACGTTTACATGCACATCGTATTGCTCCAAGTGTAAACCAGCCCGTTTTTGTAAAACCGCAATTAACACGTGGAGTCTATTTATATCAAACCCACTGGTTTTCCGAGTCGGGTAGCCAAACGCGGTTTTGGTAACCAGGGCTTGCACCTCCACGAGCATGGGGCGGGTACCTTCCATTAAACAGGTTAAAATATTACCCGGGCTATGCTCACCTCTGTTTTCCAAAAATGTTGCCGACGGATTTTTTACCTCAACTAAACCTTTTCCCGCCATTTCAAAAACTCCCACTTCGTCCGTGGCGCCAAAACGATTTTTTACCGTACGTAATATTCTATACACGTGGTGCCGGTCGCCTTCCAAGTATAATACCGTGTCTACCAAATGTTCTAAGGTGCGCGGCCCGGTAACTGTGCCATCT
>CAZHNI010000007.1:30472-38939 GCA_964533715.1 uncultured Gammaproteobacteria bacterium | reverse complement strand
CATCTTTAGTAACATGACTTACGAGTACAATGGCGGTGCCCGTCATTTTGGCAGTTTCCAAAAGTTTTACCGTGCAGGCGCGAATTTGATTCACATTTCCTGGTTCACCTTCCACTCCTTCGGAAAAAATTGTCTGGATGGAATCTACAATGACGAGTTGGGTGCGCGAGACCTCTCCCTGGCCTCTCCTTTGTAAAGGAGAGGTGGAGGCAGTCTCCCTTGCCTTCGCAGAGGAGAGGGTCGGGGGAGAGGTTGGTTTAACTTCGTTTGTCGGTATCGTCGCAATTATACTTTCCACCACATCTTCGTTTCCCAGCTTAAGAGTGGGGGAGGATATAGAAAGCCGGTCCGCGCGAAGTTTAATTTGCTCCACCGATTCTTCGGCGGAAATATATAACGTATTTGGTACTGCCTGTGCGAGTTGAAGAGCCAAGGTAGATTTACCAATGCCCGGCTCGCCCCCGAGGAGAACCAAACTCCCGGGCACCAAGCCTCCCCCCAGAACGCGGTCCAATTCATTTATTTTGGTTTGAGTTCTAGCAACATTTTTTCCTTCAATGTCATTAAGTCCGGTTGTTTTAGTCATCGGGTAGTTTTTGGTTGTATCGTCGGACTTTATGGACTTTATAAACTTTTTACTTTCAACTAACGCGCCCCATTTTCCACATTCCAAACACCTGCCCGTCCATTTTGCGTATTGAGCATCACAGTTGGAACAAACAAATACTGTACCATTGCCGCTCTTCATAATCAGAGAAGTTAAATTAAAAATGGTCGGGACGCCCGGTCCATTTTGTGAACTGGGCGTCGCAGTTGGCGCAAGCAAACATTGTAGTATGTGTATTTTTTCATTTGTTAACAATTTTGACCAGGCACACAAACGCCTGGTTTGCGACGGTTGTACGAAGCACGTAGTTTGTTTTGTTCAGAGGCAGAAACTGTTCCCGGGCAATCAACAATTTTAATATTATTAGGATCAAGCCAGCTGGTATCTTGAACAAAATCCGGGTCACCAGTTGCTCCTAAATAAAGATCAAAGTGCGTTCCAATAATACCAGAACCACGATCTTTAACTATAAGCGTGTGGCCACCCGTTTCTATTTTGCAATTACGCGGAAAACAGGAAGAGGCCGCCACTGAGCCACCTGGGATATAGTCTTTCTTTTCACACCACTTGGCACTCTCTGGAAAATAATTACATACCGGCCATGGATTTTTTGTGCCGCACACTTTTTTGCCATAACCATTGCCGCCAGCGCTGCGGTTGGGGCAGCCACACTCCATAGAAACGGCACAAAAAAAGTCATCCATACCTTGGAGGGCTGGGTCGGGTGGACCCTGGTGAACACCGCTATATTTTCCTGGTTTTCCATAATCATTTTTTCCTATATTCCAGTAAGTAGTGAATGCTCCCTTATATACTGTGCCAGGTGTTAATACTTGGCAAGAAGTGCGGTCCGCAATGTCAATTTGACCCTTGCCATGGGGCATTTGAATATTGTCTGGACGATCTTCGTTAAATCTATCTGGCACATCAATGCCAACAACATATTGTACTTTAAGAGCTTTAAATTGTACGAGGTCAGGATTTATATAATAAAGAATAGCGTACGAACCCCACGCCAAAACCAAGGCCACCATAACTTCACCAATGCGTTTATAAGCGGCCACTTTGTCTTCGCCGCCGGCCGATAATATAATATCGAAACCTTTTTTGATAATAATGGCCACCGCCACAATACTTATTGTCGCCATGCCAAATTTGTAGAGTGCGGCGATCATTTGTCCGATCCAGGGTATTGTGAGGTATTCAACACCATCGGCGCCAACTTGAGGCTCGGCATTGCCGAGTGTTAAACCGGGAATATGAATAGCGGGCCTGGGTTTATTTTTTATTATTTCATCCATGAGCCCTTGGCGCGCTATCTGAAAATCGGCAATTAAATCTTGCCCGGATACGCCGGGCGCTAGGTCGGGTAGGGCAGTTTTAAAATCTTGACCCCCAGAACTAACGCAATAGTTTAAATCATATGTGCCTACCGCCCCGTCTTGGCAATTCCATATGCCACCGTCAGAAGTTTCACCATATTCTGCGGTGCAATCGGCCGCGGTAGAACAGCTGCAGTAGGATTGAGCTTTGCCATCGCTGTCTTTTTTGGTGCTGCTCTCACAGTTGTTGCTTTGACAATCTTTATCACCGGTACACAGAGCACCCAATTTGGCTCCGGCTGCCATAAGGGACCCTGTTGGCAGAAAAATTATGAGCAGCGCTCCACCAGCTAACAGGCGTATTAGTGTGTGTCTTAACGAGTTAGAAAACATATGGTTTAAGGAGTAATCAGCCCGACGAGCATTTGTTCCAAATCAAAATCTTCCGCTAAGTTTATTTTTTTATTATTAATAAAAAGGGTTGGGGCATCGTTAACGCCGAGTTGTTTGGCAATAGTACGCTCCATTTCTAAAAGCGCCATTGTAGCTGTATTTGTTTGGCATTCTTGCCACGAGTCAATATTTAACCCGACCGTTTTGGCAGATTCATTAAGCCCGCCAGCACTGATATTTTTTTTATTTTCAAGCAGCTTAAGTATAAATGGCCAAAACAAGCGTTGTTTATCTGCGCATAGGGCGGCTTTTGCCAAAGAAGCATGGTTATTGGTAAAAAATGTAGTTTTGGGGAAATTGTACCACACAAGCCTGGCTTCCTTGGGGTGACTTGAAACAAAGCCAGTAATTATCTGCTCTAAGCTACGCGCTTTAGCATCGGATAAGTCTGCAAATATAACTAAAGTGAGTGGGGCGCCTGGGTTTCCCAAGAGATGAGCGGACTGGTTAATAGGAATACTAAAAGACTGGAGACTAACAATTGGCTCATTTTTTGTAGTAGTAACAATTGAGAGAGAGCGGCGCACCTCATGCCAAAAAATAACTACCAACAATATTACACAAGCAATTAGAACGAGTATAAATTTAAAACTATGTGTACGATTGGTCATATTATTTAAAGGTTTACTTCAAATACGCCGCTTTGGTTATGATCGGTAAAAAATACTTTATTATGTTTGGCATCAAATGAAATAGAATCAACCGTGTGATTATCATTGCCCATGGGAACAGTGGTTCGTAGGCCTGAGCGCAAATCAATTTTTACGATATCATCGGGAGTGGAGTTGGCAATATCACGGGACATCCCCGCACCTTGGGGCAAATCTCTTGGAACAGCGCAAAACAAGGTAGTGTCATCGGCGAAGGAGCATTTGTCGGCCCAGGTATTAATTTTAAGAGATTGTCGAGCGGAGCCAATGTCGTCGCCATAAGAATTGACTATCCAGAGTTCTGGTTTAAAGTCACTCCGGGCACTGTCTACACTATAGAGCAATTTTTTCCCCGTTGGCGACCACTGTGGTTTAAAATCTAAACCCTCCACCACGGTTGATTTAAAGTTTTCTCCATTCATCCCAATGAATAAAACTTCTTGCCTTTCACCGCCTTGAGCTTGGCCGGTGCGAGATAGTGCCAGAGCTTGTCGGCTCGGGGACCAATCTACCGTTACTCGGTCGGCTTTGTCGCCCAAGGGTTCAATAAGCCGCGTTTCGGTTCCGTCGTCTTTTGTTACTACGAGCCAACGGTTATCCGGAGATAAACCAATGCTTTTAGCAACAATTTCGGAGCTTTCTGGTGAGAAAGAAAAGTCTTGCCAGTGCTTAGGAAGAGTTACTTGTTTTTTTGTGTCAAAGTTATAAACAATTTTAGCGCCATCTGGATATTCCAAAATGGCCTTGTTGGCTGTTTTGGCCCAAGTTACATTTTGTACATTGTAAAAGACATCGCCCCCCATTGGTTTAACGGTGCCGTCGGCGCCTACAGTATAAAATTTACCATCGGCCAAATTGTGATAGCGCAGATTTCCATTTTGAGCTAGTGAGGGAAAGGCGGCATTATCTGAACTTATTTTAGTTACAGCCTCTGGCTTGTAAAAAGACGGCGCGCTTGGGGCGGTGAGTTCATTTCCGGCGGGGAGAACACCTGTTTGTTCCTGCCCAATCTCGCCTTCAGCGCCCGGCTGGCGTTCACCAGCATTTGGCAATTGTCCGCCTGCCCCGCCAGGTGTTTTTATTGCCTCTGGGGCAGCACCAGGAGCGCTTTTAGTAAATAGATAGTAGAGACCAAATGCGAGCAGTGCGGCTACGGAAAATAAAAGAACAATAAGGAGGATACGTTTGAGTGTTGGGTTCATAGATTGTTAAAATAGAAAATTATGTGGTAGTAGGCGGGGTAGTACTTTGAGTAGGCTGCTTAAAAATTTTTTCAAGATTAGCTCTTTCCTTAAACAGATCTTTTCTAATTTTAAATTCTTTTTTTAATTCACTTTGAACCTTTTTTATTTCCGCTTCTTTTGTTTTTACTTCCGCCTCAAGGGCCGCGCTGAGTGGCCCGCTAACTCCAAAAATAAACCAAAAAATAGTAAGAAAAACACCGACAAGCGGAACAATAATAGTCCAAACAAGCTCCCAGGTAAATTTCCAAAAATTTTTAATTCTGTTAAACGCATCACGCCGGCGCGCGCGGCGTCTCTTCCTCTTTAGTCTTGTCAGTTCCTTTTCCAAAGGATCTAATTTTTTGTTTTTAATATCTTTAATTTTTTTGTCTTCATCTTCAATTTTATTCTCAACCTGCTTAATTTTTTTAGCATTCAATATTCGCAGGGCTCGCGCGGTGGCATCGTTAATAGAATTTTTAGCATTGTCCACCGCGCGTCGGGCGTTGGCCACGGGGTTTAAATCATCGAGCGCCTGTTTGCCTGCATCTTTAACGTTATCAACAAAACGTCTCCCGAACGAACGAGGGTCTTTTATTTCCTCTTCGTCATCCTCACTTCCTGGTGGCGCCAATCTTTTATCATCGGCATCAGCAGGGCTTTGGTTGCCGCGGTCAAGCGCTTGCTGTTTGGCCAAATCACCAGCCGCATTGGCTCCAGCTTGAGGTGGCTCATTGGTAGGAGCCACCGGTTGTGCTTCTCTCAGTTGTCCGTCGGGTTGTGGTGTGTTAGCCGGTTGCTCTGCTTCGGAAGGGGCCTCGGGTGGCTTCGCTCCGTTCATTTCTTCAGCAGGAGTTTCGGGCGTTGGTGTTGTTTCTGTTTTGTTATCTTGGTTTTCTTCGTCAGTTTGGTTATCCTCGTCTGGATCGTTCTCGTCTTCTAAAGATTTTTCTAATTCATCCAGTTCATTTTCGTTACCACCATTTTTGGGAAGCCCTGTAGCAGATGGCTGCCCACTTTCGGAAGGAGGCTGCTCTTTCTGTTGGTCCGTTTCAGGGCCAAGTTCGGGGTTATCGTTTTCGGTGACTCCAGCAGAGCCACCTTTTGGTGCCTCTGAAGCCTTATCTACTGCCGGCATGGGGGGCGATGGTAGTAGGGATTTATTTGTTGGTGTTTCTGGTGCACCTGTTTTCAGGGCTTCTTGCTGCAAGCCTCTTTCATAGTCTTCTCGGGCGGCATTCCACTCCTCAAAATTCAAGGCTTGGTTTGCCCGATTCGCTTCTAACCGGCGTAATTGTTGTTGCCATTTTGTATCCGTTTCTGGATGGGGGATCTCAATTTTTAATTTTAAATGTAAACTGCCGTTGCCTTCTTTGGTTGCTGGCGCGTTGCCGCTCGCGGTTACATTTTCAATATCTGCCGGGACCTCTTTTTCACCATCGCTTTGGGCAGTAGGGGGTGGGGTGGGTGGTTTATTTTTGCCACCAAAATTAACGTGGATTAAATTTTCATTCCGTCCGGTTACGGCATTCTGTGCACGTTGGCTGCCACGATTTTTTAAATACTCGGCATATTGCGCCTGACGGTCGGCACCAGATGATTGTTCTGATTTTTGGCTGGGAGCGGCAGAAGGCATACGCGAAAAAAGTTAGTTACTCAATCGCGAGCCGGTCATCAACAACAGCCAGAGTATAATGCTTTTTTATTTTCTTTTTTAAAATCATTTCGGCACACAGTTGTTCTATTTCGCTTCGTAAAAGTTGGCGAATTTCGCGTGCGCCGCGAGACTGTTCCGGGTTTCTTTTGTCTACCACCCACTCAAGTACAGCATTAGTTGAGTCAACTTTTGTTTGGTAATTCTTGAGCTGTTCGTTAAGTCGCCCCAATTCTAATTCCGCAATTTGAACGAGCGTAGCTTTATTGAGCGGATTGAAAAAGCACACCGCATCAAGACGATTAATTATTTCGGGTGAAAAAAATTCACGCAGTTTTTCTGTTTGTCTTTTGGTCATATCCACACGGCTCGTTTGGCTGTTTCCAAAACCAAGGGCGCCTTTATTGGCATCTTCGGCGCCGTAGGATGTGGTAAGAATAATAATGGCATGCTTTAAAGAAACTTTTTTACCGGAGGAATCTGTAATTTCACCGTTTTCAAGCATCTGAAGGAGCAGTTTGCGAACATCTTTGTGGGCTTTGTCTATTTCATCGAGCAAAACAACGCAGTAGGGGTTTAGCTTTATTTTGTCGGTAAACTGATTACTTTCTTTATACCCTACATACCCGGCCGGGGAACCAAGTAATTTAGACACGCCGAACGCCTCGTTAAATTCGCTCATGTCAATTTTAATGAGAGCGTCTTTGTTGGAATAAAGAACTTTGGCCAGAGATTTGGCTAATTCGGTTTTGCCCACTCCACTTTCGCCAACAAACAAAAATGAAGCCATTGGACGGTCAGGGTGGGAGAGGCCAAGCTGCGCCTGACGAATAAGACGACTTACGGTGTGTACCACATCACTTTGTCCCACGATATACTTTTCTAGCCGATTTTCTAGACCCATCATTTGATCGACAGAATTTAATAGTAATTCACTGGGTGGTGTGCCAATAATTGCTGCCACCTGTATAAGCACATCATTTTCGGTAACGGTGCCAGAATGTTTTATTTTTTTATTTTTTCCAGCTGCCTCATGTTTATGTATTTCTAAACGCAATCGCTCTTCTTCTTTTTTGTATTTTACCGCGCTCTCAAATTTATCTTCACTAGCCGCTTTCTCTTTGGCAACAATAGTTTCTTCTAGTTTGCGCTCTAGTCGTACGAGCTTGCTTTGAAATGAGGATGTTTTTATTGCCAGACGTTTGGCGGCGGCAGTTTCATCGAGTAGATCAATAGCTTTATCTGGCAAAAATTTGCTGGTGATGTACCGATCGGAAAGTTTAGCGGCCGCAACCACCGCTTCGTCGGAAATACTAACATTATGGAAGGTTTCGTAATTATGTTTAATGCCGCGCAAAATGCCAACAGTATCTTCAACACTTGGTTCTTTGGCCATTACTGGTTGGAAGCGACGTTCCAGCGCCGCATCGCTCTCAATATACTTTTTGTATTCGTTGGGGGTGGTGGCGCCAATGCACCTAATGCGCCCCCGTGATAGAGCTGGTTTTAATAAATTGGCGGCATCCATGGTGCCTTGGTTAGAACCAGCACCAACAATATTGTGAATCTCATCAATAAAGACAATAATATTTGAATCGTGAGAGACCTCTTCAATGACTTGGCGTAGACGCCCTTCAAATTCACCTCGGTAAATTGTGCCGGCAATGAGCATACCCATATCCAGAGCATAAATTTTTTTATTTAAAAGAATATCCGGTACGGTTCCTTCCATAATGCGTTTGGCTAGGCCCTCCACAATGGCGGTTTTGCCTATACCAGGATCACCAAGGAGAAGGGGATTATTTTTGGTCCGGCGACACAAAATTTGAATGACGCGTTCAATTTCTTTTTCGCGGCCAATTACCGGGTCAATATTTTTTTGCACTTCAGCACTAGTTAGGTTGGTGCCAAAAAAATCTAACGCCGAATCTTTTTTTCCACCGCCATGGTGGCTATTTTTGGTGTGCTTTGGGTGGCTATCCAAAAAAGGCACGGGCGAGTCGCCCAAATTTTCTTGGAGCCTCTCCACGACCTCGGCCACTTCGTTAATACGAGGAAATTGACTAGCGTTAGTTAAAACTGTGTCAAGCTGTTCAATTAAATCAGAAATTTTTAAGTTATTTACTTTTAACACGTCTTCTACAAGCTGGTCTTTCCCGCGCACCAGCGCCGCCAGCAAATGCTCGGTGCCAATGTAATTGTGACTATGTTCTTGCGCCAGTATCATGGCTCGTTCTAAAACAGCCTTTGACCCAGAGGATAGGGGGGTCAAAATTCCTTGCGCGGTTGGCCCGTCGGCACTAGTGGAAGTGTGAGAAGCGCTTGGCAGGCTCGTCAAGGCCTGTTCAAGAGTTTTAGTGCTTATTTTAAAGCGATTTAAAATTTCGGCGGCCACGGAACCTTTTTGGTTCAACACGGCAAACAAAAGGTGAATTGGTTCCACACTTTTATTTTGGAGTTCGCCAGCAAGATGAATGCTGCGTGCCAAGGTATCGCGAAGGTGTGATGAAAAACGGTCGATAATATTCATACAATAAAATACAAGAGGCCTACTTTAA
>CAZHNI010000007.1:0-30462 GCA_964533715.1 uncultured Gammaproteobacteria bacterium | reverse complement strand
TTTATAGCTATATTATATAGTATGGGCACAACTTAGTCAAAATAAAAATATGCTTACACCCGAAACCAAAATACAGCTTGCCGATTTACAAAAAAAAGGTCTGGTTGAGAGCGCAGTAACCTATATTACACGGTGGCTCGAAAGCACCGAGCTTCAACCTTTCCATAAAGAAATAATGGGTTTAATTGAGAGAGGAGATGTGATGGCGCTTAACGATGCATTTTTTAAACCAATTCCGTTTGGCACGGCCGGTATTCGCGGTGTAATGGGGGTGGGGGCTAATCGTATTAACATTCGTACCATCAGTCAGGCCGCTCAGGGGTATGTTAATTATCTCAAAAAATATCATTCAGCTGATGCGTTGGCCGAGCGCGGTATGGTTATTACGTATGATGTACGTCATCACTCCAAAGAATTCGCCGAAGCCGCGGCTGGGGTGTTTGCCCAAAATGGCTGCAAAGTTTATTTTTATTCTGGCGTCCGATCTACTCCGCAAATTTCTTTTTCAATTCGTAACCTTGGGGCGGTGGGCGGCGCCATGATTAGTGCTAGCCACAACCCCCCGGCCGATAACGGCATCAAACTCTATTGGGAGAATGGTGGTCAGCTTGTTCCGCCACACGATGGTAAAGTAATTGCCGAAGGTGAGGCGGTAACGCAGGTTACTACAATTAATTTTGAAGAAGCTCTGCAGGCTAAAAAAATAATAATGTTAGATGAATCCATTGACGAAGACTACCAAGAGGCCGTAAGCAAGCAATCGCTCGGGGAGAATCGTGATGTACACATTGTGTTTACACCGCTCCACGGTTGTGCCAGCACCTCACTTCTTCCGGTACTTCGTCGCGCTGGGTTTAAATATATCGATGAAGTTAGGGGCCAGATGCCGTTTGACCCTGATTTCAAAGGTGTTACCAAACAAATTCCTAATCCGGAAATTCCCGAATCACTCGATAAGGCAATTCTTCAAGCCAAGCAAAGCAATGCCGATATTGTGCTGGCGGCTGACCCAGATGCTGATAGAATTGCAGTTGTTAGCAAGGCGGCGCCGGGTAGTGAAGAATATATTTTTTTAAATGGCAACCAAATTGGTGTTTTGCTTTTAGACTATATTACACGTCAACGAAAAGTTGCCGGCACCCTCCCGATTGGAGGAGTGGTAATTAAAACAATTGTCACCAGCGAACTTATTTCTCAAATTGCCACCGAGAACGGTCTGTCACTCATTGGTGATGTGCCGGTCGGCATTAAATATATCGCGGACGCGATTGACAATCGATTGAATGGAAAACCATTTGTGTTTGCCGCCGAAGAAAGTCATGGGTATGTGTGTGGCACCTATGGGCGGGAAAAAGATAGCGCCTCGGCTGGGCTACTCATTAGTGAATTTGCCGCTTTGCTTAAATCTCAGGGTAAAACATTGGCGCAAGAATTGGATGTAATTAAAAAGAAGTATGGATATTATCGTGAAATTCAACAGTCTCTCTACTTTACCGGTATGGACGGCATGCACAAAATGCTTAAAATAATGGATGTGCTGCGTAATAATCTCCCCACCGAAATCGGCGGACAGCCGGTGTATTCGGTGCTCGACCAACAAAACAAAAAAATAATTGACCCACAAAATGGTAAGCTATTGGGCGAGTATATTGGTTTCCCCGATAACGCACTTATATTTTATTTAACACCAAATAAAAATACGCGCGTGGTCGTTCGGCCTTCCGGTACAGAGCCAAAAATTAAATTTTATGTGGCGGTAGGAGAATTGGTTGGTGAAGATAAAACCGATAGCGAATACAAAGGCATACAAAAATCAGTTAATGATGTTGCCTTTAAACTTGTGGCTAGCTTGGTTGCATTTGCCGAAACTATTTCTGCTGGAGGAAAAAAATCAGACATTTTAGGTTAATGAATTCAACCAGTGAGTTGGCTCTAGCCAGTGTGGCGGGCACGGGTGTATAGTACATGGTGGCATCTTACTCTTAATCATGTGTTTTTATGTCTGTTAAACAACACGGCAATACAAGTGGTAACGTGCATGCCAGTTGGTTAAAAAAGCGCGAAGAATCGGCTAGCAAAGATAATGAAAATAAAAAAGTGGCAAAATATTTTGATCGTCAAAAACAAATGAGCGGGCATGGTGGTATTGGTAATATTACCGCTAGGCTAAAAGAAACAAAATTTAAAATGAAGAGCGAAATTAAGGCCAAGTTGGTGGATGATGCTCATGTGACTAAGTATGTTGTTACAGCCATAGATAAACATGTTGGTATTGTAACTCTTAAAAACGACCATGGCACCGTGCGTAAGGTGAGCGTATTCGATAAAATTTTTGATACAAAATAATCTGCATTAAGCGTAATTTACCATCGTCTTTTTGTAACTTTTTGTTTTTGGATGTGTACAATATTATTGTATTTTAGTTAAGAAAAATTATGAAAAAATCAATTCTTATCGTCGGAGGAATAATAGTTATCGTCGCGGCAGCGTATGTATATGAAAAAGACACTTTTTGTTTGGGGAATAATAGTTATCGCCATGATTGTGCAGCCTCTAAAATTGCGGCAAAAAAGAAAGCGGGTCAGACTGTTGTGGCCGAGCCACCGTCAGTAGCCAGCCAGGATAACAATGAGAACACTCCACCGCCAACCGACGGCGGTCCGCGCGGTATTATGCGCGTAGCCGGCAATTTTATTTACATGGCCGATCAGCGCCCCGGTACGCAGGTAAAAGCTACTTCTTTGTTTACCGAAAAGCCAGGGTTTGTTGTTATCCATGAATCAAACGGCGACAAAGCAGGGGCCGTTATTGGTGTTTCCAAATTTTTGTCAGCCGAAGAAAATAATGGCGTGGTAATTTCGCTTAGTAGGCCGGTAATTCAGGGCGAAAAATTTATTGCAATGTTGCATGAAGATAATGGAGATGGCAAGTTTAATGCATCAAATGACCCGGAAGCCAAGACGCGTTCCGATGTGTCGGTTGAAACTCAGTTTGTAATTGACGCCAACGCCCCAGAGAATCCAGTGATTAATTTTTGAAACTATTAACAATAAAAACACCTCCGTTGTCCGGAGGCGTTTTTTAACCCTTTAGTTCTTGGTCCGAGTATTTTTGCCGCAATTTTTTGTAAACCATTAACAAACTTTCACCAATCTTCAAAATTAAATCCTGCTTCTCTTCATATATTTTTTCTTTATCTTTCCTTTTTTTGGTGCCGGCAATTCGTTTATCTAATTGTATAATTTTTGTATTCAACTCTTGTATTTCTTTTGGGTCACTGCCATTTTCTAAAATCGCCTCATCAAAATCTTTAAAATATTGCACTTGTTCCGGCTCATTTTCTAGTCCGCCTGCATATTCTGGTAGGCGCATAGCCCCGCCCGGCGCCGACATATAAAAATTATTCAGCAGTGCGCGCAGAAACGCCTCCCGGCCATCCTTGTCAAACCTCCCTAATATACTCTTATCAATTTCTTTAGGACTGTTTGCCAAGTAGTTAGCTAGGTCTGTAGGAGATAATTTATTTAGCTCTGTTTCTTCCATATTTTTACACCCCCATCTCCCGTAATTTCTTTACACGATCCTCAATCGGCGGATGGGTAGAAAAAAGTGATTTTAAAGATTTGCCTTGGAACGGGTTTGCCAAAAACAAATGGGCGGTGGCCTGGGAGGCCTGTTTCATAGGCATATTTTCGGCCGCAATTTTTTCCAGTGCCTTGGCCAAGCCTTCTGGATATCTTGTTAAAAGCGAACCAGAAGCATCGGCCAAATATTCGCGGCGGCGCGAAACGGCCAGCTTAATAAGCTCCGCAATAATGGGGGATAGTATGGCCAACACTATCCCTACAATCATAAAAATGGCCGCCAGCTGTCCGCCGCCTTCCCGTTCATTACCGCGTCGCCCTCCCAAAAACCAGCGTGAACGCAAAAAAATGTTGGCTAAAATAGAAATTGCGCCTACCATTACGGCCACTAGCGTCATAAAGCGGATGTCATAATTTTTTACATGGCTCATTTCGTGTGCCAAAACACCCTCCAATTCTTCATTTTCCAATTTTTCAATGGCACCACGCGTTACTGCCACTGACGCTAATTCTGGTTTTCTTCCGGTGGCAAAAGCATTTATCGCGCTGTCTTCTATAATATATATTTTTGGTACCGGCATGCCGTTGGCAATACATAAATTTTCTATCAGACGGTATACATATGGGTTATCCTCTTTTTTGGTAATGCGTTTAGCGCCGCTTGTCCAGAGGGCGATTTTGTCGCCTTGAAAATAAGAAATCATTGTGCTGCCAAAAGATATTATTATAGCCAGCCATACACCACCATAAGTAGAATCTCCGGTCGCTCTACTAAAAACATAACCCAGCCCAATAATAATGGCGATAAAAATTGTTATGAGTAAGACTGATTTGCGTTTGTTGGAAGCGATTTCGGAGTACATAACGGAGTAAACAGCAATTAGTAAATAGTAAATATAATTAAATTTGATCAGCAGTTTGTGAAATTAGGCCCCAAAGGATTTTGTAACTTTCAAAAACCATTAGTTTTAATTTGTTAAAATCTTCTTGGTTTATGTAACCAAGATCAAAAGCAAGAATAAGGTGATTCTGGCTTTCTGTGTTTGAACCCTTCGCTTGGTAGAAAAATCTCAGTTTATCTTTATAATGGTACCTTCCGTAACCTTCCGCGATATTAGCAGTAATTGACGATGCTGCGCGGCGCAGCTGGCTCGTCAATCCAAATTGTTCGGTAGGAGGAAAATGTTCTGTAATCTTATAGACTAGCTTCACAAATTCATGGCTTTTTTTCCAGACAATTAAATCAGTAAAATGACGAATATTTTGTTCGTTGTTCATATCCACCCTATTTTACTGATTACTATTTTCTATTTACTTCAAAATTTGACCTGTACATTCTGCCTTTCAGATTCGGCGGCTTGGAAGAAGTCATATTTCGTAAATTTCATCATGCCGGCAAAAATGTTGGTAGGGAAAACTTGAATTTTTGTATTGAAGTCACGCACGTTGCCATTGTAAAAGCGGCGAGCGGCTTGAATTTTGTTTTCCGTGTCGGAAATTTCATCCTGGAGTTGCAAGAAATTTTGGCTGGCTTTTAACTCTGGATAGTTCTCGGTAACGGCAAACAGACTCTTCAAAGTGCCGGAAAGCATATTCTCTGCCTGTTCGCGTTCGGCTAAAGTCGCGCCCGGTTTATCGTGCACGGCCATGGCGGCGGTGCGCGCCTCGGTTAATTTTACAAGCGTTTCTCGTTCGTGCGTCATGTACCCCTTCACCGTTTCCACCAAGTTAGGTATCAAATCATACCGGCGTTTAAGTTGGACATCAATATCACTCAAAGCCTCGTCTACTTGGTTGCGGCTCCGGATAAGCCCGTTATATACCATAATAAGCCACAAAACAATTGCGACCACTATCGCTAATACTATATAGGTTGGAGTCATAAAACGTAATATTATTGGCAAGCCAATTAACTTGGCTTTTTTGCTAGGGTAGTATATAATGACATGGCAAAAATGTAAACTATTGGTATGGTTACTTTCCTTATCTTTATCGCCGTTCTTGCTGTACTCGTTATTTCTCACGAATTCGGCCATTTTATTGTTGCTCGCAAAAGTGGCATGAAAGTGGAAGAATTTGGTTTTGGATTTCCGCCGCGCCTTTGTGGTGTTCGTAAAGTTGGTGAGGGGGCGAACGCTCACTGGCAAGTGGTGTGGGGGAACAAAAATGTCCAAGCCCTTGAAGCGGAAAAAAATTTGCCCGGAGGCACCGTATATTCATTTAATTGGTTGCCGCTTGGTGGATTCGTAAAAATAAAAGGTGAAGACGGTGTAAATAGTGACTCCGATAGTTTTGTTGCTAAAAAAGCTTGGCAAAAGGCTGGTGTTTTGGTGGCGGGAGTTTTTATGAATGTGCTGGTGGCCATTATATTACTTTCAATTGGATACATGGTCGGTCTTCCGGAAGCGGTAACTGGTCAAGAAGGTATTAACAAAATTAACGATCGCAAATTACAAATTATACAAACGCTCCCCGGCAAACCAGCCGAGGTGGCTGGAATGAGCGCCGGGGATATTATTTTGCAAGTTGATGGAATGAAAAACCCAACTGTTGCTGATTTTAAAAATTATGTTGACGCGCACAAGGATCAAGCAATTGCCGTTATTATCGAACACGAAAAACAAGTGAGCACAAAAAGTGTTCACCCAATTACATACCCCGATACTGGGCGTGGGGGAATTGGGGTGGCGGTTATAGAAGTTGGTTTTATAAAATATCCGTGGTATTTGGCAATTTACAATGCGCTAATTGCAACCGGGTTATATCTTAAAGAAATTATTTTTGGTTTTGGATCACTCATTAAAGGCTTGTTCACAGGTGCCAACATGGGTGCGGCCGTATCTGGCCCAGTTGGGGTTGCCGTTATGACAGGCCAAGTGGCACGACTTGGATTCACCCATCTATTACAGTTTATGGCCGTGCTCTCGCTCAACTTGGCGATTTTAAATATTTTGCCTATTCCGGCACTGGATGGTGGGCGGCTCCTTTTTGTTATTATTGGAAAAGTATTTCGTAAACCTGTAACGCCGCGTACTGAACAAATTGTTCATACCAGCGGATTTTTACTTTTGATGGTTTTGGTTCTGGCTGTTACGGTAAAAGATTTAAGCGCATTTAGTGGTGATATAATTGGCTTGTGGCATAAAATTTTCTAAAGCTATGCAATCCGATCTCGAAAAACTAAAAATTCAGGCTATCATGGCCATCAAATCGGTGAAAGACAAACTCCAACTTGAAGAAATGGAGAATAAATTTTTAGGCCGTAAAAATGGTGAGCTCACCAACCTCATGAAGGGGCTTAAAGATGTGTCGGAAGACATGCGCAAAACCGTGGGGCAGCTGGCCAATGAAGTAAAAAATGCCATTGAGGCCGAATTTATGGCCAAAAAAACTGAATTAAACGCCACGGAATGGGCCGGTCTTTTAGAAAAAGAGCGCGTTGACATTACCCAGCCAGCCTTGCCCGCCAAAGAACGCGGCCACTTTCACCCCAACACAATAATTCAAAACGATTTGGAAGATTTGTTTACCTCCATGGGTTTTATGGTGCTGGATGGACCAGAACTAGAAAGCGATTATTATAACTTTACTGCTCTTAATATTCCCGAAACACACCCCGCTCGGGACATGCAGGATACGCTTTACATCAAAGGCCATATGAACTGGCTGATGCGCACACATACCTCGTCGGCGGATGTTCGCATTAAACAAAAATATGGTGCCCCACTTCGTGTGGTTCACTCCGGTAAATGTTTTCGCAATGAAGCCACCGATGCGCGTCACGAGCATACTTTTTATCAGTTCCAGGCAATCGTAATTGACAAAGGGATAAACATGAGTCATCTCAAAGGCACCATGGAAACCCTTGTTAAGCATCTATACGGGCCGGAAACTAAGTTGCGTCTTAGACCCAAGTATTATCCATTTGTAGAGCCAGGAGTAAACGGCGAGGTCACCTGCTTTTTATGTAAAGGTACGGGCTGTAAAGTATGTAAGAACTCTGGTTGGTTGGAAATTTTAGGTGCTGGGTTAATTCATCCAAACGTCCTTAAAGAAGGTGGTATTGACCCCAAAGAATACCAAGGGTTCGCGTTTGGTTTTGGTTTAACAAGGCTCGCGATGCTAAAATATGGCATTGAGGATATTCGTTTGATGGAGAGCGGGAATATGAGATTTTTAGAACAATTCTAGTATGGACGAACAAATCCTACTTATTACTGAATCAATTACTCGAGATGGGCTCAAAACCATTGCCGAAGAACGATTTGGCGATATGGTAAAAGCAGTGATTGACTTGGAAAAAGGGATAATGGCCATTGGTGGCGAAATGCATGCCGATGAAGAAGCTTTTCTACTGGAGCGCGGCTCAAAGCAGGAAAATTTGTGGGGTATAAATTTGTATCCCGAAAGTATTGGCGATCAATTTATTGAATTTGACTCTATGATAAACATTCGACCACGGCAAAATAACCGCTCAAGAAATGTGGAGAGCGAAGAGATCAGGAATCAAATTTTAGCAATCGTAAAGAAATTTGTTAGCGACTATGAATGAGCCGCAACATAAAAATTTAGCCGCTGGACGTTGGCACACTTTGACTCTTTGTGAACAAATGGGAAATATCGGTAGCGAAGTGGGTCGGGCGAGCACCAACTTACGAAGCGGCAATAAAGCACGGATGGAAAATTCTCTAGTGCGCGCTTTTGAATTAATTGATTTGACTTTGTCCGATTCGCGTTGGAAGGGGAGGAGATTGAGAGAAATCGCTCGTTTGCGAGAAGTCTGTGCCGATACGTTTTATGGTAACAAGGAATACGGCAGCACCCCGGAGTCACTCGAAAAATATCTGTATTATTTTGCCTTTGCAGCGCGGAATAAAATGTAATTTCTTTCGTCAATATGTTTTTAAGTTTCAACTGGCTCAAACAATACGTTAAACTTCCCGATTCAACCACTGCCGAAGAAGTCGCAGAAAAGTTAAAATTGGCCACCGTTGAAGTAGAAAAAGTAGACGTGCAAGGTGCCGGTCTCGATGGTGTGGTAGTTGGCAAAGTTTTGAGTTGTGAAAAACACCCTAACGCTGACAAACTTAAAGTGTGTAAAGTTGATATAGGCGAAACTGTTGTCATTGTGTGTGGTGGTAGTAATGTTACTGAAGGAATGCTCACGGCTGTCGCCAAAGTCGGCGCTAAAGTAAAATGGCACGGGGAAGGTGACTTGGTGGAATTAAAACCAACTGCCATTCGCGGCGTGGAATCGTTTGGGATGATTTGTGGAGCCGACGAAATTGGTCTCATTGGCATGTTCCCCAAGAGAGAAGAAAAAGAAATTGTTGATTTAAAAAATGTTTCCTCCAAGCCTGGCGCACCGCTCGCTGAGGCACTGGGTTTAAACGATGCTATCTTAGAAATTGACAACAAATCCCTCTCCAACCGTCCCGATCTGTGGGGGCATTATGGTATGGCGCGGGAGGTGGCAGCGTTGTTTAATAGGGAAGTAGAGGCGTATAAAGTGAAAGAGATAAATGGAGATAAGGAAATAAAAATTAAAGTTGAAGTTGAGGATACAAAATTGTGTCCGAAGTACATGGCAGTCGCTATGAGCGGTATAAAAGTTGCAGAATCTCCCGCGTGGCTCAAGGAGTGTCTTAGCGCTGCAGGGCTTCGCCCCATCAATAATATTGTGGACATCACCAATTATGTAATGTTGGATTTAGGTCAGCCGATGCATGCGTTCGACGCGAGACAATTAACAAAGAACAAAGAACAATTAACAAAAGCGAATATTGTGGTGAGGCGGGCGAAAGATGGCGAAGAGTTTATAACGCTTGATGAAAAAACACACAATCTTGATTCTTCCATGTTGGTAATTGCAACCGAGGAAAAGGCCGTGGCTTTGGCTGGTGTAATGGGGGGTCTGGAAAGTGGTATTGAAAATAATACAACGACGATTGTTTTTGAATCTGCTAATTTTGACGCCGCGACCACGCGTAAAACTTCTACTAAGCTCAGCCTCCGCACAGATTCATCCGCTCGGTTTGAAAAAAGTTTGGACCCCAATATGTGCGAGGCCGCTCTTAAGCGTGCCGTGGAATTGGTTTTGGAGTGTTGCCCCGGCGCCAAAGTGGCGAGCAAAGTGGTGAGCGAAGGCAAACCACGGTTATTTGTGGGTCCTCTGGAAATTCCAACCGAATTTTTTGGCAAAAAATTAGGCGTAGAAATTCCCGTCAAAACTATTATCTCCATTCTTACTAAACTAGGGTTTACGATAATAGAAAAGAAAAAGTTTTTATCAGTTAAAATTCCTACCTGGCGCGCTACCAAAGATATTGCTATTGCCGAAGATGTAGTAGAAGAAGTAGCGCGTATTTTTGGCTATGAGAATATCCCGGCCACCTTACCATCATTTACCATCACTCCACCAGAAACAAACAAACTCCGAGCGCTGGAGCGAACGGTTGCCGAAACG
This sequence comes from uncultured Gammaproteobacteria bacterium, assembly GCA_964533715.1. GTDB lineage: Bacteria > Patescibacteriota > Patescibacteriia > Magasanikbacterales > GWA2-37-8 > CAZHNI01. The sequence goes on along the minus strand of CAZHNI010000007.1, from coordinate 20,412 downwards.
ATGGTAAAAGAGCTGTCGTACACCGAAGCGTATAATTATTCGTTTGTAAGCGGCACGCAAATTGCTAAACTCGGTGATGATGTAAGTAGATACTTGGAGCTCGACAATCCTATTTCTAAAGAGAAACCCTATATTAGGCGTAATTTGTTACCAAATCTACTCGAGAATATTGCCAGCAACATTAGCAATGTATATGGTTTGAAATTATTTGAAATCGGAAAAGTATTTCATAGCGATGAAGCGGGGGCCAGGGTAGATACCAATGGCGATGAATTGTTACCACGCCAGGATGTTTACCTTACCGCCATGTACGTACACAAAAAAAATACTACGCCATTTTGGGAAGTGCGTGGTATTGCCGAAATATTGGCCAATAAACTTGGTGTTCAATTTCAATTTGCCCCAGCCGATGCGCGGCCGCTGCATTCGTGGCAGCATCCAACTCGCACTACATGGCTTAAAATTGGTGATACTATTGTTGGCCGTATTTATGAACTCCATCCCAATGTGAGCGCTACCTATGGAATCGATAATCGGGTTGGCGTTTTCTCGCTTAATTTAGCACAACTATCAGAAATGAATACAGTTGGTTCCTCCAGCACTAACTATAATTCCCTTTCGGAATTCCCCGAAGTTATCCGTGATTTGGCTTTTGTGATTAAAAAAGAAATTACTCACGCGGAGATTTTAGTGGCACTCACCAATGTCGACCCACTTCTTAAAAAAATAGAACTCTTTGATGTGTTTGAGGGCAAGGGGATAGGCGAGGGTTACAAGAGTATGGCATATCATCTTACCTATGCCAGCCCTGAAAAAACGCTTACGACTGCCGAAGTAGACGCGGCCCAGAAAAAAGTGGAAAAAATTCTTAAAGAAAAATGCGGTGCCGAAGTGCGAAGTTAAAAAAACGTTATCGCTCTGTGATGCCTCCCAAACTCGATTTTAACCTCATCTTTACACAAGCGCTGGAACTAATGGAGGATACCAGTCGTAATGTGTTCATAACCGGCCGGGCCGGCACGGGCAAATCCACATTGCTTACGTATTTTCGTAAACATACCAAAAAGAACGTGGTGGTCCTGGCCCCCACCGGCGTCGCGGCCGTTAATATTAGTGGACAAACCATCCACTCTTTTTTTCATTTTAAGCCGGACATTACCAAGGCTAAAGTAAAAAAAATTAAAGTGGCGCCGGGCGATACTATCTATAGCAAACTCGATGCTATTGTAATTGATGAAATTTCTATGGTGCGCGCCGACCTCCTGGATTGCGTGGATTTATTCTTACGTCTTCACGGCCCCAGCCGTAAAAAACCATTCGGCGGCGTGCAAATGATTTTTATCGGCGACTTGTATCAACTCCCGCCTGTAACCACCAGCGACGAAAGTAAAGCATTTGCCGAGCACTACCAAAGCCCATATTTTTTTTCCGCGCACGTTATTTCTCCGCCGCAACAATCGTTGTTCAACGCTGTCATTCCGACCACACCCACTGTCATTTCGACGCCACAGGAGAAATCTCTGGCTCACAAAACAACGGACAGTGATTCCCCTAAGAGGGATCGCGAGACCTCGTCGGTCGCCTCAGGCGACCTCGCTCGGAATAACAATAGCCGAAACGGCGATTTTAAAATGGAATTTATTGAACTCCAAAAAATTTATCGTCAAAGCGACAGTAATTTTATTGCCCTCCTCAACGCCATTCGTAACAACACCGCCGGAGCCGCCGAATTCGCGGCGCTTAACAAACGCCACAATCCACAGTTTGTTTCACCCGATGGCGAACTTTATATCACTCTCACCACCACCAACCGTTTGGCCGATGAAATTAACGCCAAAGAAGTGGAGCGCCTCCAGGGCGAGGAGCGGGTGTACCGCGGCAGTATCGAAGGCAAGTTTGATAATAAATATTTGCCCACGGATGTGGATTTGCGCGTAAAAGTGGGGACGCAAGTAATGATGCTGAATAACGACAGCCAAGGCCGCTGGATCAACGGCACCATTGGCGAAATTGTTGGCATAGACAGTAGCGAGCGCGCCAATGGCGGAACCGATTCTCTCCTTATAGAGTTGGAAACAGGGGATACGGTGCAGGTTAATCAGCATCAATGGGATATTTATCAATTTAGTTTTAACGAAAAGGCCAAACAAATTGAGTCCAAAACCGTGGGTTCGTTTTTGCAGTATCCCCTCCGCCTGGCCTGGGCCGTTACCATTCACAAAAGCCAAGGCAAAACCTTTGAACGTGTCATCGTGGACATCGGCAGCGGCACCTTTTCCCCCGGCCAACTCTACGTCGCCCTCAGCCGCGCCACCACCCTCGATGGCCTCGTTCTCAAGCGCCCCCTTAGCCCTCGGCATGTGTGGCTGGATAAAGAGGTGGGGAGGTTTATTAGCACTGTCTCAAATTATGGATAATACAGAACTAATTACAAAAAATCAGCATTACGTACCACAATTTTATTTAAAAAAATTTATCAACGAAGAAGGCAAACTAGAAATATTAGATTGCGCAAGAAGAAAAGTTGTGGCCTCAAGATCTCCAAAAAGTGTTTGTAATGAAGAATATTTTTATAGTTCAAACAACCAGCCGGATGATGTAAGTCAGGTTTTAGAGAAAGAATTTCAACGAATTGAATCTGATATTTCAAAAGTTTATGATAGTATCGCAAAAAAATTTTTGAACTTTGAACAAATTACAGAAAATGATAAAATGCTCGTAGCAACTTTTATGTCGCTTCAGTATTTGAGAGGCCCGTACATGCGTAAACAAATCCAACAAACGAGCGAACAAATGATTAAACAAATTACAAAAATTAAATTTGGGTCGCCACATATTCATAAGTTTTTCGATCAATATGAGAAAGACACGGGGGAAAAATTATCGGAACAACAAAGAAAAGACGTGGTTGGATTTGTGCAGGGTGAACAATATAACATTGAAATTGGGAACACACCTCACCTGCACTTGATAGGGGAAATGGAGGGCTTCAAAAACCTTTTGTTTGGTAAGGAATGGCTTGTGTATATCTCTAAATCAAATAAAAAATTTATTACTTCTGATAATCCAGTGATTGAGCTTTTTCCGGAGTGGGCGGGTAAGTTTTTTTATGGTCCAAGTTTCTTGCAACGCACACATCAGTTTGCTATGACGCCAGACATTTTAATAATTGCAACCAATCCGCGTAACCCGCCGCATATTGGACAAATAAAAAGAAAAACGCTTTTTGGCAATATAGAGCACGACAATAAGTTGTTAGAATTAAATTTTACTCACGCAAGAAATGCTATTACGTACGCGTATGCTAGCAACACTATCTTTTTGCAGGATATTATTGACGAAGCTAACCTTAATAATCAAAAATTAGTTAATTTAGGGTGAGCACATTATAGTATCATTTTTTATGTTACAAAATGTTAAAAATTTTAAATCATCATTAATATTATGAAAAAAATCTTTTACCTCCTCACTGCCATCACCCTCCTCGGCATCGGCTGTACAAAAGCGCCGATTACTCTGACTCCAACCCCCACCCCCGATGCCCCGAAATATCAAACCTACTCCAATCTCGGCGTATCCATAACTCCGCTGGAGGTAGCGCAAGACAGCCGTTGCCCCAAAGACGCGCAGTGTGTGTGGGCTGGGACGGTGGAAATAAGGGCACAAGTAGCAAGTATTGGTGGTATATATGAGCAATCTTTAAAATTAGGCGAGCCTGTTGCCGTTACTAATTTTGGTAGAGTAATTGAACTAACTGGCGTAGTTCCTGACAAAGAACTAAACAAAACTATTTTGCCGGGTGAGTATAAGTTTACGTTTAGTGTAACTACACCATAAAAGTAAGACCAATTTTGTTGCCCTGTTGCTATTTTGCGTAACGTTTCGCTGCGCGGGCCATACTTTTTTTCACACGGAAAAAAGTATGCAAAAAAAGTGCCGAGCGGATGTGCCCCTCCTCGAACTGCCACGGGCTCGTCTCGTTCGTGCTCAAAGGTGCAAAGTCGCATTTCGCACGTGCTACGCAACACTCGTCCTCGCCCGGGCCAGTTCGGTCGGAGCCCATATGCTCGGGGGCGAAGCGGTGGAATATTTATGTGACAATCTAGTAGTAAAAGCGTATAATAACACCACTAGGGTGTTATTTTTATGCCTAAGAAAATTAAGAAAATACAACCGACCCCCAACAGGGGAGAGGTGATAATCTACAAAGGCGTTGATAAGACACCCATGCTTGAGGTCCGGCTGAACAAAGAAACCCTGTGGTTAAACCAAAAACAGCTTTCAGATCTCTTTGAAATTGAGCGCAGCGTGGTTACTAAACATTTGCGCAATATTTTTTTATCCGGTGAATTGAGCAAAAAAAGCAATGTGCAAAAAATGCACATTCCTAATTCTGATAGGCCGGTCAATTTTTATGATTTGGACGTCGCTATCTCACTTGGTTATAGAGTAAATTCCAAGCGCGCCACCCAATTCCGCATCTGGGCCACGGGTGTTTTGCGTAGGCATCTGGTGGAAGGCTACACAATAAACCAAAAGCGTCTCCAAGAACAGCAAGCGCGTCTTGTGGATTTACAAAAGGCTGTCGCGTTTATCCGCGAAAAATCTCATCGTCCCGGCCTTCAAGGCCAAACCGAAGAACTACTCAGCGTGATTCAGGATTATACCAATTCACTGACGCTGTTGTATCAATATGATAAAAATGAATTAAAACTCCAGCGTGTAAAAAAACCGCGCGTACAGTTGACGTATGAAAACGCTCGGTCGCTCATTGACCAAACCAAAACCATGCTCATGGAAAAAAGCCAGGCAGGCGATTTGTTTGGTAACGAATATGGAGAGAAATTCAAAAGTATTTTGGGAGCGCTTTATCAAACCTTTGGCGGCACCGAGCTGTATGCGACGCTCGAAGAAAAAGCATCTAACTTATTGTATTTGGTAATCAAAGATCATCCGTTTAACGATGGCAACAAGCGCATCGGCTCGCTTTTGTTTGTATATTTTTTGGAACGCAACAAATATCTCTGGCGCAAAACCGGCGAGCGAAAAATTTCCGACACCGCCCTGGTGGCGCTTGCACTTTTAATTGCCGAAAGTGACCCCAAAGAAAAAGACGTGATGGTAAAGTTGGTAACTAATTTGTTGGTTTAAAAATATTTAATTTTAACGAAACATTGTCTAAGGTGTATACAACCGGGCCGGGGCCATCGTTGTAGAGAAGTACGCAGATTTTTTGAAGCGTCCGCTTGGCGTCGATTTTGAGGGTTGCCACTACGCGCGAGATGCGGTTTTTAGTTTTGGATGGAGTGGTGCATTGCTTTACAAACCCACCATCGGCATAGTACACGGCGGCGCAGACGCGTAGAGGCGTGTTGCTTTGAAGGTCGGGGCGAACGCTGGTAATGAGTTGTAGCGAGCCACCGTAGGCAAGCATATTTTTCGCGGTTTGTCGCCACCAAATATGGTTGCCGTTGGAATTAAGTTTGATGCGCAAACTACCCGCACCGTATAGTTGGCGAGTGGTAGTGCGAACAGCAAAATCAGTCGTGTCTTGGGCAAAAAAACCGGACGCGCTTTTTTCAAAATAAGGATCAGCGAGCAAATTAACACCTGCTTTAACAATGCCGCTAAGAGAGTTGGTTACATTTAGAGAAGGGGGCGGAACTGGTAATGGTATAGGTTTTGGAATTGTGTTTGGTGCAGGTGTTGGAGCGGGTACGGGGGTGGGAGTTGGGGCTGGCTCAATAATTGGAGGGGTGGGAGTTGGTGTCGGGGTGGTGGCTGGTGTGCTGCCACAGGTATGCACGCTCACTTTGCCACTCGCAAACGTTACACAGGTGTTGTCGCTCAGGCGCAACTGTCCGCCGCTATAACTCACCCCAGTTACGCTTTCGGAAAATACCGTAATCATTTCCATTGCTTCGGCGCTGCTCGGCAGATTTTGTTGCATCAGAGTGCCCACGCGGTTGCCACCGCCGTCTTTATCATTTGCAAACGTTGTTTTAACACCAGTAGGGTAGAACGTACTAATGTTGAGGTTGTCTATTTTATATTGATTTACGTTCACGGTTTGTACCGCCGCGCTCGATCCCAAGTGCCAGTTGGCAACCAGAGTGTCGGTGTTGTGTCGACGCTCATGCAAATCGCGCACAATCACGGTACCTGGGCGAATATGCACCACTTCACGGATAAGATAATTGAGTGGGTTACGCGCGTCGATGTAATTTTCATCATAACGCCCAATTGCCCAAGAAGATTCTAGGCGCATACCGATGGCAGACCAGGTTCCGTTTTCGGCGGTAAACAATATTTGATTGTTGCGATTCTGTGACTGTACTTTGCCGTTTACAAGATAGGTGGAAAAAGCAGGGGTGGACGCTTCGCCATCAAAATTATCGCCGCGGTAAGCCGATGGGCAAAGGAGACAGGTGGTACCACGGTACAATCGCACATCGCCGTTAGAATAGCCGTAGTGGTCAAAGTGCGCGTTAGTATTTTCGGTAATTACTTGGTAGGCTCCGGTATCGCTTAGTGATGAGAGTGAGAAAAATCGTCCGGTGCCAGGATTTAGATGCGACAGCGGCCACCCATTCACATTTGCCTGCTGCGTAAAATTTCCAAAGATCATCTCGTACATGGTATTGCCGCGCGATTCAGACCAGTCATTTTTGGAATTCGCCAGCATTTTTTGATACAAGCGTGACGCGGCCGCGCTTTCGCCAGTGGCGCCGCTTAAAACCGCCAGCAAGGCCGGTGAAGTTTTATGCGGCAAATTGCCTGCGTAGCCGCCAAAAGAAATTGTTTGGCTAAAATCAGGTGTTACTTGGTAGGTTAAACCGCGTGCGATTGGCTTGAGAAAATCAAAACTCGCGTCCCAGTTTTCGCCCACGTCCTTAAGGGTTTGGTTTACGAGCGTATATTCAATAAGTGTGTACGGTCCATAGCTCCAGCCCTCCGGCCAGTCGCCGCACGCACGTTGATTGAGAATGGAAACTTCGCTCGCTAGCTTACTCCGGAGCAGGGCAAGTAATCTGTCAGTAGCGTTGTTGTCGCCTGCGGTCCCAAGCGCGGTGAGGGTGAGACCTTGCAAATATCCGGCGTAATAATTATTCATTGGATTGGTAGAAGAGTAGCCGGGGTTGTTGGTGTACCAGTCTACCCATTTGGTGGCCACATCAACTATTTGTGTTCGTTCGGTCGGTGAATATTGTGTATACAGCCAATCGTAGCTCAGCATCAGATTGCGTAATCCAAAGCGAATGTCATACCCGGTATCGCGTGCAAAACTCCGGACCCCGCTTGCATAATCGGCCGCCATTTTGAGCGTCATGCGTTTAGCAGCGTCCGCGCACATGGCGGCGGTCGTAGGGTCAGTATCTTTTTTAAGTTGGTAACATAATGATAAAGCCGGAATATAATCTTCCGGATCCCAAATATAGTGTACAAATTCTTTTGCCTCTGGATCTGGGCTTACTTTAAGAGCATCCAAAAACGCGCCGATCCCGTTCTGCCCCCAAAATCGTTTTGCCGCGGGGTCATCATTACTGCGCGCTTTGGCTGCGGCTAGGCGCTCGGGTGTTAAGTAAAGGCGCGGGTGTGTAAGCTCGGCGAGATCACTTGCGGCAACTGCGGCAGGTGATTTGGCAACCTCTAAATTAGGGATATTAACGGTCGCAACAAGCGCGTGCCCGGCGTCGTATCCTTTTATCGTTAGCACTCCGGTGCCGGCCGGAATTGGCTGAACCGAAAAAAGCGGCCGCCAAAAAGAGATGGTCGATCCATAGCTATGTGCTTCTTCAATAATTTTTCCTCTGTCGTCAATCAAGGGCAGTGGAGTATCGTTAAACAAGGCTTGTATTTGCCTAATAGAGGAGTTGGTAGGAAGGGCAATGGATGGGTTAACAACATTCAATAGTTTTGGGCAAAGTGCATTTGGCTGGTTTACCTTTAAAGCTGGTGTCAGTCCATGTTCACTTGGATCGGTGGCATCCGCTAAAATAGGCAGAACCGAACTACTGCCGGAATTAGTTAAGAGGGCGGAAAAAAGATTCGTTACAGTGTATGTTTGGGCTTGTGCCAAGCTTGGGGAGGTTGCAAGCATCGCCAGTATAACCGGAATATAAATTTTGAAACGAACCAAATACGTTCGTTTTTTGGTGTGTGTGGTTTTCATACGCGCAAGTAATTGCGGCGGCTTAAGTACCACCTACACTTGTACTGTAGCAGACTTTCTGTATATTGTCAGTTAAATGACAATATTTTTAAAAAAGCGTATAATGCCACTGTAAATAGTGGCATTATTTTTATATTATGAAAACAAAAAATATTCTCACGCTCGTGGCGTGTATTGTGGCTTCTGAGTTGGCCGGTGTTATTGGTTCGCTGTTTACCACGCCGTCCATTACCACGTGGTATGCAGGGCTTGTTAAGCCTTCGTTTAATCCGCCCGCTTGGGTATTTGGGCCAGTGTGGACCACACTATTTTTACTCATGGGGGTAGCCCTGTACTTGGTGTATAGTCGCCCCACTACCATGCGTGGAGTAATTAACAACTTTTCTTTTGCCCACCCGCTCAAAAGTTTCTTCCAAAAAGTAAACGGGGCCGATCAGAGGCTGGCTATTATCGTCTTTGCCCTTCAGTTGGGTCTTAATACACTGTGGTCGATCTTGTTTTTTGGTCTTCACAGCCCAGGCGCAGCCTTGGTGGAAATTATTTTTTTGTGGTTCGCAATTATAGGCACCATGGTTGCGTTTTATAAAATTTCTAAATCCGCCGCGTACTTGCTTATACCATATATCGCGTGGGTGAGTTTTGCCGCCGTGCTTAATTTTGCTTTATGGAAATTAAACTGATTAGCATCTTAATTTAGATGATACATTTTTTTTCACAACTTATAAAAAATCTCGGCCGGTCATTTAGCTTCAAAAAAATCCCGTGGCATGTGCTGGCAATTGTTTTCACGTACGGCCTGGCTATAAGTGGGTTTGATTGGTGGTATTTTACACATACGCGGTCGGCGCCGCTCCAATCAATTTTGTTCCCGGCAGCCGTGGTAGGTGGTATGGTACCGTTTGTGGCTCCGTTTGTTGTATATGCCTGGGGAAAAATGCAAAAAAATATCGCTCAAATCCGGGTGGCTTTAGCCTTGGGGCAAGCGGCAATTCTTGGGTTTTTAATCTCGGGTTTCTACAAAGCTTTTACTGGCCGGATTCAACCGCCACTTCGGGGCGCGCTCATAGACAACAGTCTTGGTTTTAGATTTGGTTTTTGGCGCGGGGGAGTATTTTGGGGCTGGCCGTCCACGCATACCACGGTGGCATTTGCGATGGCTATCACTCTGTTTATCTTGTTTCCTAAAAATAAGTGGATTAGGTTTTTCTCGGTGGTATACGCCTTGTATATCGGCGTTGGTGTTTCCACCAACATTCATTGGCTCTCCGATTTTGTGGCGGGGGCGATTATAGGGAGTGTGATTGGGGTAGTGGTTGGTAAAAGCTTTTTGAAAAAATCTTGGCGAATTCTAAAGCCGGATCGTCAAGAATATGAAGGAATTGTAAAAATGGACAATGAGGCTGACGCGCCTTTTTGGGCAGTATGTACCCCGCAGGAGGCAAAGATGATTAAATTAGGAAATTTAAAAATCGAAGATTTAATAGAGTTTGAAAAAACTTCGTCTCAACTAATTTTAAAAGATGGAAATAAAATTGTCGGTCATATTGTTTATGAAATTAAGAATGATGATATTGTTTGGGTGTCTTTTTTTTGGGTGCGAATTGGAGAGCAAAGACGGGGGTATGGAACGGAGCTTTTAAAAGCCGTTGAGGGTGAAGCTAAAAAAATAAATGCCAAAATTGTTGTCTTAGAATCAGTTAAAAAAGCTAATTGGGCAATTAAATTTTATTTAAAAAATGGATATAGTATTTTGTCGGAAGCAGATTTGCAGAAAAATTTTTATGCAAAAGTAGTAACCAAAAAACCACCAGATTTTATTTGTATGCTTGCTAAAAACTTATAATTTTGTTTTTTTATTAAGTCGTCTTGGTTGTGGACAGAAAATGTGTTATACTAATAACAGATTTATTAAACATCATTTCATATGGATTTTGTTTTTAGAGGAGTCGGAATAGTTGGCTACATTGTGGTGTGCTATGCCATTATGGAAATGGCCAAAAAATTAAAGGTAGAAAACCCGTGGCTCGCGTTTATCCCACTTGTTAATATTTTTTTACTGCTTAAAATGGCCGGCATAACGTACTGGGCAATTCTTCTTTTAATTATCCCGCTCGTAAACATGGTATTCATGATTGTTGTATGGATGAAAATTTCGGAACGGTTGCATTTTTCTAAATGGCTTGGTCTTCTTATGCTCCTTCCGCTTGTAAATATTTTTATTATTTTTTATTTAGCTTTCGCCACCCCATCTGCCAATGGTCCCATGGCGCCAAATAATCCAGCCACCAGTGTTTAATTTTTAATTTAAGGAGTGGATATGTTTATTGAAAATTCTAAAGATATTTTATATCTGGTTATTTCGTTTTGTATTGTGTGGATAACGGTATTTTTGTGTTGGCTGTTGTATTATGTTATGCGTTTGGTGCGTAACGCCAACCGCATTGTAGAAGAGTTTAGAATGCGCCTCCAAGCACTCACCGATACTATTAACTACATTCGCGGAAAGGTAGAAGATATTTCGGGGCTGATGACAATGGCTACTGAAGGAGTGGGTGGTTTTGTAAAACGAGCAGTTACCAAAAAAGCTAAAGAATGGGTGAGCGAGGGAACGGACAAGTTTGATAGCGCCGCGAAACTCGCAGTAGAAAAAGCTGTGGAGGCCACTGCTAAAAAGTTAAAAAAAGTGAGTGCTAAAGTAAGAAGTCGATAACACCAGTATACATTAAGCCCTTGTTTCGAGGGCTTTTTTAATTGTGTGGCGAACCCGCTTAGGGCTTGACGCCTTGCATTTTTTTGGCTACTATCAAAATCTAACTACTTGTAGCTATAAAGATATGAAAAAATTGTCGATTATTGGTTTATTGGTGGCGGGGTTACTTTTAACCGGAGCTGGTTGTTCGCTTGGTAGTTTGTGGCCGTTTAGTAGCGCCCAAAATGGTGGTGCTATAAGTGGTGGCATATCTTCGGATACTCTTCCAAATAATGTATCCAATGTTTCCTCGAGTGTGGCAATCGTGCCTAAAACAGCTGTTCAATCAGTAACGCTTTCCGTCCCGACTTCTCTTCAAAATGTCTACACAAAAGATCTTAAATTGTCGTTTCAATTACCACAAAGTGCCATTGTGGATGAAGTGGATGGTTTTACGCCTTGCGATTTTGCCAAAAACCCTTTTGCGCGGTGCAGTGGTTCCCCAGAGAGTGGACATTATATTTTGGTGGGGAATGTCCAAGAAGATTGGTCCTCTGTTGTAGAAATATTTGTTGAGGAGCCGACAAGTACGCCACTCGTAACGGATAAAATATTCCGCACCGGCTATGGTAAAGCAATTACGTTTCTCCCGACCGCCGATTATTTTAAAAAAGTGTTAGCTCCGTATACTCCGGCTGTAGATTGGCTTAAGGTAAACCATTATGCGGCCATTGTGGAACCGGGCTATCTCAAGCGCCCGCCGCTAGCAATATTTGCTACCACCGAGGGCAACTTTAGCCGTCAAGATTTTGAAAAATTACTCTATTCCATCCGCCTTAAATAGTTCTGCATTCTTTAAAAACTCTCCTTTCTCGGGGGAGTTTTTTAACGGTTGATTTTATAGAGCGAGTAAGGTAAGATAGGGCAATAAATGCTATGGATTTTGTTCACCTTCACCCCAGCACCAGCCCGCCAAGGCGGACGGTGCGGGGCAGGCGTTCATTTTTTTAGTTTATGGAATTTGTACACTTGCACGTTCACAGTCATTATTCACTGCTTGATGCCATCCCTAAAATTGATGAGCTGGTAAGCGCTGCCAAAAAACATGGGATGAAGGCAATTGCCTTAACCGACCACAACAATTTGTACGGCGCGATTGAATTTTATGAAGCCTGTGAACGTGCCGGCGTTAAACCAATTATTGGGGTAGAGGTGTGCGTGACTCCATATGCTTTGGAAGACAAAAATATTTCCGATCATAAATATTATCATCTGGTACTTTTGGCGGAAAATAATATTGGGTATACCAATATTATGAAACTAGTTTCTCGAGCCCAAATTACGGGCAGAGAAAATACGCGCGGCTCGGTGCCATTGGTGGATAAACAAAGTTTACGCGCATTCCACGAAGGCTTAATTGCGCTTTCGGGATGTTTGGCAGGCGAAATTTCGAGTCTCATAAAAAAAGAAAATAATTTGCCTAAGGCCAAAGAGGCAGCACTCGAGTATAACGAGATTTTTGGTACCAACAATTTTTTTCTTGAATTAAATGATCTGCCCGACTTGTCAGGTCAAATTGAAGTAAACGCCCAGCTGGTAACTATTTCCAAAGAAACCGGCATTCCACTCGTGGTTACTCGCGATGTACATTATCTTGAGCCCAAAGACGATGAAGCCCAGGATATTTTAACGTGTATTGAGGCCGGCCGCACCATTGATGAACCAAACCGCCCCACCATGGTAGGGGTTGATTTGTCGCTTGCTTCGGGCAAAGATATGGCGGCGCGTTTTAAACATATTCCAGAAGCAATAACCAACACAGTTAAAATTGCCGATAGAATAGAAGTTAAATTAAAACTTAACGAATGGCATTTCCCAGCAATTGATATTCCGGTTGGGCTCAATGCTAACCAACATTTACGGGCCGAAGTGTATCGCCGTTTACCGCTCTTAACCGAAATAACCGACGATGTAAGAGCGCGCGTTGAATATGAGCTCGATATTATTGCTAAAAAAGGGTACTCGCCGTATTTTTTGGTGGTGGCCGATTACGTACAATATGCCCGTACCCACGATATTATTGAGACCACTCGTGGTTCTGGGGCTGGTTCGATTGTTTCGTACGCCATGGGTATAACGAGTGTTAACCCACTTCATTTTAAATTACCGTTTGAACGCTTTCTTAATCCATTTCGTCCTAGCCCGCCGGATATTGATGCGGACTTTGCCGACGATCGCCGGGATGACATGATTGCGTATGTAACACAAAAATATGGCGCCGACAAAGTGGCCCAAATTATTACGTTTGGAACCATGGCCGCTCGCGGCAGCATTCGCGACGTTGGCCGAGCGCTCGGGTACAGCTATTCGTTTTGCGATCAAGTATCCAAATTAATTCCGTTTGGAGCGCAGGGGTTCCAAATGACGATTGCCAAGGCGCTTGATCTTGAACCGGATCTTAAAGAATTGTACAAAAAAAATGCGCAGGTAAAACGCTTAATAGATTTAGCTCAAAAAATTGAAGGGTGTGCGCGCCATACCTCCATTCATGCGGCGGGTGTTGTTATTTCTCCAACGCCGCTCACCAATTTTACCCCTATTCAAAAAGAAACGGGCGGGGATAAAATTATTACGCAATACGAAATGCATTCGGTAGAAGCGGCTGGTCTTTTAAAAATGGATTTTTTGGGTATCCGCAACCTGTCTATTTTGGGACATGCGGTAGAAATTGTAGAAAAAACTACGGGCAAAAAAATTGATATTCACAATTTGCAGCCCTGGGATGATACTAAAACGTATAACATGCTCGCGCGTGGTGAGACCATTGGTGTGTTTCAACTTTCTGGTTCCGGCATGACGCGCTACCTTAAAGAACTGAAACCAACGACCATTTTTGATATTATGGCCATGGTGGCTTTGTTTCGCCCCGGCCCAATGGACCAGATTCCAGAATACATTCGCCGTAAAAACCACCCCGAGCTTATTGAATATCTTGATCCGCGCATGAAAGATTATTTGGACCAGTCGCTTGGCCTTATTGTGTACCAGGATGATGTGCTGTTAACTGCCATTAATTTGGCAGGGTACAATTGGGAAGATGCCGACAAATTCCGTAAAGCCATGGGTAAAAAAATCCCCGCCGAAATGGCTAAGCAAAAGGAACGATTTTTTAAAGGCTGCCGAGAAATTGGTAAGCTGGCTGATCTTAAAATTCATCGTTTGTGGGAATTAATTGAGCCGTTTGCGGCGTATGGCTTTAACAAAGCGCATGCCGCGAGTTATGGTGTGGTGGCATACCAAACCGCCTATCTTAAAGCCAATTTTCCCATTCAGTATATGACGGCGGTACTCATTGCCGAAAGCGGCGATATTGATAAAGTGCCACCAATTATTAGTGAATGTGAACGCATGGGGATAGAGGTGTTGCCGCCGGATATCAACGAAAGTTTTAAAAATTTTGCCATGGTGACGAGCCAGACCTCTCCCCCCACCCTCTCCTCTGCGGAGGCGAGGGAGGACATCGCCGCCTCTCCTTCGCAAAGGAGAGGCCAGGGAGAGGTCTCGTCGGGCGCCCACATCCGATTCGGTCTCAATGGCATTAAAAATTTGGGCGAGCATATTGCCGAAGTAATTTATCGAGAGCGCAAAGAGCATGGTCAGTTTGAAAATTTGGAAAATTTTTTAAGTCGAGTGCAAGATAAAGATTTAAATAAAAAATCATTAGAAAGTTTAATTAAGTGCGGCGCCTTAGATAGGTTTGGACACGATCGTGGCGTGCTCTTGGGTAATATTGATAATTTATTAGCCTTTGTGCGCGATTGCCAAGAGCATAAGACAACTAAGCAAACATCTTTGTTTGGCGCCATGACAGGCGGTACTACCAAAGTTCGTTTGGCTTCGGCCCAGCCGGCCGCGCCCGAGGATAAAGTAAAATGGGAAAAAGAACTTTTGGGCGTGTATGTTACGGCGCATCCGTTTGCGGAATTTCAAAAATCACTTGAGTCGGTATTAACTCCGCTCAATGAACTTGAGGCTCATGGACGTAATGAATGGGTGGTTATTGGTGGTATTATTGAAAATACCAAAAAGAAAATTACTCGCAGTGGCCAGCCTATGATGTTTGCGACCGTTCAAGATACTACGCATCGTTTGGAGCTGTTGATTTTTCCGCGAACGTACGAATCTACTAAGGATGTGTGGGTAGAAGGTTCACCAGTGTGTGTGGTGGGGCGCACTTCGGAAGACGCGGGTGATGATAAACTGGTGGTAGAAAAAGCGTATGCCATCACCAAAGACAATGTTGGCTTTTTAAGGCAACAAATGGCCATCAATCGTGGCGGTGGCTCGTCTATTAGACAATATGTGGAACCAACTGTAGCCGCTTCGCTTGAAGGTGAACATGGTGTTGAAATTGCGGTAACGAGCGAACAACTCAAACAGCATGCGGATGCGATTAAGGCAGTCTTGGCTAAGTATCCCGGTGACAGACGCGTGTATCTTAAAGTGGGCCCTAAAAAAATAAAGACCAGCTTATCTATTGGGGATGAGGTGGCGGTAAAAAATGAGCTTAAATCTATTATATAGTGTGGTCAACTCGCCAGTTGGGGTTAACCGGTACTTGTGTGCACGCCGTCCATTCTTTTTTAAAGGCGCGGTAAAATCCAGCAACCGCAATCATGGCACCATTGTCCATGCAATAACGAAGTTCGGGAATAAGTAATGTTGAATGTGGCAATTGCTCTGCAATCGCTTCGCGAAGAGTTTCGCGAAGTTTTTTATTAGCCGCTACACCTCCAGCTAGAATAATGGATTTTGGTTTTATTTTTTCGGCCGCGCGCACTGTTTTGGTAACTAGCACATCCACAATCGCTTGTTCAAAGCTGGCGCAAAAATCATGTATGGTTGGCTCTCCGGGTGTTTGTCCAAAAACGCCGGCTGGCAATTTCCAGGGGTGATCAGCGAGTGCTCCAAATTTATTATCGCGTAGCCAATACAGAGCAGCAGTTTTTAACCCGGCAAAGCTAAATTCATAATTTTCTTCTTTCAACATGGGCCGTGGAAATAGAATAGCATCTGTTTTACCGGTTTGTGCCTGTTTAGAAATATGCGGCCCGCCCGGGTAGGGGAAACCGAGTAGTTTGGCAACCTTGTCAAAACATTCGCCAGCCGCATCATCTTTTGTGCGCCCAATAATTTTAAAATTGGTATGGCTTTGCATTTCAATTAGCTCCGTGTGGCCACCACTGACGACAAGTGCAAGAGCAGGAAATTGTATTGAGGGTGTAGGGTGTAGGGTGTAGGGTGTAGTCAAATTATCCCCAGTTTCTAGTTTCGAATTCCGAATCTCCACGGAATGAATGTGCCCAGCAATATGATTAACGGCTACGAGTGGAACATCCCAAGCATATGAGAGTGTTCGGGCAGCTTCAACCCCAACAATGAGACCGGTAATGAGGCCCGGCCCGGCAGTTACAGCGATGACGTCAGGTTTTTTTAGATCACTTCCTTTGTCCGTCGTAGCTTCAGCGAAGACGGATTCAATCAACGGCACAATTTTTTCGGCGTGCATGCGACCGGCAATTTCGGGTACCACCCCACCATATTTGGCGTGAACATCAATTTGCGAAGCGGTTTTTTCGGCAATAATAACATGGCCTTTGTCCGAACAATCAACAAGAGCTACAGAAGTGTCATCGCAGGATGATTCAATGCCCAGTACGAGCATATAAGCCAGGTAAGTATTCAGTTCTAAGCAGGTTGATTGTATCAGATATAATTTTTTTTGCAACGCCCTGCATCGTGCTGGCGCGGGGCAAATAAAAAATCCTCCGTCAAAAAAATGACAGAGGATTTTTTTACGAGACCGCCAACCACTATGCTCAATTATTTAAGTATAATGGTTGGGTAGGCGGTCTCGTGGGTGAACACTAGACCGCGAACGTAGCCATGGAGGGGCGGGCAGGTACCGCCGTGAACTCGAGCGCTTCGGCAGCGCTCGCGCCCTGCTTCATGATCTCGAGCCAGCGGTAGTTGCCGAGGCCCGAACTGCCCACGGTCAGGCCGATCACCCCATCAGGGATATCGGCAAGCCGAGCGTAGCAGGGCAGGTCGCACTCGCGGCCCTGCACGGTGATGCGTATGGTTGCTTCGGGCCGGAAGCCGACCTCCTGGGGGAGGAGAGTCGTCTTGCAGTTGCCGAAACAGTCCACCCACCACACCCGCGCTGGCAGGGGCGGGGCTTCGCTCCACTTGGTTGCGGGGATGTCCTTCCCGCGCCAAACGGCGTGGGCGACACGCGGCAGGAACTCGAAGCTCCGGAATTGCGTCCGGATGACACGTTCCTGCTCGGCGGCGCTGAGTCCGAGGTGCCGCACGGCGACCGGAATGTCGAAGACATTCACCGTCAGCTTCTGTTCGAGAACTTTCTCAAGGAAGCTGAAGATGTAGCCGTCGACCGTCCCGAAGACGAGCGCGTTGCCGACCCGGCAGAACCCGAACGGCGTGCCATTCGTGTGCTTTTTGGCTTCACCGTTGCGCGGGGCCACGTTGACGAGTACGATCGCTTGCTTGCCAAACAACGCATCAAGCA
Source organism: uncultured Gammaproteobacteria bacterium (assembly GCA_964533715.1). Classification (GTDB taxonomy): domain Bacteria; phylum Patescibacteriota; class Patescibacteriia; order Magasanikbacterales; family GWA2-37-8; genus CAZHNI01. Next base: position 2,961 of record CAZHNI010000007.1, on the reverse strand, counting down.
AGTCAACGAGGCAACCGCCCGCTTCGAGCGTGTTCTTCACACCTACGAAATGAATCCGCGACCAGCGGAACATGGCCGCGCACCGCGCCTCCATGCGCATTCGCGCGTTCGGGTCCTGGCAGTCCGTAAGGATGAACACCGGCGTGGTCAGCCGACGGACGAATACGTAGGCGAGCAGTGCGAAGAAGATGATGAGCGGGACGGGGAAAAAGTAGAACGGCATGATTGGGTCTCCTCTCCGGGTCTTGGTTAAAATGCTTTGCCCGGACGGTTGCATACCTCTTGAACAAAAAAAGTATTCAATCGTCCGAACAAAAAATTTGGAATAAAAAAACTCTTAATCCCCACAAAACGAAAAGAATTAAGAGCCTCTTTAAAAAGCTAGTTTCCCGGCGCAAGGCCGAGACATATCTTTCCCTAAAGTTAGGGTCGGAGTTAGCACCTTTTTGCTTAAAAAAGGTTGCCGGGTGGTCGTAGGGCCGAATCCCTCGCACCGCTCTAGATAATTGAAGTGTAAAAGAACAAGTCTAGGCCAAGTATATCGGAAGGCTTTATCAAAGTCAAATTGCTTATCCACAGAATGGTTTTTCAATTGACATACGGGCAAAAATGATGTACAAATTGAAGCACTTTTATAATTATGGGTAACACAATTAACATCCCAGCCTCGTTTCAAAATGAAGGTGTGCAATTGAAAGATTGGACCGATTGGCGTTGGCAATTGGCTAACACAATTCGCGGTAGCGAAAAACTTGTGCGCTATCTTAGTATTTCAAAAGAGCGCTCTTACGAAATTAACAAAATTATTACTTCAGATTATCAAAACGGACGCGATGAAATGCGTTTGACGCCGTATTTAGTGTCTCTCATTAACGCTAACGACCCTAACGATCCAATTGCACTTCAGCACTTGCCCCAGCCACAGGAACTGGAAGAGGATGATTTTGATTTTGGTAATGTGTGGGAGAAACCGGAAGATTTTTTAGACGGAGAAAATAGATTGCTCCAACAAAAATATCCCGATATCGCGCTTATCCGATTGTCCAATACGTGCCACTCGTTTTGTCGTTTTTGTTTTGAAAAAGAACGCACACTCCGGCACGGAGTTGCTACCAATGCTGGACCGGAAGAATTTTCCAAAGCCGTTAGTCTTATTACCAAAGATAAACGTATTCGTACCATTCTTTTGAGTGGAGGAGACCCGTTAATTGTACCGGACGAAATTCTTAAAGAGCGGCTTGAGGCTTTGAGTTCAATTCTTCATCTTAAAACTATTCGTATTAATACTCGCGCTTTGCTCCACAACCCATTTCGGATTACACCTGAGTTTGCAAACATGCTTGGCGAAATTCAAAAAAATAGTTGGGATGTAAAACCAGCTGGAACGGAAATTCGTATGGGTGTGCATTTTAACCACCCACACGAATTAACTGAGGAAGCAACTGCCGCTGTTCGCACGCTCCAAAAAAGTGGTATCCAAGTGTACAACCAAACGGTATTGTTGAAAGGCATTAATGACAGTGCTGAAATTATTCAGACATTATTTCGTAGATTACGGGAAGAGGGGGTAGTGCTACACTATTTTTCTCACGCCATGATTGTCCCTCGAACGGGACACCTGAGGACCACGGTGCGCAAGGGCCAAGAGATTGTGCGTAGCTTAAGGCAGAGCAAAGAGTTTCGCGCACAGTTGCCGTATTATGAATTGTCTCACCCCACGGGGAAGCAACTAATTCCGGATTCCATGAGTGAATATTTTTTTGAAGACACAATTGAAAAAAATGGCAAACAAATTCCGGTTATAAAATTTTTGAGTGATATTACCGGTAGGTGGGAAGTGTGGGTGGATGGAAAATAAAAAAAGTTCCATTCCATGGAATTTTTTGTCACCTTTGGGGGAGGGTGTTGTGTCAGGGGAGGGAATCGAACCCTCGACCTTAGCGTTATGAATGCTACGCTCTAACCGACTGAGCTACCCTGACAGATTATATTTTGGTCCATTCATTATTCTTTCTTCTTCGCCGGCCTTCTGACGGGGCGGACGTTTACTGGAACATCGATAATATCTGCCGGTGTAAATAATTGTGGTTCTTCTAACCCAATCTGTAAGTCCTCATCTCTTCTTTGATCAGCTTCATAATCACGTTGCGCCATGTCGAGAGCGCTTTCAACTTCGCTATGGTCAAGAGAGTGGCAGATTACTTCCAACCCTCTGTGCCCATAGCGTGCTACAACAAATTCCCCTTTTTCTAGATAATGTCTCAAAGTCTCGGCGTCCTCTCTCCTTATTTGTTCATCATGTCGTTGCAGAAAAGCCTGAACGTCTGACTTTTCAAACAAGTCCTCAACATATTGTTCAGGAGATTTTTGGCCACCTGTTTCATTCATATTAATTGATGGTTAAATTGTAGCCCCAACGAGGATCGAACTCGTGTTACCACATTGAAAGCGTGGTGTCCTAGCCACTAGACGATGGGGCCGTCTTTCGCCAAAGCTACAGGCGGCAAGCCGCCGGTTTCTTTAGAGAACGTTCAAATTCTATACGATTTTAAGGTAAAAGTCAACAACGTCTTAATTTAAACTAAAATGTGAATGGTTTTTTCTTAGAAAACCCTCTTTTTCTAGTTGTAAAAGATTCTTTATAATTGTTTTTTTATCCCGAGCTATCTTCGTACATAATTGAGCTATGGTCAGTTTATTTTTTGTGGTAAACAGTCTCAAAATCATACCGCGTACCTGCCGATTTGACCCTTCGAATTTGGATTGTTTTGTATAATGTACGCTCCGGCGGTTTGGATTTTTAAATTCTTTTTTTAGATACACCCCGTAATCCATAAGCGCATTATACCATTGGCGTGGGTTTGTGTAGTCTAGAGTTTGTGCAACAAGAGGCAGAAGAAGCAAATCCGCGTTCTCTAAACTGTCAAATGCGACATGGCGGCAAATTCAGCCGGTGTTTCC
>CAZHNI010000006.1:45669-47577 GCA_964533715.1 uncultured Gammaproteobacteria bacterium | reverse complement strand
GGCCAAGTGGCCAGTGATTTTGGGGGTAAAAGTACTCGAAAGTGAACGGTAACGAGGTACTGGACCTCTTTTGCCGGAGGCAGGGAGGCCTTTGAGTCTTGGGAGGGCGCACGCTCCACAGTGGAAAAAAACCAAAACCGCGTCGTGGCCGCTGGGGTTTCCCCGGATCAAGCCCTGGCGCTGTGCACCGCCCCTTGTGCGCTCTTCGCCGCAATCCGGGACTGCCTCAAAGAGGGGCAGACTGGGAACGCGGTAGCCTTGATTCTCATCTACTAGTGCACCCCTTCAGACAATCCTCCATTCGCACTACCTAATTTGTTTTCAAAAAAATTTGAAAATATATTAGAGAAAAATATGCGAATGGGGGTTTTGTTTTTTAATTAGATGAGGCACTATTTAATCTCAAAATCCTTGATACTGTTCACTATCTCATCAAAATGATCTACTGTTCCGGCGAATTCAAGTGTTAGTTTGCGCTTGCGTAAATCCTTTGAAGTAATATGCCATAGTTTAATAGTTTTACCCGGAGAAGCATGCGGGACTGTATAAACACTTACATCAAAACCGTTCCACGTGGTGGTTGCTTCGGGCGCCCCCTCACTCCAGCGTCCGTTATAGACTGGCTTGGTATCTAATCCGATACCAAAAGTACCTTCCGCAAAATTAAACGCCTCACCAGGTTTTTCGGAAAAATTAAATTCAACCATCTTCCCTAAATGTCGTACATGCCACGTAGCCGGATATTGCAAAGTGAATTTTACAAAACCATCCTCAGTGTATGTTTGCTTCTCCTCAGCTTTTTTATTTTCAAATTCTCGTCGCACATCGGCTTTGGCCTTAGCTACTTCAAGCGCAATGGTGGATTTTATTTCTTCATCGGTAATTTGCTTGGTACCAACTGTTTGGCAGGTGTAGCCGCCAAGCGTGGCAACAAGACCAACAATCCCTATAACTGTAAGAGCTTTGGTGGTCGCTTTTTGTAGAACGGAGGACCCTCCCCCACCTTTCTCACCAATTTTTTTCTCCATGGCGGCAATGCGCTGTCGTGTTTTTACAATGGTGTCTGGGTTTAGCGAAATACTATCTATTCCTTCTTGCACCAAAAATTCGGCAAATTCGGGGTAATCACTAGGGGCTTGACCACAAATACCAACGTCACGTTTGTGCTGGTGCGCCACGGCAATAACTTCACGAATCAATTTTTTAACGGCGGCGTTGTTTTCGTTATAAATATGACTCACGAGCGCCGAATCCCGATCAACTCCAAGCGTGAGCTGAGTTAAATCGTTTGAACCAATGCTAAATCCATCAAAAATTTGCGAAAATTCTTTGGCTAAAAGTACGTTGGATGGTATTTCACACATCACATGCACTTTAAGACCGTTTTTGCCGCGTTCAAGGCCAAATTCCTTCATAGTTTCCAGTACCTTTTTACCTTCTTCTACGGTTCGGCAAAACGGCACCATTACCACTACATTTTTTAACCCCCAGGTTTCACGAACTTTTTTCATGGCTTCACATTCCAACTTAAACCCGGGCTTGTAGGCTTCACTATAATAACGGGAAGCGCCGCGCCAACCGATCATGGGGTTTTCTTCTTTTGGTTCATAGTCTTTACCGCCAATAAGCGTGGCATATTCATTAGTTTTAAAATCAGACAGGCGCACAACCACTTCGTGCGGATAAAACGCCGTAGCAATAAAGGCAATCCCCTGCGCCAGTTTATCTACTAAATATTGCTTTTTATCTTTATAGCCAAGGGTAAGTTCGTTTATTTTTTCACGAACATTTTTATCTTTTATATCTTTAAAATGGACAAGCGCCAGCGGATGAATTTTAATAAAATTGGTAAAGATAAATTCTTCACGCGCCAAACCAACACCATCGGCCGGCAGATGTGCCAAGCTA
>CAZHNI010000006.1:0-45659 GCA_964533715.1 uncultured Gammaproteobacteria bacterium | reverse complement strand
GGCGGCAGTGGGCCCCTCATAACCGCCGGTGGGGGGTCACCCCCTTTCTTATTTATTGTGTTTTTAGTTTGTTAAATTTTTTTTATTTCTATTTTTTCCACTTCAAACGGCAAACGACCCTGATAAATATAACCGACTTCACCTTCTGCACAGGATACGGTAACCTCTTGGCTTTGTTTTAAAATTTGCCTGGCTTTGGCCGCCCCCACAATACAGGGGAGGCCGAGTTCGCGACTGACAATGGCGGCGTGTGATGTTTTGCCACCCTGTTCGGTAACCACGGCCGAGGCAACGCGCATTATTGGTTCCCAATCCGGGTCGGTAATTCTGGTTACCAAAACTTCACCGGGTTTAAAATGCTTCATTTGCCCTGGTGACGTAATAATTTTAACCTTACCTTGACCAATTTTTTGCCCCACGCTGGTGCCGGTTAGTAAAATTTTACTTTTCTTTTTAAGGACATACGTTTCAATAACCGCGGTATTGGAGCGTGATTTTACGGTTTCGGAACGGGCCTGCACAATATACAACTCTCCGGTGAGACCATCTTTGGCCCACTCAATATCCATGGGGTGGTTATAATGCTCCTCAATTTGCATCCCCCACTTAGCGAGCTGTACTACTTCTGCGTCGGTTAAACAAAAATTTCGACGATCATTAATTTTAACTTTTTCTTGTTTTGTCCCGCCACCTGTCATTCCGAGCGAAGCCGAGGAATCCCTTTGTTTCGAGTGCGCGTACACCAATTTTACTTCCTTACTACCCAAACGACGGTCAATAATGGCGCTATAACCTTGTTTTACCCCTTCTTTAAAAACATAAAATTGGTCCGGAGTAACCCGGCCCTTTACCACATATTCTCCTAAACCGTACGAGGCATTAATGAGGACAACACCTTTAAAACCAGACTCAGTATCGAGCGTAAACATGACGCCGCTTGCCCCCATGTCGGAGCGTACCATGCGTTGAACCCCAACTGACAAGGCCACAGCCATATGGTCAAACCCCTTGGCCTCACGATAAGAAATAGCCCGATCGGTAAATAGAGAGGCAATGCATTTTTTACACGCAAGCAATAATTCTTTTTCGCCGCGCACGTTAAGATAGCTTTCTTGCTGACCGGCAAAACTAGCGTCTGGCAAATCTTCGGCAGTAGCGCTTGAACGCACGGCTACATCACAATCACCCCCTAATTTCCTATTTCCTGTTTCCTGTTTCGATAATTGAGCATATGCCTCTATAATTTCTTTTTTAATATCGTTGGGAAATTCTTCACGCAGAATTAACGTGCGTACTGCCGCCCCGGCCCGTGATAATTTTTTTAAATTTTTTACATCTAGTCCGTTAACAATGCTTTTTATTTTTTTATCGAGCTTATTCTCCTTCATAAACGCTCGATAGGCTTCGGCGGTTAACGCAAAACCATTGGGCACTGGAACGCCCTTGGTGGTAAGTTTGCTGTACATTTCACCCAGCGATGCATTTTTACCGCCAACGAGTGGAATGTCTGCAATTGTTAAATCTTTAAACCATTTTATGTACATAACAAAATGCAAAATACATGGAAAACGATACAATTTACTTTTATTTTAATTTTTCCTGAAATGTGCCCCTGTTCATATTTTGTCTCGTATTCCATGTATCATGAATTGTGTATAGTATACCATATTTTTACTAAAAATAAAAAACCCACCGACCTATGGCCGGGGAATTTTATAATTTGCCTTTGTTGTACAAAGACAAACCCCTCCTTGCGTATAATGGTACCTGAATGGAATGCTAATTAAAATAGCCTGTCAAGCATGCTTGTGTGGACAAAAAGTTATCCACAGCAAAATCTTGCTTCGTTAAGCGGAATATGGGACGATACTATTGACATAGGGAGAAAATTGTGTTATAAGGTGTGGTTCTCCCTGGAGAACCTTTTAAGATTAACAAAGCTAGTTCTTTACAAAAAGCGTGTTTTTGTCCAAAAAAATTTTGGCAAAAGCCGCTTGTAAAATAGAGTTGTAGTGGAAAGAGAAAAGGTGTGCTGCAGTGGTAAACATGGTGCCCATTTGTGCCAAGAGAAGATTAACCTTAGTCTTTTGCTGGCACAAGGAGGTGCAATCATGAAGACCACGACCCGCCACTTCGCCACGGCGCTCGCCGTGGCCTCACTCGCCTTCTTCCTCGCCTGCGGCCCCCCCGACGGGCCCCCGCCGGACGATGCCGGCAACTGCCCGGTCGGAACGGTGAAGGCAGACGGGGCCTGCGTGCCCCGCACCGTCAAGTACGACGGCGGCACCCACGCCGACCTCACCCCACCCACCGGCCCCGACCTGGCGATGTCCTGCGCGCTGCCCCCCGGCCTCGCCACCAAGACCGTCTGGCACAATTGCCGTCTCACGGTCGCTGGACAGACGGGCGACCCCTTCGACTGCGTGTTCGAACCGCAGCCGAGGAGTGACGGCTCCTGTGCCGTCTACTGCACGGGGGCATTCTCCTGCCCCAACGGGAACGTGAAAATGGCCGGTGCCGACTTCTCCTGCACCGACACCGTCGATCGTGACGGTTCATCGGTCTTCTGCCCCGGCCCCGCGCAACAGCTCTAAACCCGCGCGACACCACCGCGGGCCCCTCAATAAGCAGAGGAAAAATCTTCTTCTTATTTAGACAAAAAATCTCCTGAGTATTCAGGAGATTTTTTGTTTTAATTTTACATATTTACTTTAAAACTACTTAGGTGCTACATAAACTTTACCATTGCCATTTCCAAAATTTGTCCATGCTCGAGGATCAGTTATACATTCATTTTTTAAAGTAGGGCTTCCATCATAACACCCCTCGCCATTATTATTTTTACCATTATGATTACAGCTACCATTACACCACCCCCAATTATCTTTAACCTGGACGTGCGGAGTAAAGACACAGCAACCATTGGGGAATAAATCTGGTTTGCCGCACGCGCTTGGGCTCGACTGATAATTATGCTCCGAATCTTTAGTACAAGTAAACACATGATCGAATTGGAAATAGTTGCTGTCACAGGTCCTATCGGCAATTTCGCCAAAATTACTGGCGGCCTCCTCATTGCGGCAAAAGCCAATTTGCGGGCAATCGCTGTTGGCGCCGGTACATTTTAAGGGCAGCCCATCGGAACCAAGTATGTCTCCATTAGGTCCCTGGCAAGTATTAGAACTTTTATTACAGGTGCTATTAACCACTCCACGATGATTGCGATATTCGCCACTACCCGGAATAGTCGGTACGTCGCCCCAGTTAATATTAACTTCTCTGAGTGGCATTTGGTTACCGTCGGCATAAGCGTAAAAACGGAGTGTAGCTTTTTTGTTCGAGCCAAACAAATACACATTGCCCGTTGAGGTGCCATTTAAACTAATACCATTTTGATTGAGTTCTAAACATTTATCTTGCGCATTACAGAGGCCAACTGGATGAACTCGGGGTGGTTTGCCTTCTTCGGTAAAGTCGTACCAATATGGCGCTCCATCGGGCTGGTTGTGAGACAAATATTTTCTAGAAACAATATCAAAACCACTTACAGCCGAGGGGCGGGCAAAAAGAAATTTAAAGTTATTTTGACTACCGGCTAAATCAAAACTATTGGCTCCAATGGCACGATAAAAATTTGTTCCATCATTAATGGCACAGCCTTTCCATGGACCCTTACAACCAAAAGTAGCGCCGACCGTGGCCAGTGGCCATGTGTTAAAATCTATATTGTATACACAGTCATAGAGTTTGTCGTTTTTGGGGTCAGACTGGCTTAAGTCACAATGCTGCACATTAGCAAGGTCTGGCTTAGGCGCGGGGGTAAGAACCGTTTGAGAATCTGGATTGATGTTTGGCATATCTAAACTACCAAACGGCGGCAAAAATACATCGCGATAAAATGAATTATTTTCCAATTTAATGCCATTTAAAGCAACTGGCGGCTTTAACTTGTCCCACAATATATTGGTGGCCGGGGCGGCCGTTTTGTTAGCGGTATAGTCCAAATTAACATCTGCAACCGCTTTACACCATTCTTTCATTTGGAAAACTACGTTATACACAATTGTTCCATTAAAGGAAGAATCATCACAGTACGCGGTATCAAAACCTACAAACTGGAGGGTTTTGGAATGAAAACGCAGACGCATGAGGTGCCAGTTACCGTCACCGGATTTGTTCTTTGGACAGATTTCACTCACCGGCACCGGCGCACTGCTTTTAACAAGAGTATCCTCGTCAATATGATTCCAAACGCCATCTGGGAGCGGAGTATTGCCATATTTAAGACCGGTAAATATGTTACCCACAACACCACCAGAACCATCGTTAAACCTCCCATCTTCCCTTACATAATAATCATCGGCTCCGCCCCCACGGCTTCCATACGCTAAAATAATTTCATTATTTTTGTTATTAAAGAACCCAGTTATTGCCCGCCCGCCTGCGCCGCCTTTTTCGTGCACTATGTAATAAACTTGGGGTTTGTCTTTAACATACATGTTGGGCCATACCTCAAATGCTGTTCCTTGTTTAGGATCATCGTCTTGTTCATCACTATTTACGGTAAAAATTATTTTATCAATATCTGGCAAGTAAATTTTTTGCTGATCGCCCGCGGCGTTCACCCACGTTCGCAAAAATTGACCCCAATTACCGGAATCGACCGTCCATTCGCTGTTTTCTTTACCACTCGCTTTATTATCGGAAGAAGACAAGGTAATTGAACCGGCATCATACGCATAATAATTTACATATTGTTTTTTTAAATCATTCAACTGTGGGGCCTGGCTCACATCAACCGCGCCGCCGTTAGAATTGACACAATATAACCTACCACCCTTGGCCGGCGGAACGTAACCGGCTTCTACATGCTGATTATTTATATCGGCTGATCCGGTTAAATTATCAACCGGAAGCCAGGTAAGACACGGGTGCATATCGCGCCGACCGTTAAGCGGACGGCTTATATCTTCTTCCACGCAATACCCGCGCCAACCTAAAAATTTATTTTCGGATTTTAACAGTTCGCACGCGCCGCCCTGACAATCCGCATTAATTTCACATTTTTGTCCATTATTTTTTCCGCCCTGACAGATTCCGGGTGGGATTTGGCCGGCAGTGCCAATCGGATTAACTTTGTTGGGGAAATTATAGCTCCAGTATTTAGTTATAACATCATTAAAATTAGCTTTGGTATAATCACACTCACACAAGGAGGAAAGACTGGTAAGCGACGAGGCATTTTTTGATTCGGAACAAAAGTTCACACCACTAAATTGCTGGGCACCACGAACTGTTTCTGGGGTGTTGGGGAATGGAGAATTTTTTTCTGGGTAAGCGCGACAAATTTGGCGAGGAGCGCTTTCGCGAACACCATTTGTTATGCCATTAATATTTTGAATACACGTACCATTAATACATACACCGGGCATGACACCCGTGCCACACGCCACTGGCGGATTACATGGTACAGGGAATTCACCGGCTCCGCCACAACCTGGAATTTCTTCCGCTGGCCGGCACGCGGAAGAGTTGGAAGTTTGACTTGAAACCACACAAACATTTGGCCCGCCAATACTATTTTTTCCGCCACAAGGGACCTCTTTTACCAAATGCCAGCTTGGGGCGCTTGAAGTTGGGTTGGTGTTAAGTTGCCCCAGCTCTTCCAATGGATAAGAATTTAGAATAGACAGCCCGTCATATTCATCACCGGCCCACCCAACCGAACGGCTAACATAACTTGCTTCGGAAAATACTTTATTTGACGAGTCGCTTTCTTCAACCCAGTGGGCGCAGCTCGTGAGGTCCGATTTTTCGTTTGTGTCCGGCGCTTTGTCGCAGCGGCCAATAGTATCACACACGTTTTTCACCTTACCGGTTAGAGGGTCCTGAACCACATGACTAGAGCTACATTGCAGCCACTCGCCACAGGTGCGATCGCGTGCTACTTTTATAAGAATATTAGCATCGTTATAGTCTTGTTTGCTTATTGGAGCAACCACATTACCATCTACAGCATCACTAGCCATATACGTAGATGTTGTATGCCAGAATTTATTTGGATTATCGGTTTGGTCAAAAAGCGCACAACCCTTCTTTAAGCTGGCCTGACCGGCGCAATCGCCTTGGGAAATTTTACTATTTTTAAGGAAATAATATTTTCTTACATCCCCATTATCATCGATATCGTTATGGTCGGCAAATTCACTACAACTATCCTGCTCGGCCGGACACTCACCAACAAAATTATCATATTTACCAGCCGTACCATAAGACCACAAACCAAAATTACTGTTATTTTCTAAATAATTTGGATAGCATGGTAAATTACCTATATTCTGGCAAGAACCGTTGGTAGCCGGAGTGCAATCGTTATCTGACGAACAATACCCGCCTCCGGCTGCACACTGACCAACGCCTTTCCAGAACCAGCCACTAGCTTCAATTTCGTTGCCTTGTTTATCCTTCATTTTTACTTTGGTTTTGTAACTGCAAATTTTTTGTCCAGTAACGGATGGATCCTTAAAATATATATTGCCAGCACCGGTTGAGTAGGCGTTACATGCCAGAGCCTCCTGTTGGCAGAGTGTTTCTTTGTAGGTTGCCGGATCATTTTTAATGGTGGTGGTTGTATAACGCACACCATTTGGAGTCAACTCTTGCCTGCCCGCATCAACACACCCAAGATCAACTTGGTTGCACGTAGCTTCTTTGTTGGCAACCAAAAAAATAGGACTGTTTACAGCGGTATCGGGCGGAATATACACCGTGCTGGCCACAACTGATTTTGTAGGGTCAATTGGTTTAATTTGTCCGTCGTTGCTAACAGCAATATCTTTAAAATCATTCATGGTTACATCTTTGAGCGGATCTTTAGTAAAGGCATAACAACCACTTCTGCCATTATCAACATGGCAACTGCCGCTTTCTTTTCCGTTAACTATAAGTTTAGCGTCGGTACCGGCCGTTCCAGGAAGAAACAAATTGTATATCTGTGCTCCCTGGTCTGACGCCGTTACTTTATCACCGGAAAGCGTGTTTTGTGTATCAAACACGGCAGTACAACCAATAGCTTTTTCACGACAAAGGAAATCAAACCCGGTAAGATTAATTCGATTCTTGGTAATAGTATCTTGATACGCGCTACACCCCAAAGCGGCACCGGGCAAATTGTCATTTAAGTCAGCGTCGCAGGCCGAGTCAACACTCAATGATTTTTTTACCAAATAAAGATAATCGGTAAATTCAACCAATCTAACATTATCTATATAGAAGGTGCCCCCAACTTGATTACTAAAAGTGAGCAAAAGATTATTGGTATCAAGTTGACCAGAAGGATCAACAAGCTCAAGCGGGCCCATGTCAAAAAGTTGCCAAGAATTATTAAGAGCCGCATTGCCAAATTGTTTGGTAAAGTTTTTGCCATCTTCAAGCGCCACCTGGATATTGAGCGCCTGGCCATTACCTGAACCCTTAGCCCAAAATGTAAGACGATAACTACGCCCAATGGTGGTAGTTACTGTGCGGGCTAATTTACCAACGCCTGTGAAACCAAGCGAATGACCTTTTACATTGGTTGATTCCGGGGCAACAATAATTCCTGGATTTGGCCCCCACCATTTTAGTGCATCTGTAATAGAAGAGTTTTCAAAATAATCATTCTGAACAATGTCTTTGGTATTATTAGCAGAATTGCCTTTATATTCGCGGCAGGTGTCTACCGCAGCGCTACAGGTTCTGCTTTGTCCGGCGCTGTTGTCTACCCCACCGGCCAATCCGTAATAAAAGCATTGGCCATCTCGGTACTCACCACCCTGGAAACAAACTTGACATACTGGGTTGTTGGGGTCGCTTACATCCCAATTGCCTTTTTGCACCTCGGTACATTCTTTTTTATCTTGTACATTAGGTAATGGATATAACTCGGTGTTATTGAGACGGTACGGCGTACATGAATTACTGACGGGGATAGTTTTAGAAAGTAGACGATAATAAATTTTTCCTTGATCATCAGTAAATTGTCGACAATCCGGGCTTGCTTTATTATTTTTATAAATAGCTTCGTTGCAGATATCAAAATAACTTTGTAAGTCTTCTGCCGTACGATAAAAATATCGCGGCTGGCCTTTTTGTTGATACGGCGATTCGTCTTCGGTATTAGCAACCAATTGATATGTTTTTAGCTGGAATCCAGACAACGAACTTTCGTAGGTGATAAATGTCTTGCCTTTATCTTTATCTGCCGGCACACAAGGGCGCAAATATGAAAAATAATCTACCTGTTCGACCCCACCATTATTGGTGCTAAGGTTGGTAAAGCCACTGCAGCCAGCATCGTTTTGCGTACAGGTCTTGCCAGAAGAAGGAACAATATAGGCAACCTCAGCACCGCTCGAATAATTGCTTGGCATTTCTCGATACGCGTCATATCCAACACATTTTGCATCACACAAATTATCGGCTGTAATTTTACCTGGCACATCAGCTGCCCCTCCGCTAAGTGGATGATACCAAGTGCAACCAACTTCTTGGGGAATACAGGCAGCACTAAATTTATCACACCCTGGTCGAGAGTCTAGCTTACTAAGATCACTCGGTGTTTTTGGCCAATCGATAGCCTGTGTTTTTGGATCGACATCATAACATAATGAATAATTTGGGGCTTTTTTGAGATAGAGCACTGTAGCAGTAGATGAAGCGACCTGAAAAGCGGTACACCCGGCCGAATTAGCTGAACAACTTGAAGTTAATTTGCTATTAAAAAATATACCGGCACCGGCACCTGTTACCAAATCGACACCTGGTTTCTGCCATTGTCCTGAAACTTTATATTTATCTAAACTATAAAAAGTACAACCGGCGTTATCGGCATTACAGTAACCAGTGTCAAGAGTACGATATAAATATGCGACGGTAGAACCGTTGGCATCGTTAAATGAACGACAGGTGCGAAACTGTGCGTCACAGGTATCTGCGTTAAACTTCCATGTATTTTTTTCTCGCGTGCAATACGCAAAATCGTTACAACTTCCGTCGCTATTGTAGGCCACGCATGTTTTTAAATCAACACATTCTTCCAAACGATCGGGCGAACCTTGAGCCAGCGGCTCTGGCCCTGGCACATAAGCATCGCAGCGTACTGGATAGGTGCGAATAACCCAACTTGGATCAATAAGATGACAAAATGGTTTGTGTATTGGATCGTACACAATTTTGCCACTCTGATCACGAGCACAATCATTAAAACCTTTTGTAACCTGCTCAAGCGTCCAGGGTTTATCTGGATCACTTAACTTTGCGGCGATTTCAAAACCAAGTGGCAATAAACGTACTTGGCGCAATACTTTAAGATTGGAATAGCAATAGGCCTTTGAACAAAATTTCTGGTCCATATTTTCGGCGGCTCTACTTGGCGGAATCAATTGCCAATCACCATGCAACAATTTTTGATCAAGCGCTTCTTGAATGGTAAGTGGGGCTCCTCCCTCACCTTGTCTGGCCGCTTGTATCAAATCACTGTCAGCACGACAATTATATAATTCCGGACTTTCTGGGCAACTTTCTAATTTTCCTAGCAAATCATAATTATCGGTTGGGTTAACTACCACCGCCAAAAAACCGCTAAATAAATCTTGCGCCGCTCGGCGCCCACCAATATCGCCAACACTATCATATGCCCCAGCGAGACCACCCTGATCTTTACAATGTTCTCCGCCACTTGTGCCGCTGCAAAGACCAAATGGTAATATCCCGTGCTCCTGATAATTTTTTACCATGGTTCCGGCAAGGGTATTAAGGAAAATAGACAAAATTGTAGGCAAAACTTGAATGTTACCAGAACTCAACAAATTACCAATTGTGGCTTCATCTTTTCTTTGTTGATCGCCGGGCGTATTGCTCTCAAATTCTTTCTTCATTAATCCGGCAGTAGATTCAACGCGATTATTATCAATAGGAGCTGTTTTTGGTAAATACCCTTGACCCTCTAGACGCTGCAACTGTTGGCCAACCATGGTTTGACCAACTTGCTGGTTTAAAAAATTGGTAGCCCCAAGCTGAATACCAAAATCACTTTGAGTTGGGTCGCTAATAGCTTTGTTAAATTGCTCGGTCAAATTTTGTTGGGTACTGTTGAACTTGCTCTTCCATACATCACCATCGAGCCAGTTTTTCTGAAAATCAGAAAAACTGCATGGCCCTTTGGCAGTGCTTGGTTGGCCTTGAATGCTTGGTAATTGCAAACGCAGGCCAACCTTAAGGGCAAGGTCGGTTTTGATATCGGGAATTTTACAGAGATTCATGCCAACGCCAGCATTCAACTGCTCCATCGCAATACCAAAAGCGTCATCCCCCACATTTTTTAAATACGCACCAAATGTTTTGGTCTGCGCAAAAGGCGTTTGACCGTGGCCACCAGAAGCTAACCACACTGCCCCATCATAGGCAATTTTTCTCATGGTGTAAGATACCAAACGAACCACGGCATTAAGAACAACATTTTTAATAATTCCCCAAATGGTATCAAGTATGCCTTTAGTTTTATCCGGAATGCTTTCTATGATGGTTATTTGAGCATTAGCCGGTGTGATAGAAATAACCAGCGAGCCAACAAAGCTGCTCACACTAACCAATGGGATAAGTAGACTAAGTAAAATTTTTTGCCAACGCTGTATCATAGCTAGTAATTATTGAGCCCCAGGCAATTTAAGAGAACTGAGGCCTCCAAGCGATTGAACGGCCGCCTGTGTAGTGGTACTTTTTAAAACATCATTAACCACACCCATAAGTTGATCATCAGAAACTTTATTTAATAACTTTGGATCAGTTCCGTTGCTAATGAGTAATTGACGTACTTGAGACGGATCAGATAATAATTTGAATACATCGGCTGGTGGCGCACCTGGATTTGGGACTGTTGTAACTACTGTTGAGCTATTGGTGGTTATAGCGGAACCGCCGCTTGCGATTGGAGAAGAACAATCCTGCCCTTTAGGGCACAGCGCCAAACCTTTTGCCACCACTTCTTTATCGCTCATACCATACGAAAAGGTGTCGTATAAATAGGGACTTGTATTATATACGTATAATTCTTCAAAATCAGATAACCCGTCTTTATCAGTGTCGCGCAACCGCAACGCATCAATACTATTAATTTCATCTTTTAAAGCTGGCGATACTTTATTGTTAAGCGCCAAGGGGCCATACAGGCTATTACGAATTTGGAGCATTCCAAGCCCTACGCTTAAAAAAGCAAAAATAAGCAAGAGACCGAAGCCGAGCTTTTGTTCCTTAGATAAACTGGCGCGCCCAGGAAGAGCGGGCGTTTCTTCCGCCATAAAAAACATTTAGGCCATTTGTACCAAGGCTTACTTAACTTAAGTTAATTATACCACAGTATATATAAACTGAGTAAGTGGATAACCCCGTCACCAGAGCGCCATAGATTTCTGCTTTTCGTTCAAAACAAAATTTATGTTGTTTTCCAAAAATCTTGTCTAGTAAATAACTGTACGTTGTAGACGAAATCTAGAAAAGCATGGCGCTTTTGGTGCGGGGTGGATAACCCTCACCAAAGTGCTATGTCATTGCGAGCGAACGAAGGGAGCGTGGCAATCCCCCAACCTTCAGATCCCTTGAGGTTGAAGGATTGCTTCGTCGTCGTCCTCAGTCTTCGAGGCCCCTCCTCGCAATGACATTTGTCAGTTCCACCCACTCATCCACACTCAATTCTTGGGCACGGGCAGTGAGAGAAAGACCAAGTTCTGTAAAAATTTTGAAAAGTTCCCCCTTGTTTTTTTTGCCAACGAACGACTCTAGATTTTTAACTAAGAGCTTGCGCCGCTGGGCAAACCCGATTCTGACTATATTAAAAAACCTTTCATCAAATTCTTTATTTTTTAATTTTTCTTTTTTAATTTTTATTTTTATAACCGCCGAATCAACTCCTGGCACCGGCCAAAAACAGGTCCGTGGCACAACTCGAATTATTTCAGCATCCGCATAATACTGAACCGAGACAGACAACAACGACATATCACCCCGCCTTCGCTTGCCAGCTTCGGACGGGCAAGCTGGTTTGGCACAAATACGCTCAGCGACCTCTTTTTGAACCATTAAAATCATCTCGGTCGGTGGGGTGGCAACTTCTTCTAAAAATAAACGAATTACCGGCGAAGTAATTTGATAAGGAAGGTTGGCAATTACTTTATACACACCCGTCATCCCGACTGAGCCCAAGGGCGAATGGAGGGATCCCTCGACTTCGTCCCTTTGGGACTTCGCTCGGGATGACAAAGATTGTTTTAACACGTTCCCCCACTCAATTTCTACATTTGGATATGGTTCTTTAAGATTATTCCAATACGGCAGTAATTTTTTTTCAATCTCAAAAGCAATAACTTTTTTAACATGTGGCGCAAGCGCTAAAGTGAGTATGCCAAAGCCCGGGCCGACCTCAACTACCACATCGTCTTTTGAAAGATTGGCCGCTGCAATAATATCACCAATTACTTTGGAATCAATTAAATAATTCTGCCCATATTTTTTACTGGGGCGGAGGCCGTAATTGTGGCACAAATTTTGTAATGTATCCGGGTTATATAAATTCATAATTATTCTGCTTTTAGACCTGCGGTCGTATAGCGATTAGACGCATTCCACATCAGCCATCCGGCATTTGGATATTTTTCGATTGTTTCAATTTGAGCCCTAATTTTGTCGCCATCGTAGATTGCCCCCATATTAAAGGCCTGAATCCAAGGGCGGAGTTCGGCTCGCTTGCCTACAAAAACAGGGGCGCCGAGTGTTAAACCGTGCGCAAACACTTTTTCGGGAAAATCGGCCGGATTTTTGAGCCCCAAGTGCCCGGGTGGATAGTGGGATGGGTACATCATAGGGCAAATGTAGTCGGCGTTATCGACCCCGTCAATAAGACGCTGACCGATATTCATATCGTCCTCTCCGCTTTTTTCCATTACGAATCCAAACATATCAAATGAAATCCACACTGGCTCAGCTGCCATTTCTTTGCTGACAAAAGAATAAAAGCCCCTCATAACGCGATACTTTTTGCTGTCTCCATTGGTGTACACCACCTCGCTCATATTGCCGTCAGAAGGGAAACGAATATAATCAAAATTAATTTCGTCAAATCCGAGCCGAGCCGCTTCTTTGGCAATAGCAATGTTGTAGCGCCACACTTCCTTTCGAGTCGCATCGACCCACGTTAAACCTTTGTTATCGTGCCACAAACCGCCGCGTTTATCTTTCAGTGCCCATTCTGGTTTTTTGTTTGCAAGAGCCGGATCCTGAAACACTGTTTGCCGAGCAATAACATAAATATGATGCTGGTGTAATTTATTGATAAGGGTCGGAAGATTACCGAGGCGATTATCTTTAAGGTGCAGACTATTTACGAGCGGCAACTTACTATCATATAAAACTAAACCGCTGTAATCTTTAATATCAATAACCACTGCATTAAGTTCGGTGGTATCAATTAAATTAATAATTTCATCTATCTTTTTAGGATTACCAGCAGAATAAGCTGTTAAATAAACTCCTTTCACTGTTTGGCGTTGGGGTTTGGCTTGCTTTACTTTTACGGCCACTATTTCTTTATGAAGCGTGGAGTCATTGGCGGCATCATATTCAATTTGCAAATTTTGCCACGCGGAAAAAATAAAAAAAACAGACAGCAGCGAGGCTGTAATTATTATAAGAAATTGATATTGAACAATTTTTGTATTCATGTTTTTAACTGTCTATTTTTTAAATTTTTACTATTATCTGTCCCTGTCTTAATACTTTTAATTTATTTCCTACCACGCTAACAATAGTAGAGGGTTGGTTTTGGGGCAAAATACCCTGATTTAAAATAATATCTGGCGGTGTTGCCACGTCTTTAAACATTTCTATCACACTGGCCGAATTATACATATCTCCCGCATCAGAAATATTTGCGGAGGTGGCCACCAGCGGGCGCCCAAGTTTTTCGGTGATGGATTTAAGCAGTGGGTGCGCCGTAACTCGAACAGCAACGGTGTTGTCTTTGGCGACGACACCGGTGGCCAATTCCCCTCTCATCTGCAGAGGAGAGGGTGTGGGGAGAGGTCTCGCTGACTCAATCGCACGATCAATGTCGCCTAAAATATTTTCCAAATTATTAAAAATATCTACATTGTTGTATCTCAAAATCTTATATCCGTCTTTTTTTAGCCAATCTTCTCGTTGTTTATCTTTTTGTACATTCTCATCAGAAATAAAATGAATATCACCATCAATTTCAATTATTGTTTTCGTTTTGGGATGAAAAAAATCTACAACAAATGGACCAATGTCATGTTGCCGTTTAAACTTTAACCCACTAAAACGCCCGGCTCTGAGGTGAGACCAGAGAATTTTTTCCGCTTTTGTTTGATTCTGACGTAATTCTTTGCGAAACGGTAATGTTCTCAAGTGTCCCGCTACTCGATCCAGCGAGAATGTGCGAGACCTCTCCCTACCCTCTCCTTTGCTAAGGAGAGGAGATAATTGATACTCTCCCACCACCGTCACCGCACCGGGCTTGCCCTCCGAAGCTTTAACGAAGGGGGGCCAATACTTCTCGGCAATTTTTTCCAGCGCTTCATTCCACACCAAATATTTTTTAGCCATTTCAATATTTGGAACAACCACCAAAAGCGGTTTGTCGCTTGGCCGGCCTTTGATTTTAAAAATTTTATCTACCGCCGCCTGATTCGTTGCGTCACAACCCAAACCATAGGAAGTTTCGGTGGGAAAAATTATTGTTTTGCCGTTCAGGATGTCGACGACAATTTGGGCGAGGTTGCATTCGGTGTGGACGACCATAGATAATGAGATAGTTGAGATAAGGAGATAATTATTCTTGTTGTTTTTGTCGAGAATAATAACCAATCTGATTATTCAAGCCTATTTTTAAATTCTCATAATCATTCTCAATTTTTAACCAAATTTCTTTTGTAAGGTACTCCCTACCATTTCCTACCCACAGATGACTTTGCGTTTCACAAATTTCGCCCCTCGCAATGTACAGTACCCTAATTCTATCTTTAAAAAAATACCTGCCGTGCGCTTCAGCAATATTGGCAACTACTGAATTGGCGGAACGAAGTGTTTGGTCGACGAGACTAAATTTTTCAAAATTCGGATAATTCTCAATAATTTTATATACTTGCATAAGCAGTTCATACGCCTGCTTCCATGGTTTCGTTTGGTAAAACTTTAGATGCTCACCCTCCATATTTTATCTCTATTTCATCTCTTTATCTCAATTTATCTCACCATCGCTATCTACTTCACTTCTTTATCCACCGCAAATATGCCTCACACAGAGGCAGTAAATCCCCTTCTAAAACTTCTTCCGGATTGGTGGCCTTATACTCGGTGCGATGATCGTTAACCATGTGGTAGGGGTGCAGGACGTAAGACCGAATTTGGTTACCCCATTCCGCCGATTTGTATTCGCCGCGAAGTTCCTGCCGCTCAGCCACCTTTTTTTCTTCTTCCAAACGGTGCAATTTCGCCTTCAAAACTTTCATCGCCGTTTCTTTATTTTGCTGCTGGGATCTTTCATTTTGGCATTGCACCGTAATGCCTGTGGGAATATGAACGATACGGACGGCAGAATAAGTGGTGTTGACACTCTGCCCGCCCTTGCCGCCACTCATAAATGTATCAATACGCAAATCTTCTGGCTTTAGTTCAATTTTTATTTCATCGCTGAGTTCGGGCAATACCTCTACGTTGGCAAATGAAGTGTGGCGCATTTTTTCGGCATCGAATGGTGAGATACGTACCAGCCGATGAACGCCGTGCTCGGATTTTAAATAACCAAAAGCGTAACGCCCTTTTACTTCAAACATCACGGATTTGTAACCAGCTTCTTGCCCGCGCGACTCATCAATAATACGTATCTTCCAGCCGCGACTTTCACAAAAACGCATGAGCATACGCAGGAGCATTTCCGCCCAATCCTGCGCTTCGGTACCACCGCTACCGGCGTGGATAGCAATAATTGCATTGTTTTTATCGTAGGGACCATTTAGAAGAAGATGAAACTCGTAATTGGAAAATTGTTTTTCTAATTCGACGGTTTGTTTTTCAATTTCTGAAACCAACGAAGCGTCGCCCGATTCGGACAATTCAAAAAGGTCGGCCACCTTTTTCTCAATTTCACTCCATTTATCTACTTCATTTTTAATATCTTGATAGTCTTGAGAAATTGCTTGTGCATTTTCTGGATTGTTCCAAAAATCTGGACGGCTCATTTCCGTGACCAGCTGATCTAATTTATTTTTAAGATCGTATATTTTTAACAATTTTTGTGTTTGTTCAATTTTCCCTCTGAGTGACAATAATATTTCAAGTGACATAAAAAAATTAATTTACAATTCTTGATAAAATAAGAACTGCAAATTAAAAAACTTTAAAAAATCTTACCAACGCCCACAGTAAGACCAATGGTAATTAAACCTGAAATAATGACTCCGCCCAAAACAAAGGGCCAAGACTTTTTTATAGGAATACCAAAAACAAATGCCGCCAAAGCTCCGGTCCATGCCCCTGTCATAGGTAATGGAACACCTATAAAAATCATTAGACCAATTAAGCCATATTTTTGGTAATCACCAGAAAATTTGGTCTGAGCTTTTGCCAAAACTCTGATCCAATGCTTGCCAAAAAACCATCCTGATTTTTTTTCTACATATTTATGAAATTTATCTGCAAACAATAGTATAAGTGTTACTGGCACCATATTTCCTAAAATAGCCCAAAAAAAAGCTTCCCATATTGGGAGTTTGTACGCTAAAATTGCTACTGGTAGGGCCAATCTCAACTCTCCCACTGGTGTCATAGCCATAAGCATGGTGGCAATTTCTGGTGGGAAGGTTTCAAAAAAATTAATAAAGGCTTGAATCATATTATACTGTAAGAATACACTGTTTTTGCGTCTCTGGCAATATTTTATAGACCCTTTACACTCTAACCAGTTGGTGTTAGTCTTTTAGTAGGAGGTGCCCAATGAGAATACGTCCCTACGGAATTTCGATTTTCGAGTGGCTCTTCTTTGCTGGCATGTGCGCCGGCTATGGTTTTCTCGTGGCCTGCGGGACGGCAGAGAAGACCCTGCAAAAATTCCTGGAAAGGAGGCCGAAATGACCACGCTCGTGAAAGAGGTGCTGCGGTTCTTCTTCTGGCCAGCGTGGCTTCTTTTCGCCAAGCACGGCGGAAATGTCCGATGACCTTCGGCTAGAGCCTCGCTGCCATTTTCTCGGCGCTGTTCCTCCTCAGCCTCGCAGCGTTCGCGATCGGAGCCGTGCGCGATTCTCGTCGTCGCGGACGCTAGCACCCCATTCTCTGCCCAATTCCTCAGAATAGTTTACTTGGCATAACTCGTCTGAGGAGCAGAGAAGAAAAGACACCCCAATTTTGGAGTGTCTTTTGCTTTATAGACTTTATGAACTTTACGACTTTCTACTTTGTTTAATACCCACCTTCGTTCCTTCGGAACTACGGACGGGCAAGCATTCCTTTTAATTTAGTACATTCCTCCACCCATACCCATGCCTCCCATTCCGCCTCCGCCCATCGGTGGCATTGGTTCTTCTTTCTTGGGGATATCGGTAACCACTGCTTCGGTGGTAAGGAACATGCCGGCAATAGAGGCGGCATTTTGCAAGGCCGAGCGAGTAACTTTGGCAGGATCAATAATACCAGCTTTGACCATATCTTCATATTTACCGGTGGCGGCATTGTACCCCATATTACCGCTACTCTTGCGGACTTCTTCGGCAACTACGGCGCCGTCCACGCCCGCGTTGGCGGCAATTTGGCGAAGCGGCTCTTCCATGGCGCGGCGCATAATACCAACAGTAACTGCTTCTTCAGCATCAAGCTTTAAACTATCTAAAACTTTTACAGCGCGCATAAGAGCCACACCACCACCAGGAACAACACCTTCCTCAACGGCGGCCTTGGTAGCACCAACGGCGTCTTCAATGCGCTGTTTTACTTCTTTCATTTCGGTTTCCGTGGCAGCGCCAACTTTAATAATGGCCACACCGCCAGCCAATTTGGCCAAGCGCTCTTGTAATTTTTCTTTATCAAAATCAGAATCAGTCTGTTCAATCATCTTTTTAATTTGAGATACACGTTCCTCGAGTGCTTTTTTGTCACCTTTGCCTTCTACGATTGTGGTAAATTCTTTGGTAGCAATTACTTTGTGGGCCCGACCAAGATCATCGAGCTCGGTAGCGTCGAGTTTAAGACCAACTTCTTCGGTAATAACTTTACCACCGGTGAGAATAGCAATATCCTGGAGCATTTCTTTGCGGCGGTCGCCAAAACCTGGAGCCTTAACAGCCAGAACATTAAAGGTGCCACGCAATTTGTTGACAACAAAAGTTGCCAAAGCCTCACCCTCTACTTCGTCGGCAATAATAACCAGTTCTTTTTTACCGCTCTGAGCCACTTTTTCTAAAAGTGGGAGTACATCGTGAATTGAAGAAACTTTTTTGTCGGTAATTAAGATATATGGATCGTTGTATTCCGATTCCATGCGTTCGGCGTTGGTAACCATGTAAGGAGAAACATAACCCTTATCAAACCGCATACCCTGCACGGTTTCAATTTCCATACCAAAAGATTGAGATTCTTCTACAGTAATAACACCGTCTTTGCCAACCACCTTCATGGCATCAGCAATTTTTTGACCGATTTCTTTATCGTTGGCAGAAATAGCCGCAACGTTGGCAATAGACCCTTCTTCAACTGGCTTGGCGATTTTTTCTCTAATTTCTTTGACAATTGCTTCCACGCATTTATCAATACCGCGTTTTAAAGCAACCGGGTTGGCACCGGCCGTAACGTTTTTAAGACCTTCTACCACAATGGCTTGGGCCAAAACAGTAGCGGTGGTGGTACCGTCGCCAACATCATCATTGGTGCGGCTGGCAACTTCTTTAACGAGTTCCACGCCAGCATTTTCAAATTTATCTTCTACTTCAATATCTTTGGCCACAGTGACACCATCTTTAGTAATAGTTGGCGCGCCGTAACCTTTTTCTAATACGACATTACGACCCTTGGGGCCGAGCGTAACTTTTACAACGTTGGCGATGGTATTTACACCCTTTACCAATTTGTGGCGGGCGTCATCGCTGTAGAGAATTTGTTTGGCCATAGAAACACTAATTTTTAATCACGAATCTTCACGAATTATTTCCGCGAAAATTCAATAAATTATTTTAAAAAAAATTAATTTTTAACACGATCTTTTTTCACAACTCACTATTTGTGATGATTCGTGAAAAAGATTCGTGTTTCTTATTTTACAACCGCAAGTATATCACTCTGCGATACAATTTTATATTCTTCATTTTCAATTTCGACCTTATCCCCTCCCCAACTTTTCAAAAATACGACATCGCCAACTTTTACATCCATTTGGCTGCGCTTGCCATCATCCATCATTTTGCCAGGGCCCACAGCTACTACTTCCGCTTCTGGCAATTCTTTTTCATTTGTAAGGATAATACCCGACTTTGTTTTTTCCTCCTTTTTTTGTTTAACGAGAACGTTGTCTCCGAGAGGGCTGATATTTTTCATATCATTAATTATTTAAAATGAATTAATAGAGCTTACGATGTTTATCACTCATTTGAGTTGAGTGATAACAGTAGTGCCATTGTACCTCAAAAATAAAAGCTGTCAAGAGACGGCTCGTTAAATTATCCACAATTATTTTTGGCTAATTCTAATCTTTGGCACCCCCAACTCCAACCGCAACTCCAACTAACAATAGCCCCACATACATACTCCAAAGCCAATGATCAAACAGGCCCAGAATAAAAACCACGATTAAAATTGGAAGGAAGAGACGATTGTACTGCCAAATGTGAGAAATAAAGAAATAAAGAGACAAAGAAATAATTGTGAAACCGACAATGCCTAGTTCGGAGAGGATTAGTAAATATATATTATGGACGGGTTGATAGCGCCACACCGGCAGGTTGGTGTTATTTTTATAAAGTGCGAGCGTATAAGCGCCCGGGCCAACTCCAAGAAGAGGATGCTGAAAAAATATTTTTTTAAAATCGCGATACTGTTCTACACGCGAGGTGAACGATTGTTTTTCCAAACGACCGGCGGCTTTTGCACGGACGAAAAAGAGAGGTTTGAGGGTGAGGAAGAGAGTGAGGACGACGACGGCGGAGAATAATAACAGCCTTACTGTCATCCCGAGTGAGGCTCGCGGCGACGAGCCTGTCTCCTGCATGCGCCCTGCCTGCGCAGACAGGAGGCATGGCGCAGGCAGGGGATCTCTGTCCGTCGTCGAGTGAGCCAGAGATTTCTCGTCGCTTCGCTCGCTCGAAATGACAATAATAAGCACAGCAATTCCAACGATTGTCGCCAACCACGCCGCGCGTGAAAATGATAAAACTAACCCAGCTGTGATGATAAGCTGGCCGACCGTAAGCAAAAGTTTTTTTAACCCCCCCGGTTCAGTTTTGAGATATATAATGAGGCCAATGAGAAAAATAATCGCCAAAAATCCACCTAAAATATTAGGCGAACCAAATGCCCCATAGCTTCTGAGCAACCTCTCATCTCCCACCTCAATTACAAACGCACCCAAATCCTGTGGTAAATGCGGAGCGATTCCAGAAAATGGCCAATGAACTATTTTTTGGGTAAAAAATTGCCAGAGGGCGAGGAGGGCTTGGAAGACGCCCCCAGCCCAGAGTGCGAACAAAAAGCTGTCATTTCGAACGAAGGTGAGAAAACTCTGTCCGTTGTCATTCCCGCGTAGGCGGGAATCCAGTGGTGATTGTGACAGAGATTCCCTGCCTGCGCCATGCCTCCTGCCTGCGCCATGCCTCCTGTCTGCGCCATGCCTCCTGTCTGCGCAGGCAGGGCGCATGCAGGAGGCAGGCTCGTCGGCATTCGGCCTCGCTCGGAATGACAGAGATATGTTGAGAATGACAATCAAACATACCGCTCCCAGCAAGCGAAACACAAAATTAAAAGAAATAGCAGGGCTCAAACTGAGAAAAATCTCAAACAACAAATAACAAACAACAAATAACGCCATTGACAAATTTTGTTTGTTCCCCTTGCCTGTCTTAATTCGCACCCACAACCCTTTATCCCTAATTAAATCAATGAACGATAAAACAATAATTACCCACAACAAAATCTCTGTCGCGTAAAAACTTGCGCTTCCATATTCCCAAAATCCGCCATTGAGATAACGCTGTTCAAAAATAAAACGAGTTTGCCAGGGCAACAAAAATAGAAACAATAAAATTAAATAGTTGATACTTTTTTTGAATGTCATATATTTTTACATTTTTCTAACCACTTCTCCCGGATAGCACCTCTCGTATCATGTTCATGGAGTTTTAAAATTCCCGTATCAATTACTACTCCGTTATCTTTTATTTTTGATTTTTCTTTAAGGGAAAAAGACATTTTAGTGAGCTGAACTTTTTTCGCCTCGTTCTCAATTGTATTGCCATAGTTACCCCGCCACATTGTTTCCCACATTTTTTTCCAGGCGCGACCAACTGCTCCAATCGAACGCACACCATTGTCATTTCGACCGGACCCTGAGCGAGTCTCGCGACGAACCGAAGGGGTAGTGGAGAAATCTCTTGGCTCTTGCGATGGAGCGGCCAAGGGATCCCTCGACGGAACCTGCCCGGAGCCTGTCGAATAGGCTCGGGATGACAGACATACATTCGGCAAAAACCTCTCCACCCATTTATTCGCTTTTAAAAATTTCTCATAATACTTTTCCGGATCGTATACTGGAACCATCATGTGTAACCAATAAGCAAAATGAGCATCATCATCGGAGACCCGCCAAGGGGCCAGGTCGAGATGATCATTATCCACGTAAAATGACAAACACATTCGATCGGCTTGGTGAGAGCCATACGTTCTCATTCCAAACAAACGCAAAATTAAATTAGTAAATAAACGAACAATCCAAATACGATTTTTTTCTGCAACAATAAACAAATCGATATCGCTTTCTTCCCTAGCCATACCGGCACCAACTGAGTTACACACAAAAACTGCTTTAAGAAACGGAATGGAACGAATTAATTTTACCGCCCGCCCAGCTTTAATTAATTTTTGCTTGGTAATTACAGCAGCATGCTTTCTTGTTTCTACAACATCTTGACGCCCAGAAAGAAAATAAGAACCTTCTTTTGTTTGAAACTTTTGAGAGTTAATACTATCGAGAACACCAACAAACTCTCCAAATCCCATTCGTGGTGGCATCCACAGATATCGAAATAATTCCTCACGGGTGAGAGGAAAATTGAATATATCGAAATAAGCTAGCGTTATTAAAATTGATTGTTCCAGTGGTTTCATAACTCCTACCAGTATACTGCACTGCCCTAATAAAAAAAAGACCCTTGGAAAGGTCTTTAGTTTACTCTCTGAATGAAGCACGGGGTGAATTATTTTAAAACTTTTTGCTTGGGGCCACCGCTCCGCTTAAACTAGTTCCTCTAACTGGGGTCTCTTCTGTTACTATTTTTTCCGAAATAACACCATCCACTACAACTAATTTTTCAGAATCAATTGAGACAACCTGGGAGGGAGCAATTCGATAATGAATCTGCCCAAACAAATTTCCTACGAGATACACGTGTACATGGTGACCATCGATCTCTATCTCAACATCGCGAACAACACCAAGCTTCACTCCTCTCACCGTTACTACGGGCAAGCGAAGAATTTTCTTGAGCGTAGTTAACATACATTTAACTAACAATTTTTCCTTCAATTACGCCAGAAGTTGGCGTGATATTTTTATTGTTTTGCCTTGTAATATATATTTGTTGAACCACCATAAGAGCGGTGCTAAGGAACCAATAAAGTGTTAGGCCAGCCGGAAAACGAATACCAATTATTACTGTCATAATTGGCATCATGTAAAGCATTTGTTTATTCATCATGGCAGCCATACCTTCATCTTTGCCTCCTGCCGCAGCTTCTTTTGGCGGCTGTTTGTGACTAAGTGTTTTGGCTTGTAAAAATTGGGCGGCACCAGCTAAAACTGCCAAAACAATACTGGGTTTTGCTAAATCAATAAAACCCAACGATATAACATTGATAGTGCCAGGATTATGCACAAAAGAATATAAATTTTCGGCAAGTTTGGTAGAGGCTAATCCATCTCGCAATACCCAAAAAAGCGCAATAAGAATAGGAAGCTGAATTAACATTGGCAAACACGAACTCAGCGGGTTTATTTTATTATTTTTATAGAGCTCCATGGTTGCCTGAGCCTGTTTTTGTTTATCATTAGCAAATTCTTTTTGAATTGCTTGGAGTTTTGGCTGGAGTTCGGCCATGGATTTTTGCGCTTTGATTGACGAAGTTGTTAAAGGATATAGCACAACCCGAATAATGACAGTAACCACAAAAATAACCACACCAACATCATGCCCAGGCAGTATGTTATATAGTTCAACAAACAAATTAAAGATTGGTTGATAGAGGATGGTATGAAAAAGAGAAGAAACCATAAAAAATGACTAATTACTAATGACTAATGACGGCTGGTTCGTAATTTTGATTTTTAATTTAGGCCTCAACTTTGGTTGTATCCTCAGTGTCTGGTTTGGCTTCTTCGGTAGGCGCTGCTTCTGCTTCCGGAGTAGCTTCTTCAACAACCGGAGCCGGACCGTCTTGGACTACATTAATTTTCCAACCTGTAAGTTCAGAAGCCAAACGAACATTTTGCCCACCGCGACCAATTGCAAGCGAATATTGTTCACTGCCAACGAGCACCTTGGCAGTTTTTTCGGCTTCACTTAATTCTACACTCACCACCTTGGCTGGCGAAAGTGCTTTAGTAATATACTGCGCGGCGTCTTCGTTATATTGAATCACATCAATTTTTTCGCCGCCGAGTTCTTCAATAATGGTGGTAATACGACTGCCGCGTTGACCAATGCACGAACCAATTGGGTCGATTGATTCATCCTTGGTGGCCACAGCCACTTTGGAACGAAAACCGGCATCGCGGGCAATACCTTTAATTTCAATTCGTCCATCCCCAACTTCTGGAACCGATTCGGCAAACACAGCTCTAACCATTCCGGGGTGGGAACGAGATAAAATAATTTCTGGCCCCCGTTGCGTCATTTCTACGGATACAACATACATTTTCATGCGTGCACCTGGACGATAACGCTCGGAATAAATTTGCTGATCCGATGGCATAATGCCGGTAATTTTTCCCAAATCCACCAATACTTTTCGGCCTTCCACACGTTGAATAGTACCCACAATAACCTGACCTTCTTGAGTTTTAAAATCACCAAACACAATATTACGTTCCGCTTCACGAATTTTTTGGATAATAACTTGTTTGGCAGTTTGGGCGGCCATGCGTCCAAATTCGTGCGGAATTTCTAAATCAATTTCTAATACATCCCCCACTTTGGCGCTTTTCTTTATTTTTTTAGCTTCCGAAAGCATTAATTCGAGCTTCGGATTAAAACGTGGCAAATCGGCTGTTTCCTCCTCGGTCAGTTCACGTTCTTCTTCGCGAGCTTTTTCCCGGCGCTCAGCCAACTCTTCTTGGGCTTTCTCCAATACCTCAGCATCAATATCTTCAACTACAGTCTTAATATCCCAGGCCTTCATATCGGCCGTTTCTGGGTCGAACTTAACTTTAATATTTTGCTGTTTGTTGCCGAAATCTTTGCGGTAGGCGGCCGCGAGCGCGGCTTCTATAGTTTCCATTACAGCATCGTACGATAAATTTTTTTCATCACAGAGTGCTTGAATGGCTTTCGTAATTTCCGACATATTGATGATTCTAATTTAAAAGTAAATACATTATACAATAAAGAGCACTTTTGTTAAAGTGCTCAATAATAAATTTATAGTATCACTCCTAGAGCCATTTGTCAAGGTTTAACAGCAACCTCTTGAGCCACTCGTCCGCGCGGAGTTTTGCCCACAATTTTAACCTTATCCCCTACATCCAAAAATTTATATAATTTCTTTACATCTTTATACGCGATATTTACGCAGCCGTGGCTCATGGGGCGGATGCCAAATTGGTTGTGCCAGTAAGCGCCGTGGAGGTAAAAACTGGGTTTAAATTGTAAATTCCACTTGGTATTAGGAAAGTTGTACCCAGGACCAACATAATTAACAACCGGACGCTTGCGCTCGATTGTAAATTCTCCATTTGGCGTTGGCGTTTTTGGTAAACCTGAAGAAACCGGCATTGATCCTATTTTTACATTATCTAAAAAATAATTAAGCTGCTGCGTGGACAAATTAACTTCCGCTCGTCTCGCCAAGCTCCTATCGCGGTCGCCTTTAAACGGGTTGAAACCATTCTGCACTTCCACACCGTCGGGGAAGCTGTCACCGTCGGTATCGACGTTGTTTGGGTCGGTACCAAGCTGAGCCTCGATAGTGTCGGAGAGGCCATCGCCGTCAGAATCAACTTCCGCCGCATGAACACCAACAGCAGGGCAGAGTATAATTATAACCAATAAAATTAAAAAATATTTTTGCATGAGATTTTTTTATTGGTTTAATAATGTAATTAATGTGTCCGGTAACTAATAAACCAATAATCTAATGAGCTAATTTATTTTATTACTATATCACCAATTTGGTCTGTTCGCAAAATACTAGCGCCAACTCGTTCCAGCCGTTTAATTATTCGGAGAGAGGGATGACCATATTTATTTTTACCAACTGAAATAATGGCAGTTTTTGGTTGCACCCTACTTAAAAACTCTACGCTGCTTCCCGAATCACTACCATGATGACCGACTTTGAGGACGTCGGATTGTAGTGTGGGACAGAATGAACGAGACCTCTCTTCACGTTCTCTCCTCTGCGGAGGCGAGAAAGAATCGTCGCCACCTCTCCTTCGCAAAGGAGAGGGCAGGGAGAGGTCTGGCGTCGATGCCCCACAATACTTCGCCATAATTGCATTCTCGAGCGGCACTTCCATGTCACCGGTGAATAAAAATGTTTCATTGCCATGCGTCAATTTAAAAACAATTGAAAAATTATTACTATCGGCCCCAGCCACATCCAATTTAAGTGTGGGATCGGGTGAAATAAATTCCAGCGTATCGCTTGCGATGGTCCACACGGTTGGCGAGGCCATCGTTATAATCGCGCTTGGCCGTCGTTGTCCCCTCCTTAAGAAGGAGGGGGTGAGGGGGTGGTCCTCATACGTTTCTTCGTGCATCACTTTATTCCATTCCTGCCAATAAGGATCATACGTTTTCTCCCGACCGTTAACGATAATATTTTTTACATCGTATTTTTTTAATACATCAACACAGCCGCCATAGTGGTCGAGGTCCGGGTGCGTGGCCAGCACATAATCAATCGTTCGGTCGTAAAATGGCAGGTGCCGTGAAAGTGCACTCAAAATAATTTTATTCGACCCGCAATCCACCAGCATTTTTTGACCGTTGGTAAATTTTATAAGCGCACTGTCCCCTTGCCCGATGTTAAGGAAGTCAACTTCGAAGTGGTGGGGGCGGTGGGAATCGAAATAGATATAAAATAAAACTATGCCTCCTACGAGGAGGCAGCCAATTATAGTGAGGATTATTTTTTTCATACCCTCCTTGAAGAAGCTATTTTCTCGCAACAATAATTTGATTTACCCACCCTGCACCAGGCCCTCTCAGGGCCGGTTCAGGGCTAGCACCTCTATTTTCTTTTACAAAAATTTCTTCTTCAATATTAAACGCCAATGATTCTAAAATTTCTCTAATTTGTTCGGGGCGATGGTAAAATGATTCAATAATAATTTCTCCATTTTTTGTTTTAACAAGCGGTGGATCTTTTTGGTTAATGTTAGTGACGACAAACGTACCACCATCTTTGAGCACGCGATAGACTTCGTCAAAAAATCTGCTCGGGTCTTTAAGGTGAACAATAAAAAAAGCGGAAATAACAAAGTCGAAATAAGTATCGTCGAATGGCAAATCTTCGGCATCACTCACGATTGTGACGATGGTTGGGTTTTTTTTCTGCAAAACCTTAAGCATCTCCTCGGAAACATCTAAAGCTGTAACAATTGCACCTTTTTTGGCAAGTGGAACGGAGAGCCGCCCGGTGCCGGCACCAACGTCAAGAATTTTTTTACCCGTCACGTCTCCTAAGAGTGGCACTACTTTATTTTGTTCGAAACTGTTTAAATAATTTTCTTTATTGTCATAAAACTCGGCGGCAAGGTTATAACCATCTTCAGAATTTAAGACTTTTATTTTTTTCATATTTATAAATGAAATTACCAATTTTTTACGTGTTTCTGCGTTCAGGGGATGTTAACCTTAAATTATCCTCCTCCCCGCGCCCCTCCTCCAAAGGAGTGGACAACAGACGATTGGTCAACCTTTCGTGTCTCCCCCTTCGGAGGGGGAGATTAAGAGGGGGAGGACAATCGCTGGCTCAATTCTTCACATGTTTGAAAAATATCGGCTAATACATCCTGTAAATTATTAAACACTCGTTCTGCAGAATATCTTTTTATAATGTAGCCATTCTCTTTAAAATACTTTTCTTTAACTTGGTCTTTATTAAAGACATTCTCGTCGGCGTGTGTTAACCCATCGACTTCTACAATTAATTTAAGTTTTGCGCAGGCAAAGTCGGCAATATAATTTCCTACACTGTATTGTCTTCTAAATTTATAACTGAGTTGGTTGCTTTTAAGATACTTCCACAACACCGTTTCTGATTTTGTCATGTTTGTTCTTAGTTGACGACGATATTTGAGCAATTTATCGTTGTAAGTAATTTTTTGTGAAAATTGCATAGGTGATTTGTCCTCCTCCCCTTTAGTCCCCTCCTCCAAAGGAGGGGACAACGACGAACCGACTATGCGGTAAGGTGGCGAGCTCTCCTCGCAATGACAATGATGAGCGCTGTATACATCCCCACCATCCCCCACCACGGTACTTGAAATTCAACTGCCGCCCAACTTTTATTCCCAAACCATTCTACTACCATTATAACATATCGTAACCCAAAATGAGCGGCCCATGCCACAAGCTGGCCGAGCGGAAAAAATATAAACCCGAGCACGATAGCAACGAACCCGACAAGCATGAGTAGCGGCACGGTCCACAAAATTAGAATATTAACAAGCGGAGCCACAAGCGAAAGGCGCCCAAATTGATACAAAATAAGCGGGAGAGTAGCAATGATGGCGGAGAGTGTTTGGAGAAAAGGTTCGCGAATCATCTCAGCTGTCATTCTGAGCAAAGCGAAGAATCTTCCTCTTAGCCAAGGTTTGCCGTTTTTATTATTCAATTGTTCAATTGTTCTATTGCTATTGTGACCCGACAGAGATTCCTCACGTGCGTTCGGAATGACAGTTGAGAGAACCGGCGAAATGTAAACAAGTCCCATAGTGGCCAAAAAAGATAATTGAAACCCTGCGTCCCACACTAGAACGTACGGGTTAACGAGCATCATAGCCGCGGCAGTAAAAACAAGAACATTACCAATACGCGAAAGCCTGCCAATATACTGTGCGGTAAGAACAAGTAACCCCATTATGCCCGCCCGAACCACCGAAGCGGTGGCGCCGGTAAAAATAACAAAAATGATAACGAAACTAACCACCGCAAAATACGCTTGTTGTCGCCAGAGCCCGAGGCGAATAAGAACAAACATGAGTGCGGTTACGATAATTGTAATATTAAAACCAGAGACAGCAATGATATGCGAAACGCCAGTTTTATTAAAATCATCAATAATTTCTGGCGGCAAACCACTCTTGCTTCCATAGAGCAACCCTTCCATCAAGCTACTTTCCGGTTCGTTCCATAGACGACTGATTTGATTTTTAACCGCAAATTTAAGACGAAAAATTTGTCTCATGGGCCACACCATCCAACTGTCATCCCGAGCGAGGCTCGCGCCGACGAGCCTGTCTGCGCAGGCAGGGGATCTCTGTCCGTCGTTTGGGTGAGCCAGTGATTCCTCCTTCGTCGGAATGACAGTGATAAACTTCGGAAAACTGCACACACTCCACACTCCATACCGCGCCAAATATTTATCATACCTAAAAGTACCCTCATCTTTGTTATCGGGTTTTTGTAAATTACACAACATTTTTAATTGTTCGCCGTAAGTATACGACGGATACAATTTGGTAGTGACAAGAATTTTTCCGGTCGCAGCCAAATTGCCTACCCGCTCAACGCTAACAGTATAACGTGCATCGGCAGTACGGATTTCTGGCTCACCCTTCACCACTCCAACAATTTCTACCTTCCGCCCGTTATACGAACACAAACTGTCCGGGCTGTCGCAGTCTGGAATAGTTATTGCAAATCGCCACACGCCAAAAATAAAAAATACAAAGCACACAATGCCAAAACGTATAATTAATTTATTCCAAAAAACAATCGCTAAGGCGGTGAATAAAAATAGAGATATGTAGAGATAGAAAGATAAAGAAATTAGAAACTGGAAATTAGAAATTAGTGATGCCAATCCCGCCCCAGCAATAAAACAAAAACAAAACGCGAGAAACGTTTTGCTTTTAGACAAAATAATTTTTTGTATCCCCTCCTTTAGCATACTTACATATCAATACTATCGCCCACCCCCATTATTTTCCACTTAACCCCCGCCGCCTCAAACTCCCGCTCGGCGTGAGGCAAGTAAGGATTTTGGGGAGTTAAAAATCCATCATGAATAGGAAAAGCAATTTTTGGCTTAACGGCTAAACCAAAGTCAAGCATGTCTCCTAAATTAGCCCACGGTGCGGCCAAAGGAATAGCCAAAATTTCTATTTTTTCCTTTGGCACCTGGTATGAATCGCCGGGATGGAACAAACGATCGCCGATAATAAAACCAACATTATCACACACTGGCAGAGTGCGATAGATAAAGGCATGTTTTTTGCCAAACGCTTTAATTGTAACGCCGTTAACTGTAACCGTTTCTCCATCTACCAAAACCTGCGCCGCAATTTTTTGCTCATTTAATTTTTTGGCGACACTGGAGTTGGTATAAATTTTGGCATTAAAATTTTTTTCTAAAACTTTTTTTATTGAAGAAACATCAAAATGATCACTGTGTTCGTGAGATATTAAAATAGCGTCAAAATTTTCTAATTTATCTGGTATGGTTGACCATGCGCCCGGATCAATTAAAATACGGGCGTTTTTTTCTTCTACCAATAAACACGAGTGGCCAAATTTGGTAATATGCATAAAATTCATTTTATATAAAAATCACCGGTATGATAACAAAATTACCAAATTATACAACTAGATTGACGTACTGGGCAGATTAGTGATATGGTTTGCTATGAAAGGAGGAACTGATGGCAAGGCAATTCCGGATTATCCTCGCAGTCGACCGCGAGGCACAGCAGGTCGGCGAGAGGATCGCTGACTTGCTCAAGAAGCACTACTTCGAGGTCGTGTTGGTCCTCTGCGACCAGATCGACCACGAAGCCACGGTGCGCGAGGCACTCGTCGCCCACCCCTCGTCCGGACTGTTCTTCCAGCCCGGGTTCAGCGGGTGGCTCCGCAATGGCTTCCGCCACCTGGCTGCTGAGGCAATTGTTCCGGTGGCGTGCTTCACGCCGCCGCACCGCATCACCTGGCGCGGTGACTTGGCGCGCCGCGCCGACGCGCTGGTCGCGCTCGTGCAGGCGACCATCGACCAGAGGTGACTTTTTCCACACCCCCCACAGAGCCACACAAACCATCGTCCGCCCCCCATCCTAAGTAATTAAATTATAATTATTGAGGATGGAGAGTTTTTCGGACGATGAATTTATATTAAGAAAACACCCGCCAATTGAGCGAGTGTTTTTTTATTTACATCATTTTCCTTCCCCTTAATACCCTCTCTCTGTCTCTCCCCTAAAAGGGGAGAGACTTGACGAACCCTACACCACAATTGATACTAACTTCCCCTTCACATAAATCACCTTCTTCGGCGGTTTGCCTTCTAACCACTTTTGCACTTTTTCACTCGCAAGCGCAAGTTTTTTTATTTCATCTTCCGAAGTTTCAGCGGCTACAGAAATTTCATCGCGAATTTTACCATTAATTTGCACGGCAATGGTAAGGGTTGCTTCTTGCGTTAGTGCCTCGTCGTAGACCGGCCAGGCGCTGTAGGCGAGCGGCGCACCATCGCCAAAATTTTCCCAGAGCTCCTCGGCAATGTGTGGAGCGAATGGTGAAAGAAGTTTAATAAGCACACAATACCCGGCCTTTGAAATTTTTTCTTCTTTGGTGAGAGCGTTTGTTAGTTCCATGAGGGCAGCGATAGCGGTATTGAAACTCATCTTTTCAATATCGTTCGACACTTTTTTTATTGTTTGATGGACAAGTGTCGTCAAAATGTCATTGCGAGGAGCCGCAGGCGACGTGGCAATCCCCTTGCCTTCAGAACTCATTTCGTTAGCAAAATTGACACTCCGGTCATGGGATTGCTTCGCTCCGCTCGCAATGACACGTTCTTGTAACCCCCACACTTTTTCCAAAAATCTGCGCACGCCAACCAGCCCATTCGTATCCCACTTCACCGCCTGGTCAAACGGCCCCATAAAGCCAATATAGGTGCGGAAAGCATCCGCGCCAAATTTTTCTACCATTTCATCGGGGTTAATTACATTGCCCCGGCTCTTACTCATTTTTTCTCCATCCGGCCCTAAAATCATGCCGTGGCTAGTGCGTTTTTTGTATGGCTCGCGAGTTGGCACAAGGCCAATATCAAATAAGAATTGATTCCAAAAACGGGAATACAAAAGATGAAGCACGGTGTGTTCCATGCCACCGTTGTACCAGTCTACACCCATCCAATATTTTAACTTCTCCATCGTCGCGAATTCTTTGTCATTATCCGGGTCGCAATACCGGAGGAAATACCAAGAAGACCCCGCCCAGTTTGGCATGGTGTCGGTTTCACGTTTGGCCGGGCCACCACAGCGGGGGCAGGTGGTGTTGACCCAATCTGTCATGGTGGATAATGGGCTCTCGCCAGTGTCGGTGGGTTCGTATTTTTTTACCTTGGGGAGTTTGAGCGGAAGTTCTGATTCGGGGAGTGGAATCCAGCCAGTATTTTTACTTTGCAAAACAATCTCTAACAACTCGGGAATCTGTTCTGCTTGAAAATGCCCAAACCCTTTCCACAAGGAAAAATCCCATTCTTTCGGCAAATTCTCATGCGTCTTCTTTTTTATCCACGGATCATCCTCGGACAATATAACTTGGATATTTCCAACTAATTTTGTAATTTTATTAAAATTGAGTGGCGTTTCCCAGAATTTTTTAAGCGCGTCAACATCCGCGCCCTTCCAAGCTTCACGATAATAATTCCAATCACGCTCATTCATCTCACCAATAGCAGAGGCAACCAAATAAAGATTGCCGATTTTTTTATTGGTTTGCTCAACTAAATGTAACGCCGCTTTACTCCCCAAACTGTGGCCAACAATTATGTCACTCTCCCCCATGGTATCAACAAACGGCTTGAGCTCCCTCATCCACGATTCTAAATTTGGATGCGCTGAAGTAGACATGGTTGGAGCAAAAACTTCAAAACCTTTCTTTTCTAATTCCTGTTTCATCCACGGTAACCAATTGCCATCGCCGCTGCCACCAAACCCATGAATAATAAGCACCTTCTGTTTGGTGTTTGCACAACTCTCACACTTCACGAGCGGAATCGGCTCGCCCCAATATCGCTGGCGAGAAAACACCCAATCGCGGAGTTTGTAATTTACTTGGCGCTTGCCAATACCTTTTTCCTCAAGCCACAAAATAACACTTTGGATTGCCTGTTTATTATCTAGTGCGTTTAAAAATTTTGAACTATGGTGCTGTCCATCACCAATATAACACTTTTTACCTTCTAAGTATGAAAGCAACTCCTGGCTCTCATTATTATTGAACCCCTGACTACCTGGTAAATTAACCGATTTAACAACGAACGATTGCGGCTTGATAACGTTGCGAATTTCCAACCCATATTTCTTCGCAAACTCAAAGTCGCGTTCATCATGCGCCGGCACGGCCATAATGGCGCCGGTGCCGTAACCGGGGAGTACATAGTTGGTTATCCAAATTGGAATTTCCTCGTTGTTGGCCGGGTTGATTGCCTTCACACCAGAATCGATACCAGTTTTCTCTACTTCCACATCGTGGTCCACTGCTTTGGATTGTTCTTTGAGCGTGTCTTCTATATATTTTTTTATTTTTGTATCTGGTTTCCAGTCCGCGTCAATCCATTTACTTGCCAACTCGGCGGAGATAGCTACAAACGTAGCCCCGAAGATGGTGTCGGGACGGGTGGTGAAGACATCCAGTGAGACCTCTCCCTGACCTCTCCTTTGCGAAGGAGAGGTGGCGACGATATCCCTCGCCTCTGCAGAGGAGAGGGCGGTGGGAGAGGTTTTGTCGCTAACAACAGAAAAACGCACAACCGCGCCTTCACTCCGCCCAATCCAATTCTCCTGGCTAACGCGCGCGGGGATAATGTAATCTACTTCTTTAAGACCTTCTAAAAGTTTATCTGCGTACTTGGTAATCGCCAGCATCCACTGTTCTTTATTGCGTTTTTCTACCGGGCCGCCACAACGGTCACATACGCCGCCGGCGGCTTCTTCGTTCGCCAAACCAATTTTGTCTTTGGGGCACCAGTTTATTTGCGTCATTTTTTTATACGCCAGTCCGTGTTTATAAAACTGCAAAAAAATCCACTGGGTCCATTTGTAATATTTGGGGTCAGTAGTATCCACGGCGCGCGACCAATCAAAGCTGTAGCCCAAACTCTTGAGCTGGCGGGTAAAATTGGCAATATTTTCGGCGGTAACTTCGGCGGGTGGGCGACCGGTTTTAATAGCAAAATTTTCGGTTGGCAACCCAAAAGCGTCAAACCCCATAGGGTAGAGCACGTTATATCCTTCCATGCGTTTTTTACGCGAAATAACGTCCATGGCGGTAAATGGCCGCGGATGACCAACATGCAGCCCAACGCCAGATGGGTATGGGAATTCAATGAGAGAATAGAATTTTTGTTTCTTTGGGTCTTCTTTTACTTCAAACGTTTTATTTTTCTCCCAATACCGCTGCCACTTCTTTTCTATTGATTTTGGATCGTATTTTTTCATAACACAGATTACGCAGATTTTTTAATAATGATTACACCGATTTATGATAACTTACTACACGTTGAAATTCTAGACTTGGATTTCCAAAATTCAGTATCAACCCAACTTCTAAACCAGATGCTTTTAAATACGATATTAATTGTGCTTGAAAAATTTTTGGCATTTTCCCGGATATTGCCTTCATTTCTATTATCACCTTGCCGTCAACAATAAGGTCGACACGAAAATCTCCAATTTTAATTTTCTTCCAAAACACCTTGAATGCCTTTTCTGTTTCCATCCCTAATTTTTCCTCCTCCAACGCTGCAATCAGCCCTTGGTGATAAATATTTTCTTTAAATCCGGGACCTAATGTAGTGTGTAACTTCATGGCAACACCAATAATTTTCCTCGTTAATTCCTCCTCCTTGAACATATACACTGATTACGCAGGTTAAGAATAATTATACTAATTATTTAATAATTAGAGGATCTGCGAAATTCAAAAAATCAGCGCAATCTGTGTTATTTCAACAATTCTAATACCTTCGGATGCAATTTTGGATTCGCAATTACAATATCCCGTCTCCCCCGCTGCCATGAGTTGCCATCACTGTCGGTAACAAGCGCGCCCGCTTCCTGGCAAATAAGAGCGATGGCCACGTAATCATGATCAAAACCACCATTTGCTAAATAAAAATCTGCGCCACCACTAGCCAAGTAACACGTGCCTAACATGGTTCCAAACGCGTGCATCCATGCTTTTGTGTCGCGAGCCAAACGTTCGGTGGCGCGGATAAAAACTTCCTCGTGCGTGGTGTTCACACCGCGTACAAAAATACCAAAACCGTATTCTAAAGATTCCACCGAATTAACTTTTATTGGTAAATCATTTAACGTGGCGCCCTTGCCTTTGCCGGCAAAAAATAATTCGTTGCCCAGCGGGTTAAACACAGCCGCATATTTTGGCTCGCCATCTTCGTATACCGCCACCATGGTACACCACATGCTTATACCCATGGCAAAATTACGCGTACCATCAATGGGGTCTATAATCCATTCATAGCGGGCGGTGTCTGGGCCAACTGGCGCTGCCTCTTCGGTTATAATGCGATGGTCGGGAAATTCTTTGGAAATTCTATCAATATATAATTGATTCACGGCTTTATCGGCTTCGGTAACCAAATCTCCCAAATTGGTTTTAGTTTGAAACGTAACACCGCGCTTAAAATAGTCTTGCGCCAACGCGCCGGCTTCTTTAATAGTTTTTTCTAAAAAATCATGGATATTCATAAAAAGTATTCTAGCTAATTTTTGGCTAGAAATCAAGTTTTTAACTATGTGTCATTGCGAGGAAGCCGCAGTTGCGGCTGACGTGGCAATCCCCCTGTTTTCAGAACTCATGCCAATAACAAAATTGGCACTCCGGTCATGGGATTGCTTCACTTCGTTCGCAATGACAGTCTACACTTGGCATTTGGGGCAATAGTGTGTCCCACGGCCTGCCACGACGGTTTTTTTGATAATGGTTTTGCATTTTTTACATGGTTTGCCGTCCCGGTCGTAGACTTTGAGAAAGTCAGTGTAGTTACCTTTTTTGCCACTACTATCCAAAAAATTGCGGAAGGTAGTGCCGCGATGCTTTAAAGCCTCATTCAAAATTTTAGGAATACAGCTAAACAATTTCTTTTGTTCTTCTTTAGTCACAGAACCAACGCGGCGACTCGGTTTAACTCCCGCGCAAAAACACACTTCATCCACATAAATATTGCCTAACCCCGCGACAAGTTCTTGGTTGAGAAGAAACGCTTTTAGATTGGTATTCTTTCGTTTGGGGAAGAGGGAGGAAAAATATGCAAATGTAAAACTCCCACCACCCCGGCCTTCGGCCACCCCTCCTCGGGCAGGAGGGGGCAACAGCGGCGGCTCAGGACCATATTTTTTTAAAGCGCGAGCTACTGTTTCCGCGTCAGCCAATTTCATATACCCAAACAGCCGAAGGTCATTAAAAAATAATTCGCCGCCATCCGCAAACACAAATACAACGCGCGTCCATTTGTTTGGCAAACATTCAATATCAGTCTCAGATAATTTGTGACCACCGGCGACTACTTCTACTTTTCCGCCCGAGACGGATCCGCCTTTAGCGGAATTTATCTTTTCGTAAATGAGCTGCCCGGTCATTTTGAGATGGACGAGTAATGCAACATTTCTGTCATTTCGAACGGAGTGAGAAATCTCTGTCCGTCGATTGGTTGAGACAGAGATTCCCTGCCTGCGCCATGCCTCCTGTCTGCGCAGGCAGGGCGCATGCAGGAGGCAGGCTCGTCGGCCTTTGGCCTCACTCGGAATGACAATTGGACGCTTGAGTTGCCAAATCATCAACTTACCGCGCCGATCAATTTGCGTAATCGCGTTGCCCTTAAGCGCCTGAACAAATTTTGTGCTCAAACCACCGACGCTCTTTTTACTGTACACCTTAACGTGAACAATTCTTTTGTTCAAAATCTTTTTTTCTAAATCGCGACGAATAGTTTCAACTTCAGGGAGTTCGGGCATAACGCAGGATGTTAGGAAGTAGCTGGCCCCGATTCCGGTTCGGTGGAATCGCGGATCCTCGATTTTGCGCCATAGCAAAATCGAGGATAGCTCATAGGATTAAAATTGAATTTTACCTAATTCTTGCCTAAAAATCAAACAAAATCCAAAGCCGGAGGGGTCGGGTGAAAAAAATTTAAAAGACGTCCCAAAGGGGCGTCTTTTTTTATTCGGGTAATCTGCGCAATCATCACTTTAAATCCGCGCAATCCGTACTATATATGTTTTTCCATGAGCGCCTTAAGTTTTTCTTTCTGCGTGCCACCCACAAACTGATCCACCACTTGCCCGCCTTTAAAAACCAAAAAGGTTGGGATGCTCATAACATTGTACGCTCCAGCCGTGTTGGGGTTTTCATCAACATTGAGTTTACCAATTTTTATGTTTTTTTCTTCCATTTCTTTGGCTAATTCCTCCACAATTGGCCCCATCATGCGACACGGCCCACACCATGGTGCCCAAAAATCGACAAAAACTGGCTTGTCGGACTTTAAGACTTCAGCATCAAAATTTGCGTCGGTAAATGTGTGTTCCATATTGTTATATTAAAACATTAAAACACTAGAACATTAAAACATTATTCGCCAATTGACTTTTGCAAGGCGCTTATTTCGGTCCAAAGCATAGCACCTATTTCATCGATATGAGTAATAGCT
Source organism: uncultured Gammaproteobacteria bacterium (assembly GCA_964533715.1). Lineage (GTDB taxonomy): Bacteria > Patescibacteriota > Patescibacteriia > Magasanikbacterales > GWA2-37-8 > CAZHNI01. Next base: position 8,237 of record CAZHNI010000006.1, on the reverse strand, counting down.
GATTGATAATGTGCTGGCGTTAAAAAATTTTCCTTCAAAGAAAAATATAACAAATATTTTGTTTCTTTTAAAGAACCGTAGGCAATTTCAAGAAAATTTAACTGATTTCCTTTTTTAAATCTAGCGAATCCTTCGATATAATTTAAGGCGATAGACAAGGCTACGCGTTTAATTTGAGATACAGTTATATATGTTTCCTTTCTAGGAAACGACTTACACAATTTAAAAATTTCGTGAACAAACTGATCCATTTTATTTTTCAGCTTGTCTTTAAAATTCCCCTCCATAATTGTTTTCATGTTCTCGTGTTCTGGTGTTTTTATGATAGCACCAATTTTTTCTCTTTCTTTTCTTCCTTATACGCTTCAAGTATATCTCCAACTTCTAATTTTAGCTTGCCTTCAAATTCTAGCCCACATTCATTGCCGGCCGGCACTTCGTTAACACTTTGTTTACCACTTTGGAGCTGGGTAATTTTGCCGCGACCAATAAGTTCACCGGCGCGTTTAATGCGCGCATAGGCATCCTTATGGAGCTTGCCCGATTCCACACGACCACCCACCACCATTTTATTTTTATCAGTACGGAAAATAGCAAGCAATTTGAAATTACCAAATTCGGTAGTGATAACTTCTGGCACGAGCAATTTTTCCAATTCCGCCTTTACCATGTCGAGCAAGTTATAAATAATGCGATATTGTTCAAACCGAATACCGTTGGCCTGAATCATTTCCTGTGATACCGGCGTTGTGCCCACGTTAAACCCAACCAAAATAGCTTTAGTAGTTTCGGCCAGCTTTACATCATCGGCCGTAACATTACCAAGACCCTTACCCACCACACGCACGCTTACTTCTTCATTTTTAAGATTCGCGAGCGACCCTAAAATTGCTTCCAACGAGCCAAGCGCATCTGCTTTAATAATGAGATTTAAAAATTTCTTGGTTTCTTCACCTTCGGCCGATTCGGATTGCGTTTGTTGAACGGTTTGTTTTTCCGCACCGGTTTGCTGACTGCGTTTGCTGCGCACATCTACCTTGCCGGCATGCTGGGCCTTGCCAACATCCAACACATCACCAACTTGCGGGGCAATTTTAAAACCAATAATGCGTGCCGGGCAGCTAGGTGGCGCTTCGTTTAAAAGTTCGCCGCGATGATTTTTGAGCGCCTTAACTTTACCATAAATTTCACCGTTGATAACCAGTGGGTCATTAAGATGAAGAGTCCCCGTTTGAACCAAAATAGTAGCTACCGGTCCGGCCGCTTTGTCTACGTGCGCTTCAATAACGGTACCGGCCGCGGCGCGATTGGCGTTAGCTTTAATACTTTCACCGCGCACTTCAGCAACTACCAGTAACGTATCGAGTAACTTATCAATATTTTTATTTTCTTTGGCCGAAATTTCTACCATTGGCGTTTCACCGCCCCATTCTTCTGGAGTAATGCCGTGCTGGGCCAAATCGCTTCGTACACGTTGAACATCGGCGCCCGGTTTATCAATTTTGTTAATAGCTACCACGAACGGAAGTTTGGCAGCTTTAATAATATTAATCGCTTCCACGGTTTGCGGTTTTACACTATCATCAGCCGCCACAACCAAAATGGCAATATCGGCTACTTTAGCGCCACGACTGCGCATGACGGTAAAAGCTTCATGACCAGGAGTATCAATAAAGGTAAGTGGGCTATTCTCTTTCGTTTTAGGGTTTTTCCAAATAACTTGGTAGGCACCAATGTGCTGCGTAATACCACCGGCTTCGCCTTCCATAACATTGGTTTTGCGAATGGCATCGAGCAAGCGTGTTTTACCATGGTCCACGTGACCCATAACCACAATTACCGGCGGGCGAGAAGAACCACCATCTTCGGCAAGTGCGGTTGCCAAATCGTGCACATGCGAGGTTGCTTCGATACTATCTGCGCCAGCTTTTTCTTCTTCTACTCCAAAACCTAATTCTTGCGCTACCAGCATGGCGGTATCATGATCAATATTTTCATTCTGCGCGGCGAGAATGCCATTTTTCATCAGTTCAACAATAAGTTTGTTAATAGGAATTTGTAAGCGGTCGGCCAATTCCCGTACCGTTAAAACTGCCGGAATTATAACTTTAGCGCCGCTCGCTTTACGCGTTTCTTTTTCTAATTCGCGCTGTTTATTTTTTTCGTGTTGTTCACGTTGATCCAAAACAAATTTAATACGGCGCCAATCTTTTTGAATTTGTGCGGCCACACGATCGTCAATTTTTACGGCTTTGGCGCCAATATCAAAACCAAACTCCGGCAAAACTTGGAGGAGTTTAACCGGGTGAATACGGAGTTGGCGTGCAAGATCAGTAACGTTCATGACAAAATGTTATTTTTATTTAAGAGTACTAAATTGGCCCTAGAGTAGGGTCGGTATTGGAAGTATACAGTAAAGCTATAAAACGGTCAATTAGTTGACAAAACGAGTAATTTTGATATATACTTGTCGCCAGTCGCCCATTTTTTGGTGAGAGGCGATCAGACCTCAGACCATTGAGGAGATTCCCGACATGAAACGTCCCCCGATCCAGGCCCGTGCCCCCCACCAGCAGTACCGCGCCCAGCCCCCCACCAGGCCGCACAACGTCTCGAAGAAGCGGTGGAAGCGCGAGGAGCGTATGAAAGTCGTCGTGATGCAGAGCGACGACTTCCCGCCGCTCGTGGACGGCAGGAACCGCCGCGGCAAGCCCGGCACCGTCAAGCGCGCCGGTGGCGCCAGGGCCATGGCCCGCTGATGCTGGCGATCCTCCGCCGCCTCCTGGAGGCGCTCGAGCGCCTCCCGCCCCTGCCCACCGCCGCCCCCACGGGGCTGTGGGCCCCGCCGCCGCCCACCAACGGCGGCCGGCAGTAGCACTCTCACCCCCCCAACTGCGGCTCGGTAGCAGTCTCCTTCGAGACTCCCGAGCCGCCCTCCAGAATCCAAATCTGGTTTTTTTATTTAAAATAGTTTGCCTTTTTTTTAAAATGTATATAACATATCTTTAATATTTAAAATCTTAGTTAGTAAATTATTAAACTACAAAATATGCTTGAAGCACAATTGGAAAGCGTTGCTCTACAACCTGTATTAAAGGAAATACCACTTAAATTAGCCTTGGAACATTATTTTGGCAAAGAACTGGCGGAGCGAGCTGAAAACCTGGTTGAATTTTTACAACCAACAGCCGATACTCGTGGTAACGTTATTGCCTTAGCAACCAAGTTTAAACTTCAATTCGAGGGTCTCGTAACACCATTTTTAAATGCCGCTGCTCAAGAAGAATCATCAACCGCAGAGCTAAACCGAGTAAAAACAGAATTGGGAAACTTACTAGCAGACTACGAAGCACAAATTCAAAAACTCTCCTCCGCTACCTCAAGAGGTGCTGCTAATTAATTTGCAATGAGATGCTGGATGCTTTAATAAAAAATAATTTTCTTCTTATAAATAAACCCGCCGGCTGGACGAGTTTTGATGTGGTTGCGTACGTGCGTCAGCACGTACGCAACCATCCTGAGCGACCCCGCCTCGCGGCGGAGGAGTCGAAGGATCCCTTAACTTACGGCTCTGCAAACCAAAGGGATTCTACGGCTACGGCGCGAGCCGGAGTTTACCCTGAGCGAACGGAGCGAGTCGAACGGGCTCAGAATGACAGCGAAAAGAAACCACGCATAAAAGTTGGTCACGCGGGCACGCTCGATCCATTTGCAACCGGGCTTTTGATTGTGGGTGTAGGGCGGGAGGCCACCAAACGTTTGGACGAATTTAAAAATTTACCAAAAACGTACGTTGCAACTATTCACCTTGGAGCTACGAGCGATACGTATGATAGGACGGGAACGATTCAATCCGCCACATACCCCCACCCTTACCCTCCCCCTAATAGGGGGAGGACACAGGAGGGGGTCAACAATGAAACAATAGAACAATTTAACAATTTAGCACCTCCCACTCGAACCGTGATTGGATCAATACTAACTTCATTCCTCGGCAAGCAGCTCCAAATTCCCCCCATGTTCTCTGCCAAAAAAGTAAATGGACAGCGCCTGTATAAACTGGCCCGACAAGGAAAAATAATTGAACGCAAACCAAACGAGATTGAAATATACAAGATATATGTGGTAGAATACGTCTATCCACTTTTAAAAATTGAAATAACCTGTTCAGCCGGAACCTACATTCGCTCCCTGGCGCACGACATTGGAGAAAAACTAAAAGTTGGAGCGTATTGTGAGGAATTGGTACGAACGAAAATTGGCGACTACAATATCCACAATGCACACGACCTAACGCAACTTGACGGACTTTTAAAAAATTAAGATAATGTTATCTATAAATTATAATTAGCATCTAATTAACCAATAATATGCCCAAAGACATCGCCAGAAAACCTATTGACTGGGTACCACCAGGAACTGACCTAACAGGTGGAAAACGAGTAGAAATTGAACAAGGAATCCCTCGCCCGAAAAGGGAAATTGACGAACGAGGAAGATACCAACCGGAAGATTTACAACTACCATTAGAGAAAGATGATCCATTTTCCGAAGAGGCCGAGTGGAAACGAAGACAAGAAGAACAAAAAAGAAGAGACGAGGGTGGGCCTGAAATCCATAGGATAGATTTCCATAAAGATAGATAAACTAAAAAGCAGCTAATAGAGGCTGCTTTTTTAATAATTGACACATCGCTTTTCTTGTGCTATAGTATGTATGTCTTTAACTATTAAAGATCAATCGGGTTTATTCTCGGTTTTTGTAAGGAAAATTGGTTGTTAACTGAATTATTCTGGTCACAACCCTCTCAACGTACTTATGTTTAATTCTCTTCCGCTCACCTGGAGCCTTTTGGCTAAAAATAGCCACAAAGTTGTGCTAAATGCACGGGGAGTTTTGTCATAAACGTACATTTTCTTCTACATTAAGCAGCCTCTTTGTGTTAAGAGTGCTCACCGTGAACCTCGCTTGATTGATCGTGAGGTTTTTTTGTTACTGGCCTGAAAATGACAACTATAGTTGTCATCCTGAGCGAAGCGAAGGATCTTCTTAGCTCAAATAGATCCTTCAGTCACTCCGCTCCTTCAGGACGACCTTTGGTCGATTTTCATTGGCAGTAACAATCCGCCGTAGCCTTGGCGAAGGCGGATAATCATTTATACATAGTATGCTCGGAAATTTAAGTTTTATCGCTAAATTTCTTATTGCTTTAGTGGCTGTTTTTGGCGCCGGTGGAGCGGGTGTGGCTTTAGGATACTTTATTCGTAAAAAAGTGGCCCAGGCCCAGGCTAATTCTTTGGAAGCTAAGGCTGACCAAATTATTACCGAGGCCAAAAACAAACAGCAAAGTCTCATTCTAGAAGGACAACAAAAAGCCGTCCATTTGCTTGATGAGGCTAAAAAAGAAGAACAACGTTTACGCCAGGACGTTCAAAACGAAAAACAACGCCTAGAAAAACGTGAAAACATGTTTGATCAAAAACTCCTTGAGTTCCAGGATAAACAAACTAAACTCCAAGAAAAAATTGAGAAGGTCCAACAAGTTAAACAAGAAATTGATGTTATCCGTGATCAACAGATTGTAAAATTGCAAGAAGTGGCTGGCCTTAGTCGCGATGATGCCAAACAAGAGCTCCTGAAAAAAGTAGAAGAAACGAGCAAAACTGACTTAATGGGTCGTGTTATTAAACTTGAGAAAGAAGCGACCGAAGTGTACGAAGAAAAAGCTAAAGAACTCGTGATTGGTGCTCTTCACCGTTGTGCTTCCAACCACGCTTCCGAAAACACTGCTACCATGATTTCTATTCCCAGCGAAGAAATGAAAGGTAGAATTATTGGTAAGGAAGGACGCAATATTAAAACAATAGAAAAATTAACCGGTTGTGAAATTATTATCGACGATTCCCCTGACTCTATTATTGTGTCTGGCTTCTCCATGATTCGCCGCCAGATTGCCAAAATTGCCCTCGATAAATTAATTGCCGACGGACGCATTCAACCAGCGCGTATTGAAGAATTTATTGAAAAAGCCAAACAAGATTTAGCGCTTGATATTAAAAAAACCGGTGAGGAAGCCCTTTACAAAATGGGTATTACCGGGGTTGACCCTAAATTAGTTAATATCGTTGGCCGCCTTAAATACCGCACCAGTTATGGCCAAAACGTACTTAACCACTGTATGGAAGTTGGGTACCTCTCGGCGCTGTTGGCCGAAGAACTCGGTATGAATGCCGCGCTCGCCAAACGCTGCGGATTCTTCCACGATATTGGTAAGGCGGTGGACCACGAAACCCAAGGTTCACACCCGGAAATTGGCCACATGATTCTCAAAAAATTCAACATGGATGAGGATACTTGCCAAGCGGCGCTTACCCACCACCACGATAAACCATATAATATTTATTCTTCGGTTACCAAGGCGGCTGATGCAATTTCGGCTTCTCGCGTTGGCGCCAGGCGCGATACGTATGAACAATATGTGGCACGCTTAGAAGACTTGGAACAAACTGCTGGCAGTTTCCCAGGTATTGAAAAAGTATATGCCATCCAAGCCGGCCGTGAAGTGCGCGTATTTGTCCGCCCCAATGAAATTGATGATTATTCCGCTTTCCAGCTTGCCAAAGATATTGCACATAAAGTTGAACAAGAACTTAAATATCCTGGCGAAATTCGTGTAACTGTAATTCGAGAAACACGAGTGGTTGAATACGCTAAATAGTCCGTCGCCCTTTCGGGGCTATGGACTATAAATTTTAAAGTTACCTAAAGTTTACAGGCCGTAGCTTCAGCGAAGGCCTGTGGATAAGTGGTTTGTGCTAATTATAGCCAAAAAAAATGGTTGTGGTATAATGAAGGTTGATAGGTAAGCCAAAAATCTTCCTACACATTAATTTTTAAGCTCGTTCTCTATGAACAAAGCAGATTTGGCCCAAGCTTTGGCCGAAAAACTAAATGTTTCCAAACGCGAAGGAGAAGACATGCTCAACACCTTTGTTGATTTGGTTACCGACGAACTCAAGAAGGGCGGAGAAGTTGTTCTCACTGGTTTTGGTGCTTTTAGTGTTAAAGCCCGCGCCGCACGCATGGGTGTTAACCCACAAAATCCTACTCAAAAAATTCAGATTCCAGCTGTTAAGGTACCAAAATTCAAGGCTGGCAAGGCTCTCAAAGACGCTTTGAAAGCTTAAGTAAAATCAAATAACAAAAATCCCCTAGCATATGCTGGGGGATTTTATTTTTGCTAATGTAAGCAATTAGAGTACAGCTTCTTTGGCAGCCTTGGCAACACGGAATTTAACCACGGTCTTGGCTGGAATTTGGATAGACGCACCAGTGGCTGGGTTTCGGCCCATGCGTGCGGCGCGGTGTACTTTTACCAATTTTCCAAGCCCTGGGAGCACAAACACTCCACTCTTTTTAACTTCCTTGTACGCCATATCTGTTAAGGCGTCCATGAAGCCTCCTACGTCTTTTTTGCTCATGCCGGTTTTTTCTGCGAGTGCAGCCAGCATGGCTGATTTTGTCATACCTGCCATACGTTTGTATGGTTAAGAATAAAATGGTTTATTGACGACCACTGTATAGTATACAGGTTGTGTTAAAAAAGTGCAATATTATTGGCAATTCTGTACGCTCAGCTTGCCAAACTTGTCAATAGGCTATTTTTGTTTCCGTAATTTGATATACTGATACAATGAGTACACTTTCCTCTACCACCATTAGTCGTTTTCATAAAACTATCTATGACCATTACAAAAAATATGGTCGCAGTTTGCCGTGGCGAAAAACCAATGACCCTTATAAAATACTGGTTTCCGAAATAATGCTCCAACAAACACAGGTTGATAGGGTGATTCCAAAATATGAGCGATGGCTTAAGATGTTCCCAAATTTCCCTACCCTGGCCAAAGCTCCACTCAAAAAAATTCTTACTAAATGGCAAGGTTTGGGGTATAACCGCCGTGCAATACATTTAAAAAAACTAGCAGAAATTATTGTATCAAAACACAGCGGAAAACTCCCCTCGAGCATCGAAGAGCTTGATTCGCTTCCTGGCATTGGACCACATACTGCCGGGTCAATTGCCGCTTTTGCATTTAATAAACCAACTATTTTTATAGAAACAAATATTCGGAGTGTTTTTATTCATTATTTTTTTCCTCCCAAGAAAAAAGTTTCGGATCGTAGTATTCTAATTAAAAATGCGACATAGGATATAATTAATAGGTTACTAAGCC
>CAZHNI010000005.1:20325-65433 GCA_964533715.1 uncultured Gammaproteobacteria bacterium | reverse complement strand
CATGCCCGGCGGCAAGATCGCCTTCTACACCGGCATCCTCGACCAGCTCAAGCTCGACGACGACGAGGCCGCCATGATCATGGGCCACGAAATGGCCCACGCCCTGCGAGAACACGCCCGCGAACGCCTGGCCAAGAACCAGCTGGGGACGAGTCGCGACGCGGGCTTCATCCAGGGCGACCCCGAGGCGATGCTGGTGATGGAGTTCCAGGGCACCCCCGACGAGCTGAAGGACCTCATGGCGTCCTGCGGGTACAGCGGGAAGCTGCTCGGCGTCGACCACGAGGAGCACTGGACCTTCACGGCGGACCCGTTCTGATGACGAAGGTCGCCGTCCTCTCCCCGCACATCGACGATGCCGTCTTCTCGTGTGCGGAGACGATGCTGTCGCGGCCCGACCTCGACTTCACGATCATCTGCCCGTACGGCGGGTTCACTGAAGAAACGATCGACAAGTACAACCGGCTGCTCGCCGAGCATTGCGCGGTCCTCAAGTGCACCGGCTGGCAGGGCATACAGGGGTTCCTGCTCGACGACGGTCATCCCGGGGTGTCGGAGTGGTACATCGACGACCGAGCCAACGAGGTGCTGCGGTTCCTGGCGATCTTCCAGTCCCTCTACGCGTACGACGAGTGGTGGGTTCCGCTCGGCATTCATCATCCGGACCACGTCGCGTGTCGGGTGGCGTTCGATCGTCTCGCGCCGGCAGCTCAGGTCGTGTTCTACGAGGAGCTCCCGTACCGGGTGCTGTACCCGATGCTGGCCGAGGCGCTCACCCTACGCCTCCCAGCGACGGCGTCGCTCGCCGGCTCGTCCGGTCATCTCCCCGAGAAGCGGCGGCTGGTCCGCATGTACGAATCGCAGGTGGGCCCCGAGTTGGAGCGCCACGTCTACGCGCACGAAAGGCTGTGGCGATGCAACGGATGAACTGTGGGTGCGGCTCGGTCCAGCCCGACGGCTGGGTGAACGCCGACCGTCGCGAGTACGGCCAGGACATCATCCTCGATGTCCGGGACGGCCACGCGTGCGAGCCCTACGCCGGCATGTTCGACGTGATCGTCGCGAACCACCTTCTCTCCTGCTTCGACCACCACGAACTCCCCGGCGTGCTCACCAACATCCGGTCGATGCTGAAGCCCGACGGCGTGCTCCGCGTGCTCGTCCCCGACATGCGCGCCGCCGCCCGCGCCTACCTGTGCGGCGACGTCAACTGGTTCCCGCAAGGCGACGACATGCCGTCGGTGTCCGAGCGGTACTGCACGTACGTCACATGGTTCGGCGAGTCGCCCTCGATCTTCGATGCCAGCTACCTCGGCAACCGGCTGTACGCCGGTGGCTTCACCGAGCTGGCCGGGCCGCTGCAGTGCGGCCAAACCGTCCTCGGTCCGAAGGGCTCCGGTGAGCTCGACGACCGTTGCCGCATGTCCCTCATCATGGAAGCGAGAACAGCATGAAGACCAAGATCACCGCCGCCCTCCTCGCGGTCACCGCGCTCACCGCGTGCAACGACCGGCCGTACGCGAAGGTCGACCACGTCACGATCCAGGAGATCGAGTCGTCCAGCGTGAACGCCGAACCCGGCGTCGAACTGTGGGTCATCATGATCCCCGAAGGCGACCACATCGACCGCTGCAGGTCGAACCTCAACGGCGTCTACCAGCACGACGGCACCCGGCGCTGCATCATCCCGGCGCCGTGATCGACGTCTACTGGCTCAGCCGCCACCCACACATCCAGGCCCGCGGGCCGTGGGACACCGGGATGCTCGAATGGCTGTTCGCCGGCACCATGTTCGACACCGGCTACGACTTCGTCCACCATGAGGTCGACCACCTCGAGCCGGGCCGCGCTGGGATCGTCGTGCTGCCGGCACGACATCACGCTGCGGACGTCGACTGGCTGAACGGTGAGCTGGCGAAGCTCGAACGGGTCCTGCTGATCCTGTGCGGCGACGAGGAGGCCGTGTTCGACTGGCGCCAGGTCGACCACGGCCGCATCCAGTTCTGGGTGCAGCTCCCCAACCTCCGGGTGCACAGCGACATGCCGTGGGCGTACTTCTTCGGCGACGGCTGGAACAAGGACGTGCCGCACGAACTCGGGCCACAGCTGCCCGAGAAGGACATCCTGTGGTCCTTCGCCGGGCAGGTCACCAACGCTCGCCGCAAACGTGCCGTAAACGGTCTGACGAGGGCACGGGCACGCATCCCCGGGAAGCTCCTGTGCACCGAAGGGTTCACGCAGGGCATGCCGCGCGCCGAGTACCTGCAGCAGCTGAAGCGCACCTGGGTCGCACCCTGCCCCGGTGGGCCCGCCACCCACGACACCTTCCGGTTCTTCGAGGCCCTCCACGCATCGTGCATCCCGGTGTTCGAGCTCGACCTCTACTGGGATCTCCTGTCGTCGCAGGCTGGCGTCGGGCCGCTCCCACCGACGAGCACCAACGACTGGGAAGGCGTCGGCGGCACGATCGCCGGACTCCTCGACGAGCGGCTCTGGTGGTCGAACTACTGGCAGGTCTGGTACAGCGCCTACCGCCGCCAGGTGTCCCGCCGTCTCGTCCGCGACATCGAGCGCCTCGAGTTCGGTGACCCCGACCTGCCGGCCAACACGACCGCGATCATCACCTGCTCCCCCTCCCCGCTTCACCCGGACGCTTCGATGATCGCCGAGGTGATCCTCAGCGTCAGGCGCTGGGCCGGCCGCATCCCGATCGTCGTTGTCGCCGACGGTGTGCGGCCCGAAGCTGAGCATCTCCGGGCCCGCTACGACGAGTTCCTGTTCCGACTCCACTGGGCGGCGAAGATCGACGGCGACACCCAGGTGATCGGCGGCTGGGGCGAACATCGCCACCAGGTGGCCGGCACGCGCGAGGCGCTCACGTGGGTCGACACCCCGAACATCCTGTTCCTCGAACACGACACACCGCTCACCGTCGACGCCCCCATCGACTGGGCCGCCTGCGAGGAACTGGTCGAGCAGGGCGCCGTGGACGTGCTGCGTTTCCACCATGAGGCCCACATCCACCCGGAGCACGAGCATCTGATGATCGACCATCGCACGATCGAGATGATGGATGTCCCACTGCGCCGCACCGTCCAGTGGTCGCAGCGCCCGCACCTCGCTGGCACCGCCTACTACGAACGGATGCTGGCCGAGAACTTCTCGGCGGACGCCCGATGCTTCATTGAGGACCGGATGCATTCGGTTGCGCAGCGTCGGCGTCGAGAGCACCGCATCGCCATCTACGCGCCCGAGGGCAACTTCAAGCGAAGCTATCATTTGGACGGTCGGCAGGGTGAGCCCAAGCATGACGCCGATCAGGTGTTCTGATGAGTGGGCCCGCCACGCGAGACCCCATGGTGCGGTTCGTCGAGAAGTACACGGTCAACGAAGACGGGTGCTGGCTGTGGACGGCGTCCCTTGACCGCAGGGGGTACGGGCAGTTCTTCGACGGATCGACAATGGTGAAGGCCCATCGTTTCTCGCTCGCGATGGCGGGACAGACGCTCGTTCAGGGTTTGCATGTCGACCACATCTGTCGCGTCAGGCGGTGCGTGAACCCGGACCACTTGGAGCAGGTCGAGCCCGCTGAGAATTGGAGGCGAGGTGCCGGGCTCGGTCAGCAACTCTGGACACCCCCGCCCACCTGCTCACAGGGCCACCCAAGGACACCCGAGAACACGAAGAAGACGAAGCGAGGGCCCACCTGCAGACTGTGCTTCAACGAGAAGGCGCGCCGACGGTATGCGTCGCGGGTGGGCGGGCCGGAGGTGGACGCGGCATGAAGCTCGGCGTCATCGCCCGCACGGAGATCGCTCGCGGGCTCGCTATCCAGACGCGGAACTTCGTCGAGAACATGCCGGTCCAGCGGACCCTCATCATCGACATGCCATCCGTCGACTGCGCCCTCGATGAATCGTGGTGCCCGAACCCGACACACATCACCTACGACGCCCGACACCACACCCTCGACGAGGCGCAGGTGCGCGACTGGCTGCGCGGACTCGACGTCGTCTTCACCGTCGAAACCCCGTACGACTGGCGGATGCCGAACTGGTGTCGAGAGATGGGCATCCCCCTGGTCGTCCAGGGCAACCCGGAGTTCGTCCGCCACGGCCAGGAAGGGTCCGAGCATCTCGGCAACCCGATCTGGTGGTGGCCGACCAGCTGGCGCCTTGAACACCTCCCCGACGGCGAAGTGGTACCAGTCCCGATGCCGGACCGGCCCAACGTCGCCGCCGACCCACATGACGATGGGCCGCTCAAGATCCTCCACGTCATCGGCAAACGTGCCTGGGCGGACCGCAACGGCACCGACATCCTCCTCCGCGCCCTCACCCAGGTGCGACAGCGGATCGACGTCACGTTCACGACGATCGACGGTGCCGTGCCGGACATGATGCGGCGATCCAACGTACGCATCACCAAGATCGTCAACGCTGTCGAGGACCGCTGGTCCATGTACGAAGGCCACCACATGCTCGTACTGCCTCGCCGCTACGGCGGCCTGTGCCTCCCTGCCCTCGAAGCGTCAGCGTGTGGGCTCGCTGTCGGCATGCCGGGCGCCAGCCCGAACGAAGAACTCGCCTCCCTCCACTTCCGCGTGCGACGCAACAGCACCAAGCAGCTCAACCTCGCCTGCGGCCGGATCGGCGAGATCACCACCGAACACGCTGACCTCGCCCACATGCTCGACTCCCTCGCGTCGACGCGCTCGATGCTCGCATCCGTGATGCGACCGCCACTCGGGTTCGCCCGCTGGTCCGACGGCTGGGCCGAGACCTACCTGCACCTCCTGGGCGGTGCACACTGGTGAACATGGACATCCCGATCGTCTGCCACAACGCCGAGATCCCACCGTCCGCCCCCAGGAGCTTCCGGCCCAGGTGGATACCTGCATCCGGCGACCACGCCTACCGCGGGTCGACGCGATACGTCGACGGCGTCGCCGACTCCGAACCGTGCTACGTCTGCGGCGGCGATCGCGACAACCCGACCCACGGGCTCCCGTGGCGGACCTGCTCCTGGTGCGGCTCGATCCACCCGCAGGACCTCCACGACCTCCCGCTCCCCGAGCTCATGTCCACCGTGAAGCTCGGCGACCGCGAATACGACCGACCCAACATCTCGTGGGCCGACTTCAAGTACGGCTACCCGCACAAGCTGTACATCAACTACGGGCCCGGCAAGGACGCCAAGTTCTACAGCCGCCACCTCCTCGAGCACTGGCAGCTGATCCCGTGGTTCAACGACACCCTCGGCTACCTCGGCGTGACCTTCGAGCGCACCGACGACGGCCTCAAGTACCGGATGCTCACATGAAGATCGACGTCACCGCCTCCCTCCCCCACTACTACGACCACATGCTGCCGATCTTCGAGCAGCTCCCCGAACGTCTCCGCGGGAACGTCCTCGAGCTCGAGACACCCTGTCGCTACCCGACGCGGAACAGGGTGGCGATGGTCGCCGGCTACATCGACGCGAAGCGACTGCAGGCCAGCAACCCGATGATCTACGTCGAGCACGGCGCCGGCCAGGCGTACCTCGGCGATCCGAAGACAGCGACCCTGCCTTCGTACTCGGGTGGTGTGTCGAGACACCGGAGCATCATCGGCTACGTATGCCCGTCGGTGGCCGTGGCCGAGCGTTGGGCGCCGACGCCGGCCGTCGCCGCAGGCTGTCCGAAGATGGACCGGTGGATCTTCACCGAACCGAAGGTGCCGCGGTCGGTGTGTTTCGCCTGGCACTGGGATGCTGGGGAGCGCCGCACGCTGTCGCCGGAGATGCGATCGGCGTGGGCCCACTGGCAGCCGGTACTTGGCCATCTGGCCAACATCTTCCGCAACGAGGGGTGGCTCGTGTTCGGGCACGCACACCCGCGCTGGGGTGGGACGCTCCGCAAGCCGATGGAGGCCGCCGGGCTGACGGTGCTCGAACGCGACGCCGACGTGTTCGACAACGTCCAGGTCCTGTTCGTCGACAACAGCTCGATCGGCTACGAGTTCGCGCTCCTCGGTCGGCCGACGTTCTGGATGAACGCCCCGTGGTATCGCCGCGACGTGCACCACGGTCTCAGATTCTGGGACGTCGTTCCCGGCATCCAGTTCGACCACCCGTCAGACCTGTACGGCCTACACCTTGACGAGTGGGTCGAACTCTGTGTCGCCGAGGCCACACCAGTGGTTCCCGACGTGTATGCGCCCTGGTCGCAGCTTGGTGAAGCGTCAGCCCGTGCCGCTGAGTGGATCACCGAGCTCATCGACGCCAAGTACGCTTGACGGCCATGACCATGAACGTCGCCTGCCAGCGGTTCTGCGAACCGGACGACCTGTTCGGCGACAGGTGCGCATGCGCCCTCGACGAGAACGACGACAGCGACCTCGTCGACGACGTGATCGACATGGCGAGCGACATCCTCGTGTGGATGTCGCACGGGCGCATCACCGGCATCTGCCTCAACACGTTCCGGCCGATGAAGGTTGGCGGCGGCACCTGCGGCACCCTCGTCGGCGAGTACAGCGACTACGAGACCGCCCGCTTCGGTGGCATGGACGTCATCGCCCTCCCCGGCCGCGACGTCCAGGTACTCGAGGTCGAGATCGACGGCGAGATGCTCACCCCCTCCGAGTACGGGCTGATCGACGGCCGCTACCTGTTCCTGCTGATCCTGGGCCTGGTGCTCGGGGTGGTCGCCACGTGAGGGCGCGTGGCCGACGAGCAACTCGCTGTCCAAGCTGTCGGGCGCGGAAGGCGTGTTCGAGGTCACGGTCCGTTCCGGCGTCGCTCCCGACTGGATCACCCGCCAGGCGGCGATCGAGCTGGCGTGCGAACTGGCCACCGAGGCGCTCGAGAACCGGTCACGCCTCCCGCGCGGCACCGTCTCAGCCAACGTCCAGGGTGTCGCCGTGGCGCTCGCCGACGCGCTCGCCGACGAATCGGATGCCCAGGGGCTCCCTCGACTTCTCCGCTTCTACGCGTGGCACTGCCTGAACGGTGAAGCACCCGGCGTCGTGTGGGCCCCAGAGATGAACCGCGGCTGGGAACTCGTCCAGGTGTCGGGTCCGTCGGGCTCGTGAAGCGCTCGGGCCCACTGCGGCGAAAGACGCCGCTGAAGCCGTCGACGGCCGGCGCCCAGCTGAAGCGGACCCCGATCCAGCCGTCCAAGGGGTCCCCTTCCGACTTCCCGCCGTCCGTCAAGCGTTTCGTGGTGCGGCGGTCGGGCGGATGGTGCGAGTTCCCCGGCTGCACCCGTCACGCCCAGCACTTCCACCACCGGCTGATGCGCTCCCAGGGGGGCAAGGGGACGGTCGAGAACTGCGCGCACCTCTGCTCCCAGTGCCACACCTACGTGCATGCGAACCCGGCCCGCTCGTACGAGATGGGTCTCCTCGTTCGTCGATCGGTGGACATTCCGTCGGACTGACCGCGATGATCGGCCGCACATCACGGTCATCATCGAAAGGACCCCGACATGACGAACCTCGCCGGGAATGTTGCGATCGGCCAGCTGAACGCCTGCGTCGTTCGTGCGGCCCGCCTCGACTCCGACTGCTCCCCCACGGGTGGAGCCAACGGCGGCATCGTGACCGCCGGCCTCGTCAGCCTCAACGCCGAACCCGACATCGAGACCGGCACCGTCTTCGAGCCGAAGAACGCCTGCGGCGACATCATGTTCACCTACGAGCAGGAGGACAAGATCAAGCGGTACAACCTGTCGGGCGAGTTCGGCTTCCACGACTACGAGATGATGGCGCTGCTGTTCGGCGGCTCCGTGATCCTCGGCAAGGCCGGCGGCTCGTTCGCCGGCAAGGTCGTCGGCTACGCGGACCGCCTGTACTCGGACCCGCCCCGCAACGGCGTGTACCTCGAGATCATCACCACCGCGATCTACGCGTCGGCCGGCTCGTGCGTCGCGTCGGACGGCTCGACCCCGGTCGCGATCGGCCACGTGTTCGGCAACGCGAAGCTGACGCGTGGTGCCTCGAACTTCGGCAACGAGGTGAAGCTCCTCACCTTCGCCGGCAAGAGCACCAACAACCCGAACCTGTACAACGGCCCGTGGAACGACTACCCGGGTGCCGGCTACGCGCCGAACAGCCCGTACTTCGAGATCGGCTACACGCAGGCCGAGTACGACGCCATCCTCAACGTCGTCGCTGACGGCTACCAGACGCTGCCCGCCGGCAGCTGACCACAGTCCCACGGCGGGGACCGACCGGGCCCCGGAGCGTCCGCCCGCTCCGGGGCCCGGTCGCGTCTACGCTGCGGCCATGTTCAACGTCGCCTGCACTCCCGCCACGCTGTGCTGCGTCGATCTCCACACGATCGCCGCGCACATCCTGCAGCTCATCGGCGACCCGCTCGACGAATGCCTCTCGACGACCGACTGCGCCCCGATCCAGCGCTATGTGACCGCCGGTGCCGGCGACGACGGCGTCCCCGACTCGCTGACCGTCTCGATCCTCGGTGTCGGCCCGTCGCTCCCGTCTTCCCCGCAGGGGCACGTCGTCCAGCTCCCTCTCGTCCGCAGCCGGTTCCTGATCCGGCTCATCGAGTCCGGCTGGCCCACCGTGCAGACGTCCGGCACGACGATCCTCACCCCGCAGCCCGCCGACCAGAACGAGGCTGGCCGCCAGTGGCTCGCACACGGCGAACTGCTCTACCGGACGATCCTCGGCGCCCGGGCCCGCCACCAGCTGCTCCCCGGGAACCTGCGCACCACACCCATCGGTCTCGGGGACCTGACCCCCGTCCGACCCTTGGGTGGTCTGGCCGGGTGGACGGTGGAGCTCGTCGTCGACCTGCCGTTCGGCGGCGGCTGATGGCCGACGTCTCGCACACCATCACCACCCGTGGCGACCTGGCGCGACGTCTGCGTGAGCACGCCGGCAAGAAGCTCGCCCGGGAGGTGCTGCCCGACGTGGCGCGCGACGCCGCCAAGCGAGGCAACGCCATCTTCGCTCGCGACTACCGGACGGTCACCGGCGCCGGCCACGGGTCGATCGAAGCCGAGATCATCGGCAACGAGCTGCCGGTGAAGCTGCGCGTCTGGTCGGACGTGCCACACGTGGTGATCCTCAACCACGGCGCCAAGCCACACGAGATCACCCCGGTCAACGCCCGGTTCCTACAGTTCGACGCCAGCTACTTCGCGCCGAACATCCGCACCACCAAGGCCGCCGGTCGGTCGACGCCGCGTGGCACCGCCAAGCGCTTCCGCCGCTCGAGGCTCGACCTCTCGCGGCCCGGCAAGATCGTCCGCACCGACCACGTGAATCACCCTGGCGTGAAGCCCGGCCGGTTCTTCGAGCGCGCCGTCCGGCAGGCGCTCGAGAACGCGTTCCGCTGACGAGGCTGGACGCGGGCCTGCGCAGTTCCTAATATGCCGTCCCATGTCCAAGATCATCGACCTCGACGCCCAGTTCGCCGGTGAGCCCGCCGAGCCGATCCACACCCGGAAGGTGAAGCTGTTCGGTGAGGAGTGGACGGTGGTGTGCGACGTCAACTCGTTCGTGCTCACCAACATCTCCAACGGCGACGCGAAGGCGTTCATGGAGTTCCTCGAGAACGTCGTCGTCGAGGAGGAGAAGGCCCGCATGCGTCAGGCGCTGTCGTCGCAGCGCCGCCTGACCGCCGACAAGCTGCTCCGCATCATCGACGCGCTGATGGAGGTGGTGGCGGCCCGCCCTACGCAATCGCCGTCCGCCTCCTCGCGTACGGCCTCGAAGCGGACATCCTCGCCGAAATCAACGGCCGCCTCCTCACGTACTCGGGCCGCTCGTATCGCACGCTGAGCGTCAGCGACTTCCTCGACGTCGTCTGGGCCCACTGGGTCGGGACGGGTGTCGGCGGGATGATGAACCCGTTCGAGTACCGCGAGCAGGTCGCGGCGATCGTCGGCTACGACAAGCGCACCGTCGACGAGGTGCGCGCCGCACAGGAGGCCCGCCGCGCCGAGGCGCAGTCCGAGGCCCGGATGCGTGCACGTGGGATGGGCAGGAAGGGCCCGAGTGGTCCGCCGAAGCCGCCGCCGGCACCGACCAGCTATGACGCGATCCCGAAGGGTGTGCTCGACCAGCTGAAGGCACTCCGGTCCCACGGTGGGGTGAAGGAGTAGGCTGCGGCCCCGTGGCGATCGAGAACGGCACCGGCGACTTCGTCATCGACGTCGACCTCGCCCTGCGCGACCTCAACAGCCAGAAGCTGATCGGGGAGATCAACCGGAAGGCGAACCAGGCCGACGCCGCGTTCTCCCGTCTCGGCGAGGGCCTCCGCAAGGGCGACAAGTACCTGTCGTCGCTCGCCGCCGGCGCGCATCGGCTCACCGCCGACCTGACGAAGGCCGGCCGCGAGACCATCACCCTCGAGCAGGCGATGCGCGAGGTCGGCTCTGCAGTGTCGAGCATCGACCAGGGGTTGAAGAACCTGCAGTCCGAGATCGTGAAGTCGAAGACGCTGCAGCGTCAGGCGATCATCTCGCAGCGCGCCGAGCAGGACCGCGCCCGTCAGGCTGAGCTCGAAGCGACACGTTCGGCGAACGCGAAGCTGAACATCGAAGCGCAGCGGGCCGCCCAGTCGCAGGTGATCGCGCAGCGCCAGGCCGGCCAGCAGCGGCTGCAGATCACCCGGTACCTGTTCGAGAACATCGCCCGTCTCGAACGCGGCATCGGTGCGGCGGTCGCCGGGACGGCACGTACCGTCGTCGCCAGTGTCGGTCGCGCGTTCGACAGTCTCGTGCCGAAGTTCCGTTCGTCGAATCGCGTGTTCACCGACGGGATCTCGACGTCGCTGTCGCAGCGCGAATCGGTGATGCGCCGCTCGTTCTCCCGGCAGGAGCGACTGCTGTCGGAGTCGCTGTCGCGACAGGAGTCGACGGTCCGTCGGATCAACCAGCGGATCTCCACCGGCGTCACCGGTGCCGTGACTGGCCGCGGTGTCGGTGCCGGCATCGCCGGGGTCACCGGGTCGCTCGGCGTCTTCGGCCTGCTGTCGTCCGGCTTCCAGCGGTTCTCGAACCTCGAGCGGATCAACAAGCAGTTCCTCGCTCTCACCGGGTCGATCGAGTCGACCAACCTGCTCCTCGAACAGGTGAAGGAGTTCGCCAAGAAGACCCCGTTCGACCTCGTCGGCGTCGCCGACCTCGCGAAGGGGTTCCTCGCGATCGGCACCTCGACGGAAGATGTGCTCCCTCGCGTGCAGGCCATCGCTGACGCCGTCGCGCTCACCGGTGGCGGTGTCGACGAACTGAACCGCATCCAGCGAGCCATCGGTCAGGTCGTGTCCGCAGGTCGCCTGCAGGGCGACGAGCTCAACCAGCTCGCCGAGAACCTGCCGGGCCTCAACATCCGCCAGATCCTCGCCGACCAGCTGACCGGTGGCAACGTCCGGCAGCTCGTCGAGATGCAGGAGGCCGGCGAGATCACGTCCGACCTGTTCGTGAACGGGCTCATCACCGGCCTGCAGAACGACCAGCGTCTCGTCGGCGCCAGCGAGGATCTCGCCAACACGCTCTCCGGTCGCGTCGCGAACCTGAAGGAATCCTTCGCCGACTTCGGCGCCTCGATCATCGGCGTGATCGCCGAACCACTGAAGGCAGCGACGACCATCGCCCAGAACGCCCTGCAGGGCCTGGCCGACTTCATCAAGGGCGACGTCTCCCCGGCGCTCGACCTCGTCCGCCAGGGACTGAAGGGTGCCGTCATCGGGCTCGGTGCGGTGGTGGCGGTGAAGGGCTCCATCGAGTTCTTCCGTCTCCTCGCGACCACCGCCTCGCTCGTGCTCACCCCGATGGGCGCACTGCTCACGGCGGCAGCAGCGATCGGTGCCGTGTTCAACCTCATGTACACGCGCAGTCCCCAGCTCCGCATGGCCATCGAGGCGCTCGGCGACCGGTTCCGCACCGTCGCCGACAACGTGGGCGACGGCCTCGCGCCGGTCCTCGCTGCCGTCGCGAACTTCGCGACGAACACCGTGCTACCGGCGCTGGACCGGCTCGCCAGCTTCCTCGCAGCGAACCTCCTCGACGCGTTCGACGCGGTCTCGTCGTTCATCACCGACACCGCCCTTCCGGCGCTCGCCTCGTTCGGCAACTTCGTCCTCACCACCGTCGCCCCAGCCGTCGTCACGGCCGGCGAGTTCATCGCCTCGGCCTTCCGTACCGCCACCGACGCGCTCGCCGAGTTCGCCCAGGTCGCCCGCCCCTACATCCAGCCGGCCATCGACGGCTTCCAGTCGCTCGGCAAGGCGATCGGAGACGCGTTCGGCGGCGACTTCTCGAACCTCGCCACCGGTGCTGGCGGTGCCGCCGCTGGCATCGGTGTGTCGATTGCGAAGATCGCCACCACCATCGGCCAGGCGCTCGCCCCGGTCGGCCTGAAGATCATCGCCTCGCTGAAGAACATCTTCACCGAGGAGAACCTGCTCGAGGTCGGCAAGGCCGCGTTGAAGGTGATCGAGACCATCGGCTACGTGCTCGGCAACATCGTGTCCGACCCGAAGTTCATCACTGCCCTCGCGGCGGTCGCAGCGGCGGCTGCGCTCGTCGCGCTCCGCTTCGCCGAGGGCGTCGCGAAGGGTGTTGCCGAGAACCTGCCGGAGCTCCTGTCGCTCGCTCTCGGCGCGTTGAAGAAGGTCGGCTCGACGCTCATCGCCGAGGTGCTGTTCGATCCTGGCGTGCTCGCGCTCGCGCTGACGGGAGCTCTCCTTGCCCCGAAGCTGATCGGTGCGTACAAGTCGTTCGGTGAGCAGGGCGCCGCGGGGTTCGCCCAGGGCTTCAAGTCGAAGCTGCGCTCCCAGGGCGACTTCCTGCAGGGGCTGTTCGGTGGCTCACGTTCGGTCACGAACTCGGCGACCTCGAAGCTGTTCACCGAGGCCCAGGCCCAGGCGGCCACACTGCAGCGGACACTGCGCGCGTTCGGTTCATCCACCGAGGTTCTCCTCTCGCCGAAGTCGATGAAGGCCGCCACCGAGGAAGTGGAGAACCTCACCCGCGGTCTGTCGGACGCCCAGGTCCAGGGCGTTCTGATGCGACGCTCGCTGGGCGACGCCTTCGCCGCTGTCCGTACCGGCGCATCCGGCGTCACGACCGGCGTCGGGACGATCACTGGCGCGTTCGGCGACATCGGTCGCCGGATCGGCCAGAGCCTCCAGCGGGCATCGAACGCGCTGTTCGAGTTCGCCGCCGCCGGCACCAGGAACCAGAGGATCTTCCGGGACGTCGGGATCAAGGCCGGCGACGGCGTGTCGGTCGGCTTCCGGGAGCGGATGCGCACCGGCGCAGGCGAGATCGGGTCCGCACTGCGAGGGACGTTCTCTGGCCTTCAGGCCGCCGCCGCCGGCAACGGCAAGGCGATCGGCAGCGCGATCGCGACCGGGCTCACCGTTGGTCTCGCCTCGTTCGTGGCCGGTCGCGCCGAGGGGCAGGCCGGCGGGTCTGGTGCTCTCTCGGTGATCAGTGCCGGGCTCACCGGTCTCGCTGTCGGCGGCCCGATCGTCGGCGCCGCCGCCGCCGGCATCTCGTTCGTCGGCACCATGTTCGGCAAGGCGGCCAAGAAGGCGGCCGACATGAAGCAGCGCGTCGCCGACCTCGCCGGCACCCTGAAGGGCGAGCTGGCCAACGGGCTCAAGGTCGGCGCCGATGGCCTCGCGTCGCTCGTCGAGTCGCTCGACGCGGCAGGCTTCGCGACGAAGGTCGGCGACTCGCTCAAGTCAGTTCAGGGCGACCTACTCGACCTCGGCATCACCCTCGAAGACGTCCTCAGCGGGTTCAAGGCCGGCGACGGCGGCGTTGAGGCGCTCGGCGCCCGCGTGCTCGGCTCGGACGCTGACCTCGAGACCAAGATGAAGCTGCTCGCCGCCCTCGATCGCAGCTACGGCGACGTCCGCCAGGCGGTCGAGGACTTCAACACTGAGCGGACCTTCACCGGCGAAGCCGCCCGCGACCGGAGCCTCAGCGCCGAAGCGGCCCGCCTCGAGGCGCTCGCCGCCAGGTACGGGGAGGTCGTCCCTGCAGCCGGAGAGCTGAACACGATCTTCGGCGAGGAGGTGCAGCCGCGGTTCACGGAGGCGATGAACGCCGCACTCGACGCAGCGAAGCTGAAGGCCGACGAGGTGTCGCAAGCGATCGACCGGATCTTCGGAAACCGCGACCCCGAAGGGCTCGCCGCATCGCTCGACGCCGCGATCGTCAACGTCGCCGGGTCGTTCCAGGGTCTGACGACCGAGGGCGGCATCATCGACCAGGCCAACCTGAACCGTGCGCTCGACAACCTGCGGGTCCAGCTGTCGGACGCCACGAAGGCGGGCATCAACGAAGGGGCGATCTACGACGAGCAGACCCTGCGCACGCAGACCCTCTCCATCCTCGGTGCTGCCCTCGACGGCGTCGAGAACCAGTCGCTGCGCGATGCGATCGCGCAGACGTACGAGGACGGCGTCGCGAACGCCCTACCCATCCTCAACACCCAGAACATCCTCGACCAGCTCGACGCCGACCTGTCCGAGGAGGAAGTGGTCGTCCCGGCGACGCTCGACAACCGCGCCCTCAGCGCCGAGGCAGCTCGTCTCGCCGCCCAGGCGAAGCAGTACGGCACGACGGCGGGCGCCAACTACGGCGACGGTCTCGACTCGGGCATCCGACAGAAGGTCGAGAAGGCGCGCCGCGCTGCCGCAGCGATCGCCGCCGCCGTGCAGGACACGGTGAACAACTGGTGGGACATCAACTCGCCGTCGAAGGTCGCGATGGAGCAGGGTGGCTTCTACACCGAGGGTCTCGCCATCGGCATCGGCGCGAACTCGGCGATGGCAGCACAGGCCGCACAGCAGGCCGCCATGTCGACGATCAACTCGTTCGGCGGCACGAGCGTGCTCGCGAGCGCGCAGGACGCCGGGCTCACCATCGGCCAGGCCATCGCGAACGGCCTTGCCGACTCCGAAGCCGACATGAAGTCAGTCGTCTCGAATGCCGTCGACGAGGTGCTGCAGAAGCTGGCGTCGTTCGGCACCAAGGCACAGGACGCCACCGCCGCCGCGGCGTCGCAGCTGTTCGCTGGGGTCACCGGCTCCGACCGTGTCGGGCTCGGCGGGACGGGCGCTGGCACCATCGGCTCCGGCACGGCGGCGATCACCGGCAGCCTCGGCTCGTTCCTGTCCACATTCGACTCGAACGTCTCGAAGATCTTCGAGGTGAACGCCAAGAAGCTCTCCGACCTCAGCGCCGCCGACCGCGAGATCTTCGGCACCAACGTGTTCTCGCTCGACACGAACACCGTGTTCGGCGCGTCCAACTTCGGGGCCATCACCGACTTCCTCGACACCGTCGCGTCGCTCGGCGAAAGCCTCATCGCACAGGGCCAGCCACTCGACCAGGTGCGCACCACGCTCGAGGGCTACATCGACGACCTCGTCACCACCGCCTCGAACCTCGGATTCAACCGCGACCAGCTGCTCGGGCTCATCGACCAGCTCGGACTGTCCGACGCTGCGCTCGCCGAGTTCATCCGCCAGGTCGACGCGTTGAACGCCGCCGCCGCTGGCGCGCCCTCGGCGACGCCGGCAACATCGAGCACCGTCGATCCGGGCGCCGACTACCTGACCCTGCCGCGTGTCGTCTACGACCAGACCTTCGTCGTCAACCTGCCAACCGGCGACCCCTATGCTGCGGCGGTGACGATCGCCAATCAGCAGGCGCAGGCCGCCCAGCTCCCCGGGGGATGACCGATGACGTCGTATCCGCAGCAGTTCCTGTATCTCGGCGACGCTGACGGGTGCCCACACGAGGTCGTGAACGGCGCCCGCACCGCTTACAACCTCACCACCCGCGGGCAGGGCGACAGCTACGGCTTCTCGAACATCCTCGACGATCTCGGGTGCGCCGCCCTCGCCTACGTTCCGATCTGTGGCACCAACCTGCTCGATCGCGAACAGTCGACGATGGAGGTGTACGTCGACGGGTGGCTCAACGACGCGAACGCCACGTTCACCAGCAGCACCAACGCGTACCGCGAAGGAACCCGGTCCTTGCGGGTCGTCGCCACGGCCGGAGCATCCATGAGCGTCAGGACCGCCGACGGGATCTCGGGGTTCCCTGTCGTCGCCGGGGTGCAGTACACGGCCCGCGGGTCGTCGCGAGCTGGGTCCGCCGGTCGAACCTTCTACTTCTTCCTGCGCTGGTTCGACATCAGCGGGACCTTCATCTCGGAGTCGTACTCGGCTGGCGTCACCGACACCACGACCGGCTGGGTCGAGGACGTCATCACGAGCACGGCGCCGCCGACGGCCGCATACGCGTGCGCTGTCGGCCGGTGGGACGGGTGTGGCGCGGGGGAGGTCCACTACCTCGACCGCGCCGGCATCATGGTCGGAGATGGGACCGGCGCCGACATGGTGTGGGTCCCGGGCGACGACGGGATCTCGGTCGGTGTCGGCTGGGGCCAGTGGTTGGTCGATGCCGCCGACGACCCGTGGGACAACGGGACCGCCGCCGCAGCGGACGCACTCGGCATCGTCATCGAGGAGTGGACCGGCATCGACGGCGGCCAGCACACCCGGGCCACCACCCAGCTCGGCATCAACCGGGGCGGCGCAGCGCTCGGCGTGATGTCGCAGCGCGGGCGGGTCATGAAGTTCAACGTCATCCTGCTCGCCACGTCCGAGCGCGGGATGAACTACCTGTTCCGGTGGCTCGAGCGCGAACTCCTCGACTGCGGCGCCGGCTGCACCGAACGGTCCCTCTGGCTCCGCGAGACCTGCCCCGACACGGGCGACGCCACCTACGCGGAGCTCGAGGTCGACTGGATGCGGCTCGACCGCGTCGGGCTCGTCGAGGGCCCCACGTGGGAGGCACCGCCGATCAAGGACGCTGGCGGCTGCTACATCCGCCGGGCGTCGTTCACGATCGTCGCTGGCGACCCGTGCATGTACGGCGTGCCCTACGCGGTCGGGTCTGGGACGTCGATCAACGCGACGGTGTCGCTGAGCGCCACCCTCACCGAGGCGGCGTGCGACGAGTGGACCGGGTCGAACCGTCAGGTGTCGGCCTACATCTCGCCGTCCGACACGGGCCTGTCGTTGCCGCAGATCATCATCTCGTCCTTCGAATACAGCGGCGGCGGTGACCCGTACTCGCTGCCCGACCTGCGCATCTTCGGGGTGCTCGAACCGGCGTACGGGAGCATCGACCTCTGCTCGGCTGAGAAGGTCGGCCAGCTCGTCCTGTCCGGCTTGAACGCCACCGGCGCCGAGATCCTCATCGACTTCGCTGAACGTCGCGTGTGGACCCGACGCGTCGCCGACGGCAGCGACTGGCAGGACGGCTCGATGTACCTCGCCCTGTCGGAGACGGCCGGGTTCCCCCGCTGGTTCGACTTCGGTGCGCTCGGTGGCTACGTGTACGTCGAGCCGATGTACGAGGGTCTCGCAAACTCGCTGTCCGGGACGGCCGACGACGTCGACGAGTGGTACGTCGAGATCCGCCAGGTTCAGCGCGTCGGGTGCGTGTGATGGGCACGATCGGGTTCGCTCGCGAGTACAACGCCTACATCGTCAACGGCCTCACCGGCCAGGTGATCGCCGCCCTGCCGTGGTCGCGCGTCTCGTGGTCTAGGCTCGCCAACGACGTCTCGGCCGCGTCGGTGACCGTGCCGGCCGCCGACGGTGGGATCGAATGCACCGGCGTGTTCGGGGGGCTGAGGGCGTGGACGCAGCTCCTCGCGATCGAACGGAACGGCGCCATCGTGTGGGACGGGCCGATCGTCGGCTGGTCCCGACCGGCATCGAAGCAGGGCGGCATGGGCGACCTGACCATCCGGGCACTCGACCGGTTCGCGATCACGATGAAGCGGCTGCTCGCGGTCGACATGCTCGGGGTGGCCACGCCCGGCAACTTCTTCAACATCCTCGACAACGCGGACCTGGGCGACCCATCGGGGATGCCGTACGTCTACAACGTGCCCATCAGTTCGGCCTTCTTCGACTCGGTCTCGAGCCCCATCGCCGTGACCTACGAAGTCGAGCGACTCGAGCGCATCTACGACATCATCCAGAACTTCGTGTCGAAGTCCCTGATCGACTACACCCAGGTGGGCGCCACCCTCTGGCCCGACGAGACCGAACGCAGGGGTCTGCTCGGTGGTCGTGGCGCGAGGCCGGTGCTCAACGAGTCGAACGTGATCGGCATCCCGGGGGTCGAGGTGGACGCCCTCTCGCTCGCCACCGTCGCGTACGGCGGGGCGGCCAGTGGCGGCAAGTCGGGATCACAGGTGATCTCGACCCAGTACCCGATGCTCGGCCTCTACACCGACGCCATCCTCCACGTCGGAGAGCAGTTCCCCGACGTGGCGACGGTCGAGCCGGCAACCATCACGTACGGGGCCGGCTGGTCGCGATCGACCGACGGCTACACGGCGGCCCTGGCGGCGTCGACAGCAGTGCCGACGGTGACGATCGAACAGGTGCGCCTCGCTCCCAGCTTCGGGTGCCCAACCCTCGAAGCCGACCTGTCGAACCTGATGCCCGGGCAGCGGGTCGATGTCGACTTCCAGGACACCGCCGCCTTCAACTACCCCTATGTGGGCATCAACTACGAGTACCGGTACTGGTATCACGCGATCGCCGCGCTCGACGTGTACGACTGGATGAAGACGCCGGTGTCGTCCGACGCGATCTCGGTGCTCCGGCTCGAGCGGATCGACGTCAACGTGGTGGCATCCGATGATGGGATCGACGAGGAGTTCCTCGCGAGCTTCACCCCGACCGCTGAGTGGGACGGCACCGTCCCGGACTACTGGGAAGACACCCCGTACGACACCGATTACGGGGAGCCCTGATGGCCAAGGCGAAGTTCAGCTTCAGCGCGTTCGAGGACACGCTGCGCGGCACTGGCCTCCGGTCGGCTCAGCAGCAGCGCTACCCGTCTGGCGGCGACGTCATCCAGTACGACGAAGCGACACTCACCGCAACGTCGAACCCGTCGAACTACTCGATGAACGCCCGCTACCGACGCGACAACGACACCTTCCAGATGTGGTTCCGCATCACGCTCACCGGATCGCCCGGTGGGTCTGGGGCGTGGAACATCGACGTCCCGTACCCGATGGACAGCCTCGTCATGCAGGACGGCGTCATCGGCACCTGGCGGGCACGCCGCTCGTCGGTCGCAACGATGGCAACAGGGCCGATCATGTACACGTCGGCCAGCAAGGCGCTGTTCGAGTACCCGGCGGCATGGCCGTCCGGGACCCCGACGAACGTCTCCTCGACGGCGCCGTGGGCGTGGGCGGCCAACGACACCATCGGCGGGTACATCTCGGCCATCATCGACCGCTCCGTGTGAGGCCGGTGGAGTTCCCGGTCAGCGCGATGCGAGACTGACACCATGCGCACCAACCCGATCGCCTACCCCGACGTCGGCCGGGTCACCGTCTGCACCACCGCCACCCGTCCCACCGGCACACGCCGCTACGAGGGCAAGGTGATCTGGGACACCGACGTCGACGCCCTCCTCGTCTACACGGGCGGTTCGTGGACCAGCCTCATCGGGGCCCGCGGCTACATGGGGTACGCGCAGCGCACCACCCCGATCATCTCGGGCATCACGACGATGACCGACCTCACGAGCCTCTCGGTCACCTGGACAGCAGTTGCTGGCCGGCGATACAAGGTCACGTTCAAGGTGTTGGTCTACTCGTCGGTCGCGAACGACGACGGCAACATCTGGATTCGCAACGGGTCGAGCACATCGCTGAACGCGTTCGGCTTCCGCGCCGTGTCGACGACGCACGGCATCGCCGTCACGGGCTCGCACGTGCTGTCGGGCCTCTCGGCTGGGTCGCAGACCGTGAAGCTCAGCATGGAACGGGCGGCCGGTTCGGGGAACCTCTACGTGGCGGCGGGGTCGACGTACCCCGCGTTCATCCTGGTCGAGGACATCGGCTGACGATCAGTGGCGCCACCTGCCACACTGACCCCATGCTGCTCCACAAGGACCGCTACTCGACGACGGGTGTCCCAACCTGCAAGCTGGGTGTCGTCGTGCACGACTCCGAGTCGGGCGACGGGTCCGGCCCGGTGCTCATCGAGCTCCTGAAGCGGCCCGGCGACCGGAAGCTGCCCGGCACCAACCCGCCCCGCTTCTACGGTTCCGGCTACGCGGCGGTCACCGACGGCAACGGCGGCTACATCGAGATCGCCGACGCCACCACCGGCCCCTACCACGCCCCGCCGCTCAACAAGACGTGGTGGTCGATCTGCATGCCGGGGCGCGCGTCGCAGACCCACGACGAGTGGCTCGACCAGCTGTCGTACAACCACATCCGCGGCGTCGCGAAGTACATCGTCGACAAGTCGAAGATCGACGGCTTCCCGCTCCACAAGCTGGACTCACACGGGCTGCTCGCCGGTGACCGCGGGTACTGCGGCCACGCCGACGTCTCGAACGCCTGGGGTCAGACCGACCACACCGACCCTGGCCGCAACTTCCCGTGGGACGTGCTGGCCGCCGAGATCGCGAAGCTGGCCGCACCCACCCCGCCCCCGCCCCCCACCTTCCCAACCACGGAGGACCACGTGCACGTCATCGTCGCCATCAAGGACCCGCGCACCGGCGCCGCATACGACAACCGACGGTTCGCGTGGGACGGCATCTCGATCAGGCACATCGCGAACGAAGACGAGTTCGTGCAGCTGTACCAGCCGAACCATCCCGAGTACCGGCTGTTCGAGCTCCACCCGGACTGGGACACCCTCGCAGCGCCCTACCTGCTCACCATCGAGCAGATCCGCGGCTACGTCGGGGGGGAGAAGATCTCACTGTGATCGCATCCGACCTCCCCGGCATCTTGACCGGGGTCGCCGCCGTTCTCGCCGCGCTCGGCTTCCTGTGGATGATCGTCGTCCACGGTGGGCGACTGAAGGACCTCAGCGTCGACGTGCACGGCGTCAAGGTCTCCGTCGACACCGGTGATCCCGCGAAGCCGCTCGGCAAGGTCGTTGCCGAGGACATCAAGCCGGCCGTCGACGACGTCAACTTTGCCGTGAACCACAAGCTGCCCCACGAGTTGCCACTCGTGAAACGGGTCGGCGTGCTGGAACAGAACGTCGGGGCCAACCTCCGTCTCACCGGCGACCTGAACGAAGGTGTCCGGGTGGTCGTCCGTCGACTCGACGGGCTCGAGCGGGCGGCGCGGCAGGAGTCGAAGTTCCATCGCGACCTCATCGACAGGCTGGGTCTCGACATCACAGTTCCGAACCCAATCCAGCAGGAGGACCACCCCACATGACAGCCCTTGCCCTCATCCTCGCAGCAGCGACCATGCTGCAGGCCACCCCGTTCGTCGTCACGCTCGTCGTCGGCCACGTGATCCCGGTCATCACCGCGCTGGTCACGAAGTCGACGGCGTCGGACGGCCTCAAGCAGTTCATCACCGCCTTCCTGTCGGCCGCCTCGGCGTACGTGGTGCAGTCCACCCTGGCCGACGGCTCGGCCGTGTTCACGGCACAGACCGCCGTCATGGCGGTGGCCACCTTCATCTCGGCGAACGTCGCCTACATCGCGGTCCTGTCGAAGCGCAACATCAACGACCGCATGCTCCCCGACAAGGGTCTCGGCGGCAGCTAGGGTGACCACCCAACGACCGATCAGGAGCCGGGCCGCCAGGATGCGAATCCAGGTTGCCCGGCTCCTGTCGTACTCCGGGAAGATCGTCGCCCCGCAGAACGCTGTTTACACGCCGTATGCAACCGGGCATACTGGGGTGATGGACACGCAGCTCAGCCACCGCCAGGTGGTCATCCCGGCGCAGGTGCTCGACGACCTCGCCGAGCTGGCGCGCCTCGCATCCGACCGACTCGACGCACAGGACCAGTCGCTCGCCCTCTCGCTCCGCGGCGCCGCCGCACAGGCGCGAGCTCAGGCCGTCCTCGAGCCCTAGGATCAGCCGGCATGGGATGCCGATGCGGACAGAGCGCACGAGTGCGCGAGATGATCTCCACACGGAACAGCGGGTCGGCCGGCGCCTACCCGCTGTTCTCGTATTCGGGCTGCGACACCCTGTACAAGGGCCAGTTCGAGGGCATGTCGATCTACGTCGTCGCCCGCGGCACCAGCGAGGAGAAGCTGTTCCCGAAGGGCCAGCTGGTGCAGGCCGCCGAGTACGCGCGCAGCCTGGCGAGCAACGTCGCCATCGAGAACCTGCCGACCGCGAGCCTCTGCTCCCAAGCGGTGATGGATGTGTACGGCTGACTACGCGCCGAGCTGATCGAGGTGAGCCTGGATCATTGCGTAGCCCTCGAACGCGTCGAGGAGGCGTTGGATCTCGATGTCGTCAAGCTCCGACCATGACCTGACGTCCCGCCACAGCAGACACTCGGCGAACTCGATCCGGTCCTGTCGGGACATGCGCAGCCGCTTCGCCAGCATGTACACCTTCCGGCGCCGGGCGTCCGGTCCTTCAGTCGGGTCCCCCACCCGCAGTACACTACGCGCCCGATGCCACGGATCACGTCCTGCGACGGCGACCTCGACGACCTCGGCGGGCTCATCACCCGGGCGTTCGGGATCGACCGCGACTGGATGGAACGTGGCGCGTGCCGCGGCTGGCGCAACGACGACGACACGATGCCGTCCCCCTGGCAGTTCGACCCGAGCCAGACGGTGCTCGTCCAGCGATCCGACGGGACCGTCGCGAAGCTGAAGGGCCGCGAGATGCAGAAGCTGGCGCTCATCCACTGTGCCAGCTGCCCCGTCCAATACGACTGCGCCGAGTACGCGATCGAAGCCGGGATGCTCGCCGGCACGTGGGCGATGAAGATCGTCGACCTCGACTGGCTGCGCAACCAGGACGAGTGGCGGGAGCTGCTGATGGACGCCTTCGTGGCCAACGTGCCGGTCCAGGTGCACGTGCGTTCCATCCGCGGCCTCGCCTAATATGCCCGGCATGGGACTTCAGACCGCAGCCACACCCGCCTACTCCGGCACCGTCGACATCGAAGGGTTCACCGGCCCCGACAGCTTCAACCGCTGCCTCGTCACCGTCAACGGCGACACCGCCAAGCTGTCCGTGTACAACGAGGCGAAGGGCCGCTACACCCAGCACGACATCCTCACCTCGGTGAAGGTCGACGACCGCGGCCGCACCGTCGTCCTGTCGGGCATCTCCGACACCCTCGTCGAGGAGGTCGGGTTGAAGCCCGCCGACGCCACCGTGAAGTGGAAGGTCACCGTGAAGGGATGTGCGACGTGTGGCTGATCCTCACGGTGTTCGCCACCTACCGGATCACCCGCTTCATCCTCGTCGACTCGCTCATCGACGGCACCCGGAACCGGGTGAAGGTGTGGCTCGCAGAACGCAGCGACCACCTCGCAGCCTCGAAGCTGTTCGACCTGATCGACTGCCCGTACTGCGTCAGCGTCTGGATCGCCGGCGCGCTCACCGCCATCAACGCTGACCGGATCGACGGCATCCGCGACACCCTCCTCGTGTGGCTCGGCGTGGCCGGCGCCACCATGCTCGTCTGGCGCAACGTCGAGTCGTGATCCCCGACGAGGACGCCATCTTCGCCCAGGTGCGCGAACGCGAGACGTTCCTCGCACGCGTCGCCCAGGGGACGCCGGTGAACCTCGCCGCGTTCGAGGTGAGGTGGAGCCCGAAGCGGCTGAAGCAGGAGATGGCCAACAGCGACTTCGTCGAACTCGTCGACGCCGCCGTCGAACGGTCCTTCGACGCCGTCGAGGAGACCCTGATGCGCAAGGCCCGCGACGGCAACATGGCCGCGATCCAGATGGTGCTGTTCAACCGTCGGGCCCACAAGTGGCGCGACGTGAAGCGCATCGAGGTCCGCCACGAAGGCGGGGTCACCGTCCAGGCCGTCGAAGCCACGAAGGTCGCGGCGCTCGAGCTCCTGCGCGAGCACGGCGTCGGCGCCATGCAAGCCCTCGCTGCGGCCGACGGCGACATCATCGACGCGGAGGTGGTGCACGATGGCGGCGACAGCTGAGGAGAGCGTCGAGCAGATCAAACGCAAGGCGCTCCCGTCGTCGATCGGCCTGCACTACGGCAAGCAGATCTGGGGGCACAACTGGGTGCTCTACTCGTGGATCGAGATGATCGAGCAGGTCATCATCAAGGCGATCCTCGACACCACCAACGAGTCCTACATCATCGTCAACGCCCCGCCGCAGACCGGCAAGTCGTCGTGGTGCGGGCTGCTGCTCCCGTTCTGGTACACCGGGTTCTTCCCCGACAACCAGCTGATGTACATCTCGTACTCCGACGACTTCTCCCGCATGCGCGGCACCGACGTTCGACGGATGCACGAACGCTACGGCGCCGACCTGTTCGGCACCGCGATCGACCCGGACATCGCCTCGTCGGGCGAGTGGCGCATCGCCGGCCACTTCGGCGGCATGCTCTCCGTCGGCGTCGGCGGCCTCATCACCGGACGTCCCGGCCACCTCATCGTCATCGACGACCTCATCAAGAACTCGGTCGAAGCAGCCTCCGCGGCGACGAAGAAGATGCACCTGTCCGAGTGGGACAACACGATCAGCACCCGCCTGCAGCCGGGCGGCACCGTCATCATCATCGCCACCCGCTGGGCCGAGGACGACCTCTCCGGCGCCGTCCAGGCCCGCATGAAGGAGCCCGACTACAACGGGCCCCGCTGGCAGGTGCTCGACTTCCCCGCCTTCGCCTGCCCCCACGACGACGTCGAGCTCACCGACGACGAACTCGCGGCGTGGCGCGACATCCTCGGCCGCGAGATGGACGAGGTGCTCGACTGCCGCTTCTCCCGCATCCCCGGCCGCCACCCCCGCGACTACTTCGAGAAGAAGCGCTCGAGCACCGACGCGTTCTCGTGGACCTGCCTCTACCAGCAGCGCCCGTCGGTCCGCCAGGGCGGCATGTTCCCCCCGAAGAAGTGGAAGCGCTACGACCCCGCCCAGATCAGCGCCGCCGACATGGATCAGCTCGTGCGCGTCTGGGACCTCGCGGCCACCGAGAACGCTGGCGACTGGACGGTCGGCACTCTCGTCGGGAAGAAGGACCGCTCGTACTACATCCTCGACGTGAACCGGTTCCGCAAGGACGCCGGGGGCGTGCTCGACGAGGTGACCGCCACCGCGAAAGCCGACGGGTTCGGCGTCAAGATCCTCATCGAGGAGGAGAAGGGTGGCGCCGGCAAGTCGGTCGTCGAGAGCTACCGCCGGCTCCTCACCGGCCACACCGTCGAAGCGGCGAAGGCCGAAGGCTCGAAGGAGTCGCGTGCCACCCCGTACTCGGCCGAGCAGAACAAGGGCAACGTCTGGATTCCGAAGGACGGCACCGTCGACTGGGACGTCAAGGCGTTCGTCGACGAGCACCGCAAGATGATGGGCGACGGCCGCAAGCCGGCACACGACGACCAGATCGACACTGCCGCCTACGGCATGCTCGAGTTCATCGGGTTCGAGAGCTCCGACATCTTCATCCCGTCGACCGATCTGGACGCCGGACTCCTGGCGGCGCTTGATCGCGGCGTGGGGCTGGAAGCATTGATGGAAGGGCTCGTCGTTCGCTGACCGCGACGTGAACCTCGGGGTCGTGGCACCAGTGCCGCCTCGCGTGACCGAACTGGTCCCACAGCGTGTACTGCCCGAGCTGCATGTCGTGCTCGATGTGCGGCTTCAGCAGCCGGTACTCGCCGCCGTTCGGTGTCGGCGACCAGATCCGCCCGAAACTGTCCGGCGGCTGCGACCACGCCGGGAACACGCCGTCCTGCAGCGAGTCCCCGGCCTTCCCCCGCCCCTTCAGCGCCGGGTGCACCATGACGACGGTGAGCGACTTCGAGATGCGTGCCAGCATCCCCTTCAGCATGTTGGTGTGATGCTGGTTCGGCCGGGCACCGCGGGTCATCATCCGCTCGGCGATCGACTCGACCAGCATCTCCCACGCCACGTACGGCGCGACGATCTCGAGGGTGAACGGCGACACCTGCGTGACGTCGTGGTGGAACACGGGCAGCACGTTCGGGTCGACGTACGGGTCGACCTTGTCGAGCATCCGGTCGCGAAGGCGGACGGCGACGGTCACAGAGACACGCCAGGGCGTCCGTCGAGCCATGCCTGCGCTTCGTCGAGCGCCCGGTCGGCGATGCTGTAGCGGACGCTGAACGGCAGGAACCCGTCGTCGGCAAGCGCGCAGAGCGCATTTGCGATCTGGTTGGACGCCTCGACTCGTCGAGCTGTTCGTGTCGCCGATGGGTCGATTGCTCCACTCACAGCCGCTCGATCCTCAGGTGGTCGCCGACCATCTGCTCGGCCGCGTCGTACAGCCCGTCGAACATCTCCGGGTTGTCGACGGCGAGCTGAGCGATCGAGCGCGACCCGCTGTTCATCAGCACGATCCGTGCGGTCTCGGCCACGTCCGGGTCGGCCATCCGCCAGTCGTTGAACTGCTGCAGCCGCTTCGCCAAACCGGGCGCCTTCTCGTCGCTCATCGCTGGTCCTCCGGCCAGAAGGGGACGCCGTCGCAGAGCAGCCGGCCCTCAGTGTCCCAGGTGAAGTGGTAGGTGCGCACGACCTCGTCGGCGAACCGGAAGGCGTCGACGGTGTTGTCGCGGATCACGGCGAGGAGCCGCTCGGCGGCTTCCTTCACCGGCTCCTTGTCGAGCGCCCGCTCCATCGCCTCGTAGCCTTCCTCGTATCCGCAGTCGTCGCCGACGATGTCGAGGATGTACTCGAGCAGCCGGTTGACGCTCGGCAGGTACATGCTGACCGGCTGCGACGTCCACTCGGTGACCGTGAACTCGTCGTTCTCGCCGCCGACGTCGAACGTCCGGTCCTCGACGACCGACGCGAGGTCCCGCTGTAGGTACTCGTCGCCGTCGAAGCCGAACAGGTGGTAGTCGTTCACTTCGCTGGGCATGTGACCCATCCCTCTCCGTTGCAGTGGCCGCAAATCCGCGACCCCGTGTACTGGCTGAGCTCGTCGCGAAGCTCCTGTTCCTTCTTCGCCCACCGCCGCTGCGCGTCGGCCAGGTTGTGGCCGGCGATGCTGAGTGGCGTGTCGATGGTGAGCTGCGTCGTGTGCCACGTCTCACGTGTGCGCCGCTGCCGGCCCTTGCCTTCGGTGGTCGTCTTCGGCGGGTCCCAGAACGAGCGCACGTGCACCTTGATGGTGCGGTCGGAGATGTGTTCGTAGACGTCGTGGCTGTACTCGCGTGCGATCTCGACGGCTCGCCGTCGCCATCCATCGAGCCAGCCGGCACACTGCGTGTAGAACAGCGGGCCCATCGTCAACCCGATGATGTCCGGCCGCCAGTTCGTCGGCGTCGACTCGAGCGCATCGACGTCCACCTCGTGGTAGGTGATCCCGCCGAGCGGCATCGCGACCGCCGTCTTCGTCGTCTCGTACCTGCTGGTGTACATCTCGCGCATCGGCTCCGGGAGGGCCGCGTACTCGGCATCCGACAGCTCCTCGGCGAGACCTCGGCCGGTGTACTCGCCGAGCAGCTTCACCCCCGCCATCCGGACGCTCGTCCGCCGCCAGATCTGGACGAGGTCGGCCTGCTCGGGGAGTCGCACGACCGTCAGGTACCCCTTGCCGGAGACGTAGTGCGAGGTGACCACCGTGGCTGGTGGCTCAAGGTCCGGGGCGCTCGTGTCGAGGTACACCTGCACCACGACCGAGCCGTCGGGGAGCGCGAAACCGTGCGGGAGGAGCTCGATCACAGGTCGCCCGCCATGTTGCGGAATCCGAAGCGATGCGCCCCGAGGTCGGCGAACGGTTCAGTGTCCCCGTACACCGGGTCGGCCTGCTGTCGTCGCCCGCCGCCGTTGCCCCGTCTCGCGCCCGATCCGGTCGACTCGCGTTCGATTCGCGAGATCTGCGCTGTCGCGTACTTGAGCGACGGGGCGACCTCGTCGGCGATGATGTCGTGGGTCGTGACCTCGACACCTTCCTTGTTCTGGTACTTGCGGAAGTCGAGACGGCCCTTCACGAGCACGCGGTCGCCCTTGCTGAGCGACGCGGCCACGTTCTCGCCGTACTGACCCCACACGGTCACGTTGAAGAAGTTGGTGGGTGCGTCGACCCACTCGCCGTTCTGCTGGTACCGGCGGTTCACGGCCACGCCGAAGCCGCAGGTGGCGGTGCCGCCAGCGGTGAAGCGCAACTCGGGCTCCCTGACCAAGTTGCCCGTGATGTAGATCTCGTTGTCTGCCATGTGGTCAGAGTCCTTCCGTGAGGGCCTTCATGCCGGCCTCGGTGATGGTGATGGCGCGGGGGCTGTGTCGTTCGGTACGGATGAGCCCCTGCTCTTTCATCCGTTCGATCACGGGCTGCGTCGAGCCCTTCGCCGCCATACCGAGATGCTCGGCGATCTCCGAACGCGACGGCGGGTAGCCGCGCTCTCGGACCGACCTCTCGATCAGCTGCAGCACGGCGTGTGCCTGGTTGTCTCGTCCAACGATCATCGTGACCTCCGTCGTGGCTTCTGGAAGATGTAGAGCACCGAGTAGTTGTTGCGGGCGTGGACCTGACGGCGCTCTGTTCCGTCGAGGTTCCGCTTCGGCTGCGGGCCTGGGTTGCCGACGTGGATGAACTTCTCGATGAGGCGCAGCGGCGTCTCCTCCTCGACGTCCTCGATCATCCACCGTGTGGCCTGTTGGGTCCTCCCCGAGGACACGTAATCCATGCACTTCACCAGCACCTTGCCGCCCGGCCTCGTGATCCTCGCGGCCTCCATCGCGCCGAGCATGTTGTAGGTGTGCAAGCCCTCCGGCGTCTTCGCGGCGTCGCGGAGCCCGTAGCCCTCGAGGAACCGTGGGATCGTCGACGTCGTCCGGCCCCCGATCGACACGTACGGCGGATCGAACACGGTCACGTCGAACGAGTCGGTCGGGAAGTGGGCCTCGTCGAGGTTGGTGAAGTCGGCGGTCGCGACCGTGACGTTGTCGGCCGGCGACGGAGCCTTCAGGGTGCCGTCCTTCCGTCGGTCGTTGCAGACCGCGACGAACTCGCCTGGGTGCCGGTACTTCTTCCACCACACCCCGGACCCCCAGGTGAGGTCGATGACCTTGTCGGTCGGTCGGATGTGGCCCAGCTCGACGACGTCGACGATCATCTCGGCGTTCGACGGCCAGGAGCTGGCCGCGAGGATGGCGCGCTTGTGCAACGAAACTCCGTCACGCATCGGGGTTCTCCACAGGCTTGAGAGCAGACGTCCCCCACGTCTGCGGCGAGTTCGTCGCCTCCATCGACACCCACGAGTAGTGGCCGTGTTGCGCCACGACTCGGCCCGTCCAGCCGTCGGGCGTGACGACCCGATCGCCACACATCGGCTTCCATGCATGGGCTTTGCCGCCTTGTAGCCGCCGCTTCTTCTCGCCTTCAGTTGGGCCGAAGAAGCCAGCTCCGAGCACGCTCACGACGTCGCCTCCGGGTACTCGGGCTGGTCGTGCTTCGACCATGCGCCAGGACAGACGGCCGAGCCGATCTCCTGCACAATGTTGATGGCTTGCTGGGCGTCAGAGCGCCAGTGCGCAGGCAGATGGGTCTGTGCTCGGCTGAGGCGCTCCAACGCACTCTTCAGGTCGAGATACAGCAGAATGTCCGGCAGTTCCTCGTCACTCATCGTTCAGTCCTTCCATGTCGTCCATGCGGCAGTAGGCCGCGTCCAGGTCGCCGCGCAGCTGTGCGTTCTCGCAACGCAGCGACTCGCACTCGTCGTTCAGTCGTGCGATCTCGTCGTGCGCCCGCTGGAGCAGGTCACGGAGAACGAGCCGCTGCCCACGAGTGACCACGAACCGGTCGACAACGAAGTCCGCTTCGATCTGGAGATGCGCGAGGAGGTGGTCGATGGTGAACGTCACCTTGTCCACAGGCCCTATCTCGCGACGATCGAGTGGATCGGTGTCGGTCATGGTGCGCTCCTGAAGGTGATGCATGACTCGAGATGGAGGAACCCGTGGTCCCTCGTGATCTGCGGGATGCCGTTGCGTGCACGGCAGTCGCGGATCTGCTCGCGGACGTCGTCATTGCGGATCTCCCGGCAGGAGATGAGGAACACGATGATGACGGCGGCGAGGACGAGCATGACGGCGGCTTCGATGCCGTCCGAGCGCGCGCTCACGCCTGCTCCTTCGCGTGGGCCCGCAGGACTCGGAGCTCCCGGACGACCATCTCGGCACTGGTCCAGGCTTCGACCCGATCCAGCTCGGTGAAGCGAGCCGTCAGTTCGTCGAGGAACTCGTCGCTGGCGTCGATCGAACGCCAGCGGAAGATGACCATGCCGCGAGCGTCGCGGACCTTGATCGAGCTGACCCTGTCGGCCAACAGCAGCACCACCGCCATCGAAGCGGCACGCACGTCGCCGACAGGGATGCCGATCTCCTCCGGTCCACCGGAGGCGTCGGTGCGCCACGCGTGCACGATGCACGGGGCGAGCGACACGTAGTCGGGGTTGATGGCGTCGACAGCGATCATCCGATCACCTCGACCTTCGTGCCGATCCGTTCCTCGGTCGTCACGTCCTCCTTCGAGACGCCGAGCATCGCGAGCCCGTCCTTCTTCGGCTCGGCCTTCGGTGCGACGAACAGCGCGTACGTGAACTTCACCGCACGCTCAGCCACATCCTCGGGCAGGGCGAGTCGTTCGCCGTCGTCGTCGAACAGCGAGCGGCGCACGATCAGCGACCGGATCTTGTCGTGGTCCGGCCGGTGCTTCACGTTCGGCTTCACCTTCACGGTGCCCTCGGTTGAGGCGAGCGTCGACGCCCCGTCGGCCAGCACCCGGAGTCGGGTCTGCAGGAGGCTCATGGTCTCCTCGAGCTTCGCCTTCGTGCCGGCGAGTGCGACGTGGAGGGCGGTGGTGTGGGCGACATCGAACTCGTCGGACTGCTCGCCGATCAGGGCGAGGACGTCGAGGAAGGCTTCGATGTCGCCGATGGTGATGCGTTCGCTCATCGGTTGATGTACTCCAGGTACTCTCGGGCGGTCACGTCGGGCCGCAGGATCTGGTTGACGCGTGTCGTCCCGCGGCTCACGACGAACGTGTCCGGCGTCAGGTGCGGGTACTTGCGGGCGTAGTGCTGTTGGATGGCGGGCGCGAGCTGTTCGGCCTGGGTCTGGTTGAGACAGCCGACCCACTCGGCCGGCGACATCGTCGTATCGGCGTAGTGCTTCGTGATCACCCACGCCGGAACCCCAAGGGCGGCGAGCGCGTACCGTGCGTGAGCGAGGAACGTGTAGACGTCGGCCATCACGTACGGGTCATGGCCGAGCGCCTCGACGAGGTCGGCGCAATGCCGAAGGGCAGCGATGAACCCTTCGGCATCCGCCGAGAACCCGCCGGTCGGCGAGGCGATGAACGGCGAGTCGTACTCGCACAGCTCGAGGTGTGAGCGGTTCGTCGAAGCGACCAGCTCCGACACGGCCTCGTTCCTGGGTGTCGGCTCCCAGCCGCCGGTCTCACGCTTCCGTGCCATCGGTGGCCTCCTCGGTCTGCGGTGCTTCGGCGGCGGCATCCTGTTCGGCGGCCTTCGCCCTCGCGTCCTCCTCGTCGAGGAGCTTCTCGATCCGCTGGAACAGCCCGGCGTTCTCGGCGAGCGAGCGCTCGGTGAGCTTCAGGTTCAGGCTGGCCGCCGTCTCCTTCATCGCATCGGCGGCCGGCGTACTGGCGGCCACGACCACCCGCTGCCACAGCTTCTGGACCGGCGTCGGTTCGGGCGGCCCAGCCGGCTCCGGGTCGTTGTAGTCCTCCGGCTGGCGCTGGTACGAGTCGGTGTCGTCCTGCGGGTCGCCGATGCACAGCACGCGCAGCAGCACGTTCTTGAACGCCGCCGTCATCGCCTTGTTGACCGACTTGTCGGCGTTGTCGTCGGCCACCCCGATGGTCACGGCCGTGATCTTGTCTTCGGGTCCGCCGGGGCCGTAGATCGACCACTCCACCTCGACGGTGGTGCGGGTCCATGCGGTCGTTTCCATCGTGGCGTTGCCCTTGATGATCTTGTTGACCTCGGGCGTGTTCGCCTTCGGCACGATCACGACCCCGTATCGGCCGAACAGCGGCTGCGCCGCACTGGCGATCTGGTCGATGCCGCGGTAGGCGAAGTTCACCCCTCCGGGCTCGCCGGCCACGCCGGTCAACCGGCGCCGCTGCTCTGGGGTCAACTTGCTGATGCCGCCGATCTGCCAGGTGACACGGGCCAGGGCCTCGATCACGTTGCGTGGCGCCGGCAGGTCATCGAACGGGTCGTGCTCGTCCGGCGCCTCCTGTGCGGGGTCTGGGTCGGCGGTGGTGGGCTTCGATTTCGTTGCAGTCATGCTGGTTGGTTCCTCTGCTTCCCTCGGATGATGTTGTGGATCTGCGCCTGGGTCACCCCGAAGCGACGTGCGAGAGCACGCTTGTAAAGCGGCGACCGAGCCATCCCGTGTTTGACGACAGCCATCGTCACCCCTTCCACATCTCGATCACGATGTGCATGCCGGTGTGCTCGTCGAACACGCACTCGACCCGGACGGCGTCCTTGCGGGCGAGCTGCAGGGTGCCGTCGTGGATCTCGTCGACCCGGGCCTTCGCGTCGTAGATCGCCTGCAGCCCGGCCTTGTTGCGGGCGTTGCACCACGCCTCCCACTTCAGGAGGTTGTCCTGAGTGAAGCCCTTCGCCGCATCGAGCGTCGTGTAGTCGCGGGGCTTCGCCATCTCGGAGCGCGTGCCGACCGCGACGTGGTACAGCTTCGGCTTCGCTGCGGCGTTCTTCGCTGAACGGCGTGCCATCAGAACCCCCCGTGGTGAGTGTGTCGGTGCAACGAAGCGCTCATGTCCACGGCCTCGTGCAGACACCACAGCGGCACGTGATGGGCGGGTCCCAGCGCATCCACGTCGCCTGCGGGAAGCGGTCGGAGAACGGCGACTGACCGTCGCTCAGGCGTTCGACGATGCGCCACCGCATGGCCCCGATGTGCTCGGGTCGTTCGGGGCCTTCGTCGTACGCACGCAGGACCTTCTCCTTGGCTGCGTTCTCAGTCGGGGCGATGACTGCGGCCACGACCGTCTCGTTGCCGTCGGCGTCGTAGCCCGACACCCACCAGGGCGAGTGCAGCTCGAACGCCGACATGGCGGTGTCGCTGTACCAGCTGATCCACCACATGGCGTCTGGCCCTATCTCGCGTCGATCGTCCATCAGTCAGCCTCCTGCGCCATCTCGCGCACCCGCGCCGTCGCTGCGGGCGTCAGTTCCCACACGACCGCCGGCCGTCCAGCCGATCCGTTGCGGCGGTAACCGGAGTCCTGCACCCAGCCGACACCGACCAGATGGTTCCGTGCAGCCGACACCGTCGTGTGCTTCGCCTTCAGGCGGCGCTCGAGCTCCTCGTCGGTGAGGCCGCGTTGCTCGCGTGAGGCGAGCGACAGCTGCAGCACGATCGCCCACCGGGTGCCCTTCGGACGCACGAGCGCGGCGTTACGGGACGTCTCCGGTGACCCCTCGACCCAGCGGCCGTGCCCGGCCTCAGGGTTGGGGAGCGGGACGGCATCGAGCGCAGCGACTGCCTCGCGGAGGTCCTTGTAGCGGCGGGACCACGGACCATGTCGCCCCCAGGTCCCACCCGCCGCGACGACGTCACGTGCGGCCCTGATGACGGCCGCCTCGGCGGCGGCCAGCTGCTTTCGTCCCATGATCCTCCCTCAGGATCGGTGTGTGTATCACACTCTAACCGATGTTCGGCTCCGGTGCCATCACCGAGATCTCGACCGGGCTCGCACATCGCTCGGCGCCCCAGAACGAGTGCACCTCGATGTGCACCCCGTTGTCGAGCGGCTCCATCACGATCGCGATTGCGGCCGAGCCGTGGTGCACGAGGAGCAGCGGGGCCAACTCGCCGTCGGGCACCTGCGCCCCGAGGTCGTACTCGTCGAGGTCACGCAGGCCGAACAGGCGGTCGTCGAAGAACTGGTCGAGGTCGGTCACGATGCGGGCTTGCCTCCCACCTTCTCGAAGATGCGCTCGATGATCGAGGCGCGTCCGGTGATGACGAGCACGGTCTTGTCGAGCGTGCCCATCGTGATCTGCTCGCGGCCGTCGCGCAGCTCGTGCACGGTCGCGGTCGCTGGCGCCGCCGGGAACCGCAGC
This sequence comes from uncultured Gammaproteobacteria bacterium, assembly GCA_964533715.1. Classification (GTDB taxonomy): domain Bacteria; phylum Patescibacteriota; class Patescibacteriia; order Magasanikbacterales; family GWA2-37-8; genus CAZHNI01. The sequence goes on along the minus strand of CAZHNI010000005.1, from coordinate 31,326 downwards.
ATGTAGCGGTAGCCGGCCGACGTGTAGTTGATGACGTTCCCCGCGATCGACACGGGCGTGCCGTCCGGGAGGTCGAGGATCTTCATGGTGCTCCTTCGCAGGTCATTGCGGTGTGTACGCCGGGGTGAAGATGTTGACGATGAACTCGGGGCTGAACCGCTCGCCCTTGTAGGCGACCCACGGGTAGGTCGACTTGTCGACGTCCCAGCCGAGGGCCTTCGCCTCGGCCTCAGCGCGGGGCACCCGGCGACGTCGCAGCACCTCCACCCACTCGGCTTCGAGCCCCGTCCAGTAGCCGAGCGCGAGGGCGTCGTCGTCGGTGAAGGTGGCGCCAGCCCACGGGGCGCCGTCGACTTCGATGGTGATGCTGGCGTCGGAGCCGACGGGGAAGTCCCATGCGGTCACCGACTCGCTGTTGTGGAAGATCTCGACCTTCACAGGTCCCATCCCTTCGTGTAGTTGAGCATGCGGGAGAACTCGACCGCGCGCAGCGCCGGGTAGAGCTCCATCACGGTCCGGGGGTCCATCGAGTTCCTCCTCAGAGGTGGAGGCGAGAGTCGAAGCTGTCGCCGTGAAAGATCGTCGGGAGCGAGTAGCCGGTCGCCGAGTCGTCCCACTCGAGATCGGTGCCGTCCCATGTCGGCCCGTCGAGGTGGCCGATGAGTGAGTACCAGCCGCGGCCGTCGGCCATCACCACGGGCATGTTGTCGTCGTACCTGCCGAGCCACTCGCGGATGTCACCGACCGTCTTCGGGGGTGCCGGCAGCACGTTCCGGCCGGTGGGCCCCGGCTTCGGGCCGTTCCACGTCGACGGCGTCGGCGGCGGCCAGTCGAAGTCGACGAGCAGCACGTTGAACAGCCGAGCGGCGTCCAGCCCGGTCACCTTGTCGCCGTTCATCCTGTCGATCAGGTCGATCCCGCACACCAGTGCCTCGGGCCGCGGCAGGGCGCCGTCGACCCACGCCTGCCGTGCGGCCGACTCGGTTGGCGCCTCGACGTCGACGGTCCAGAGTGTCTGGTCCTCGAACCAGGTCAGTCGGTGTCGCATCGTTGTCCTCCCTTCGAGCGCCGCACCTCGTTGCGCGACCTCGTCATGTAGCCCTTCGGGGTGAGCACGATCAGCCCGTCCTTGATGAGGCGGATCACCGCACGGTGCACCCAGAACGGCTGGATCTGCTGTTCGATCGCCTCACGTTCGACCGCTTCGGCGATCGCGCTGAACGGCGCCGGTTCGATGTCGCGCGCGACGCGCCACACCATGTTGTTCGGGTTCTTCAGGTGCCTCATCCGGTGACCTCGCTGTACTCGTCGGGGTAGCGCTCAGCGAGCCGCTTCGTCAGCATGTAGTGGCGGGCCTGTGCGTAGGCGCTCTCCGGCGGGGTGGAGCGGAAGTGCTCGATGATCGAGGCGTGCTCGGCCTCGGTCGGGACCTTGTCCCAGGCGAGGTCGGCCAGCTGGTCGAGCGACAGCATCGGTTCCCGTGCCACTCCGGCCACCGCCGCCATCGGCCCCTCGGGCTTGAACAGCCCGGCCCTCACCAGGATGTCGGCGATGACATCGAGATCGCTGCTGCTCCACTCTTCGCGGCGTGCGAGATGCCGGGCGATCTCGACCGCCGCGGTGCCGGCGCGCAGCCAGCCCTCGAGCAGCGTGCCGGCTTCGTCGTCACCGTCACCTTCGGACATCCACTCGCACGTGTCGTTGTCGAAGATGGTGCCATCCCACCAGGACGCCGAGTTCTCGGCGTTGAGCCATGGTGGGCCTTCGGGGATGCCGTTGTCGACGGCGACGATCACCTCGAAGTGGTGCTGCCGGCTGGTGGTGGCAGGCTCGGCCAACTCGTCCAGCTCGTCGCCAGGGCAGTCCTGCGGATACTTCTCGTCGGCCGGCGCGACGTGCTGCCATCTGCCGCCGACCATCTCGATCTCGGTGTCACAGTGCTTGCACTGCATGGTGCCTCCTCGCATCTCGGACCCGACGGTGTCGACGTACACCCCAGGCGTAGCGCCGCTCGCCGAACAGCGCGTACTGGATGATGACGTCGTGGTCCCAGGCGTCGAAGTCCCACTCCTCCGGGTCGTTCGACGGCTCGCCGTCCGCGAACCCGACCCCGGCGGCGCGGGCGGCGAGCATCCCTCGCACCCACACGTCGCCGTCGATGGTGAAGATCGGTGGTGTCGGGTCGCCGTCCTCGGTCAGGTCGTCGAGCACCTTGATCTTGAACCTGACGAGGTTGCCGTCATCGTTCTCCTCGACGTCGAAGAACTCGCCGTCGCGCCAGTAGTCGGTGCCGGGGAGCGTGTCCCACAGCAGCGCGTCCATCGTCTCCTCGGAGACCTCGATGTGGTAGGTGATGTCGAACTCGGTCATGCGGCCCTCCGTGGGGGGTTGATGCTGAAGATGCTGGTCATGTCCACTCCCATTCCTCGGAGAGGCCGTGCTGGACGAGATCGTCGATGCCCAGCCGTCGCCCGCAGTCGTCGCACCACAGGTGCTCGTCGATCAGGTCGGTGCTGGTGTTGCGGTCCATGCTGAGGTTGCCCTCGGCCGTCCGGTGGACCCGGTAGCCGTTGCGCTCGTCACGCAGGATCGTGAGCAGGTGCCGGCTCATGTCGACCGGTTCACGGACGATCACGGCGTCGACGTAGTAGTAGCCGTCCGACCGTCGGGCCCACAGCTTGAAGCGGAGCCCGCCGACGATCGGCTCGTCGAACACGAGATCGCCGACGTCGATGCCGAGGCTGCGCTTCGGCACCTCGTGCGACGCCCGGTGCTGGTTGAGCTCGCCGAGCAGGATCACCTTGTACTGGTCGTGATCCCAGGCGATGCCCTGCCGGTCCGGCAGCACGTCGGCCGGGACGCCGCTGCCACGGTCGAGCCAGCGGGCCGAGTAGGCGGCGAACGCGTCGTGCGGCATGTCGCGGCACGCCGAGCCCGGTGAGTAGCGGTTGTCGTTGGTGAAGATCTGCATCAGCCCTCCCTGGGTCAGATGTGGCAGTCGACGACGGCGAGCCACGCATCGTCGGGCATCGCTGCCCACATGCGCTCCCACCACGCCGCGTAGTCGTCCTCGGTCTCGGGCGTTGCGTGACTCATGCCGAACCAACCCATCTTCCCCGGCTCGCGCCACACGCCCTCGGCCAGGAAGGCGTAGGTGCGGAGGCGACCCTTGGTGTAGGCGTTGATCCGCTCGTCCAGCGGCATCACCTCGTCCCACGGCAGGAGCTTCTCACCGTTGAGCACCTTGGCCCTGATCTTCTTGTGGTCCTCCAGCGCCTGACGGCTGGCTTCGGCCAGCGCGGCGTGCTCGTCGATGTCACCCTTGCGGATGCAGTCGACCCAGCCAGGCTTGGCCCCCTCGGGGTTTCCCCATGACGGGCTGCCGGTGATGCCCTGCGCGCCGGCCTTGAGCGGCATGTAGCCGGTCCAGCGACCGCCGACGACCCACCAGTCCCACCGGCTGTTGGGGTTGTACGTGGTCCAGTCGTAGATGCGGTTGGTCTCCTCCTCGTACAGGTAGCTCGACGCCGCCTCCGGCCACTTGGCCTGGAGGTGCTCGGCCACCGGCCGGAGGTTCTCGGGGTCGATGGTCAGCCCGTCCTCGGCGGCGACGTTGTACGGCCAGTTCCAGCGGTTGCGCTCGACGTCGAACGCCGGGGCGTCCTCGTAGTAGTCCTTGTAGGGCTCGGCGACCGGCGTGTTCTCGTCGAACGGCGCGAGCAGGTCGGCCAGGATGTAGTTCAGGTCCTCGGCGTCCTTCGGCTGGCGAGGCAGCAGGACCGTGACGGTGTAGTGGCTCATCTGAGCGTGACCTCCTTGGGGTCGGTAGTGGGGCCCGACATCTCAATCATCGTTCGAGATGCGGTCGAGCACCGTCCTGAGCTTCAGGTCGGCGGCGATGATCGGGTTGTTGTCGTGCCCGCCGTGGTCGACGGCATCGAGGCCGAGCCGCAGGGCGTGGATCTCGTCGGCGGTGAGCCGCACCGTGTACAGCTTCGGCGGGGGTGCCGGCAAGTCCTCGGTGGCGGCCTTCACGGCCTCGTCGATGGCGTCGTCCCCGACGTAGCCCCAGCACGAGTCGACGGTGTCGCCGTTGCGGTCCTCGATCACGTAGCCGTAGCAGGAGCCGAGCCCCCACTCCTCGTGCTGTTCGAGTTCGGCCTCCATCTGCTCGACGATGCCGTCCTCGGTCCAGTCGGTGTTGCCCCATGCCTCGACGTGGTGTTCGGTGAACAGCATGACGCCGCACAGTCCCGAGTCCCACGGGTCCTGCGGGCCGCCGAGGTTGAAGTACAGACCGCTGTGGTCGGTGCACGACACCGGCCGGATGACGAGCGCCCCGTACTCCTTGCGGACCCACTCGCACAGCAGGTCCCAGCGTTCGGCCGGGACGGTGCCCTCGCCGCCGCAGGTCTCACACTCGGGCATCGCCGACGTCGTGTCGTCCTCGTGGAAGCCGGCGCCTTTGCAGTCAGGGCAGTCGACCTCGATGCGGGACGGGTCGATCTGTTCGTCGCCGAACGTGTAGCGCCGGTGGGGGAAGCCGAGCCACAAGAACGCGCCGTCCCGGAGGCGCGGATCCTCGCAGTCGGTGTCGTAGAAGATCGAGACGCTGTAGCCGTTGTCGAGCTTCCGGTGCTCTACCAGATCACCCATGATGGTGACCTCCTCTCAGTCGTGTGTTTGCGTGCCGTTTACACCCAGGCAGGGGTGAGGCTGGACGCCGGGAACGACGCCAGCTTCTCGATGACCTCGGCGGGCAGCTCCTCGTGCTTCCACGTCGAGCCGTAGCGGTAGCCGTCGGCGTCCGGGTGAAGGCCGGCGGCGGCGAGCGCCTCGCACGCCTTCTGGTAGTGCGACTCGGGGTAGGTGACTTCGATCGGATGCTCGCGCAGCCAGTCCATCTGGGCCTGGCTGCCGGCCCGCATGTGGTTCAGGTGCCACCGGTCCCAGATCGCCATGAACTCGGCGAGCTGCTCGTCGTTGAAGTCGGCGCCCTTCGTCGTCCAGTCGCTGGAGCGTTCGCGCCAGCTCATCTCGATCTGGCCGCAGCTGCCCCAGCAGTTGCCGTTGCGCTTCGGGCCTTCGACGCCGGAGATCGTCAACTCACCTTCGGAGTCGACAACGGCGTGAGCGAACACCGGGTGCGTGACGCCGTTGTAGGCGATGAACCGGGCGATGTAGAACACCCGGTCGAACCGGCGCTTGCCGGGCGTGATGGTGGACATGATCAGCCTCCCTGCTGTTCGAGTTCGTACTGGGCTTCGGCGGCCTCGTCGTACTCGGCCCACTTGCCGTTGCGGAGGACGCGGCGCACCTTGTCGCACGCCGGCCCCCAGTCCCAGCCGTAGGTGTCGACGAGTTCTTCGATCACCTCGATGGCGTTGAGCGCACCGCGTGACTTCGACGAGACTTCCCGTCCGATCATCGCGGTGCGTGCGTCGGCGATGTTGCCGTTGATGATGGTGGTGGCGATCTCAGACGGTCGCATCTTCGTTCTCCTTGAGTTCCTTCCACCAGATGGCGAAGTGGATGTCGAACTGGCCGACGGCGTCGATGACGAACACGTACTCGAAGTCGACGCCGGCATAGCCGAGGTCAGCTTCGAGCGCTTCGACGACAGCCTTCGGCGTGTCGTTCTGGCCGGGGTACCAGCCGTTCTCGAACCGGTCGCCGTCGGGTGGCCGGCGGGTGTAGCCGCGTTCGTCGAGCATCCGGTCGACGTTGTCGCCGACCATCGAGTCACACAGCGCGTTGTCGAGGTCGTTGCGGGCCCAATCGAGCCAGTCGTCGAAGTCGCTGTCCGGGGTGAGCATGTCGCCGTACTCGGACATCCGGTAGCTCGGCGTCCAGCCGTAGCTGTCGCCGGTGGTCCGGTAGCACTTGCTGTGCTCGTAGTCGATGATCCACTCGTCATCCCAGGCCAGTTCGACCCCCTGGTCCTCGAGCTGTTGGAAGATGCGCGGGAACCGCTTGTCGATCGACGCCGTCCCCCAGTCGTGCTGGCCGGTGTCGTAGCGGTGGTCGAGGCCGGCGCGCCACAGGGCGCGCTTCGGGTCGTAGTGCGGTGCGTTCGGCCGCAGCCAGAAGTCGCCGAGCACCACCATCGTCGTCCGATGGTTGCCGTAGCCGCGCTCGCCGTACTCGTTGCACCAGTCCCACTCGAACCGGTCGCAGATCTTGCGGATCGTCTCTTGTGAGAGCTCCATGATGAGCCTCCTCTCAGTTGTTCCAGGTCTCGACGTCGTGGACGACGCCGTCTTCGATGTAGGCCATGTCGGATGTGGTCGGCGGGAACTCGGCCTTCGCCGTCTCGGCCGCCTTGCGCTCCATGTCGCGCAGCAGCACCCGGGCCCGGCTGAGCACCATCGAACGCGCGTAGCTGTAGCTCGGCGCCGTGGCGCCCTGGCGGTCGGGGTCGAGCCAGCCGGCGACGCTGTAGCTGTACTGGCCCTGCATGCCGGACTCGTAGCCGAGTCGTTGCACGGTGCCGACGGCCATGCCGTTCAGCCAGACGGTGCGGATCATCACCACCTCCGGTCGATGATGTGGCGCAGCTGGTAGCGCCAGTTGATGTCGCCGCCGATGTCGGGCAGCGTGGTGGGCGGCTCTGGGAACTGGCTGGCCTCGATCATCGAGGCCGCCGACCCGTACGTCGTCACCTTCAGGCACCCGAGGTCCCGGTGGCCGAGGTCCTGGTTCTCGTACACGAGCACCTTGTCGCCCCGCTCGAACGCGCGGACGGCGAGCCGTGTGTACGCCTCGGCGTAGTAGCGGTCGTCCTCGACGTCGCCGCTGGGCTTGAGCCCGCCGATGAACTCGGCGAGCGAGATGGTGGTCACCATTGTCATATCACTCCTTCCGGCCGACCTGGACGAACGGGATCGTCAGGTCGGTGCCTGTGCGCACCGACCACTCGGTCAGCGCGTCCTTGATGTCGCGGCTGTCGACCGGGTCGTCGCTGGTGAGCTCGACGGTGATGACGTAGGTGCGCAGCATCAGGAGATCTCCTGTTTCAGGCCGATCCGCATGAGCGGGACCAGTTGGCCGGTGAACGTGCGGGTGGCGTGGTCGATGCCGGTGCTGGTGAGCGTCCAGCCGTAGCCGTTGGCCACCTCGTTGATGGCACGCCACAGCGCATCGGATCGTTCCGACCAGCGCGTCGAGTCTCCGTCGTCGGGCTGGTCGAGGTGGGCTGCGACGAGCTGGTCAATCTCGTCGCGCATCATGTCGAGCGGTCGGGGCATGGTCACTCCTCGCTGGTGAGGTGGATGGTGCCGTCGTCGCCGATGTAGGCGTCGTCGGAGCCCATCGGCTTGCACAGCTCGGTGAGCCGGTCGCCGTCGCGTCCCCAGCCACGGTCCCAGAACCCGGCGCCGTGCCCGTTGCGGGTGAGCCACAGGTCGTGACCCAGCTGCCCGGGTGTGATGCCGTGGCGTTCGATGATCTCGTCGACCGTCTCGTCGAGGAACTGCTCGATCTGCTTCGTGGCGGCCGCGATGGCGGTCGTGTTCCACTCGGCGCCGGTGTCGTCGAGCGACTCGGCGACGATGTTGCCCTCGTCGTCGCTGACGGAGGTGGACCAGCTGGCGCACTCGAGGTACGCCCATGCGGCCTCGTGGATGTCGGGAACCTTCACAGGTCACCTCCGATCTCGATGAGCCGGTCGTACACCGGCCCGTACTGCTCCATCGCCCAGGGCACGCAGTACACGATGAGTCGTGCCCGCTCGTGTCCGGGGAGGGTGTTGAAGTTGTCGCTCACCGCTGCGAGCGGTTCGAGCCGGCTGCGCAGCTGGTGGATCGCCTGCTGGCGCAGCGACTCGCGCATCTCCTCGACGGAGACGCCGGCCTCGCACCAGTGGCACAGGTAGTCGGGGCCCCAGAAGGAGCCGATGAACGTCCCGTGCTCGCAGTACTGCCGCGGGTCGTCGTGGTCGGCGTCGTAGCCGAGCTGTTCGTCGAGGTCGCTGGTCATGCGAACCGTCCTCTCGTGAGCATGCCGAGCCCTGCCCAGATACACATCGCGAGTCCGACGTTGCCGGTGAGCGCGAGTCCGAGCATCAGGGTGCGCCACATCCACAGGGTGCGGCGTCGGCGCTGCTGGCGGGTCATGTCCTCGCCACCAGTCGCAGCGTGATCGAGCCGGACGTGGTCGACACGGCGATCAGCTGCCAGTGGTGGGTGCGGTTCAGCACCCCGGTGGACAGCGTGATGTCAGCGGTCGTCTCGTCGACGTCCTCGTACTCGGTGAGCACGACGTCGGCTCGTGCCGTGCCGTTCTCGGACAGGATCTGGACGCGCTCGCCGTTGCGAGGCCCGTCGCTGGTCCTGACGTGGTCGATGTGGATCATCGGGTGTGCCCTCCTGGTCCGTGATGGTTGCGGCCGGCTTCGCGCCAGATGGCGGCTGCGAGCCAGATGGCCGCTGCGATGATGATGAGTCGCCTCATCGTTCCGGCTTCAGGTCGAGGGTGGTGCCGTCGGCCCAGGTGAGTCGGAGCCCGGCCACCTCGTCGAGGCTGTCGGCGACGTAGGCCAGCCACTTCTTCAGGTCGCCGTCCCGGTTGAACACCGGGCCTTGCGACGGGCTGGGTAGGACGGTTGACGTCCATGCTGGCATCTCAATACCTCCTCGAGTGCTCTCGGCCGTACACCGTCCGGGGGGCGGCTGGTGTACGGGCGGCGTCCACTCGGGGTTGCGCCTGGTCGCTCGGGGCATCGGGCGTCACCTCCTCGTCTCGATCGCTCATGCTGTCGATGATGGCTGCCACCAACTGGTCGGCGTCGACCCGCTCGGTGTGGAGCTCACTGAGGCTCATGTCACCCATGACACCTCCCGTCACTCACCACTCCTCGCCCAGCCTGGCGGCTGGACTCGGAGCCTCGAACTCAGACACCCACCAGGGGTACCAGGGAGGGGGTACACCCCCACATCCCACACCTCGCGCGCGCAACTTGTTGAACACACGTCCAACAAGCGCCACACGTCAGAGCACACCCCTCGACCACCACACGACAGACGAACCCTCGAACACCCCCGGAGGGGGCTCGCGTTGTCTTCTCGTTATGACAATTTCCCTGGTCAGGGGGGGTGGGGGTGGGTGGGTGGCCCCCGGATTCTTTCTGATCTCTCTCTCCCTGCCGGATCGAACACGTGTTCGTCGAACAGGTGTTCGGTGCTTGCAGCCGCGAGCGGACAGGTGTTCGGCGAACGCGCGTTCGCTTGCCAGCGCTAGCACGCGCTTGCACGAGCAAGAGCCGCGCCGACACGCCGGGACCAGGCCGCCACATGATGGGCGCCGCTTGCCGATTCGTGAGCGGGCCGAACCCGGGACATGAGCGGGCGCCCGAGCGGGCGCACACCAGATGGGCGCCGCTTGCCGATTCGTGAGCGGGCCGGCTTGCACGCGGGCGCACTCTGTCCCTGAGTTGCCGATCGGTGGGCGCGGGCCGATGCCGCCGACCCGACGCGAGATGTTGCAATGGGCGAGCTGGCGCGCTAACCTTTGTTCGTGCCCAGGCAGTCGGCCTGGGCCGATCAAGAAAGGGAGGTGGGTGTGATCTCACCAATGAAGTTGCGAGGTCTCGCCGAGACGTTCATGTGCAACCCGGCTGGGGCGGCAGGCATGGCCATGGTGTGGGAGGTCCTCGACATGTGCGAAGTGTCCAAGCCGAATGGTTGGGCGTTCTGGTCGATTCCGAGGCAAGAGCAGTGGGTCTACCGCCAGCTGCTCTCCATGGCCGAGGGGCGGGAGGCGTCCAAATGACTCACTCAGTTGCACGCCTCCGCTTCCTCCGCGGCACAGACGTTCTGCACGGCGAGCAAGTCGACCAGTACGCCGCACTCACGCGCCAGCTCATGCGTCGCGGGCTTGTCGAGCCGATCGGCTCGCTCTACTCCAAGTGCGCGGGCGATGTCATCGCGTATCGGCGCTACTACACGCGGGAGGATCGGAAAGCCGCACAGCGCGCAGCGTGGCACGCGGAGATGTTCCCCGCGGCCTACGTCGCGCCGGACCATGCGCCAGTGTTCGGCCCTGCCGATCCGCGACGCCTACCGTCTGCCCTCGTCTCGGACGGCGTCGCCCGTCCTCGCATCCCCGCGGTTCGGCGGTTCGACCATGATGATCGGACGTCGGCTGACCTTGAACGCACAGCTACGGCGTTGCTCCGGTCCGCGGGCGACCTGGCCGCGTGGAATCTGGCACCCGCGCCCTACGTGAACGCAGAGGGCGAGACGGTCGAGCCAGGCATGTACCACGTCGACACGGTGCATCGGTACACGCGTCAGCCGCAGGTTGCTCCGGATCCGGTGGCGTTCCGCGGCGTGGCTCGTTGGGAACCGACATCGGTTCGCTACGGATCGAAGCCGCGACGCACCGTCATCGACACTGGGGTGCCAGGGACCGAACTGACGCATGAGCGGTACGTGACCACCGCGGTCGGACGCGGCTATCGGTTCATCGGCCACGCGGTCGAACGGACCCCTATCGAGCAAACACGAGCACACCGCAAGACCTCCACCGCGCCCCGCGGTGGACGTTGGGCGCGCACGCTCGGCGCGGGTGAATCAACGATCCGTCGCCGCTGGAGCAAGGCAACCGACGAGCAGCGGGAAGCCGCACGAGCCATCGTCAACGCCATGCGCGCGAACGGCACTGTGACCGTCGCCGGATGCGTCGCCATGCTCGCGGTCACCCCCTCTGAGCGGGTGACCATCGTCGCCGGGGACGAAACGCTCACGGGCGGATCGTTCACGCTGGAGTCCTTCGCTCGGCGCGTCGCACTTACCTGACCTCGACACGCGGGACACTCACCCCGCGCATCGAACACAACCAGGTCCCCGGATCGCACAAGCGGTCCGGGGACCTTGCGCGTCCCGGACCGTTTCCCAAGCCGACCCCCAAATCCATGCACACACTCGGCGAGGTCGTTGCAAATGCAACATGCACACACTCGGCGAGGTCGTTGCAAATGCAACATGCACACACTCGGCGAGG
>CAZHNI010000005.1:0-20225 GCA_964533715.1 uncultured Gammaproteobacteria bacterium | reverse complement strand
TCGTTGCATTTGCAACGATCGCGTCCCCGACCGATTCTCAAACCGACCCCCAAATCCATGCACAAGCCCCAGCATCTCGCTCTCTCCTCTCCATGTATCACACGTACCGTCCCGTCCCCGTGCTGCTCGTGTGCGTGTTGGGTGTGGTGTGTGGTGGGGTGGCGGCTGGCGGTTCCGTTTGCGTACCGTTTGCGGGGGGATCAGGGCTGTGCGGGTGTGACGTGTGAGTGACGGCGATGGGTTTCCAAGGGTTCTGGTGCTCAGGAGCCCTTTCGTGTATCATGTGATACATGAAGATCTACAACATCACGAACACCCGGGTGATGAGCGGTGACGGGAAGCTCCTCATCGACGTCTGGTGGAAGGGGGGACGCTACGACGGACACCCGGGCGTCACCCTCGACGTGCCGCTCGAGGGACTCAAGTCGTTCGGGTACTTCCCCGACGAAGGGCGGCTCGTCATCACCGGCGCCGACAAGACCCACGACCTGTGGTTCCGGGACCGGGAGATGGGCATCGGCACCCTCACCGCCATCGCCTCGTACTGGCTCGCACACGTCTCCCCCGACGTCGACCACTCGTCCACCCACTCGTCCACCCACGGCGAGGAGAAGGCGCCCGGTGGCGCAGAGGCCGTGCTCGTCAACGCCGAGACGGTGCTCACCGACGAGATGCTCGCCCTGTTCTCGAGCCAGCTCGAGAACGCCAAGCCCGACTCCCTGTGGGTGATGAGCGCACCCCAGGTCGCCGCGCTCGTCGAGACCACCATCCGCCACCGGCGGACAGCCGGCCAGGCCGGGTACGTGCGGGCCGAGCCGGCGATCACCGGCAAGATCGACGACGACCAGCTCGTCCGGTGGCTCGAACAGTTCGACCCCGTCCCACCCGACGCACTCTGCAGCATCACCCGCGACGACCTCGTCCACCTCCTCGAGACCACCCGGCGGTATGGGAAGGTCGCCGGCGCGCTCCGCACCCTCAGGACCACCCTGTGATCCGGCGGGCAGCACGTTGGGCGTACGACACCCTCGAAGCCGGCATCGACGCCGACAACGACTTCGTCTCCCTCCTCAGCGTGTTGCTGACCGCCATCCTCTGCCTCGGCGCCCTCACCCTCATCGTCACCGGCGCGTGGTACATCGCGCTCATCCATCCCGCCCTCCCGCTGCCGTACTTCGCCGCCCTCGGGTACCTCGCCCTCGCCATCATCCACACCAACACCGACCAGGAGGACCAGTGAAGGGCCTACCCCCGATCAACTACGCCGACGCCGCGGCGCTCGTCGAGCAGCTGAAGCTCATCGGGAGCCACTGGTTCCAGGCCGACTTCAGCGACGTCTACGTCGTCGACGGTGGCCAGGCAGAGACCGTCGCCGCCGCCCTGCTGTGCATGGCGCAGTATGCGGGGCAGCTCGAGGAACGGATGATGGAACTCGTCGAGTCCAACACCGCCCTCTCCGGCCAGCTCGAATCGCTCGTGAAGCACCCGGCGATGCAGGTCCAGCCCTGGCAGGCCGAGCTCATCCAGAAGGTCCTCGACAGCAAGGACCACGTCGAGCTGATGAAGCCACGCCAGCACGGGCAGGTCACCGGCGTCGAGTGGCGCGGCTCGTCGGCTGGCTACTTCGACAACATGGAGGCCATCAACCGCGTCCTCGCCCAGGAGATCTCGAAGCTGGTCAGCGAGACGCCCGAAGCGCGGGCGGGCGTGATGGACGGGCTGTCGATCGACCCCAGCGAGGTCATCGAAGCGACCGCCAGCGAGCCGCTCGACGACCCGGATTCCCACTCTCCGTGACTCGTATCACAGGCGGATCGCCGGGCTGAGACCGCGAAATACGTCTGATATGCCTCGAAATCTCGACACAGAGTGAGATTTCAGCCCTCCAAACCCCCTAGTAGCTCGAAATCAGTCAGGAGAACCCATGCACGACCCCGACAAGCCCGAAGGCGCCGACGACCTCCTCGCCGCCGCCCGCCGCCGCCTCCACGAAGCCACCGAAGCGCTCCGGCGCCCGAAGCACGGCATCCGCACCGGCTCCGGCGCCCCCCGGTACATCTCGCCTCGCGGCGAGTGGTATCGCCGCAGCGGCCACGACCGCTACCGCGTTCGCGACAAGGGCGACGGCCGGGCCCAGGAGCGCCTCGCCGCCGCCGAGGCCAAGCGTGCTCGCCGGCGCGAGCGCAACCTGATCGCGGGCGGTGTCCGTCCACCGATGACGTCCGCGATGTGGGAGCTGGCCGGCCTGTGCTGGGACTGGTACCAGCTGCCCGGCAATGACGTCGGCGGCGCGCTGCACGTCGTGCTCGACGACATGAACATCGAGGACCGCAATCTCGCCTGGTGTCGAACCGAGTCGATCGGTGTGCTGTGGGCCGACGAGGGCAGGGTGCCGGCACCGCCGGAGTACGTCGCGGCGGCGACAGCGATCCTCGACGGCCTCGCTGTGCTGGATGACGCCCAGCGCGCGATAGTGGTCCGCATGGCCGACGTGTACGGCCCGACCCGACCGAAGGAGACCACCGATGTCTGAGTTCCCCACGTTCTTCAGCTTCGACGTCGAGACCACCGCCACGGTCGTCGAGGCGGGCGAGCTGCTCACCGTCGGCTGTGTTCCGGTCGTCCACGACGTCGAGGCCGGCTGGGTGAAGTTCCCGCAGCACTTCTACATGCGCCTCGACACCCCGATCCGGGAGTCCGACGAGCGGTTCTCGTCGCTGGCGTGGTGGCGCGAGCAGTCCGACGAGGTGCGCGCTGAGGCGTACCAGGACCGCGACCTGCTGCGCTTCGACCGGGCCACGACGGCGAAGGCGCTGGCCGAGTGGATGGCGTTCGTCGAGCCGGTGTGGGAACGGCGGATCTTCACCGCCAACCCGGTCAGCTTCGACAAGCCGTGGATCGACAAGCTGTACTACTGGGCCGATCGGGATCTGCCGTACCACTACCGGTCGCTGTGCCTGCGCTCGATGAAGTTCGGCAGCAACCCGCGCTTCGGCTTCGGCTCCGACCGCACCACCCACCAGTCGCTCCTCCCCCACCATGCGCTCGCCGACGCCGACGCGCAGGCACAGGACCTGATCGACATGCTGAACGGGAGGTGGTGATGGAGCTCGGCGAAACCCTCGCCCACAACCCTGACGCTTCCTTGCCTCAGCCTGAGCCCGAGCAGCCTCGCGAGATAACTCGGGTGCTCGACCTGTTCTGCGGCGCCGGCGGGGGCGGCTGCCCGGTCTGGTACCTGAGCGACGACGACTACGCCAAGGCACACGCGGAAGCCGTGAACCCACCGCGATCGCACGCAGGGACCCGGTGAACAAGCCGACTGAGCCACCGACGTTCACGTGCGACTGGGGTCACTGTGACGACGAGGCCGTCGACTCTCGCTGGGCGCACGACCTGGGCGAGTGGCTAGCCGTGTGCGCCCATCACGTGACAGGGATGCCAAACCGCAGGTGGAGGCGTTCGACGGAGATGCGCTAGGGCGCCGTCGCGAGCGCTTCATCAAACCCATCGTCTAGAACTTCCATCCGGGACCAAACAGCGGGCCAGCTGAAAGGACCAACCATGAACCGAATCCGAGCAGTCATCGTCGCGCTTGTTGCATTTGCAACGATCGCGACCTCCTGCACCCCGCACGACCTCGCCGAGTGGCAGCAGGTCACCGGCATCGACCTGAGCCCGGAGCACGAACAGCAGATCATCGACTGCTCGACGGCGAAGGCCGAGGCGGATGCTCTCGCGCCAGAACACGACTACCTCGACCTCGACACCCCGATGCGCGTCTACGAGCTCATCGCCCGAGGCTGCCGCCGCTGGTCCGAACAGGACATCGCGAACTGGGCGCCAGGCGTGCGTGCCGTGATGAACCGGGAGTCGGCTGGCTGCTACAACCTGCGCCGTGGCGCATCGTTCGCCGACCACACCGGTGCCGGCTGTGCCATCGGGCGCCAGGGCCCGTACACCGACTCCGGCTACGGCCAGGTGCTGATGAGTGTCCACAGGAAGTGGCTGTGCGCCCAGGAAGGGCTCTGCACGCCCGAGGACGTGATCGCCACGCCCTCGAGCTCGATGACCGCCTTCCTGGCGTTGATCGAGCGGGCCGGTCGACAGGGCTGGTGCTGGACCGCCAAGCTGCGCCGCGGTGCCATCTGCCAGTCGATGGCCAACATCCCGATCCCCAAGAGAGGAACCTGATGAAGACCCGAATCACGACGATCGTCTGCGCGATGATCTTCACCCTGCTGGTGGGACCGTTCGGCTCTCAGGCGGTGCACGCGTGCCCGTATCCTGATCCGACCGATCCCCGGAACGCAGAGTGTGCGCCGGCAACCACCGTGGCTTCGTCATCGACGTCGACCACGGTGGCGCCGGCTCCGGCGTCGGTGGTGTCGACCACCTCGACCGCTCCGTCGAGCACGTCGAGCACGACGACGGCCGCGACCTCCACGACCATGACGGTGATCCCGGAGGGCGATGTCCCCGGCCGTTCGGTGCCGTGCTCACCGGAACAGTACCCAGGTTCCGGCTCGTCGATCGCCTGCTCGCCGATTCTCCCGGCAACGGGCGGCTGGCGGATGTTCGGTGTGGTGCTCGGGGTCGGGACGCTGGCGGTCTTCGTCGGCGGTCTGCTGTTGTCGTTCGTGAGGTGGCACCGCATGGGCCGCCCCAAGGTCTGATACGGTCAGGCCATGCCGAAGGGCGACCCACAGACCACCTACGTCAGCGTGCAGCTGTCGCTCGACGAGAAGAAGCAGCTCGACGACGCCGCGCGCGACGCCGGACTGTCGCGCAACGCGTTCATCCGCAGGTGGATCACGTCGTTGAAGCGCAAGGCGTAACGGCGCACGTCGGGGCCCGACAACCTCCCCGCAGCGCGCCGTCTGCTGGGCCGTCCCGTAGTCGACGCGGTCCGAGCGGCGAGAACCGACATCGAGGCCCATCCGGTCGCACGGGTGGGGCCTCACCGCGTCCCGTGACCTTCGCTCGGGCACGTTCCTAATATGGGCGCATGCCCGGCCGCGTCGTGTCGTTCTGGATGCAGGATCAGCTCATCGAAGCGCTCGACAACGCCGCCACCGAGGCTGGGGTGCCGCGGAACCGGTGGGTGACCGAACGACTGCGTGAGGCGGCGTCAGACGTGGACCGTCGCCTCGCTGATCTTCCCGCGGATCGCATCTAGGACGGCCGGCTGCTCGAGGAGCCAGCGGAACGCCGTGCTGATCTGGTGGTCGGGGAAGGTGTCGACGAGCGGGGCGAGCAGCGTCACGTAGGTGCTGGGGGCGACGCGGAAGGCGACGGTCTGCGTCTTCCGTTCCCCTGACGGCTCGATGTAGGTGGTGCCGTCCGGCAGTTCCCGGGAGACGAGTCCTGGGGCGAGCTGGATGGGCTTGGCGGCGGCGTTGGCGGCGGACATCGGGGTGCAGCGTAGTCGCTCGGCACCGGCGTGTAAACGGGCCGCAAACGAATCGTGCTGGCCGGAGAACGACCGAGCCCCCGGGGTCCTTGACAGACCACCGGGGGCTCAGAGAGGATGACCGCTGCCAAACGAGTCGGTGCCCACCATAGCACCGACCTGACGAGAGAGGAACCCCCATGCAAATGTCTGCATCCAAGGGCTTCGCCGCGCTGGGCATCAGATGCGCCTACTGCGGCTCTCCAGCCACCACGGTCGACCACATCATCCCGAGGTTGCTGCTCGCCGGGATGGACTCCGACGAGATGCTGGACAAGGTCGGCATCGGCGACCCCGACGATCCGTCCAATCTCACACCAGCATGCGAAGGGTGCAACTGCTCCAAGAAAGATCTCCTGCTTGAGGAGTGGCTGCGTCTCTGCTTCCTGGATTCCGTAGACCCTCGCCCGACATCAGGGCCGCGTCGACGGGTGCTCGCAGCGATTCGCCGAGGGGACGCTGCTGGGTGGCTCGTCATACGGGCGCGCGAGGTGATGGAGGCTCTCATGTCGGACCTCGAGCTCGAACGCCTGTACGACTGGTGGACGAGGTGAACGCGCGAGCCATCTCGTCCCGCGGGCGGCGCGGCTACACCGCCGTCCCGAACTTCCGCACCGAGCACGACCCAGAACTCGACATCTATGCTCGGGCGGTGGCGATCTGGATCTCGTCGCACGCCGACAGCTACGTCGGCTCGGTGTCACGGAACGCCATCTCCCGCCGAGTGGGGATCTCCCAGGGAAAGGTGACCTCAGCGCTCGCCGACCTTGAGCGCGTCGGACTGATCGAAGTCGGACGTAACGCCAAAGGGTTGCCGATCCAGATCATCTTCAACGTCGAGATCTGGGAATCACCGGGTGGTCACCAGGTGACCACTACTGACGGCGAAGGTGGTCATCCCGTGACCACCAGGTGGTCACCTGGCGACCACAAAGAAGAACAGGGAGAACCCAAGAAAGAAGAAGCCCAGCGCGCCGGGTCGACTCCGTCGACTCCGGCAGCCAATCGCATCGTCAACGAATGGTGGGAATCACTCGACATCAAGCCAGCGCAGCCGTACCGAGACATCCTCGGCGTCGTGAAGAACTGTCTCAAGAGCGGGTGGTCCGACGACCTCGTGAGCACAGCACTCCGCGAGGCGCCCGTCGTCTCGGGGGCAGCGTTCGACCTGTGGCGCAACAACCGCGAGGCGCGCAGCGCGGACGAGCCGTGGATCACCGAGCTGCTCGCGCTGTCCGTCCCGTTCTTCGATGGCAGAGATCTGCTCACGTGGCGCCACGCGAACGTCGAGGCACTGCGGGCGACGATCCGCACACTCGGTCATTGGGGGTTCGATCGCGGCGAGACGATGATCCGCATCGCCGTCGCAGCCCGCCACCCGCAGGACATGACCAACCCCACGAAGCTCGCGAAGCTCCCCCGCATCGACCGGTTCAAGGGCCTGCCCGACGACCTGAGCGACGCGATGGAACGCGCCTACCGCAACCTCGCATGGAGGGCCTGATGTTCATCCACTGCTCGAACCCGACCTGCTCGAAGGTGCTCACCAACTCGGTCGGCGACCCGATCGAAGTCCCCGGCATCGTCACCATCGACGTGCTGCGCGCGTTCGGCTGGCGGATCGAAGCCCAGCCGGACGGCTCCCGTCTGCCGATCTGCGGCCGGTGCGCGGCATGAGCGACCGTCTCCCCCCGCACTCGATCGAAGCCGAACAGTCGCTCCTCGGCGCGATCCTCACCCGGCCGTCGATCCTGATGGACCTCGTCCCGATCCTCGACCCGAGCGACTTCTACGCGTCGCTACACCAGCACATCTACGCGACGATGCTGCACCTGCACGACGGGGGCCGCGCGATCGACGGAGTCACCGTCGTCGACGCGAGCGAAGGACTCGTCCAGATCCTCGACCTCACCCAGCTCATCGCTGCCGTGCCGTCCGTGTCGAGCTGGGCCCGGTACGCCGACATCGTCATCGAACACTCGCGGCGACGCCGCCTCATCGCGCACGCCGCCGACGCGATCGAGCAGGCGTATCAGCCGAACTCGGACCCCGACCGGATCATGGCCTACATGGACCCGTCCGCCGACCGGCTCATCGCTCCCCGCTCGGCCGACATCGCCGGCCTGTTCGACGTCGGGTCGTTCATGAGTCTCGCCGACGAGTCGTCGTTCAGTGACCCGTGGCTGATCCCGCACATCGTGAAGCCACGCTGGCGGATCATCATCGTCGCCGGTGAGGGCATCGGCAAGGCGACCCTGCTGCGCCAGCTCGCCGTCAACGCCGCCGCCGGACGCGACCCGTGGCTGCCAACCCAGCGTTTCGATCCGGTCCGCGTGCTGTACGTCGACACCGAGAACGCGACGTCGTCGATCCGGGAGCAGATGCGCCTCGCGAACCGGGCGATCAGCTACGACGTGCTGAAGGAAGCGCAGGGCAACCTGCATCTGTGGCACCGCGAGGGCGGCATCGACCTTCGTGAGCGCCGGCCGCTCGCCGAGTTCGAGTCGGTCCTGCAGCGCACCCGCCCGCAGATCGTGTTCGCCGGGCCGCTGTACAAGCTGTACCGCAAGGCGCCCCGCGAGGACCTTGAACAGGCGGCGCTCGACTTCACCAACAAGCTCGACGACCTGAGGGTCCGCTACAACTTCGCGCTGATCCTCGAGCACCATGCGCCGAAGTCGTCGGGTGGCGGCTACCGCGAGCTCAACCCGTTCGGTTCGTCGCTGTGGATGCGCTGGCCGGAGTTCGGTATCACCCTCGACCCGAAGGGCAACTACACGCCGACCGACGCCCAGTTCTCCGTTGAGGTCGGCAGGTTCCGTCGTGACCGCGAGATTGCCGACTGGCCCGATGAACTCGACCGCGGGTTCATCTCGCGCTCCACCGTCCCCTGGACCCCCCGCTGGTTCACCCGGGGCAGGTACCAGAAGCTGTACGACGCGGACATCCTCACCCCGTCCGACGTCGATCGACTTTGGGGCACTGGGACCGCGTAGTCTCCTGTCGCCGGCCCCCACTCCGGTGACCCTCCCTCGGGTAGGACCTGCGGTCGTCCTGGCGACGGCCGCAGGTCCGGGGGTACGATCCGCGCCGTGTCAGCCGCCGCGCAGGTCAGCCACCCACAGCTGCAGGGCTACCGGGACTGCACGAACCCCTCCTGTCGGGAACCGGAGCTCATCTACCTCACCGCCCAGACCGGCGGGCTGTGCTGGACGTGCTTCCAGAACCAGCCGGTCGTGAAACGAGCCAAGGAGCTCGAGGTGGAGATGGCCGGCGTCGTGCAGCGGGTCTCGAACCGCCAGCGCGGCCAGAACCGCAACCACCATTCGGTGAACGTGAAAGTCCGCATCCAGGCGATCCGCGCGGCCCTCCAACGCCTCCGCGACCGACACTTCGAGGAGTACCTGATCCTCCTGCAGGAGGAGCGCATCAACCGGGGCTGGCCGCCCCAGGTCGCCGCCCGTGAGAACGTGCTGGCTGACGGGGTCGTGACAATCGAGAAGCGCCTCCGGTACCTTCGCTTCATCCCACCGGAGGAACTCGATGCCGATTCGCCGTACGAAGACGCAGCGGACAGCTGACGTCAGCAACGACTTCGACGAGATCGTCGCGTCTGCGCTCATCGACGTCACGACCCCGGAGGACGCCCGCTACCTGAGGGCGGTGCTCGCGATCGGCAAGCGGAACAGCGCCGACCCGTGGCGCTGGTACAAGGGCATCGGCGAGGTCCACTACGCGCTGTCGCGCGGCGCCCGCATCGCCGGCTATGTCCGGCTCGGGGCGTACAAGCTCGACAAGGCCGGCAACCCGGGGAAGCAGATCACCCGCGGTCTCGAGGCCGACATCGCCCGCCGCCTGCAGTCCCCGTACGGCGGCGTGCGGGCGCTCGCCGAGCGCTACTTCACGCTGATGAAGGTGCCCGCCGAGTGCTACCTGATCCGCGTCCGCGAGGGCGGCGAGATCATCGGCTACGACTTCGTGAATCCCGGTGAGCTCGACGTCGCGTCCGTCGAGGAGCTGTTGCGCAGCGACGGTGTCGATCCCGGCTTCATCATCAAGCGCACCGTTGTCCCGAAGGTCTCCGGCAACGGTGAGATCCTGCAGCAGGACATCCGGGCCGAGGACTTCCTCGGCCGAATCTGGCGGCCGTCCGCCGAGTATGTCGACGTCGCCGACTCGTCGCTGATGGCGAACGCCACCAACTGCGAACTCCTCGACCTCCTCACGAAGGGCCTGCGCGCCAAGCTGGTGAACCGGCTGATGGCGAACGGCATGTGGTTCATCCCGCAGGAGCTCAACAAGTCCCGCACCGCGACGGCCGACAAGGGCGCCGACGGTCAGGTGAAGCTGTCAGAGAACGACGTCATCAACAAGCTGCTGCAGGCCGCCCTGTTCCAGGCGCAGAACCCGGGCGACCCGGCCGCCGCGCTCCCCACGTTCGTGTCCGGGCCCGCGCAGTACGGCGAAGCGATCCGCCACATCATCCCCGACATCGCGTTGCACGAAGTCGAGATGCAGCTGCGCCAGGAGCTCATCGACCGCATCCTGATGGGCCTCGACGTCCAGCCGCAGGACGTGAAGGGCATCGGAGAAGCGACCCACTGGTCGGCGTGGGCGGTGTCCGATGACGAGCGGCGCGTCAACGTCCAGCCAGAACTCGAAACGATGTGCTGGGCGCTGACGACGATGGTGCTGCGTGCCGAGATGCGCGCCGCCGGCATGCCGCCAGGCCGTGTCGACACGTGCTGCATCTGGTACGACATGAGCCGGGCGAACGTGAAGACGAACCTCGCCGAAGACGCCCGACAGGCCAGCGACCGCGGCCAGATCTCCGACGTCGGCGCCCGACTCCTCACCGGCATCGACGAAGCGTTCGCCCCCTCCGAGGACGAGGTCATCCGCTGGATCGGCCGACAGATCCGCGATCCGTACCTCGCCACGTTCGGCCTCGAGCGCGCCAAGGACATCGACTGGGACAAGGTCGGCTCCGGCGGTCAGGCCCAGAACGGCCCGCAGGCCAAGTCGCCCGGCGACAAGCCGAAGGTCGGCCCCAGCACCGATAGCGGTGCACCCGGCAAGTCCGAATCCAACACCCCGCGCAAGCTGCGTCCCGCCTGAGGAGGGCACGATGAGCAAGAAGACGACCACCTACGGCAAGCAGCCGGCCAAGGCACCGAAGGGGATGGGGGCCGAGATCCACTTCCCGGTCCTCGCGGTGATGGACACCCAGACCGGCGACCATCGGCTCCTCGACTCGAACGGCTACGGCATCCGCGACCTGCCGCTGTCGATCCGCGGCCAGTTCACCGACAGCTACGGCCACGACGGTGCGTTCGTCACCGGCGCCCTGTACGAGGTGACCTTCGACGTCGAGACCAACAAGATCTCCGGCAAGGGGTTCCTGCTCGACGACGACAACGGCTGGAAGCACGCGCTGTACGTGCAGACCGGGGCGATGCGCGGCAACTCGATCGACCTGACCGAAGCGAAGGCCCGCTTCGAGGAGGACCTCGACTCGGGCGACTACCGGGTGCGGTTCACGAACTGGAAGATCGGCGCCACCACCGGTGTCGGCAAGCCAGCGTTCGCCGAGGCGTACGCGACGATCCCGAACGAGGACGCGGTCCGCGAGATCAAGGCGTCGTTCGCGTCCGGCGACCTCGGCCCGCTCGTGTGCGACGTCGAGGACTTCACGTTCCAGCTCGTCGTCCAGCCCGCCACCGACGACATCCCCGACGAGGTACTCGCCGCGGCCGGCGGTGTGACCGTGCCGTACGAGAAGTTCTTCCGCCCCGAGTCGGAGCGTCCGCAGAAGATCGTCGTCGACGCCGAAGGCAACGTGTACGGGCACCTCGGCCTGTGGGAGTCCTGCCACGACGGCATCGAAGGCCAGTGCATCCGCATCCCGCGCCCCGCCGACGCCTACGCGTCGTTCAACAAGCCGGGCGTGCTCACCGACCGCGGCATCGTCAACACCGGCCCGATCTTCCTCGCGGGCGGGCACCGTCCCGGCAAGGGCGTGCGCGACCTCGAGGCCGCGTACGGTGGCGTCGAGAACTCGTGGGCCGACGTCCGCATCACCGAAGGCCGTCTCGGTCCGTGGATCTCCGGCGTCGTCCGGCCCGGCGTCGACGACACCAAGGTGTACACGGCGCGCGCCTCGCGCATCTCCGGCCACTGGGTCGGCGGGAAGCTGAAGGCGATCGTGTCGGTCAACGCCGAGGGCTACGACGTCCCCGGCTCCGACGACCTGATCGACGACCTCGTCGCAGGCTTCGCGTTCGGTGTCACCGACGGCGGGGTCAGCGAGCTCATCGCCGGCTTCCCGTCGTGCGTGCAGTCCGCCGAGCCGCCCGCGATCGCGCCGCCCGCCCCCGAGCCCGCGCCCGTGGTGCCGGCGGACGAGTTCCGCAGCGCCGACGACCTGCTGCTCGCGGCGCTCATCGACGAAGACGACGAACTCGTCGACGCTTGAGCTGTTGACATTCGCCCCCGCACGTCTGCCACGCTGACGCCCAATCGTTCCATCGAGCCAGGAGAAGCCACCGATGCCTCCCCAGATCCCCGAGAACCTCGACACGCTCTCCGTCTCGCAGCTCAACGAGCTGAGCGCCGCGATCCGCACCTGGGCCGTCGGCGTGCTGCAGAACGCTGCTGCGTCGGCCGAGGATCGTGCACTCGCCCGCGAGCTCAGCGCGAAGCGTGAGGAGATCCGCACCCTCGCCGCCACCAAGCGCGCCGAGGTCGACGCGGATGCCGCCGCTCTCGCGGCGCTGGCCGAGGAGGACGACGAGGCCGGCGACGACCCGGCGCCCGCTGGCGACCCGGCCCCGGCCGACGACCCGGCGCCGGCCGACGACGAGGGTGAAGGCGACGACCTGGCCACCAAGCCGGTCGCTGCCGCACCGAAGAAGTTCGGGGCCCGCTCGAAGGTCGTCACCGACCCGGCACCCGCCCCCACCTCGACCCTCGAGATGGTGAAGGCGTACGACGGTGTCGCTGGCGCGACCGCCGACGGCGGCTTCGAGTCGTGGACGCACCTCACCCGGGCGCTGCTCGCCAAGGCCGAGAACATCCGCACCAACACGTCGGAGAAGTTCCAGGTCGCCGGCATCAAGGCGAAGTACCCGCAGGAGCGGGTGCTCGGTGACAACTTCGCGCTGAACCTCGCGAAGTTCGAGCCCGACGAGATCACCGCCGCCCTGTGCGCGCCGGCCACCCCGTACTACGGGCTCGCCTGCGCCAACGTGCTGCGCCGGCCGGTGTTCAACTCGCTGCCGCAGTTCCAGGCGCCCCGCATGAAGGTGTCGATCCCCGAGTCGCCGTCGCTGTCGGACATCGTCACCGGTGTCGGCCAGTGGACCGCCGAGGACGACGCCGACGCCGACGCCGTGAAGCTGGCCTGCCAGACGATCGCCTGCGGCACCCCCACCGAGTACGTGATGTACGGCGTGTACCGCTGCCTCACGATCAAGAACATGCTCGCGATGAGCAACCCGGAGCTGGTCGAGGCGTACCTCAACCGTCTCGGCGCCGCCCACGCCCGTCTCGCCGAGCAGCTGCTGCTCAACGCGATGGCGACCGGCTGCGTCGAGGTGAACGCCCCGGCGCTCGGCTACGGCGGCTCGGTGTCGATCGTCACCACGATCCTCAACTACCTGGCCCTGTACCAGGAGACGGAGCGTTGGGACGTCCCGGGCATGCACATCTGGCTGCCCCGCTGGGTCCAGTGGGCGATGAAGATGGACCTCGCTCGCCGTCGCCGCACCGACGGGAGCTTCACGGTGCCGTCGGACGCCCAGATCGACGCCATGTTCCGCGAGGTCGGCGTCAGCCAGATCACGTGGTTCATGGACCAGCCGTCGTACGCCGTGGCGCTCCCGGCCGTCGCCTCGGCGAGCAACCTGAACCTGCTGCCCGCCTCGGTGCAGATCCTCATCGCTCCGGCGGGCAAGTTCGCCCTCATGGACCGCGGTGAGCTCGCCATCGGCGTCACGGGCAACAACATCTACCGCGACAACCAGTCGAACAGCCGGAACGAGTTCACGATGTTCTTCGAGAACTTCGAGGGCATCGTCAACACGACGTCGTGCCCGGCGCACATCCTGGATATTCCGGCCCACTGGACCGGTGTGCAAATCGACGACATCGTTTTGAACGCACAGGGCGGTGACGAGGTCGGCTACCAGAGCTGATCTCCACCAGCACGGAGCACTACCTTCGGGGGGTCGGGTCGCAACGACCCGGCCCCCCGTCGCATGAGGAGACACGAACATGGCGAAGCCGATCATCAACTTCCCCGAGGCCCCGCTCCTCGACCGCGGCCTGCTCCTCGAGCAGATCGACCGGTTCGAGGTGGCGGACGGCCGCTGGCTCATCGACGGGGTCACGTGGGAGCCGCGCGTGTGTGGCCGCGACGTCGAGATCGTCGCCGCGTACGAGGGCCCGTGCCTCGACGACTTCTTCTCCGACGACCCGATCCCGACGTGCGAGGAGTACGTCGAGCAGCTCCCGTTCGTCGTCAAGGACCGCCTGAAGGGTTCGACGCTCGAACTGCTCGCCGAGGGTGAGATCGCGGCGAAGCTGGCGGCCCGCTGGCGCGAGATGCTGTCGTGGATCTTCGCCAACACGCTCGTGTCGCAGGTGACCGATCTGGTCACGCTGCCGTCGGTGGCGACCGAGCCGGCCGGCATCGCGTTCGGGACGGCGGCGACGCCGCTGTACAACGCGCTGGCGAACATCGAGTCCGAGTTCGCAGAGCGCATGTACTCGCGCTCGGGCGTGATCTTCTTGCCGCCCGGTCTGATCGGGACGGCGATCGCCACGTACGGGGTGGAGTGGCGGAACGGCTCGTACCGGACGCCGGTCGGCAACCGGATCATCGTCGACCCCGGCTTCTACAACGCCGACGCCCCGACCGGTCAGGGCGCGTCGGGCGATGCCGAGGACTGGGTGTACGCGTCGGGCCCCGTCTACTACCAGGCGTCGACCGCCCGGTTCGACGAGGCGCGTGCGGGTCGCGTCGGGATCACCGACCGGAACCTCATCAACGCGTTCGGCCAGTCGTCGGGGATCATGGTGTTCGATCCGTGCCCGGTGACCGCCGTGCTCGCTTCGTACGATCGGGGGGCCTGACATGGGCGTCGGTCTCGTCAGCGTCAATGCCGGCGGCGCGCCGACGCTCCTCGTGTCGACGCTGTTCAACCAGTACCTCGACGGCTCGTGGGTGGGTTCGGGGGGCGTCTTGTCGTCAGCGGACGCCGCCGCAGTTGCGGCGTCGGAGTCGGCTTACAACTACGGGCTCGACGGCTACATGGGCGACATGGGTGTCACGTTCGACATGAGCGACACAGGCATCATCCAGTTGAACGTCTCGCTCTCGTGCAACACGAACGGCAACGGCAGCGGCGACTGGTCCCAGTCCTATCTGCGCCTGTTCGTCTACGGCGGGGCCGACAACGACGTCTTCTTCGGATCGACGTGGCCGGTGGTGCCAGACGATTCCAACAACGGCACTGGCTCCGGCATCCTGTCCGTTCCAACGCGGTGGGCGTACGGGCTCTCCACCGACAACGATCCATCGTCGACCCACAACATCCTCCTCGGATGGATCTTCGGCACCGGCGGCCTCGTCGCAACCCCTGCCGTCCTCTACGCCGCCATGACGGCAACGTTCACGCCGCTGTGACGGTCGGGGGATCGCTCGCCTTTCCGGCAGCGGCCCTGCCATCATCGCCGCAGCCTCTCGCTCGAAGGAGAATCCGATGTCGAAGCTCGATGCCTCGATCGCACCCGCCGGCCAGCTCGGCATCCATGTCACCCGCGGCCGCACCGCCACCACCGGCGGTCTCGACCGCATCATCTGGCCGCGCGCCGACCGCTGGATGAACATCCTCGAGCACGGACTCCCGAAGGCCGGCCTGTCCGACGAGGTGAACCGCTGGCGGCTCCGCAACGCCCGCAACCTGTGGCGTGGCGCCCGCCGCATCGCCGTGGCGAAGGCGATGGGCATCGGCCACGTGTTCGGCGCGCTCTACATCAGCGTCCAGCGCGGCAACGGCGACGTCGTCGACTACGGCCTCGCGTCGCTCCGTGTCGTCACCGACACCGGCGTCGGCTACATCGTCGACGCGTTCCAGAACTCGGTCGAGCTCGAGAACATGAAGTACCACGGGTACGGCACCGGCACCACCGCCGAGGCGGCGTCGCAGACCGGCCTGGTGACCGAGCTCACCACCCAGTACGCCAGCGACTCGACCCGGCCGACCGGCACCACGACCGAGGGTGCGACGGCGAACATCTACCGCACGGTCGCAACCCTGTCGCCGGACACCGGCGGCACGATCGCGATCACCGAGCACGGCATCTTCTCGCAGGCGGCCACCGGTGGCGGCGTGATGCTCGACCGGTCGCTGTTCTCGGCCGTGAACCTCGTGGCCGGCTCGGACTCGATGACCGCCACGTACGACTTGACCTTCCCCTCTGGCTCGTAGCCGAGTGGCTGCGCCCGCGTTCGCGAGCAGCGGGGCCAACACCTACGCCGAGGGTGCAGTCACGCTCACCTTCGACAAGCCCGCCTCCGTCGCCGCCGGCGATCTGCTGCTGATCGTCGTCGATCTGTACGAGTGGGGCACGTTCGGTGTCGCGCCGACCGTGACGTCGGCTCCGTCGGGGTTCACCGCGCTGAGCAACGTCACCCAGGCCGCGGGTGATGGCTACAACTGGGTCCGCCAGTACGTGTACTGGAAGATCGCCACCGGGTCGGAGGGCTCGACGTTCGACGTAGGGGTGTCGGCGTCGGGCGCATGGGCCGCGTGTCACCGGTTCACCGGTGCGTCCGGGGTGGACGTGTCGACCACGTTCAGCGGTGGGGTGTGGACCCTGACGCGTGCGGTGAACAGCGTGACGACGACCGGCGCTGATCGGCTCGCGGTTGGCACGCTGTTCTCCCACGCCGCCGATGACGACTCGCCGGCCATGACCCCGTCAGGTTGGACGCGTCGCTACACGAGCTCTGGAACGCAGCCGTTCTCGGGTGTGCTGTGGACCAAGACACAAGCGACCGCCGGGGCGACCGGCACCACATCGTTCAACGAGACCAACGTCTGGACGTTGCGTGTCGGCCACACCGTCGCGCTCAAGCCCCCCGCCACGATCGCCCCCACCGGGTCGATCACCGGCTTCGGTGCTGCACGCAAGACCGCCAGCAAGGCTGCAGTCGGGTCGACGACGCCGGCGGGAGCTGCCCGCCGTGCGGCGGCCAAGACCACAGCCGGCTCGACGACCTCCTCCGGCCTCCCACGACGTGGTATCGGCAAGCTGCTCACCGGCACCAGCACACCCGCCGGTGCGGTGCTCGCGGTCCGCACCGTCCTCAAGACCATCGCGGGCACCGTGACCGCCGCCGGTACGGCGATCCGAGCAACCTCGAAGCGATCGACCGGCACCATCACCGCAGCAGCCGCAGTGACCGTGCTGCGCGCCGTGTCCCGGATCTTCACCGGCTCGACCGCCGCCGCTGCGGGCGTCACCAGGTCGACAGCGAAGCGGGCCGCCAGCGCCACGACCGCAACCGGCGCGGCGACCAGGACCACGAGCAAGGCCACGGCAGGCAGCACCACCCCGACCGCAGCGCTCGCGGCGATCCGGACCGTACTGACCACGATCACGGGCACCATCACCGCAACGTCGACTGTCGCCCGAGCAACGTCGAAGCGGACGGCCGGATCGGTCAACGCGGCGGCGGTCGCTGCTCGAGCTGCGGCGAAGCGGACGGGGGGCAGCATCACTGCCGCCTCCAGCGTCGTCAAGGCCATCACGAAGTCGCTGGCCGGCTCGACCACCGCTACGTCGGCCGTCCTGAAGGCGACGTCGAAGCCGGCCGCCGGCTCGGCCACTGCTACCGGGTCGCTCCGTCGCTCCGTTGCTCGGTCGCTGGCCGCAGCGGTCACCGCGGCGTCCGCCGTCGCGAAGTCCACAGCGAAGCGCCTGTCGTCCACATCATCTCCACAGGGCGACCTGACCGCGCTTCGAGTGTTCGCCGTCACCCTGACGGCGTCGATCACCGCGACCGCCACGATGGTCAGGTCGATCGCCAAGAGCGTGACCGGATCAACGACCGCTGGATCGTCGATGCCGCGCGCCGTGACGAAGCGCACGGCGGGAACGTCGAGCGCCACATCCACCGTCGCCAAGGCGTCGACCGGCACCATCACCGGGGCCATCGCGGCGACCGCGACGATCGCGAAGCTCACCACCAGTCCGCTCTCCGGGTCGACCACCATCTCGAGCGGCATCGCGCGCGCCATCGCCCAGACCCGCGCCGCCACCATCGCCACCTCGAGCGCGCTCGCGAAGGCGACGTCCGTGCTGCTGGTCAGCTCCTCGGCGATCGCCGGCATCCTCAGCACGCTGCTCAACGGCACGGGCGGGGCGGCGTCCCCCGGCCCCGTCGATCGACATAGCGATCCGATCCCGGTGATGATGTACCGCGAGCCGTCGATCGACGTCTGGCACGAGCCGCGCCCCGTCGCCGGCCGAACCCCCAGGCTCGACCCGTGGCAGGAGCAGTCGAAGACAGAGAGGTGGAAGCCGCGATGATGCAGATCTACGCCGACCGCGAGGACCCGTCGTGGCGGGTCGCATGGTACGACGGGGACGGTGTGCTTCGCGAGTTCGCGGCCGGCTACACGTTCCGCGTCGAGTTCCTGTCGATGCGGAACGAGCGGATCATGTATACGAAGACCGAAGGGATCACCGGTGCCAACGCGGTCCCGAACATCGCCGTCGCATGGGCGGTCGGTGAGCTCGCCGGGCTGGCCGGCAAGTACAAGCTGCGGCTCGTCGCGAAGGACGCCTACGACCGCGAGTCGGTGTTTCGCGAGGGCGGGCTGCCGACGGTCAACGTCATCAGCGCCCCGGCGGCCTGACGCCGGCCGACCGGGGCGACATCGGCTAGCCCCACAGGCTTGCCTGTATCACAAGTTCGTGTACGATGGCCGGCGTGCCCGCCAAGAAGAAGATCGTCCGCCCGTCGCTCAAGGTGTTCTATGTCGGTAACTTCGGACCGCCTCACAGCTCAGAGAACCACATCCTCGCCGCTCTCGTCGACACCGGCCACTTCGTCGTCCCGATCCAGGAAAGCCTCGTCGACCACTGGCGTCAGCTCGCACACGGCGACTGGACCTGCTTCGGCGGCAAGCCCGACCTGATCCTCTGGACCCGCACCGGCTGGCCGTGGGGCACCGGTGGGCAGTTCGGCCTCAACGAGCGCGAGCCGCTCGCCGATCAGGTGCGGATGATGCAGATCGCACGCGACCGCGGCATCCCCGTCGTCGGCTACCACCTCGACATCTGGTGGGGCCTGCAGCGTCAGACCCAGGTCGACACCGAGCCGTTCTTCCAGGCCGACCTCCTCATCACGGCCGACGGCGGCCACGACGACCTGTGGGCCGAGCACGCCGTCAACCACGTGTGGTTCCCGCCGGCCGTGTCCGCCCGTGAAGCCGACTTCGGCACACCGCGCGAGGAGATGCGCTCGAAGCTGGCGTTCGTCGGTTCCTGGCAGGGCGGCTACCACGAGGAGCACCAGCACCGGCACGAGTTGGTCCGGTTCCTGAAGCTGAACTACCGCAACATCTGCGAGTTCTGGCCGAAGCGCGGCGAGCACGCCGTGCGCGGCCAGGCGCTACGCGACCTGTACGCGTCGGTCGACATCGCGACGGGTGACTCGTGCTTCGCCGGCAGTGGCCTCGCTAACTACTGGTCGGACCGCATCCCTGAAACCCTCGGCCGCGGCGGGTTCCTCATGCACCCCTACGTCCCCGGCATCGAAGCCCACTTCGAGCCCGGCGTCCACTTCGCCAGCTGGAATGCAGGCGACTGGGACCGGCTCGGCGAGGACATCGACTACTTCCTCGACCACCCCGAACGGCGCGAGGAGATCCGCCACGCCGGCCGAGAACACACGCTCGCCCACCACACGTACGACGTGCGCATGAATCAGCTCGTCGACCTCCTCCTCGAAAGGGGCATGCTGTGAAGCAGAAGCTGGTCAACGGCCGCTGGATGATCTGGACGACCGACGAGGTCGCCGATTGGGACGGTGGCACCGGCGACCCGGTCGCGAAGCGCGGTTGGGAGTACGAGCGGTTCCAGTCGTTCCGCGAGAACCTGACGTGGGATGACGTGTTCTTCGACGTCGGCACCGAGCACGGCTGGATCGCCGGGGTGCTCGCCCAGGAGTTCGTCAACCCGGCCCGCATGCACCTGTTCGAGCCGTCGCCTGAGTTCTGGCCGAACATCCGCAAGGTGTGGGTCCACAACGCCCTCGCGACACCGGCCGGCATGGTGCAGGCGTTCGTGTCCGACCACAGCGACATCCTCGTCCCACTCGCACTGGACACCATGTTCCAGGGCTGGCCCGAGACCGCCGACGTCAACGCGCCCGAGACGCCCGGGATGGCCTACCGCGACCTGCGCTACCCGGGCCACATCCACTCGATCACGATCGACGACTACTGCGCGATCACCGGCGCCCGACCGACCGTCATCAACGTCGACGTCGAGGGTGCCGAGCTGATGGTGATGCGCGGTGCCGTGCAGACCATCGCGAAGGGCGCCGTGCCGAACGTCTGGATCTCGATCCACCCGGACCTGATGGACAACTTCGGCCACACCCCCGACCAGCTGATGTCGTTCATGGCGTCGTGTGGCTATAGCGGGAAGCTGCTCGGCGTCGACCACGAGGAGCACTGGACCTTCACGGCGGACC
>CAZHNI010000004.1:11229-85956 GCA_964533715.1 uncultured Gammaproteobacteria bacterium | reverse complement strand
GCCAACTGCTTAACGTTAAGCATTATTTCTACCACATCTTCCTTAACACCTTCTACGGTTCCAAATTCGTGCTGAACACCTTTTATTTTAAAATACTCCACTGCCGAACCTGGAAGCGAAGAAAGAAGTACGCGACGAAAAGCATTGCCGAGCGTAGTGCCGTAACCATGATAACATGGCATGATAACAACCGAGCCGGCGTTTGGTGTGGCACCTTCCAAAAATTCGACTTTTGAGGGAAGAAGAAAATTCTCCATAGTTTATGGATTAACGTGAGTAGAACCCAATAATAAGTTTAGGGTCAAAATTAGGCATATCCAGCGTGGGGGCGTTTAGCACTTTGGCGCTAAGCGACTTTGGATCGGCGCTGAGCCATGACGGAAATTCCCGCTTGCTGAGTTTTTCGGAAATATTTTCAAATAATTTGCTCTTTTGTGAACTGTCTTTAAGGGAAATAACGTCACCAACTTTTACACGATAAGATGGAATATCAACTTTTTTACCGTTAACCTTAATGTGGCCATGGCCAACCAGTTGACGAGCTGCTGCGCGAGACGATACAACGCCCCAACGGTATACCACATTATCAAGACGAGATTCAAGATAGTTTAAAAGGAAAACGCTGGTGTCACCGGTCTTTTTTGAAGCTTCGGTAACATAATTAGAAAATTGGCGTTCCATGAGACCATAAATACGCTTTATTTTTTGCTTTTCCCGGAGCTGTTTACCA
Organism: uncultured Gammaproteobacteria bacterium; assembly: GCA_964533715.1. Taxonomy (GTDB): domain Bacteria; phylum Patescibacteriota; class Patescibacteriia; order Magasanikbacterales; family GWA2-37-8; genus CAZHNI01. Next base: position 85,226 of record CAZHNI010000004.1, on the reverse strand, counting down.
TAACTAGAAAGCTTGGCACGTTTACGTTCGGTACCATGTTGGCCAGCTGGGTAGTTGCGGCGAGTTACCGGGCACTTTGGACTATCACATAACTTCTCTCCAAAGAGTCTGCATAATTTGTGTTTTGGTCTGATATCGCGAGCCATATGAATTTGCTTTCGCAAGGGAATTCACTTCTGAGCGAGCCCGTGGCGAGCACAGAAGATTCCTAAAATTTATAAAATATTAAACGCGGCGACGTTTTGGTGGACGACAGCCGTTGTGTGGAATTGGGGTAGTATCAGTAATAGAAAGAACATTCAAACCATTGGAGTGCAAGGCGCGGATAGCACTTTCTCGCCCGCCACCAATTCCCTTAACAAACACACTCACCTCTTTAACACCATAATCCATAATTTTGGTGAGGAGCTCTTTTACTACCACGCTTGCGGCATATGGAGTAGCCTTTTTTGGACCCTTAAAACCAGTAGCGCCAGCCGACGACCAGCCCAATGTGTTACCGTTTGGATCAGCAATGGTAATAATAGTGTTATTGTACGAAGCCTGAATATAGGCGTTGCCACGTGGAACCTGTCGAACGGCTTTCTTCTTTTTAACACGGACAACTTTACCGCCAGCTGTTTTGGTAGTAGCAGGAGTGGTGGCGGCAGTTGTTTCTGAAGCGACTGGAGTAGTGATATTTTGATCTGACATATTCTAAAACAATTTTTGTTCAGTAATAGTTTAGGTCTTAAGGCCGGTTGGCTTGCGTCCGCTACCCATGGTTTTGCGGGCATTGCCACGACCGGTGCGAGAATTGGTTTTGGTGCGCTGTCCGCGAACTGGCAAATGCTTCATGTGACGGATACCGCGATACGATTTAATATCTTTAAGTGTTTTAATGTTGCTCATTATCTCGCGACGTAAATCACCTTCTGTTTTATACGCCTTCTCTACCAAAGCGCGAAGAGCGTCTTCCTGTTCATTAGTTAAATCTTTGGTACGAATGTTGCCATCAATTTTTACCGCTTGCAGAATTTTCTTGGACAAGGTGTGCCCAATACCATAAATATATGGTAAAGAAAATTCAATTTTCTTTTCTTCGGGAATATTTGTGCCAGCAATACGCATATTGAGAAATAATTTAACCTTGACGTTGCTTGTGTTTTGCATTACTGCAAATAACAACAACCCGCCCTTTGCGGCGAACAACTTTACATTTATTACACGCTTTTTTAACTGATGCTCTAACCTTCATATGTGATTTTTATATTTCACAAAAAATCATTTCGGAGCGTCCCGCTTGAGAGCGGAGAAAATTCCTTTGTGATCTTCGCTATCAAAAAATACCAACCACTGCCGCGATATCAAGACCCCATTCAATCATTGGCTACGGACCAAGTGTCATTGAGCCAATGTGAGCGAAGCTCCACCGCACTGGTTGATATTTTTATGTTTTAGTAACGAAATGTAATTCTACCCTTAGTGAGATCGTACGGCGTCATTTCTACTTTGACCCGATCGGCTACTGCCAAACGGATTTTGTTTAAACGCATTTTTCCAGAAAGATGAGCAATAACGATTTGCCCACTTTCTAGTTTAACGCGAAACATGCCGGCTGGCAACGGTTCCTCCACAACTCCGTTTAGTTCGATAACATCACTTTTAGACATCGAAAATATTGAAAATCCAACCTTCTTAAGTTGCGCTTATTATAAAAGAAATAATAAAAGCTGTCAAGAGCACCGCTTGCTCTTCTCTTTATAATATGCAAAAAGTTTTTTTGCTTTATCTTAGCGAAAAATTAGAAAATAGAAATTAGAAGATAGCAATTTTTGAATTTTATACACAACCTAAACACGATACACGATACATGGGTCATGAGACAATTCGACTAGTCGCTGTATCGTTTTCCATGTATCGTGTATCGTGTCTGTACACCCAATATTTATACAAAAGAAAATTCCAAGCCACCGAGAGAGCGACGTTGGCGAGACGAACAATGAGATAATTGAAATGCAGATGTTCATTAAAAAAATACATCCAACCAATCGAAATTGTGTAGTTCATAAGGGCAAGAATATAAAAACGGACCATTTGCTTGTGGGTGATACCTTTGGATTTGAACGCCCAATACTTATTAAGAAAGAAAACATAGTTAAGCAGAAAAACCTGATTGACAATAACGGCCGTTACCGGCCGAAGATGTACATATTCTTTAAATACATAAAGAGAGCCTATATCTAAAACCAGCCCGCTAATGCCAATAATAAAATACTTTGCGAATTCGCGGCGCATGGACCAAAAATGAAGAATAATTTTTTTGAGCATAAGACTTTGTCATTGCGAGGAGCGAAGCGACGCGGCAATCCCTCAAATTAGAAATAAATTATTTTTACTAATAAATCCAAAAACTAAGAGACTGCTTCGTCGTCACGCGAGTGACTCCTCGCAAAGACAGACTACTCCAGTACCGCTTTTATTCTTCTCACCCCCGCGCTCACGGCTTCTTCTTTTACAATTTTAAAATGCCCAATCGTGCCGGTGTGTTCCACGTGTGGCCCGCCGCAGACTTCGCGGCTGTAGGTTGGTGAAGTTGGGTCGGCTGTAGCTGACTTCTCCGGATCACCGACGGTATACACTTTTACTTTGGCCTGATATTTGTCTTCAAATAATCCGATCGCCCCTTTGGCTTTAGCCTCTTCAAATGACATTTCTGCAAAACTCACTGGATAATCCTTTTGGATAGCGGCATTCACTAAGTCTTCCGCCTGTTTTATCTGCTCCGGAGTCATTTTTTGTGGATGGGCAAAATCAAAGCGCATGCGTTCGTGTGTAATATTACTCCCCCGTTGAGTGGCATGAGAACCCAAAATTTTAAGCAAGGTAGCGTGGAGCAAATGCGTAGCGGTATGATATTTGGTGGAAATTTCACTGTGATCGAGTAGACCGCCAGCAAATTTTTGTTCGGCACCAGCGCGAGACTTTTCTTGATGCTCTTTAAAGGCACTGTCAAACCCTGACACGTCCACCGTAAGACCGTTTTCGATAGCAAGTTCCTGTGTCATTTCCAGAGGAAAACCATAGGTATCATAGAGCTTGAAAGCGTGTTTGCCAGAGATTTCTTTAATTGTTTGTCCGGTTTTTTCAAATGCCATTCTAAAACCATTTACTAATTTTTCAAATTCTTTAAGCCCTTGTTCCACAGTATTTCTGAATTTATTTTCTTCCCCAGCTAACTCGGTTAAAATAAAATCTTTGTTACGAATAAGCTCCGGATACACATCTGCAAAAATTGTAATGACTTCCGCTGCAATTTTATGTGTAAAATGATCCTGAACACCCAATACGCGACCATAGCGAACCGCGCGGCGAATCAAACGACGTACAATATAACCACGATCAACATTGCTTGGCGCCACATGGGCATCATCGCCCATTATCATAGTAGCAGTACGAATATGATCGGCCACAATTCGCATGGCGCGAGTTATATCCCCTCCTTCAATATACTCGTGGCCAGAAATCTCCTGAATTTTTTGAATAATTGGCCAGAATGTATCGATTTGAAATACATCTACAAAACCATTTAAAACAACCAGCGTACGCTCTAGCCCCATACCGGTATCAACATTTTTTTGCTTAAGTGGTTCGTACTTTCCTGTAGCATCCTTATTATACTGCATGAAAACATCATTCCAAATCTCCAGCCAGTTGTCTTCGTCGGTGGCTGGGTTGCTGCCGGCTGGTGGAAGCTCGCTCTCCCCCATCCAATAAAACATTTCCGTGTCCGGTCCACACGGTCCAGTTTGCCCAGCTGGCCCCCACCAATTATTTTTTCGTGGCAAATAGCCAATTCGCTCTTCGGCAACTCCTACCGATTTCCAAATTCCAGCTGCTTCATCATCACGCGGAATATTAGTTTCATCTTCTCCTGCAAATACTGAGACCGCCAATTTACGCTTATCCAAACCAAGCCACTCGGGCGATGTTAAAAACTCCCAGCTCCACTCAATGGCTTCTTTTTTAAAATAATCTCCCAAACTCCAGTTTCCAAGCATTTCAAAAAATGTGTCATGGCGGTTATCGCCTACTTCATCTATGTCTTGCGTGCGCACGCATTTTTGTACATTAGCGAGCCTGTTGCCTGCCGGGTGCGGCTGACCTAAAAGATAGGGCACTAAGGGGTGCATGCCCGCGGTTGTAAACAAAACCGTGGGGTCGTTATCCGGCACCAAAGAAGCCGACGGGATAATCGCGTGGCCTTTTGATTTAAAAAAGTCGAGATATAATTTTCTTAACTCTTTGCTTGTCATAATAGAGTCTTTTATTTTTGTGCTTTCATTTTTTCTCCTAGTAGGCGTTTAATATGATCATGAATTTTAAAATCTGAAGGGAACATTTCTTCTATATCAATATTTTCTTCTACACCAAGATCAACAAACGATGTAATTCTTTTACTTTCAATTATTCCAGCCACTTCTCGATAATTATCAAGAATCTGTTTTGTAGTAAGCATTTTCTCTCCAAGCGATAGTTTAATATGACCGGCTCTTTCGGCAACTGACATATACTCAAAAAAATTTAGATAATCTTTCTCGTTCCAAGTTTTTTCAACGGCCCCCTGCTCAAAACCAACCGATAACGTATCTGAGGCTATGGCATTAACTATTTTAGTTAAAGTTGTAACATCGTTAAAACCAACAGCAGTTGCCAGGGTGTAAGGGACCTCGTGTTGATACAATAAAGGTTGGATTCTTTGGAGAGTAATAAGAAATTCTCTTTTTTTATTTGCGTCCGCTCCACCTTGTTTTACCTCAGCCTCCAGCTCTGCAATAACTTTAGATAACTCCGGAGTCGTTGGTAATTTTTCTGTTTCTCTACCATCTTTTTTGGGTGATACGTCATCTGATAATGGGGCGAGAACTTCAGCTGCCATACCAGCTCCAAAAGATCTTGCAAAAAAAATTCTGTCAAAAATACTCATATAATTAAATGTAACCTATAAAAAAATTATTTTGGAAGTAAGAAAATGATTATTATTGTATAGTTCCACCACCCAAACATTCCCCTCTCTTATAAAACACCGCAAACTGACCAGGTGTTACCGCGCGTTGTGGTTTGTTGAAGTGAACAACCAAGGGATTCCTCCACTGCACTCCGCTTCGGTCGGAATGACAGTCGACCACACATTTTTGCAATTCTTGTCGATGTCGTAAACGCACTTCACATTTTAGCGGAAATTTGGGCGTCTGTCTAATCCAATTAACGTCCGTAACAACAATTTCTTTTGAGTATAAGAGCGGGTTATTTTCAAAACCAACCACAAGTTCGTTGGTGTTTGTATTCTTCCCGACGACGTAAAGTGGCTTGTTGTCATCCCGAGCGAAGTCGGGGGATCCCTCCACTCGCTCGCCCGGCTCACTCGGTCGGGATAACAAATCGAGAGAGTGACGCTGCCCGATAGTATAAAACGATAACCCATCATGCCGGCCAACAATTGTGCCATTTGACGTGACAATGTTCCCTGGAGTGGGTTTAATTCTTTTTTCCAAAAACTCTTTCATCGGCACTTCACCAATAAAACAAATACCCATACTTTCTTCTTTTTCGGCTGTCGGTAGACCAAACTTCTTGGCAAGTTTACGAACTTCCGGCTTAGTGTAATTGCCAATTGGGAACATGGTATATCGTAGTTGCTCTTGCGAAAGCTGATGCAAAAAATATGTTTGATCCTTATTATCGTCCTTCGCTGCGAGCAAATGAATTGAAATCAAGCCAGACCTCTCTTCCCGTTCTCTCCTCTGCTGAGGCGAGAAAGAATCGCCACCCCCTCTCCTTAGCAAAGGAGAGGGCAGGGAGAGGTCTCGCTTAATTCTTGCATAATGCCCGGTGGCCAAATAATCAAAACCCAGTTCCCTCGCTTTAGTAAGCCACACCCCAAACTTAACAAATTTATTACACATTATATCAGGGTTCGGAGTGCGCCCAGCTTCATATTCTTTAAACATGTATTCAAGTACATCACGCTTGTATTCTTTGGTAAAATCCAGCCGAATAATAGGAATATGCAAATGAGCAGCTACCCGAGCGGCATCGCGATAATCTGGAACCCAACAGGCCGCCCCGCTTCGCGCTATGGCCTGTAAACCGGCCTTGCCGTCCGTAGCCTTGGCGTAGGACGGCTCATCGTAGTTAATCATGTACGCCCCAGTCACCTGGTATCCTTTCTTAACTAACAAAGCGGCGGCGACCGACGAATCGACTCCGCCGCTTAGAGCACATAAAACTTTAATTTTATTTTTTTCATTTTTTGCCATAATGTTGTTTAGTCTAACAAAATTACAGATGTTTTTCAAGATTAAAAAAAGTCCCGCAGTTTTACCTACAGGACTTTAAAATTTTTAATTTTTTCCAATTTAGTTCTGGCTGTTGCGGCGCGCCATCATGCAGTCTCTGCAGTAGACGGGCTTGTCACCAGACGGTTGGAAAGGAAGCTCGGTAATCGCGGCGCCACATTGTGCACAGGTGAGATTCACACTGAACATTTGTCGTGGAGCGCGAGGACCGCGGCTCATACCACCAGCGCCACCCATGCGTGATTGGCGGAAAGCACGATTGCAATCCGAGCAATACACTGGTCGGTCACCGGATGGTTGAAAAGGCAATTGAGAGATGTGGGCCCCGCACTTGGCGCAGGTTAAATCCACATCATACATTTGCCGGTCAGATCCAAAAGCCATACGTATGTTGTTTTTTTGTTCCCAAAATGTTGTTTGAGATTAAATTAATCGACCCACTTTGGGAACCTGACCACGTAACGTGCTTAGAGTTACCCAAGTTTTATTATAGAATAAGTATAGCACATTATAGGCATTTTGTCAATATGCTATTTTTTGGTTATGGTTCGCGAATAAGTTGCTCTTTCGACACAATTTTGGTGCGATTAGTGTGCCGGCGAAACCACAAAATAGGATGATAATGAAGCCGACCTTCACTAATATAAACACCGAGCAGAATAAGAAAAAGAGAGGCAAAATAAACGGTCGAGGGATATTCATGAAGCAGTGGAATGGCTACTAAAACCGTAACCGCTGGGTCAATATACGTAAACACCCCAGCTTCTTGCGCCGTTATTTTGGAAAGCCCATAAAAATACAGAGCATAAGCCAAAGCTGAACAACCAAATACACCATATAAAATTCCAAATAACCCACCGGCGTTTATCTGCGCCGGACTCCAGGTGGCAAGCTCTTTAAGCATAAATGGAAAAAATGTGAGGGCGGAAAATAAAAAACCGAAACACAACACTACGTAAATACTCACTTTATTTAAAACATGCTTAAGAATAATTGGAAAAAATACCGAACCAATCATGGCTATAATATAAAACATGTTACCCTGCCACGCCAGAAGACTATTCGCCGCGCCAGTACTACTACTAAATAGAAGCGGTTCTAAAACCAAGAGCAAAACACCCACCAACGCTACTACCATGCCAAGGCTAGTGCGCAGACGTGCTTTTTCGTGTAAAAAAAGAATGGATAAAAAGAAAACAAATACTGGCGCACTTGATGCAATAACCGAAGCATTGATACTTTCAGCGCGCTCAAGCCCCAAAAAATAAGCACCAATATTAACAGTGACACCAAAAAATGAACCTACTACAATGGCCGCCCAATCTTTAAAATTAAGCGCTCGAAGCGGTTGGCGCAAGGCAATAGGTAAAAAAATAATTGCGGCTAAAAAAAACCGAATAAACGCCAACGTAAAGGGTGGAATGTTAGTTAGGGCTAATTTAAAAATTGGTGGCCCGGCACCCCAAATACTGTTGGCGAGAATTAATGCTAATACTGGATTCATAGTCTCACATACTGTCATTCCGAGCGAGGCTTGGCAGCCGACGAGGAATCTCTGTCACAATAGTGATGAGTGTCCGTTGAGTGAAACAGACCTGCCTCCTGCATGCGCAGGCATGGCGCAGACAGGGATTTCTCACATTCGTTCGAAATGACAATTATTTTTTAAGTGTCGTTATCGGCCTGCTCTGCGTAATATAAAATTTTCCATCCGCAAATGCCCATTCAATATCGCACGGAAAACCATAATGTTTTTCAATATGCAAAAAAATTTGGGCGGCTTCAATAATTTGTTTGCCGGTGAGTTTTTGTTTACCCCCTTCAGTCTCACTTAATTCAATCCATTCATTTGATATACCGTCTTCAGCCACCACTTGTTTTATTACTCCACTGGTATGTTGCTTTTTTGACTTAACCAACATCTTGGTTTGTATGTTTACGCTTATATCAAGTATGCTCATTTCTTTTTTACTTACCACATAACTATCGGGCGTAACCTGGCCACTTACAATTGCTTCACCAAGGCCGAGGCCAGCCTCAATAATCATTTGGTCATAATCTTCGGTAACGGGGTGGACGGTAAATGCAATGCCCGAGATTTCTGATTGTACCATTTTTTGAATAACTACTGCAACCGAAACGTGCGTATTAGCTAAATTTTTTTCATGACGATAAAAAATAGCACGCGGCGTAAATAAAGATGACCAACACTTTTTAACACGCTCAAGCACATTTTCGCGCGTGGTGTTAAGGTACGTTTCTAACTCCCCTGCCCAACTGGCAACGGACGAATCTTCCGCAGTGGCACTGGAGCGGACGGCTACAAAAAAATTTCCAGACCTCTCTTCCCGTTCTCTCCTCTGCGGAGGCGAGAAAGAATCGCCGCCGCCCCCTCTCCTTTGCAAAGGAGCGGGTAGGGAGAGGTCTTGCAACTCATCAAACGCCTTAAGAATTTCATCTTCTAAATCCTTGGGCATGGGGCGGTCATTAATAGAATCGCGAATAACATTGCTGGCGCGATCTACGGTATTGATATCGGCGGGATTTACTTCTTTAAGCCGTGCCGCAATTTCTTCCTTAAGCAGTGTCTCTTCCACAAATCTATCAAAGGCGTTGGCTACAACTACAAAACCAGGCGGCACTGGGATGCCGGCGTTAGTCATTTCACCAAGTGAGGCACCTTTACCTCCGGCTTCGGCGACACTTGATTTGGTAATATCTTTAAAAAATTTGAGGTGTGACATATTAAATTTTTCTTACTATCCCCTTCTCTGCATCAACTTCTACCATATCACCGTCTTTTAAAACCTGTGTGGCAATCTTGGTGCCAATAATACAGGGAACGCCCAATTCTCGCGACACAATAGCGGCATGGCAGGTTAGACCTCCTTCATCGGTAATAATAGCTTTAGCTTTTTTCATGGCTGGTAAATATTCAGGCGATGTCATTGGAGTCACTAATATAGAGCCTGGTTTAAAACCGTTAACATCGTAAGAATTATACATGAGTTGCACCTTGCCTTCCAGTAGACCAGAAAAAGGGTAGGCCACCGTGCCTTTACAAAAACCACTCTCATCACTAGATAAATTGTTGGGTAAAAACAAATTGTGCTGTTCTAAAAATTCTTCAAAGTTAGTTATTGGAAAAATTTCATTATCAAAATAAACGTAACCTTTGCCTCTTTCTTCTAAAACGTTTCGTTCTGGTAACAAATTATTTTCTACTAAATTTTTAATTTCTCCCACGGTCAGGAGTCTAACATATTCAGTTAAATAACTATGCTGTTCTAAGGCAGGTGAAAGCCAGGCTCTTAAAAAATTTCCAACTTCTTTAAGGAGTCCCTCGCTGCGTGTACGGCTATTATAAAGTCTCTTCAGTATTTTTTCTCCATCCTTACCATGAAGCTGCAAAAATTCTTGTCGCCAATGGCCTGGAATAAAAATACCCAATGGATAGTATGGGTACATTTTAACGAAAAGGTCTGTAATTTTTTGTAAATATTCGGAATTATTAAGAATGCTACGAGGAGGCACGCTACTCATTGTTCTTAATTCAGCAACTCGTTCTAAAAATATTTTCTGACTTTGTTCACTAAAAATATATTCATCTAGCGGATGGCTGATTAAAAAATTTTTAACTCTGAGCATATCATCATCATAACGGTACCAAGTAAAAGTTTTACCATTAAAATGAACAATCTGATCAGAAAAACTAATTCCCCAAATTGTCTTGACCCCAACAACAAGAGAATTACGAATCATTTCTTGTATCCATTGATCAAAGTCACGAGTGAAAATTATTTGAATTTTTTCCATAATTTACAACCTGTCGGAAAATTTTTTACACTTTTCGTGTGATCCAACTCACTACGTCAATTAAGCTAGTAGACTGGAAAGACAACATTTACAATGCTACCTTTTTCAATCTAACTTTAACAATTTTAATCATCAATTTTAACAATTTTTCCTGGTTCAACTATTTTAAGAGGAGTTGGTGAATTTGGCTGTGGGGCTGGGGCAGGTACTGGTTCGGCTTGTACCCGTGGCGGTGATACAGACTGTTGTGGCTCATTCTTCGCTGGGCTTTGAGGCGGCGGAGGTGGTGTAGGAATATCAATAGGCAAAAAACCAAGATCAAGCGGCGGAGGCTCAGGTTGTTTTAAAGAAGATTCTTGGGGCATGAACTGCGCAGACTCTGATTGGCGAGATTCTTGCGGTTTGTTTTCTGAAGGTTGTCTTTGACTTTGTTCTCTACTATTAAGCATGGAATTCAACGAAATGCCGCGCTGTGTTGGATCAACCAAAAGAACTTCTTGACCTTCCTGGCCAGGCTGACCGCTAGAACCTCGATTTTTACCACCGCGTTTTCGTTTTCTTTTGCGTGGCCCATCTGGATTTTGTTGGTTACTCGATGACGACCAGCTACCCATTGTTTGCGGTTGTCGTTGCATTTGTACTGGCGAAGACTGAGGGCGTGAAGCTGGCGAAACAGAAGGACTTGCTGGCCGCACTGTCGGTGGTTGGCTATTATTTTGTGGTGGATTTTGTCGAGGAGATTCGCGTGGTAGTGCAGTCTTTGGTGATGGCTGCGTTTCGGAGCGACGAACCACCGGTTGAAGGGACGCTGCGGCAGGTGGTTCTGATTTTTTAGGTGCCCCAGAAATTGAAGGCATAGCATTTTTAAACGCTGCTTCTTCTTCATCTACATCAAGCATAGCCGATTGTTCATCGGTCATTATTACCATTCCACTCCAGCGAGCAATTTTATCTTCAATTTTATCGCGCGGTACAGCGTATCGCTCACGTGAAACACGAATTACCTTTTCGGCGCTACTGGTTGGCGACCCAATTGGTGGCAACGTCAATGCGCTAAAAGGGCGTGACGCTACACCGTCAATCATGAGTTTAAGATAGGTGTGGTATTTGGGCAAATTAACCAGGTCTTCTTCTACAAAAGTGGGGGCAAATTCTTTGGCCAAAATTTCGGCATCGGTTGAACCAACCCGAAAAGTTACCATAGTACCCACGTTACCAATAACAGCGGCCAGTACGGTTTCGTCCAATTGTTCCATGTACTGGTGAGCCATAATTAAATCGAGGCGATATTTGCGCGCTTCGGACAAAATATTGGCAAAACTTTCAGTAGCGAAATTTTGAAACTCATCAACATACAAGAAAAAATCTTTACGAGTCGATTCGGGAATATCTACCCGCTCCATAGCTGAGAGTTGAATTTTTGTTACCAGCATACCACCCAAAAGACGAGAGTTATCCTCACCGATTCTACCTTTTGACAAATTCATTACAAAAATTTTCTTTTGATCCATTATTTCGCGAATGTTAATTCGCGATTTAACTTGCGCCACAATATTACGAATAACTGAAGCTGATAAAAATTGACCAATTTTATTTTGAATTGGAGAGACTGCTTCGGAACGAAATTTATCACTATAATTGGCAAATTCTGTTTGCCAATAGGCTTTAACTACTGGATCTTGCGTATTATTAACTACGCGTTTACGATATTCTTCATCGGCCAACATGCGATTGATACCCAGGAGCGTTGTACCTGGAAAATCCAACAGTGCCAAAATGGTATTGTTTAAAATATACTCCATGCGTGCGCTCCACACATCGGGCCAGATTTTTTTAAAGACGTTCATAAGGCCAGAGGCTACCAAATGTTTTTGCTCTGGACGAATTGTCTCTAAAATATTGAACCCAATTGGGTAGTCCAAATCGGATGGGTTAAAATACACCACGTCATTTATACGATTAGATGGTATATAGTTAATAATTTTTTCGGCAAAATCACCATGAGGGTCAACTACACCAACACCGTGGCCGGCATAAATATCATTAAGCACCATATTTTCCAAAATAGTGGTTTTGCCCATGCCGGTTTTACCTACCACATACATGTGCCGACGACGATCATCAATTTTAATGCCAAATTTACGGTTTTGATTACGATAGTTGGTAACGCCAAAAAAGTTGATATCAGGGTCAACTCTTATTTCTGGTGCTTGAATTGGTTTGGCTGGTTCTTCCATACCTATAGTATACAATACATGGTGATGTAGTTCAACACAACGGAATGACTGCATTTTGTTAAGTTGCTATATTGTCGTTTCTTGAATAATTTCTACTTGATATGTGCTGATTTTGATTCCTGGTTTTTGCCAATCATTGGGTGGTAAGCCAGCCTTAAGGCAGAGCGATGAGAGAAAATCTTTTTTATCTAAAATCTCATCCCATACTTGTGGTAAATATGTGGCACTTTTTCCTCCTCGCGAAATAATTACTCCATCCACACCAATAGTTAATTTATTAAGTAATTCTTGAGAAGATAAAAACGCAAGCGGCCGAGGCGGAGTTAAAATTGAAATTTCAATAACTACCTGAGGTAATTCTTCTTTGGTGAGCGGCAAAAACCGATCATCTTCAAAGGCCGCCGAGTAGGCGTTCTCCGTAATATCTAAATACAAAGGCTGTATTGCTGTAAGATGACCAACACAACCGCGCAATTCAAAATCTTTGGTAAGAGTAACAAAAGAAGCGCGTTTCTCTAGCAAATTTTTTGGAATTGATTTTGCATTTACACTCAATTTTGTACCGGTTGTCAAAAAATGCTCAATGGATTGACGAGCCAATGCCAACAACATTTTTGTGTCGCTTGTATTAAACATGATTAAATATCAAAATATTCTTTCCAACATTCAAAAAGTTCTTTCGTGGCGCGTAAATCCCCCACATTATATTTGGCAATGTCTAAAAACTTTTTGGCTTTAAATAGCCCGGCCACATCATCACCGTCTACCCCATCCGCTTTGGGGCTTTTAATGTTAAATGCCCTGCTCCACAAATGGAGACTCCCCTTTCGTTTAACCGTACCGTAAAAACTAAGTTGATCGAGTAAATCAATATGCTTGGCATCATCGCGCTGATAATTAAGATACCGATTTGCTAGCAAATTTTTAGTTGGTTTTATTTTGTGAATGGCGGAACGAACCATTAAATATGGAACATCAAACTGACGACCGTTAAAACTTACAAAATGTTGATATTGCTTCGCCCCCTCCCAAAAACTCTGAAGCATTTCACTTTCGGTTTTTTGTTTAAAACTAACACCATCAATTTCTTCATCCCGATTGGTTTGCCCGGGTGCTTGATAATATACTGCCCCCTTATTTTTTTCGACATCAAGCACCCCAATGGCTACAATTTCGCCGGTAAGCGGAGAAAAACCTAAACCATTTTTTATATCAAGAAGAGCGGTTTGATACTCTTCATCATCATATGATTCGCGCTTAAGCCAACGCGTAAGCATTTTTTGTGTGGTAGCATCAAGCGCATCAAAATCCTCACCAACTGTTTCAATATCAAAAACGAGAGTAGCCATACAAATTACTTTAATTGTCATTCCGACTGGAGCGTAGCGCAGTGAAATGACAGTTAACAAATTATTCTTCAATTATTTCTACTGTCTGTACTGTTACCGGACTCACCGGCTGCGAGGCTTCGCCACTCGCACCGTACATAACTGGTGCATTAGCAATTGCGTCTACTACCTCAAGCCCTTTAACCACTTTACCAAAAATAACATAATTTTTTGGAAGCGCAACATCTGCGTGCATGATAAAAAATTGGCTTCCATTGGTATTGGGGCCAGCATTGGCCATAGCCAAGGTACCGCGCGTGTATTCGCCATCAAACGGCTCGTCGTCAAAGCGATACCCAGGTCCACCCGTGCCATTACCAAGTGGGTCACCGCCCTGAATCATGAACCCCTTAATAACACGGTGGAAAATAGTGTCATCATAAAAATTTTTCTGAGCCAACTCCACAAAATTATTTACCGTAATTGGGGTCTTGCTGGCGGAAAGTTCAATTACAATATCCCCAGCCAAAGTTTTTAGAAGTGCAGTGTATTTTTTGGTTTTATTAATTTTCATAATTATAATTAATTTTTACAAGCTGCCCAGAGGCCGCGCTTGTTGCTCTCTGCTTCCGCAGCAGCGTTTTTAAATAATTGACTATAGCGCACATCGGGAGGAAAAGTTGCGGCATACGCATATCCTTCCTGCACCAATTTGAGATTTACAAATATACCATTCTTCAAATACACGTAGCGGAGCAAACGACCATACCGATCGACATTAGAAATATCTTTTACTAAATTGACTGCTTCCCCTTCTACCAAATTTTTATTATATTCCGAGGCCTCTTTGCCAAAACATTGTACTGGTTTGCGCGCATCGACTGTCTCCGGAGTATTAATACCAATATAGCGAACTTTCTCTCCACTCTCAAGTTCAATAGTGTCGCCGTCAACAACTCTTTTTACCAAAACACTGTCTGCTGGCATGGTTATGGTATTAGTTTTGGTTAAACGCCGTGCTATCTGTCGTGGTGTCGTAGTTATATTATCAGAAAATTTTGTACCAGAATTTTGTTTCTGAGGAGAAAAATTTTGGCTAGCCCAGACCGATAGAACTACAAACAGTAAAACACTTAAACCAATACCAATCTGTTTCATATAATGCTACTAACGACCTCGCGAACGATTAACCGGTTTAACGGAGCGACGAGTGCCAGGATTTGGTTTTGTAAATTTATTTTGCGCAGCTTCATGAGGGATTATTTTTTTCGGCGTACTTTTGGGTAGGGCAATACTTTTCTTTTTAGCCGGTTTGGGAGCGAGACGCTGAGAAAGATGCCTCTCTATGACTGCTATATTTACTGCATACCGCGCACTATCTAGATAACTGCGTGGGCCATTCTCCGGGTGCACCATGCTTCTAAATTTATGGGTCTTAAAAATGTGATATAATCGCGCAGGTGTCATTCTTCCTAAAACTTTTTTTACCACCGAATCGTCATTAATACGCCCTATTTTTAAAATATCCTCGCCAATTACCCGTAATTGATGCTTAAAATTACCCTCACCTTCATTATAGGCAATTGAAGTGGCATACCCAAAACCACGATGTTCATCTTCATGGTACATTTTCCACCATAATTTAATAAGATATTTGATATTGGTTTCCGGATCTTTTAGTTTATCTTTATCTCCTTGGCTTGGAATAATTCCAATATCCACCGCCACTTCTGGCATTGCCTGAGACAACCCAATTGCTCCCGAACCAGGCTGCACCAAATTGGGGTTGCCATCACTCTCAATAATAATTAACGCCAAAAACATGTTGCGATATTCTGGACCAGGGCGACCGTCTTGGCCATCGCAATATTTTGTTAATAGACGAATAGTTTCTTTGCCAATTTCTGAAGAGAGCCATTTATCAAAAAATTCTTTGGGGGTTTTGTCTTTAAAACTTTTAGCATGATATTTATCATGCAGTAATTTAGTTCTTACCTCACCCACAATTCCATTCCAGCGCGCGATCGCTCTTTTTTTATCAGCGGTCGTGAGATTTTGCGTTTCTGAAATATGTTCTAATGAGTGGGAAAATTCTTTCCCCAATATTGTTCCACCCAACTCAATGGCAGGCAATTTTTCTGATTTTTTTTCTTTTTTCTCGAGAGACTTGGATGAATCTTTTTTTTCTGGTTTTTTCTCTACAGGGACATCAGGCTTTTTCTTTTCTGTGGGGCGTGTCTTTTTTTCATGAGCGCCGGAATGGCTTTCTTCTCTTTTTTCATCAGTTGGACCACAATCTGCCCCTACGGCGAGCGTTGTTGCCAAAAGAGTAGCTTTCGCTATGTCGGGAATATGACGTTTTGGCATCATGAATTCCATACCAGGGCGATTTCCTTCTCCCATATAATTAATGTACAAAATTAAAACGTGCTAACCCCCACGCCGCTAAAGTTTCTCCATCCCAAATTTCACCACGCTTAATAATATCTTCCAGCTCATCAACTCGGCGTGAAAGTGTTTCAATAGCTTCGGTCTGGTCTTCAGATTCTGCCACAGAAGGCGCTATACCACTAGCTATAAATACGTGCATTGGTTCCTTAAATAACCCACACGAAGGCTCAAACGTACCAATATGAATGTAGCTACTGGCTGATTGCCCCGTCTCTTCCAAAAATTCGCGCTGGGCTGCAACGAGCGGTGTTTCATCTGTTTCAATACCGCCACGCGGAAATTCAAGCGAAAACTTTTCTTGTAAATAACGATACTGGCGAACCAAAAGAAGCTTGCCATCATCGAGAACAGGAATAATAATAACTCCGCCAACTTTTTCTCCATAAAAATAATCACCTTCACCATTTCCAGGCAATACATACCGATCGTGACAATACTTCCACCACGGATTATGATGAATAACTTCGGTTGAGATTTTTTTATAAGGTTGCGTCATGTTAAACTATCTAAAAAATAACTTGGCCACCTCTTCTACCGCCTCGCTCTTTTTGCTCCGAACTATTGAGTGCATTGAGCCACCGCCATCACCGACGTAACGCGGAATAATATGCCAATGCACATGGCCCACCGCTTGCCCGGCTACTGGTCGATCGTTAATACCCATATTCAGGCCACCTGGATTCAAAGTATTTTGGACTTTTTCCATAGCTAACCGGACTCCCGTCATTAAACTCAGCCACTCTCCGGAACTCATTTCTTGTACGTTGTTAAAATGTTTTTTAGGAATAACTACGGTATGACCTTTGCTGCACGGATGAATATCTAAAAATGCCAACACGTTTTCATCTTCATAAACAGTGTAATTTGGAATAGTACCAACAACAATTTTACAAAACAAACACTCATTCATATGCATAAAAAGATAACATGTTAATAGTCTATTTACAAGAACCTTCACGCCAAACTATTGTGCCACCAAAATTTTTAAATAAACCGCACGGCTGTTCATTATTATTTATATACTGTTTTTTATTCCCTACCACGAGCCAACAATTTTGAGCGCCCGTTAAACTGTGCGCAGACAGCCAATCGATATTGTTGCCCAAAGCCCAACTAAACAAGGCTGAACGCTCTGGCTGCGCAAAAGTAGAATTAATTGGAAAACCACCACCAATAATTTGCCGAGCCGAAATTGCTTCCAGGGCAAGAAGCGGGTACGTATCTGCAATGACACAATGTTTTGTTTCGTTTTTTTCTTGCTGCCAAACATATTGCATGGCGTGGTATTCATCAAGGCTTACCGCGTTTGTGTCTGGCCCCAACGAATATGAAGCGGCAATGGCAATTGAAAAAATACCTACAATTAAAACTTTTATAATGGGAACGTTCATTTTTTGTGAATTTAGCCAATCGGCCAATGCTTTGCCACAAAGCACAATAGCAAACAGCGCAATTGTAGAATCCAGACGCCGCGACAACACCTGCTCCCCTACCAAAAAATAACGACTAAGAATATACCCGAATAAACCGGCACTTCCACAAAGCACCCACCAGGAGCCGAGCCAACCCGTTTTAATTAATTTTTTTCCTCCATAAAAAACTGCGAGCCAAAATGCTAATAAAAAAACCGGAATCCAGGAGCGCCAATTGGTAAATATGTTTGGCACGAAAGCCACTCGCGGAATTTGATTAAAAATAATATTGCCTTCCAGCGTGTCGTTTGGCGGAGGGCCCTTGGCGAGTGGCAGAGCTAAAAAGGTACTAATGACATGAACGGTGGATTTTAAAAAAGACATTGGTTGTTTTAAAGTGCTGTAACCGGCAACCAATTCTACAGTTGGTATGCTGAGCGCAACGAAAAGCCATATCAAACCGGTAACAACTTTTTTAACGCCAGCGCTTATAATCACTTTACGATAGAACAATAATTCACCGCTGAGCCAAAAAATAAAAAATAGCACCGCGTACAGTGGGTAATTAAACAATAAAATAATTTCGGCCAGCGCAATCCAAACCAAATGTATTTTTGAGTTGGTTTGGAAGTGTACGATCAATAAAATGAGTGCGCCAAGAAAAAATAAAAATCCTAAACTCACCGGAAGTGTTAAGGAGCCATTTACCTGCCAGGTAAATGGCAAAGCCGAAAGCCAAACAATAACAAGAGCGGTTCTTTTTTCAAACCAGCCGGTTTGTTTGAGCAGTGTGTAAAAAAGAAGCGGGAAAAAAATTGACCACAAAATTGGTACCAACCATTTGTTAATATCGAGTAAACTTAATTTAAAAAAAGAGAGCCCGGCACTGAGGTACCATAAATTACTATAGCCCACACGACCAACAAAATTGTTTATAAAACTACCGGTTTGCCCATTCGCCAAAGTTGGGGTTAAAAAAGGAAGACCGGACGCTATTCGCGTCTCAACTGCCATGTGACGCCATTGGTCGGCACCGTAGAGAAGCTGATGAGTTAACGGCAAATAACTGTGCAACAGCAGTGAGTGAAGAATTAAAAAAAATAAAATGATACTTGTTTTTAAACGTAAAAAAATTAGACTTCCCAAAATTGCTGTCGCTAAAAAAAATACCACAACATACCGCGGGGCAATGGTTTGCCAAGGAGAAGTAATTGCTCCCCCGGTACGAGCAGCGAACAAAAGATAAAACCCATATGCGACTGACGCTATATAGGTAGTCAAAAAAATACCGATACTGCTTTTTCGAATAATCATATAATAACGCGGGTACTCACAGTATACCAAGCAAATCTTAAAAAAAGAAGGAGGGGGGCGTTCTTTTTTGCACAAAATACCCCCAATTAATACACACGTTTGCCCTTGCCGAAAGACTGTACTTCGGCTACCATACCACAACTAACTGCTAAAGTATGCCCACAGATGAAATTGAAAAAATTCCGCCGCAAAGTTTGGAAGCCGAAATGTCTTTTTTAGGCTCGCTTTTAATTGATAAAGAAGCAATTCTTAAGGTGGCTGATATCGTAACGCCGGAAGATTTTTATAAAAATGCTCATGTTAAAATTTTTGAATGTATTTTAGAACTTTACGGCAAAAATGACCCCATTGATCTTTTGACTCTCTCAACTCGGTTGGAAGAAAAAGGGCATTTAGAGATGATTGGTGGCAGAGCATACCTCGCTGCCCTCACCAACGCCGTGCCAACAGCCTCAAACGTGGTAAATTATGGCCATATTATTCATCGCAAAGCTACTCGGCGACGGCTGTTAACTTCGTCATACGAAATTTCCCGCTTAGCCTACCTCGAAGAACAAGATAACATTGAAGAATTGCTTGACGAGGCCCAACGTCATTTATTTGGAGTTTCCAATATTTATTTTAAACAGGCTTTTACCCCCATTCGCGGGGTGCTTGCGGATGCTTTTGACCGCATTGACGAATTGCACAAAAATAAAGGGCAACTGCGCGGCGTACCAACCGGTTTTAAACAGCTCGATAATTTATTAGCCGGCCTTCAAAAATCTGATTTGGTTATTTTGGCCGCCCGCCCGAGTGTTGGAAAAACTTCATTTGCCCTCGATATTGTACGCAATGTTGCCACCAAACAAAAAGTGCCGGTTGGGCTGTTCTCTCTTGAAATGAGCAAAGAACAACTAGTTGATAGAATGCTTTGCTCCGAAGCTGGCGTTGATTTGTGGAAAATGCGCACCGGCAGGCTTTCTGACCGACCAGAAGATGATGATTTCCCGCGCATTGGACACGCAATTGGTGTTTTATCCGAATCGCCTATTTTTATTGATGACGCCCCCAATGTAAATATAATGCAAATTAGAACAAAAGCGCGACGTCTCCAGGCAGAGCATGGACTTGGTCTTATTGTGGTAGACTATTTACAGCTTATGGAATCGCATTCCTCTAACGATAACCGTACCCAAGAAATTGCCGAAATTACTCGTGGCCTTAAAGGTATTGCGCGTGAGCTTAACATTCCGGTTCTGGCGCTCTCTCAGCTTTCACGCGTGGTGGAACAAAGTAAACCAGCTATTCCAAAACTTTCACACCTGCGCGAATCTGGTTCCATTGAACAGGATGCTGACGTCGTCATTTTTATTTATCGCAAATCAGCCGATCGTAACTACCGAATGGAAGACATACCGCCGGATGAAAGAAATCTGGCAGAAATTCATATCGCCAAGCATCGCAATGGTCCTACCGGACTCGTTAAAGTTGCTTTTAACGAAACTCTAGCTTCGTTTAGGAATTTAGAAACACACTATAACGACCAGAGCTCGGGAGCTTTAAAACCAAAATCCGCTTTTGCTAAACCAGTTGAATCTTCTCCCCCACCAATTCCACAATTTTAATTTATTAATTATTATTCCAAGGAATCTTCTCCGTTATTTCCGGTTCATGAGGATGTTCATCGCTCATTGCGATTCGCTCTGGACCGAATTTATTGCGAGATAAATTCGCTTGCGAAAGGAAATTCATATGTCCGTATTTTCAAAACTCAAACAGTTCAAAGATTTACGTGAACAGGGCAAGAAACTCCAAGGCGCATTGGCTGGTGAAACAGTAACAGTACGAACAATGGGCGATAAAGTTCTTTTAACTATGGATGGTAATTTACAAATTACCGGCCTTGTTATTGATCCTGAAGTATTATCTCCTGGGTTTAAAACCAAACTAGAAGCCGCCATTAAAGAAGCTCACGGCGACGCGTTGAAAAAAATGCAACGAATTATTGCAGCCAAGATGCAAGAAATGGGCGGCATGCCAGGCATGCCAAGTATTGGGTAGAAGCCAAGCCAGGTAAGCCCCAAATTTAAGACACTACCTAAGATACCCTGAAAACGTTCTTAACACTTACCGGCTTAGTACTGGTATGTATTCTCCACCGATAACTAAACTAATTAATGCCTTTAAAAAACTGCCAACAGTTGGTACTCGTACTGCCGAACGGTTTGTTTTTTATTTATTAAAATCGGGCAAAAAAGAAGTCTCCGAAATGATTGAGGCGCTTGATGAACTGCTTGAAAATGTAAAAAGTTGTGAAGAGTGCTGGGATTTTAGTGACAAAAATCCATGCGTTATTTGTAGTGACCCCAAACGAGATCATACCACTATTTGTGTTGTAGCCGATTCACAGGACGTGGCAGCCATTGAACGAACTCATGAATACAAAGGAATGTACCATGTGCTGCGCGGTTTGCTTGATGCGACCGACATAGAGCATATTCACAGACTAAAAATACGCGAACTAAAACAACGAGCTGTAAAAAATGGTGTACACGAAATAATTTTGGCGTTTAGCCCGGACGTTGCCGGAGAGACCACCGCACTTTTTTTGGAGAAAGAATTGCGCGCTCTTAATCCCAGACTCGCTATTTCCCGCCTCGCGCGGGGCCTACCCATGGGGAGCGACTTGCGCTACGCCGACGAAATAACACTTGCGAGCGCAATTCAAAATCGTTTACAAAAAAAATCCGGGCCTTAGGGCACCGGATTTTTTTGTAAAATTTTAGTCAATTTTTACTTCCGTAAATGGTTGGCGTAGGCCGGTTACTTTGTGGTAACGAACTTTGCGCTTAAACTTTTCGGCACGCACTGTTTTGTATCTGCCTTGTTTTACAATTGTGGCCAAAACTTTTACGCCCACAACCGTTGGTGTGCCAACTTTTATATTTGAACCATCATCTTCTGCAGTTAAAAACACCTGATCAAAAGTAATTTTATCGCCTGCATTGCCGACAATTTTTTCGATTTTGAGAGTATCACCGGTTTTAACAAGATATTGCTTGCCGCCGGTAGCAATTACTGCCAACATATAGAAAATCCGAAGATTAGTAATAAGTGTGCCCATTATACACCACCATTAAAAAAACGTCAAGGTTAAACCTTGCTAGTCACTCATTTTAATAGCATCCCCAATTTTAAGCCCATACTTCGCCACAAAACCAGCCGGAACTTCCAAAACCGCTGAGGATGGCAACCGAGCCGAATATTGTTTCAAATCAGTTTCATTTTTTGCTAAATCTGGAGGTAAATTTGGGGCAATATCTATTATAACCCCATTATCTATCCAAATAATATCCAGGGGGAATCGCATATGACGCATAACCATAGTATGTTGTTCACGTGTAGGAAAAACAAAAAGCATCCCGCCGTAGTTACCCATAGAGTCACGATTACTCCAACCCTTGTAGCGATGCATAAAATTATTAGCAACAAGAACGCGAATGGTTTGCCCACGAATATTTACAAACCCCTTGGCCCACACATTTTGCGAAATTTTATAACCGATAGCAAAAATAATCAGTAAGCCTAAAAAATACACATGCCATTTTTTTAATTCCAAATTTTTATTTTTTTTAAACAACATATTATTGTTTTTTGTTACTATACTTGCGCGACCCAACATACCAACCAAAACCGACCATGACTACCAATAAAACAATGAGTGCTACAATTTTTTGATAACTTTGTAAAAACAAGGTAGTTAAACCAAACAGAGTAGCAATGGCATAATAAGAAAAAACCACTTGACGCTCCGACCAACCCAAATCACGAAGCTGAAAATGCAGATGCTCTCGGTCCCCCTCAAAAAGGGGCTTGCCTCGCCTTAAGCGAACATACATAACCCGGGCCAAATCAAAAATAGGTACCGCCATAACGAGTAGCGCCGTGGCGAGTTTACCTCCGCCAATTACCGCAAGCACCCCCAGCATAAACCCAATAAACAGGCTACCCGATTCACCTAAAAAAATTGACGCTGGTGAAAAATTAAAAATTAAAAATCCGGCGCACACACCGGCAAAAATAATAGCCACAAGACCTACATTGGGCTGATAAAATTGACGCGTAGCCGTAACCGCATAAATAAGAAGTGACCCAATTAAAACAACACCGCTCGCTAGGCCGTCGAGCCCATCCAAAATTTTGGTGGTGTAGGTCATGCCCATGAGCCAAGCAAAAACAAAAAAATACCCAACAAATAAACCAAGATTTATAAATCCACCAAATGGATTAGTAATTCTTTCGAGTCCGCCGCCAGAGAGCACGGTAATTAAAACAGCAACCGACACAATAGTTAACCGTGCCCGGGCGGAAAAAGGGCGAATATCATCCGCAATACCAATTAAGAGTAAAATAAAACTACCCAAAAAGGCCGCTTCTAATTTTGGAAATAAAAGTTCAATGCCGTTGATTTGGTGCCACCGCAAAATAAAAAAAATAATTCCCCAAAAAGAAAAAAAGATACCAACGCCGCCAAGAAGAGCTACTGGACCTGAGTGTGTTTTACGATCTTGATTTGGGACATCAACAACCTTGAACCGGTTGGCAATTTTGCGGACCAAAACCGTGGTTACGGATGCGAGAGCGAGGGAGCAAAAAAAATATATGAGCATAAAAACCTTATTTGACATCCAGCTTACCCTCCTTACCTATAACCACCGTGCTGCGACGTTGTAATTTTTGCGCTAACAGAAGTTCAGCAAGCTCGTTTTCCACTCGTTCCTGAATAACACGCCGCATAGGACGGGCCCCGAATTCCGGGTCAAACCCAATGCCGGCAAAATACTCCAGCGCGGCGTCGGTTACTTCTAGCCCAATGCCTTTTTGTTCCAAATCACGTGCGACACGTTTTAAAAGAAGGCCAGCGACTTGTTTTATGTCGGCTTGGCTGAGTGGTTTAAACAGAACGATACCATCAAACCGGTTTAAAAATTCCGGGCGGAAATAATCTTTTAACTCTCCGTGGAGCAAACGATCTTTAATAATATCGGAAGAAAGACCGTTTTTAATTTGCTCTCCAACGTAGGCAGTGCCGGCATTTGAGGTAGCAATAAGAATAATATTGGTAAAATCTACCACGCGGCCAGTGCTGTCGGACAAACGACCATCGTCCATTACCTGCAAAAATAAATTAAGAATGTCTTTATCGGCTTTTTCAATTTCATCTAAGAGCACCAGTGCAAATGGACTGCGGCGGACAGCTTCGGTTAAAACACCACTCCCCTTTTCGCCCGGAGACCCAATGAGGCGGTGTATACTTGATTTATCTTGATATTCACTCATATCAAGGCGGATCATGCGCTCTTCGCCGCCAAAATAGACTTCGGCAATAGTTTTGGTAAGTTCGGTTTTACCCACACCAGTTGGACCCAAAAATAGAAAATTGGCAATTGGTTTGGTGGTGGAACGAATTTGCGCGCGGGCCCGGCGCAGTGAATTAGCCACCAAGCTTACCGCTTCATCTTGACCAATAACACGCTGATGCATAGCTTCTTCAAGATGCAGGAGTTTGGTGGTTTCATCGGCGGAAACAGTGGTAACAGGAATTTTTGTTTTTTCGGCCACTACCGCCGCTACTTCATCGGAGCCGACGAGCGAATTTTTACCTTTTTTATTATAGGTAAAACTGGCGGCTTCGCTTACTATTTCAAGTGCGCTGCCTGGAAGCACCGTCTCATGAATAAATTGCTTAGATAATTTTACCGCTTTAGCAATGGCATCATACGAAAAAAATACCTTGTGTTTATATTCGATATACCCAATTTTTGATTCTACCACCTGGATAGCTTGGTCTTCGGACATTTCGGCAATTTCTACCTTGCTAAAAACAGCGCTTAATTTAGAATTGGCAATATAGTGCGTGTGAGCCTCTACCGTGGTCGTGGCAATAGTCATAAACCGACCGCCGGAAAGAAAGTCGGCAAGCGTTCCAGCCACGTCCAAACTGTCGCCTTGCGCGCCGGCCGACACACCAATGAGCTCCTGAATATTGTGGATTAATAAAATAATATTTCTGGCATGAGCAATTTCATTCATGATAGTAATAAGCCTCTCCACCGCTCCCGAGGGGGTAGTGCCAGCCAAAAGAGAAGGTACGCTGAGCCTAACTAATCTTTTATCTTTAAGTCTATCGGGAACGTCATCTTCTACCATGCGCTCGGCAATGCCTTCTACAATACTTTTTTTACCAACACCATAATCACCAACCAAAATAACATTGTTTTGGCCACCTTCGACTACGCGGAATATTTCGGCTAGCTCTTTATCGCGAGCCACCGCTGGACTGGTGTGGCCAAATTGTGCGAGCATGGTAACATCATCACTAAATTTATTAAGATACGGAGTGGCTACAGCGGTCATGGCTTTATCCATGCCATATTTGGAACGGTGACTGGCCGCATGGCGGAATTGTACATATTGTCGATACAACCGTTCGCGAATACGAACCCATTCAACCACGTTGGTTAATTTTTGTTTATCGATACCAAAATCATACAAAACATCCTGGAGGGCGGGCGACTGCCGTACAACGGCCAACAGTATTTCGGTTACACTTACATATTCCTGATGAGAATCGTACGCTTCTTCATATGATTGAAAAAGTATTTGTTGAACATCGTTTTGCACTTCGAGCTCACTATCTTTGACACTGGTACTCTGAGCAAGCGGAGCAATTTTTTTCTCAACAATTGAAAGCGGGATGCCGAAACGAATAAATATGCCGGCAATGTGATCTGATTTTAAAAGACTACGAAATATAAGAAGGGGCGTAACCGTGCGGAGATTTTCTTTCTCGCCAATTCGATACGCGGTGTCAAAAACTTTTAAAGCCTCATCGGTAAAAGAGGCAGCAATATTTTTTCGCAGACGTCTTTGAGTTCGTTTTGCTTCCGCCCAATTTGCGGGAACAATTACTCCGCTTGCTCCGGTTTCTTTGTAATCATGATGCTCAACCGCGGCAAGAGAGCGTTTTTCTGTTATTTTTCGATATAATAAATACGAAAAACAAACTACCCCAAGCAAAAATAACAAAAGCGCCTGGTAGAGACTTTTTTCACTGGGCGCGGGCAGACGTCCATTAACCAAAACTAGAGCATCGCGGTGAAGCCCGCCCTGGTACCCAAACCAAAGCGCCCAGACCCAAAAATTGAGCCCCAGGAGGCCTGTGGTAATTCTACGAACACGATTAAATATTCGCCTGCCTCGCTCCAGGGCAAGATGAGAGCGTGTAAGAGGATACTGCCAAAAAATCCAATGATTGCGCTTACCATACCCCATGGCCATGCCGCCGCATTCTCCGCATCGGCCCCAGAGCAACACACCACTGCCGTGGCAGTGTTCACACACAAGAAGCGGAATTGGCTTGCTTGGTTCAAAAAGCATAAATTATATTTTGGTAAAAGATCTAATGAGCCCGTAACAAACGATTCCCGGGAAAATAAGCCACAATAAAAAAATAAAACCGACAACGGCAAACCATACCACAAGCGCAAAATACCGCCCCAAAACATTGACGAGGCGTATAAAAAAACTAATTAGCCTCCCTTGCCAGTCAAATTGCCCGTACATGGGGACAAAAATATTTTTAAGCCAAAGCCCAGGGCCCAAAGCCTGGTTGCCGCGCTTAAATAACCCTGCACACCAAAACAAAGCGTGCTTGGCACCGCCGGCGTACCACCAAAGCGGAAAATAGAAAATGTCAATTAACGCTTCCCACAATATCCTCTGCAAAACCAACATACAAATTTACTCCTTACAAATAAAGGTGTGTAAATATTATACCATATTTTAAACCAAACAAAAAACCACCCACACGGAGCGGCTTGTTTTTTGAAAAAATTAACTTAACCCAAGGGCAGGTTTCATTTGTTTTATATCTTTATCATGTTTTTCAACCTTATCATCCATTCGTTTCAAATTATGTACTAGTACTGTTAACTCTTCATCCTTTTTCTTTGCCAATTTCAAAATCTCATCCAAGGTATTCATTACTTTCTGGTTATCCCCTTTAGTCACCATACCGTCGAGCTTGTCCTCAATCCGATCCAGCCGCTCCGTGTGAGCAACAGCAGTACGAGCAAGCAAATCAACCTGCTTATCAAGCTGGTCAAACCTACTGTCTTGCTCCTTGAGTTTTTTTATGATTTCATCCATAATGATTATATTATACTACCGGAACAGAGCGTGTCAACAACATGTATTACCTCGCTGTATATTCTTTGCTACTATAAAACTGTCATTCCCGTGAAAACGGGAATCCACAACGACGGTTATACCCCACCCAATGGCTATAACCCCATTTATAAAAAAATTTTATTATATTTTAGCTAATTTAAACACTAGTTGGGATATAAGTAGCTGAAATAAATAATTGTTTTTGTGATCGGTGATTACAATGTGACAAATTTTACTTAATTATAGTGTGGAATCTTGTGCTCAGAGTTAAAAAAATTGGCGGCAAACACAGTGACAATAAATTTTGTCTTGGTTTTACCAGATATTTCAACGCCCAAAACATTTTGGAGGCAGCGGGCTTTATTGATTTGGAATACAGACTAAAACAGCATTCTGATAAAAAGGTAGTAAATAAAATGATGAGGAATTTTTGGCTGGAATATCAAATATTTAATGAAAGTCTATTAATTGAGCAACTTACATGCCACCTTTTGAGTGTTTTGTACAAAAAAAATAAAATGGATACTGAAAAAATAATGGATGGGATTTTAGATAACGTTTGTAGATATAATAATTGGAAAATTAAAAAAGCAAAAAAATATCTAAATAACAAATTTAATGAACGTAAAAAAATTTCAGATAAGATACAGAAAAAGGAAGATGTAATTTTTAATCCATATTTCTTATTTGATGTGAGTGGAATGACGCTCGGAAGTGTCGCTGATGCAATTTTAAAACATACAGATAAAAATTTATGGACTGCCTATGATTTACCGAAAGAAATTCAAAAATTTTATAAATACAGAAATCATTTAATACATCACCTGCTATCAAGCAGATATTCTTATACAAATTTACTAAAAAACGCACCAATAGTTGGAAAACGGATTATTGATACGATCAAAAGGCTGATTGAACATGAAGATGATGAAGAAAAAAGGAAGACAGATTACGTTGAAAATTTATTACACAAGCAAGATTGTGCATGGTGTAAAAATGCTTAAATAGATACATACATATTGATTGGCGAAAAAACAAAAAAACAATTATTTACTTCCGATAACTAATTATATGCAGTCTAATATGAAAAAATATTTATTGATAACTTTAATAACCACAATATCACTAACTGTGATTTTTGGTTCCAAGACAGCCAAAGCAGACTCACTTACTGTGGCTGATGACGGCTCCATAAATATTGACATCAAAACCGTTGCTTTCCCCGCCTGTACTTTTATAGGTACGGAAAAAATTCTTTTTGACGAACTCAATTTTTATTATAATGCCCTCTTAAAGCCAGAGTCGGAACGGATTGACGGTATTACTAGCATTGAAAGTTATATACAAAACTCCTACTCGGCTGCTGGACCAGATGGTTATGGACACCCTTGTCCAAAATATAACAAAAATCCAATAGCCAAAGAAAAAAAATATTGGTTAAATACTGTTACTAATTATGCTGTTTCAAAAATCAATTCCATCCAAAGCGCCCAGGACATGTTAGACCCAGAATCGCCAAATTATATGGCAAATGCCCCAGAAATTCCATATATTCAAATAAAAACGCCAAATAAAATTTTGATATGCGGCGATGGCAACGCCTATAATCAGTATCGATTTGTCACTTGCATTTTCTCTTATAAAAATATTATTGCCAAAACCTTAAATGGCGCGCTGAAGCTGGGATTAAATAAAGCCACCAAAAAACAGCAGATACAATATTATTACGATACTTATTTTGCACCACTCGAAGCGCGCATATATGCCGCAGAAAGAGAGTTTCTATCGAAAACTTTGAGTGTTTTGCCAACTGCCACCCAAGGCGAAACCGTGCTTTCCGATTTTAGCAAATTTGTGTCTCCATTTCCGGATATCGATCTACAGACAAATGAAGGCAAAGCCGCCGCTGAATTATTTCGTCGTGGTGTGATAACCGCTAAACCAAATGGCGAATTTAAAGGATCAGAAAAAGTGACACGCGAAGAGCTTGCTAGCATGCTCATAACTTTACACAATGGTATTTCTGTGAGCACAATAAAGAACGTTAAAGCTTCTAACTTGCTATCACTTCACATAAAGGGCGCGGGATTAGGATTAGCACCACGTCCGAACGATCAAATTAACACAATCGATTTTTTGGTAATGTTAGCTAAAGTGGAAAATTTACCAAATAAACTTTCATACAACTATACCGACATTCCGGCTAATTCTGCAATGTCCAACTACGCCGGAATTGTAGAAAAATATCTCTTATTCCCGGGGCGAGACACCATCTCTCTTCAGCCAGCCAAAAAACTCACTCGGAGTGAATTGGCCATAGCTTTATATCAATATTTAAAAGAAAAATAAAAAAGTTGACTATTCTTGAAATAAGGGTTCGGTTTACCAAAATTAGGCCTCTGCTCAAAGAGAGAAGGAACCGAAAAAAACACGATAACTAGGAAACTACAATTGTATGAATTACAAACACACACAAATTGGCTACCTAATGATAGTTATTACGCTGGCTGTACTGGCACTTTTTGCTTGGCTACAAATTACCGCCAGAATGGAGCCACCCTCGCCAAACTCCGGCACAAATTTTGCCATTACTACCATAATGACATTAATAGTCTTCGTTCTGGCTTCGTTTGTATCACTTCAAGTAACTATTGATGAAAAATACTTACGTATCAAATTTGGCTATGGCATTTTTCGTAAAAAATTTCCTTTAACCGAAATCACCACAGCGAAAAGCGTAAAAAATCATTGGTACTGCGGTTGGGGCGTACGATTGTCTCTCTGGCCCAAACGCTGGATTTACAATGTCTCTGGTTTTGAGGCGGTGGAAATAAAACTAAAAAATGGCACAACGCACCGAATAGGCACAGATGAACCAAATAAATTAGAACAAACAATTCTCTCCTCAATTCATTAATAAAAATCAATCAAGCGCAGCTTTGTCTCTTCATAAAATAATTAAAAAAAGGCTAGTTATAGCCAATTTTATAATTAATAATACGGTAAAATACTAAATTAAGGTGTTGCACCTAAAATTTTATTAATTTTTAGCGTTCCGCCACAACTACTGGTACAATTTTTATATACTTGGCATTGGCAACAGCTACCATTTTTGTTTCGGGCAAACGTTTTTGGATACTGGCCATAGATTGTGCACCAGCCAAAGAGGTGCTGAGTCGCTCAACCTCTGTATTTAAGGACGCCACTTGTTGTTCGAGGGTGTGAATTTCGTATCCACTGGTAGAAAGATTATTGGTGCCAATTATATATGCTCCCGCGAGAATAAGAAAAAATGCCGAGAGAACAACGCGAGCTACAATCCCCGTAAGAAAATCGGGAAGTTCGAAAGATGAAACTTTGGTCGAAATTGAGCGTACTTTATTTTTGATATTTCTCACGAGCAACATATGGTTTGTATTATTAATTTTTATTTTCATTTATTTTTTCCACTACTCGCAATTTTGCGCTTCTCGATCGTGAATTGTCCGCTAATTCTTTTGCGCTTGCGGTGAGCGGTTTTTTATTAATTAATTTTATTTGTTTATGTGCTATTGTTTGAAAAAACTGTTTTACTGTTCTGTCTTCCAACGAGTGGAAAGTTATAACTGCTAAACGGCCACCGGGAGAAAGAATTTCAACTAATTGCGGTAAAACTTCTTTTAAAACAGCTAATTCCTGGTTAACCTCAATGCGGAGAGCTTGAAACACCTTGGTGGCCGGGTGAATTCCACCAATCCAGGGAATTTCTTTAGTGCTATTTAATTTGTTACGGTAAACTTCCAAAATAATATCCACTAATTGTTTTGTCGTTTCGATTTTGTTATTTGTTCCTTGTTCCTTGTTCCTTGTAGCAACAATCGCTTCGGCAATTTCTTTGTACAATTTTTCTTCACCGTACGTTTTAAAAATGTGATTTAGTTCTGTTTCAGAATAACCGTTCACTATCTCCGCAGCTGTTTCACATGTCATCCTGAGCGGAATTAAGGATCTCTGCCCGTTCTCCAAATGAGCCAGAGATTCTTCGGTCGTTCCTCCCTCAGAATGACAGTTGGGGTCGTACCGCATGTCTAATTTTTCATCCTTCTCGAAACTAAACCCTCTCCCCCGTTCCGCAAACTGCGGACTTGACCAACCTAAATCCATAAGTATTCCGTCAACATGACCAAAATTGTTTTCAGCAACAATTTTTTTCATGTGTACGAAATTATCGCGGACATACATAGCACGCTCTCCAAAACGGTACAAATATTGTTTAGCGCGAAGGAGTGATTCTGGATCGGCGTCGATTCCAAGCAACTTTCCACTCGGGGCTATTTTTTCCAAAATAGCTTCAGCATGACCGCCATCGCCTAGAGTACAATCAACAAAATTCATCCCAGATTTTGGCTCTAAGGCAGCAATTACTTCATTAAGTAGAACTGGAACGTGGCGCATATCATAAAAACACTAAAACATAAAAACATAAAAAACAATTGTTTTAATGTTCTTGTGTTCTTGTGTTTTAATGAACTACACTCCAAGTTCTGCCATACGTTCGGCAATGGCGCCGCTCTCACTTTCGGTTTGGCTTTTATACACGTTCCATTTTTCTGAATCCCAGATTTCTAATCGATTGTAAAGACCGGCAACCACAACGGACTTAGTGAGATTCGCAAATTTTCGGAGATACTCAGGGAGAATTGCTCGCCCCTGTTTATCCATTTCCACATCCATAGCACCAGCCAGCATAAGACGAGCAAATGCTCGACTGTTGGCTTGGCTAATGGGGAGCGAGGCCAATTTTTCGGCGAGTTTTTCCCACTCAGCTTTGGTGTACAAAAACAAACAACTATCAAGACCGCGAGTGACTACTGCGCCTTTTTTGAGCGCGGCGCGAAACTTGGCCGGAATTGCCAGCCGACCTTTGTCATCAAGATTGTGAGAATATTCGCCAATAAACATAGACCACGGATCTTTTACACTGATTTACACGGATTCGATCAATTGATTATTCGTTTAACTTTTACACCGTGTGGAGAAAACAGAATAATCAACGCCAATTTTTTGTTAAGAGCCTTGAGATATCCAAGAACTTGCGCTACATGTTGCAGAGAAAAATCATTTCCAACTTTAAACTCAACAATAATCTTGTTATCAATCAGAAAATCAAGCATATATCTTCCGATCGAACATCCTTGATACGCAATAGGAACTGGAAACTCTCGTACAAAAGAACGGGCTTTTTTCTGGAGTTCAAGAGCGTAAGCGCGTTGATAATATTTTTCGCTGTAGCCAAACTTTAGCTCATTAAATACAGTGTAGGCGCAACCGATAAGCTCATGAGTTATCTCTTTAAAAACAAGCCCTTCTTCGCTCATACAAAATCCGTGAATATCCGTGGAAAAAATCCGTGGTTTCACCACTTTTCCCCACCTGCTTCCATTTTACACCACTTAGAAACACCCGTCAACACACTGCCCCATAAAAATACCCTTATTTTTTGGCTAATCTAAAACAAAAAATCCCGAGTTACTCGGGATTGTGGATAAGTTATTTTTTATTCTAAAAATTTATACTTGAATAGTTAATTTTGGTTTAGCTATAACTGCTTCCACATTAAATTCTTTAGATAATTTACTACTAATTGCCTGAGCGGCACTATCTTCCCCGTGGTTAAAATAAACACGTTTTGGTTTAGCCGCCCCAATCCAACTGACGAGCTTATTTTGATCACCATGAGCTGACAGCGCACTAATATTATTTATTTTGCATTTTACTTGCACGCGCTCGCCCAATACCTCTACGGTTGAATGACCGTCTTGAATTTGTCTGCCCAGCGTCCCGGGAGATTGGTAACCAATAAACAAAATTGTGTTACGCGCATCCGATAAATAACGAAGAGCGTGGTGCAAAATTCTACCCCCGTTCATCATGCCGGCACCGGCAATAATAACTTTAGGCCCAAGGGTATGATTTATTTTCATGGATTCTTCGCGCGAATATGTAGTAATTAAGTTCTTAAAATCAAAAATATCATCACCATCTTTAAAATATTCATTGGCTTTTTCGTCGTAATATTCGGGGTATTTGCGATACACTTTAATTGCGTCAATAGCGAGTGGGCTATCTAAAAAAATGGGAATGCCACCGAGCTTGTGTTTGTGGTCAATGAGTTTATTAAGTTCATACATTAATTCTTGCGTGCGCTCCAAAGCAAACGAAGGAATCATGAGAACTCCTCCCCTACCAACACCATCGAGTATCGCCTCTTCAATCATTTCTTCTCGTGTGGCGCGAACTTCGTGCAGGCGGTCGCCGTAGGTTGACTCACAAACTAAAAGGTCAAGATTGCTCGGCAAAGCTTCGGTATCGCGTAAAATAGGTACATGAACATTACCAACATCTCCGGAGAATACAATTTTCTTACCCTCGGCGTTAATTTCGATAAAAGCAGAACCAAAAATGTGGCCGACGTCGTGAAATCTCACCACCAGATTGTCATTCTGAGCGGAGCGGAGCGTAGCCGAAGAATCCCTTTCACCAACAATACCACCAAATTTCAACTCCTCTCCGTATTTTACAGCCTTAGTTCTTCCCATCACCCCTGCAATATCTTCTTCACTATATAAAATGGTCCGACCAAATTTTTTATTATCGTAGACCATTATATTGTGCGCATCTTTCATAACCAATTCGGCCAACTCGAGTGTTGGGGCGGTAGCATAAAAATACCCGCTATAACCTTGTTTAACCAAAAGCGGCAAACGCCCGGTATGATCGAGGTGGGCGTGAGTAATAAAAACATGTGTGAGCGTTTTAGGATCAAACGGCAGCGGTTTATGATTTTTGGCATCGTTAAAATCACTGCCCTGAAACATTCCGCAATCGATGAGAATGCTATTTTGCCCTGTTTCTATTAGACTACAAGAACCGGTAACTTCGCCGGCGGCACCAAAAAAAGATACTTTCATAGTTGAATTACTTAAGTATACCAATATGGCAAACAAAGAGCAAATTAGTTTTGCTAGGCAAAGAACGTAATCTTTGGTATACTATGTCTGTTCTCTAAAATTATTTTGTGGATAGTTTTTTGTTATTTGCCCTCATATAAAGGCGCCCTATGGCTCGACCAAATTTTGAAAAGATTGAAATCGTTGAACCGCCTATTCAAGAACTTAGTAAAAACCGATCGAGTTTTCGTCGTACTTGCCTCACCGGTTGTGGCTGTGTAGTATTTTTTTTAATTTTTATAATCGTTGGTCTTTGGTTTATTATTGGGCCCGGGCCTAAGACAGTAAAAACTACTCCTGCAAATTTTCCAACCGACGTCCCTATTTATGATCGTGATAACATTGAACAAATAACAATAATATCCGGAAGATATCGAAGCCGTGGAGTAGCTATTGCCGGATTTTTTCCAAAAATAATACTCTCCCCCCTGTTGGTTAGAGGCAATGTAGGAATTGATGAAGGGGCTGAAACTGCCGCCACCCCTACTACTCGTTGGGAGTATTTAAAAAGAGTTTGGCAATTATTAGTGTCGCCGGCACCAGATAAGCGAGACAGTGTGCAAATTGAATGGCAAAAATTAGACGCCGAACCAAGCTTTATTATTTCATATTATAAAAAAGAACTTCGTAAGTCCGGTTATACAATTGATCAAGAAAACCAGGGTACAAAACGAGTTTTGTTCCACAAAGATTCCATTGACGGAATTATTGCCGTTACCGGAGATGAAGAAAGTCGTCCAGGGACTGATTATGTGGTGATGACGGTAAATTTACCGTGATTTTTTATGATAAAGCGTCTGCTTAGTTCCGAATCAAAATCCGTAACCGGCGCGGCTATTGTAATTGGCGCGGCTGGATTAATAAGTGATGTTGTTGGTGTGGTACGGGATCGAATTTTGGCCCACTATTTTGGTGCGGGACAAATTTTGGACGCTTACTATGCAGCATTTAAAATCCCTGACCTCATTTATAATCTTTTAATTGTCGGGGCTCTCACTGCTGGTTTTATTCCTACTTTTACCAAGCTCTTTTATCGTTCCGACGATAGAGCTCCGGCGTGGCGATTGGCCAATAACATTATTACCATATTGGCCGTTTCTCTAATTATACTCTGCGGGCTTGGCCTAATTTTTGCACCCATTTTTGTAAAAATTATTGCCCCCGGGTTTACGGGTGACAGTCTGGCTTTAGCAACACAATTTACCCGCATCATGCTTTTGTCACCTTTAATTTTGGGGGTCTCCATGGTAGTTGGAGGAATTTTGCAATCCCTAAAACAGTTTGTTTTATATTCGATTGCACCTATTTTTTACAACCTTGGCATTATTTTCGGCGCAACCGTCCTAACACATTCCACGCTTGGCACCTTAGGCCTTGGAGTTGGAGTAGTGCTTGGCGCTTCACTCCACGCCGGTATCCAAGTGTACGGAGCCTACCAAGCCGGTTGGCGCTGGAGATGGCATTTTGATTTAAAAGACAAGGAAACAAGGCTCATTGGCAAACTGATGATTCCACGAACAATGGGGGTAGCAATTACACAACTAAACACGGTTATTATAACTATGTTAGCGTCGCTCTTGCCGGCTGGGAGTGTTGCCGTTTTTAGTTTTGCTAACAATTTGCAAAGTGTTCCTACCGGCATTATTGGCGTCCCATTTGCTTTAGCTGTATTTCCGGTACTTTCTAAGGCGGTGGCAGAAGACAATGGGCCGGCTTTTATAAAAAACCTCAGCGCCACTATGCGCCAAGTGCTTTTTTTAATCATACCATCTTCAATTGGTATTCTACTTCTGCGTGCACAAATAGTACGTGTAGTTCTTGGAAGTGGAAAATTTGATTGGATTGCCACTATCAACACAGCCGATGCCTTGGCTTTTTTCGCCTTAGGTTTATTTGCACAATCGCTTATCCCCCTCTATGCACGCGCCTTTTATGCTTTATCCAACACTAAAACACCCTTCACTATTGGCGTAATTGCAGAACTTATTAGTATAATTGCTGCCCTTATTTTTATGAAACCACTCGGAGTGGCCGGTTTAGCTTTGGCTAGTTCCATTGGTGCCATTGTTAACATTACCATGCTGGTTATTGCCTTGCGCCTCCAAAGCGGCAACCTTGAAGAGGGAAAAATCGTTTCTCTTCTTTTGCGTATTGCGGTAGCCGCCTTAGCCATGGGTTTGAGTATTCAATTTTTAAAATATCCTTTATCGAAAATTTTTGACCTCACTCATTTTTGGGGAGTATTGCTTCAAGGCTTTATTTCTGGTAGTCTTGGACTATTCGTGTATGGGGTTATTTGTCACATATTGAGGGTGGAAGAAATGATTCATTTGCATAATAGCTTCAAAAAACGCTGGCTCCGGCTGTGGAATGTGCCCTCCGGAATTGATGAAGCCAAACGACTATGAACAAACTAATTCGCAACTTCTGCATTATTGCTCATATCGACCACGGAAAAAGCACCCTGGCCGATCGTTTTTTAGAATTGACCGGAACAGTTTCGAAACGCGACATGAAGAGCCAACTTTTGGATAGCATGGATTTAGAGCGCGAACGCGGTATTACTATAAAACTAACTCCCGTTCGCATGTCCTACCAGCTACAAACTACTTCCTACATTCTCAACCTCATCGACACCCCCGGCCACGTTGACTTTAATTATGAAGTTTCACGCTCGCTGGCAGCCGTTGAAGGAGCAATTCTTCTAGTGGACGCAACGCAGGGTGTACAAGCCCAAACTATTGGCAATCTCTATTTGGCACTGGAACAAAATCTCACCATCATCCCGGTCATCAACAAAATTGACATGCCTATTGCCAACGTGGCAAAAACCAAGGCAGAAATTATTCACCTACTTGGTTGCCGCGAAGATGAAATACTGTTGGCTTCCGGTAAAACCGGCCAGGGTGTAACCGAAGTGTTGACCGCGATAGTGGAACGTGTTCCACCGCCACACGATCTTTCGAATAAGCCGCCGCGCGCTCTTATTTTTGATTCTCAATTTAACGAGTACAAAGGTGTGGTAACATCGGTGCGGGTGGTGGATGGAACGCTTACTAAGGGCAACAAAATTTACCTCACTTCAACCCATGCGCAGGCCGAAATTTTGGAAATTGGTTATTACACACCAAAATTTAAACCGGCCACCGAACTTTTAAACGGTGAAATTGGCTATGTGGTAACCGGCCTTAAGGATGTGCGCGACTGTCGGGTTGGTGACACCATTACCACACTTGATGAAGAAGGCTCCCCAACCGCCAAAGAATCACTCCCTGGCTATAAAGAAGTAAAACCAATGGTATTCGCTGGTATTTTTCCAAAAGAAGGTGACAACTACCAAGAATTGCGCGATGCTATTGATAAACTAAAGCTGAGCGACTCCGCGCTTATTTACGAACCGGAACACTCTACAGCCTTGGGCTTTGGTTTTCGTTGCGGATTTTTAGGCATGCTCCACCTGGATATTTTTCAGGAACGAGTTAAACGCGAACACGGCGTAGAAATTATTATTACGGTGCCGAGCGTGGCGTATCATATTAAAAAAATGAACGGCGAAGAATTAACAATAAAAAGTCCACAAGAGATGCCCGACCAAAATTATATTTCCTCGGTAGAAGAACCCTGGATGACGCTCGACATCATAACGCCAAAAGACTATGTAGGAAATGTAATGGCGCTTATTTCCGAGCGCAGGGGCCGCTACATTAATACCGAATATCTTAGTACCGGAAGCGACCAACGAGCGCTACTCCACTATGAAGTTCCCCTCGCCTCGCTGGTAACTGATTTTTATGATAAACTTAAAACAGTCACTTCGGGCTACGCGTCCATGAACTACGAATATAAAGGATACGAAAAAACTGACGTGGTAAAACTCGATATTTTAGTAGCGGAAGATGCCGTTGAAGCCTTGGCAACCTTGGTGTGGCGTGATGAAGCTTACAAAACAGGCAAAAAAATTGTTGAATCACTCAAAGAATCTTTACCCAAACAACAATTTGAGCTCAAAATTCAAGCGGCCATTGGTGGTAAAATAATTGCGGCGGAACGACTCTCGGCCCTGCGCAAAGATGTGCTTGCCAAAATGAGCGGTGGTGATGTGACGCGCAAAATGAAACTCCTTAAAAAACAGAAAAAAGGCAAGGAGCGCATGAAAGCCCATGGTAAAGTAGACATTCCAAGCGAAACCTACCTAGCCGTACTCAAAAGATAATATGAAATCAAAAACTATTAAAAAAATTTGGACCATCGTTGCGATTCTTGGCATCTTCGCGATGCTTTTTTTTACTATAGCACCGGCATTCCAATAAATTTATATGGTACTCCTCCGTAAATATCAACTTGAAATTGTATTTCTTTTTTTTGGTTTGACCGGTATTTTATGGTCGGTGCTCTCACTACTAAATTTACAAGGCTTAGACGCACACAAATTTGAGTGGTATGTTGCGCTGCCGGCATTAATTTTTTACATTGTAATGCTCTTAAAAATTAGAAAGCGCATTAAACACCAAGAACACCGCGCACTTACCGGCCGAAGTCTCGCATACTGGCTTGCGCTTGGTGTTGTTTTATTTGCAAGTTACGATACCCCCCTATCTGTTTTGGATTATTGGTCTTTGGAAATTATGTTTATTTTATTTACTATTTTTTTGGCGGATTCGTATTGGGACTTTCGAAATTTAACTTTTCGCGGAATTTTTTCCAAAAAAAATTAGCAATCTTTACTTATATTTAATTTAACAAAGTGTGTCCGAAAAAAAATGGATTATTAATGGGGTACCCCCGCAAGAATTTATTAATGAGCACCCAGAGCTGCCACCAATTGTGGCCCGCCTTTTGTGGAACCGCGGCCTTAAAACGCAAGAAAAAATTGATGAATTTTTGAATCCGGACTATTCAACCGACCTACACGATCCATTTCTTTTTAATGACATGGAAGCAGCCGTTAAACTCATTTTTGATTCTATTACCGAAAACAAAAGAATCGTCGTGCACGGTGATTATGACGCTGACGGAGTGTGCGCCGCCGCGGTTATTTTAAAAACCCTCAAAAAATTAGGAGCCACTAATACCGGCATTTTTTTACCACACCGCGAAACCGACGGCTATGGCATGAACCCACGCACCGTAAAATTGCTCCACGAACAAGATACCAAGCTAATTATTACCTGCGATTGTGGAATTAGTAACAACGAAGAAATTGTGCTCGCCAAAGAGCTTGATATGAAGGTGGTTGTTACCGACCATCACGCCATGCCAAAAATTTTTCCACCAGCAGATGCCATTATTCACCCACTGGTTCCCGGAGAAAAATACCCAGACAAAACGCTGGCTGGGGGTGGGGTGGCTTTTAAACTGGCTCAAGCGTTATTAATTGAAGATAATAAAAAAAATCCTTTTCTTTCTGACGGTCAAACTCACGAGGCCTTTGAAAAGTGGCTCCTTGATTTGGTTTCAATTTCCACCGTCGGCGATATGGTGCCACTACTTGGTGAATCGCGTACCCTCGTTCGGTATGGACTAATGGTACTAACTAAAACACGCAATATCGGGCTCAAGAGCCTGCTTACAAACGCTGGGCTCATGGATGAAAAGGGCAACGCCAAGCGCACCTTTGACACTCATACCATTGGGTTTCAAATTGCACCACGCATTAACGCTGCCGGCCGAATGGACCATGCCAATGTAGCCTTTGCCTTACTTATGGCCGAGACTCTTGAAGAAGCCGAGCGGCTAGCCGAACAACTTAATAAAAATAATACTGACCGGCAAAAACTTACCGAGCATTTAGTAACTGAGGCTCGTTACCAAATTGTAAAAACTGAACAAGAAAATAACCCAATAATTTTTGTAGTTGGCGAAGGCTGGAGCACAGGTATACTCGGTCTCATTGCGAGCCGAATTAAAGAAGAGTTTTATAAACCAACTCTTGTTATGGGTCTTAACAATGGTGTTGTAACCGGCTCTGGTCGTAGTGTCCCTGGTTTTAATTTAATTGAAGCACTCAAAACTGTCCCCGAATTCTTTCATAAATTTGGCGGCCACCCCCAAGCCTGTGGTTTTTCTCTTAAGGACATTAGTCTGCTTGAAGAGTTTAAAAAGGCGATGCTTGAAAAAGCCAAAATTGGCACGGCTGAACTTGACCTTACCCCTCAAATTCACATTGATGCTGAGGTTGATTTGGATGAGGTAAATTGGAAATTATACGACCTACTCTCAAAATTTGAACCTTTTGGCCAAGCCAACGAAGAGCCGGTGTACGCCGCCAAAGGTCTAACGGTAATGGGCGTTGAGCCGGTTGGACAAGATGGAAAACATTTACGACTTATGGTTAAACACAAATCACATCTGGTACGCAAAACAATTGCCTTTGGATTTGGTAATCCAGAAAAACATCCTGCCGATTGGAAAGTTAATTTAAAATCAGGTGATACCATTGATATGGCCTTTACAATTGGCGTTAATGAATGGAACGGCAATCGAGAGCTCCAACTCGTAGTAGAAGACATACAAAAAAATCCCCCTTAGTTTGGGGGATTTTTTAAATATTTTATAATTCTTTTTCAAGATCCTTCCATTTCTTCTTTAACTCGCGAACGAGAATATCTTTCATTTCTAGAGCTAGCTGTTTTTTTGCTGAGTATTCTTCTACGGCTCGCTCCACCAAGGCATCATACATTTCTCTGGTCGGGCCATCAAGCTGCTTAAGGCTTACCTTAAGTTCACTATAGAGTGGTTCTAAGTGAGCAGCGAGTTTTGAGCGCAGTTCTTTACCCTTAGGGGTTGCGTTAAGCCACATGAGCCCGGCGCCAAGTAAACCACCAAGAAATAACCCTTTTTTAAATCTTCCCATACGAGTAGTTATTAAATACCTAAATTATGTTCCACACCCTGGTGTAGCGGACCCACCGCCAACGGCAGAGGTTTCGGACCCAAACCCGGGTTGAAAAGCAAGTGTGCTTAAGGCCTGCCCACATTCGGCTGGAGGATTTTTAAAAGCGGCGCAGATTACTTGTTTAACAGATTCTGGAGTGCGAGCAACTTCTGCTTTTAAGCCGTTAATGATTAGAGTTGGCGAACCCTGAACACCATAAGTATCGTTTAAACCCTTGTGGATTGGAAATATGGGAAATTGACCCGACAACCATTTACTTTGATCTTTCTCTTCTGCCGAAATGCCGAACTGTTTATCGGTTTGAGACATGCAACTAGCTAATTTATTTTCGTTAACACCTGTCTTTGACAAACACGAAGCGCTGTCTCCGCTAGCAATAAAACAGGAGAGATATGAAACGAATTTATCTTTTTGTCCTTTCTGAACACAATATTGTCGGGTATTTTCTTCTACTTCTTTATGCCCATGCATGGCGTATGAAACAAACTTAATGTCAATATCAGCTTTATCTTTGAGCAGCTGCCAAGCCGGAATATACGCTTTTTCCATTTGCAATCCATATGGACAATACGACATTACAAATAATTCAACTTTTGGTCGATTGGCTTTTGGCACAGAAGGCACGGGTGGTGTATTACCCTGCTGTTGGTTGGTTCCTGGAATTTGGGTTGGCAAAACAGCCACGGAACCGCTACTGCTACCGAGCGACAGCCCTATCTTACCCTGAATGGCTAAAATTCCTAAAATAATAAAACCGATTGTACCAAGAGTAAGAATACCGCCTACAACCCCAACCAAAAGAGCCCCCTTTGCATCTAGCAGTTCAAAAAATGATTTTTTATCATTCATATATATTTTTTTAAATTAGTGGATTCGAGTGGTCGATCCAATTGGCTAGGGTAGTATACAACATGGCATAATTTCGGGCAAGGCGCTCCCCTTCCGGAATTATGGTTAATTCGCTTTTTGAAAAATTTACCACGCTATTTACCTCTAGGATACGCTTGTTTTTAGCAACCAAGCCTGTTGGGATACCATGCGGTTCGGGAGATGCCACGGCATCAGCCAAAATAAACAATTTG
This sequence comes from uncultured Gammaproteobacteria bacterium, assembly GCA_964533715.1. GTDB lineage: Bacteria > Patescibacteriota > Patescibacteriia > Magasanikbacterales > GWA2-37-8 > CAZHNI01. Next base: position 43,150 of record CAZHNI010000004.1, on the reverse strand, counting down.
GGAAGATACAACACATTGTATCCAATAATAATGAGGCTAAAAAAATCCGGCATAGCCATTGGATGATAATACGTTACCAGAAACGGAATGTGTGGGTGAGCTTTTTTCCATTTTATTATTTTCCCGGCCGCACCAAAAAGCGGGCAATGGACATGCAGAATATCAAATTGATCAAAAGAATCGACTACGTCCGCAAAAGGAGAAAGACCACCAAAAGAACGAGAAGGTGCCACTCGCTCCACCCGTTCGTGTTTTGATTTTGAAACTGATCCACCAAACTCAATAGTGAACGCTTCATTGTCTATGCCCAATTCGCCTAGACCTTCTACTAAAGAAAAAGCTTCCGATTGAATATCGTCAAAATAATTAAAGGCCGCAGGAATAACATGGGCGACGCGAGTCATAAATGAATATAAATGTTTTACAGAGCTTGGTGAATAATTCGCGAATTGCTCTGACTGTCATTTCGAGCCTGCCTGCGCAGACAGGCGAGGCGAAAGCCGAGTCGAGAAATCGCTTGACCGTTGTGACTCACGGATCAAGGGATTCCTCCACTTCGGTCGGAATGACAATTATATACCTAGCCATTTTGCACTATAATTTACTTTTTAAAAACAGTTACATGCACATTAGGTGAAGGCAAAAAAGATAAGATTGAGGACTCTAGGTACACGATACGATTAACAAAATTTTTGATAGCGCTAATAAATGTATTACCGTTTGCACGAGTAAAATATGCTTCATTATTAATTTGTTGGCCGCTTAAACGCTGCGAGGCTCTATGCATTAATAAAAAGGCCAAGACTCCAAGACATTGCCCCACAAAGTGCTCGCTGTAGCGCAGACGTGTGATGGTAAAGTTGACCTCTTGAAATAATTTAAGGAGTTCCTTTCTTTTAAAAAACTGGATATGCCCGGCATATTTTTGTGTGAGATTGCGCTTGAGATGTAAAAAATTAAGCAAATGCCACAAAGATGAAACGTCATTCTCACACGGAACAAAGGCGTAAAAAATGCCGCTAGTTTTAAGCACACGATTCACTTCTGCCAATAATTTTTTAGGGTCTGCAACATGTTCAAGAACATCAAAAATTACCACGGCATCCATCGAGTTGTCCGCATACGGAAAATGGTAGTCTTGGCTTACTTCATAGGCAACACCATCATTTTTGGCGCGTGCAATCCGAATCGCTTCCGAACTTATATCACAACCAAAACAGTCCAGCTCACTTCTTAAGCGTTTAATGGCACGAATAAACTGCCCGGCTCCCGTGCCAACTTCTAACACTTTTGCGCCTGTGGCAAGAGGGCCTAGCGACCGTAGAGATTCCTTAAGCCGCACGGCTGTGGGGTCTTTCCACCTAAGACTAGCTTCACCTCTCCCCCAAATTGATTGTTCGTAATTAAAAGTCATTCTATTCAAATTCTAAATAAAGTGGACTGTGATCGGAAACCTCGTCTGGCATAACAGTAAAATTTTTTATTGTTATATCTTTTGTGACAAAAGCATAGTCGGCAAAACGATGCTCTTTGGTATACAATTTTGTTCTGGTGGAAACAAATCCTCCTTCACGAATTAAATTTCTCATTCCGAAAATTTCAAATTTTTTAATACTTTCAGTTTCTGGTAAAAGATTAAAATCACCCACTAAAACAATTGGGTTGCTTTGGGTCTTTAAAAAATTTATAATATTATTCGACTGCACCAACCTGTCGTTATTATCATCTTTCCCGTCACCAGTCCATAGACCATGAAAATTTATTATGGTTCGCAATCTATTGTTTGTTTCAATAACAATATATTGAATATTTCGTCCGTGAGCACCAAATCTTGGTCCCACAAGTTCTCTATCTTTATGCACAAATAATTCTCCAATCTGTTTTATGGCAAGTGTCTTTTTGACAAAAACTGTTAAGCCATAATAATTTTTCACTTGTGGGTGAAAATAATAATTAAAATCGGAGAGAATACTTGCAATGCTTATCAAATTTCTTGGGACAATAAAAGCGTCATTTCCACGGTCAACACGCTTAATCATAATTTCCTCCCCTCCATTCCAAACTTCTTGTAAACAAAAAATATCAGCATCCTTATTATCCGAAAAAAATTTTAACAATCTGCCAAAACCCGCGCGCCCTCCCCAAATATTTAAGGAGATTAATTTCATAGCAAAGTCTTATATACACTTTCTAAAACATTTAGGTGATTATCAATTGTATAACGCTCATTTACGTCATTTTTACCGCGAATGGATAGTTGGCGAGCTTCATCATTGCCACACATAAATACCTGCCTCACAGCGTCGGTTAATGCCACAGAATTGCCGGCTGAAAAAAAAGTGATATTACTAATATTTTTCAAAGCCCCTACTAGCCCGGCATTATCACTCGCCACCACGGGCGTTCCGCAGGCCAAAGCCTCTGCCGCAACCAGTGAAAAAGATTCTGTATCCGATGGCACCACCACAACATCGGCGCTACGGTAAAACAGAGGAAGTTTTTGACGTTCGACCGATCCAAAAAATGTAACCCTGTTAGAAATTCCTAATTTTTCAGCTAATTTTTTATACTCTGCTTCGGCGTAGCCGCCTCCTACCACGGCCAGCCGCCAATTTTTTTCACCGTTCGCCACAGCCTTAAGAAGTAAATCCAAACGCTTAAGGGGCAACAAATTACCAACAAATAAAATTATTTTTGTGTCTGGTTTGTTTAACTCACCAAAAATATTTCGCTGTGCCTCGCCCGGAGAAAAAATATTAGTATCAATCAGATTTGGTAATTCAATAGCTTGGTCGGCGCCTTTATATGAATTTAAAAAATAATTTTTATTAACAACAAATATCTTTTTAGCGTATTTGAATAATTTTTTATTTGTTTTAATCTCATCAACAAATTTAAATACATTTTTTACTATGCCCCGCGGTTTGCCCACCATATGGATGGTAACAACAAAAGGCTTTTGAATTCGCACACATTCCGCTATTGCACCACTTATAGCACCATACCACGGCACATGTAGGTGAATTACATCAAAATTACTCAGTTGGTCTTTCCAACTTACTACTCCCCCATCTCCCAAACGAAAAATTGGACTTAATTGCTTAATAAAAAAACCATCACGCTCCTCTACCTCTACATCGCCCGGATAGCGCATGGTAAGAACAGTTACCTGGTGTCCACGGCGAGCCAAAGCACCAGCTTCATCATAAACCACTGCACCCATCCCCCCGTGGTGCGGATAAAATGTGGAAACAACATGGGCAATTTTCATAACTATTCTTTCTTATCCCTGAGTGCAAGCTCTCTCGTCAGCTTTGTCACTTCTCTCTTTAATTTCTCTACAGAAACAAGCATGCGAAAAACAACAAAAAATAATACCGCTAGAGCGCTATAGACAACAGCATCGGCCCCACGGGTCACACCGAGAAAACGAGCGGCATAAAATGTGCTGTTTGGTGTTAAAACTACCACAACACCCACTATCCAAACCAGAAGCCAGATAAACATCATACCAAGGGTAATATCACCTTTTTTATATTTGCCAATTGCCTTAATGGCAGCGAAGATAAAAAAGAGAGGTAAAAGAATTTGGATTAGGTACATAAAAAAATATTTTAATGTCATCCTGACCCCGAGTAAAGTCGAGGGGAAGGATCTCTGTCTCAATCATCAACGGACAGAGATTCTTCGGTCGTTTCACTCCCTCAGAATGACAATTGTTTTTACACAAACAAAGCTTTGATTAAATCTATTACCACACGCAGCCCGCCGCCCATCCCCTGTCCATATTCATGATACACAATCTCAACCGGATATTCTACAAATTTTAAATTATATTTTTTAATTTGCCTAGGAATTTCGGTATTGTGAGCCATTCCGTCTTGAGTGATAGTAATAGCATTAAGCGCCCGGCGGTTAAAAATTCTAAAACCATTGTGAGCATCAGTGAGCTTTACGCCCGTAAACACAAAATTTACCCAGCGACTTAATGGTAAAATAACGTATTTTTTTGACCACGGTAATCGTGAACGATTATCTAAAAAACGGGACCCTAGCACTATGTCGGTTTCTCCACTTTCTACTCGCCGCAAAGCTCCAGCAATGTCTTCCGCATTCATTTGATTGTCTCCATCAAAATGAACCACAAAATTTGCGCCAAAGCGCCGTGCGTATTCGTTACCGGTTTCTAAAGCCGCGCCTTGCCCCCTATTTATTTTGTGGCAAAGAACCAAGGCCCCGGCCTTCTGCGCTTCTTCCGCCGTGTCGTCGTTCGAGCCATCATCAATCACCACAACCTGCTTCCACCCATGTTCAAAAAGGCCGCGAATAACGCGACCAATTATTTTTCCTTCATTGAATGCTGGAATTAATACAAGCGCGTCCATACATTATTTTTCAGCACGCCCCATATCATCGAATACTAACACTTCTTTATGCGAAATAACATAGTCTACTGTCTTGCGCAAACCATCTTCTAAACGAACGAGCGGAAGCCACCCCAAGGATTCTTTAATAAAACTTAAATCCGGAGCGCCTTTCTTGCTTAAGAAGAGAAGTGGCGGTTCGAATCTAATTTTAGAACTTGAGCCAGTAATGTTTAAAATCATTTGTGCTACTTCACGATATTTTATGGCGCGATCGCCGCCAATATTAACTACTTTTACTTCCGGGTTACTCCCCATAACACGCACTAGCCCATCCACCATATCGGTTACATAACAAAGCGAGGTAGAAAAATTTTCATCGCCATACAATACTAAATCTTTACCTTCAAGCGCGTTAATAATAAAATCGGGAATAAGTTGTTGTTCAAACAAACGCATGTGTGGGCCATAGGTGGTAAACACACGCGCAATTTTAGTATCAATTCCGTATACCTGACCATATGTTGCCACACAGGTTTCCGCAAAACGCTTTCCTTCATCAAAGCAAGCACGCGGTGAAAGCTGATTAACATACCCTGGGTCATTTTCTTTAAGGTATTTAGTGGTATCGGCCTGGTCACCATAAATTACAGCACTTGAAGTAAACAAATATTTGGCGCGGTGTTTAACGGCGAGCTCGAGTGTGTTAATCATTCCTATAGAATTGGTAAAAAGCGTTGGGATTTTTTGTTTTTCAAAATTTTTCGGACTGGTGGGGCAGGCTAGGTTATAAATTTCCTGAACACCTTGAAATTTAACTTTAAATTTATCAAGCTCATCAAACGCTTCTAAATTGAGCGGCTGGTTAATGTCGTGATTAATAAATTCAAAGTCCGAATACTGTAAAAGGTGGCTAATATTTTCGGGACGGGAATTGGAAAAATTATCAACACAGATAACATTTGCTTCTTTGAGGATTCGTTCACATAAATGTGAACCAATAAACCCGGCCCCGCCGATGACTAAGACATTCTTTTTTTCAAAAATAGGATTATCCATACAACTCTAGAAATAACGCATTTGTATAATTTTTAGCACTTTGCCACACAAGTTACTATATCAGTTTTGTTGTTATTTGACAATAATAGCAATAACCTATTCTGTTGTTCCAATTAGCACAGGCAATTTAATTTCCGCTACCGGACTGCCATCCGTGGTTACTAAACGGAAAATACCTCCATTTACCGCAAACGGAAAGAGTAGAGCCTCCTCGCTAGCGGTGGAGTCGGCTAGCAGCAAACGCCATGGCGCCTTATCGCGCGTTTCGCTCACCAAGGTAGTGGTGGCGGTCTTTTTTTCAAAATTTACTATCATATTTTCAATTTTATTAGAACGGTGGGCTAAAAAAACAATCTCTTCACCTTCACCTTGATTGAGGTGACCACTACGCAAAGCGTCAATTTTAACGGCACCGGCTTGAGGTATTGAGTATGATGAACCAACCGATCCATCAAGCGGCAGGCGGCTAAAAACAAGGTTGCGGCTAGTTTTTGCACCCACAAAAATTACTGGTTCAAAACGGCCGAGTGTCCACGCTTCAACTGATCCAAAAAATGGAATTTCTTTAACTATCTCACCACGATCATTGAATACCTTAAATATTGTTTTATTTTTCTGTGGATAATATACTTCAACGACAAATCTGCCAGGAGAAGAAGCCAGAGGAGTTGTCTTTAATTTTTTAACTACCGTTTGTCTGTTAATTGGAATTTCTAAAGAAAATTCACTCAGCGGCTCTCCCGTATCTTTTAATAAGCGCACATAATAAAATGACCGCCTCGCAACCAAAGCTGCTATTTGTGCCTTGAGTCCAACGTTTGGATTGTACAGAGCCACGCTCTGAATTGTGTCGCCACCGAGGGATTGAACGGTTTCTGTTTTACGTGTAGTGAAATTAAGTCGAGAAATTGTTGAGGATGAAAAATAATAATAGAACCCGCCAACTGGGCCACTTGGTTTTAATTTAAGTGCAATATCGACAGCCTTAGCGACATTTAAACGCCCGTGGCCCAACTTACCCTGATAGGCCAAATTAACCGAATCTATCGGGTCAGCTGCATTATCTAAAACCTCAATAAGCTCTTTTGCCCTCCATTCCGGTTGGAGTGATTTAACCAAAGCGGCTGCGCCGGCTACGAGCGGTGCCGCAAAAGATGTTCCCTTCCAGGGACCACCAAACTCCCGCGAATACCCATACTGGGGAGCATATCGTTCGGTGCTAAAAATATTTTCTCCCGGAGCGACTATATCAACACAACTTCCAAAATTACTAAAAGAGCTAAGCTGGCCAAACGAATTTACCGAACCAACGGTTAACATCCAGTTAACAGTATCACCACTATCATAACAAGCTGGAAAAACTGGGCGACTGTCAAAATCGCCTACTATATCATGCGTATGGTTACCAGCTGCAGCAACAACTAATATTCCTTTATCATAAGCAGTCCGCAAACGATCGCGTAGAGCTGAATCGTTTTCGTTGCCTACAAAACTAAGGCTAATAATATCGGCGCCATTATTTACGGCATAATCTATAGCTTGAATTACCGTACTGTAATCACCCTCGCCGGTACTTAATATCGCTCTGATTGGCATTATTTTAACATGCCAATTAAGACCAGTGCCATTTTTGCCATTATCTCCTACTGCCCCAATGAGACCAGCGATAACGGTACCATGTCGAACTGCCTCTGGATCGTTACTCGTTCCTATCACCGACGTCCGTACGTCATTATTATTTTCTACAAAATTCCATCCATTTATATCATCGATATACCCATTATGATCATCGTCAATACCATTGCCAGGAATTTCGTAGGGGTTTGTCCAAATATTGTCCCGAAGATCGTCGTGCCAGGTATCAATTCCGGTGTCAATAACTGCCACTGTGACATCACGAGACCCGGTGGTATATTTCCAAGCGTTCTCGGCCCCGATTTGCTGCCACAAGACTTCCTGAGTTGGATATTCTGGATCGAACGGAGTTCGTGCACTTACCGGGTTATTGACTAAACAAAAAGTAGCGATAAACCCAATTAATATTGATTTTTTTGCTGTTTTGAGGTATACTTTAAACATGCCATACAAATTTAAGGGTTATTATTATAGTATACCTTACTTTATTTATATTAACAATTATTTGTTTAGTAAGCGCTATGTATCGTTTTAAACAATTCATTCTGTTTGCCGGTGATATTATCTTACTTTTTATTGGTTTTTACGCTGCGCTTGCCGTTCGTTATTTTGAAATTCCAACCAATCGTCTCGTCACACTCACCCCATCATTTATCATTTTGTTCTTCGGAGCCGCGTTGCTTTTATTTATCGCCGGTTTATATGATGTCAACCGAGCCAAAAACTCATGGACTTTTTTCCAAAAACTGGCGATTGTTGCTATTTTATGGATAGTTGTTGGTATTATTTATTTTTATCTATTTCCGACAAATTTTTTGACACCAAAAACTATTTTACTTCTAACCAGCGTTTCTGGTTTTGGTCTTGTCGCCATCTGGCGTTACTTGCACAATCGTTTCGTATCGGCAGTTATTTTGCGCAGCAATGTTGTTTTTGCCGGTGTTACCCCAGAAGTCGAAGAGCTTGTTCGTCTTTTTCGCAAAGAATCACAACGTGGGTTTACCGTAAGTGGAATTATTCATGTTGGGGATATACCAAATATTTCTCCTGCGCTCGCCGATTTGCCAATTGCTCCAACCCTTAAAGAGCTGGAAAACAACAGACACGTCTCAAAAGTCCAACTTATTGTTATTGCCCCGGAACTTACTAAGAATAATGTATTACTTGCAGAATTATACGCTAACTTATATCGACAAGTGGAGGTGGTTGATTTGGCTTATTTTTATGAAGAAATTCTAGGCAGAATTCCACCATTCACTTTTGCCGACGCTTGGTTTTTAACTAATTTACGTGAACACCAAAAAAAAATCTACGATCGCATTCGTATTTTGCTTGATTACACCCTGGCTCTTGTGATGGCAATTTTTTTCCTTATTACACTACCTTTTGTTGCTTTACTTATTAAAATAAATTCACCCGGTCTGATATTTTTTAAACAAAAACGCATCGGGCGGGCTGGCCGGCCTTTTACTATTTATAAATTTCGCACCATGCATTCCCTTTCCGCAGACGGCAGCGCTGAAGTGGACGGGCCGGAATTCGCCAAAATAAACGACAGCCGTATAACTGCGGTTGGAAAATTTTTGCGTCGCGTACGCCTGGATGAAGTGCCCCAATTTATTAATATACTGCAAGGCAACATGGGTATTGTTGGCCCACGGCCAGAGAGACCAGAATTTGTGAAAGAACTTACCGACAGAATGCCACCCTATGCTTTGCGACATCTTATTAAACCAGGTATAACTGGCTGGGCACAGCTTCACAGTTCATATTACGGAACCATTGATGAAAATTTGGCAAAGTTAGAATATGATTTATATTACATAAAAAATCGAGGGTTTATCCTCGATTGTATTATTCTCCTTAGGACGATTGGTATTCTTGGTTCCTTGGCGGGACGCTAAAACAACAATAACTTTATGCAAAGAGCCTCACACTTGGCTCTTTTTCTGTTTGGCAAGGGCTGATTTCATTAAGCCAATAAATAATGGATGCGGTGACAGTGGCCCTGATTTAAATTCCGGATGAAATTGAGTACCCACAAAATAAGGATGATTTTTAAGTTCAATAATTTCTACCAAATCTCTATCTGGGTTAACACCGGCCACTATAAGACCAGCAGCTTCTACTTTGGCACGAAATTCGTTGTTAAATTCATAACGGTGTCGATGCCGCTCGTTTACTTCAGAAGCTCCATATAAACGCTCGGAATGCGTTCCTTTTTTTAAGGCACACCGATAACTGCCAAGACGCATGGTGCCGCCATAATTATTCTCGGCAATATTTTTTGCCTGCACAGAATTGACATGAATGATGGGAAATTTGGTATTTGGCGCGCATTCTACCGTGTGGGCGCCTTCTAAACCGAGCACATTGCGAGCAAATTCTATAACCGCAAGTTGCATACCATAGCACAAACCAAGGTATGGAATACCGTGTTCGCGAACATAACGAATTGCTGAAATAATGCCTTCGATACCGCGTGTCCCAAAACCACCGGGAACAATTACAGCATCAAACTGAGATAGCTCATTAACTTTTTTAGGATCTTTCTCATATGTTTCTGAATCTATCCAGACCAATTCTGGTTTGGCCCCCACACTCCAAGCGGCATGCTTAATTGCTTCAATAACAGAAATATATGAGTCGGCCAATGTAAAATTACCGGTTGCAAAATATTTTCCTACTAAACCAACTTTAAGTGTGCCTTTAAGTTTTTTTACTTTTTTAGAAAAATCTTTCCACGCCTTAAAATCATTTTTTCTTGCCCGGAGATGAAGTGAACGCAGTAAACGACCATCAAAATTTTGATTATGGAATTGTACTGGCACATCATAAATCGATTCTACATCTGGTGCGGCTATAACCATGCCATCATGCAAATTACATACTGTAGCCAAAATTTGTCTCCGGCGCGCGTCTAAAGCTTGTTCGCCGCGTGCCACAATAAAATCAGCCATAATTCCGGCTGCATTTAAAGTCCGCACCGCATATTGTGTTGGTTTGGTTTTCATTTCACCTACATGGCGCGGAAGCGGTAAATAGCTCACTAACACAAAAGCAACATCGGAAGGATTTTTTACTTTCATAATGCGGGCCGCTTCCAAAAAAAGAAGCACTTGATATTCGCCAACTGTTCCGCCGAATTCTACCACCACAATTTCGGCTTCATCTTTTTTGGCGGCCAGCTTGAGACGTCTAATAATTTCGTTAGGGACATCGGGAACCACTTCAACGTCTTCCCCACCATATTCCAAATTTCTTTCACGGCGAATAACTTCTTGATAAACTTGACCAGTCGTTACGTAATTAAGGGAGCTCATGGGGTTGCTGGTAAAACGTTCGTAGTTGCCAAGATCCTGATCAGCTTCAATGCCATCTTCGCCAACAAAAACCTCACCATGTTCAGTTGGCCGTATGGTGCCGGCGTCCAAATTTACGTACATGTCACATTTAACATTGGTTACTTTAAAACCACGCGCCTGTAAAATTGCTCCAATCGAAGATGCGGCTACTCCCTTACCTACGCTACTCATTACCCCCCCTACCACAAAGATATATTTCGTCTTAGCCATACATCACAAATGAGAATTATTTAAAATCAGCGTGACCGCTGATGTAAAAGTAAACTATTTTTTTGGGGACACTACCAGCGCAACCGTAGCCTCCAAACCATGCTGCAACTTAATGGTTGCTTCTGCGTTGCCCAGCTCTTTTATGGGCCGCATATGAATATGCTGAGCGTCGACAGCTAGATTCATTTTGGCGAGTGCCTCGCTTACCTTTTTAGGTGTTACCGCCGCATAGAGCAACCCATTTTCGTTACATTTTTCAAATAGCTCAATCTCAAGACCATCTAATCTTTCGGCTAACGATTCTTGTATTTTTAAATCCTGTTCAGCTTCTTTCGCGAGCTTGCGATGGTGGGCATCCCTTTCTTGCATAGCTTGGCCGGAAGCCTGAACAGCTAAATGCTTGGGAAATAAAAAATTACGCGCATACCCTTCGGCGACTTCTTTTACTTCATCGGCATTCCCGAGACCAGTGACTTTTTGTAGCAAAATTACCTTCATGATAACTCATTTAAATTTAACAATAAATTAATCTTGATTTTTACCAAGATTTCTGTTAGTATTATACAATAGTTTAAAAAAGAGAGCAATACTGATTTACCTACTTGTCAAATTAGCCTATGGAAGTTGGCACAAAACAACTTAAAAGCGGCATGGTAAGCCTAATTGGACGTTCCAATGTTGGCAAATCCACTCTTATGAATACGCTGGTTGGGACTAAAATTGCAGCCGTTACCGACAAGCCCCAAACCACTCGTAACCTTATTCATGGGGTTATTAACCGACCCCAAGGACAGGCTGTGCTAGTAGACACCCCTGGTGTTTTTAAACAAGGACGCAGCCGTTTAGCCGGTAAACTTTTGGAGAGCGTACGAGATGCCCTTCGTGATATTGATGTAATTCTGTACGTAGTCGACCCCACAAAACCAGTTGGTCCTGAAGAACGTTTTTCACTCTCGCTCTTACGCCCGCTTGATGTTCCTAAAATATTAGTTATAAATAAAAGCGACCTCCCCAAAGAACAAAAAGAATTTTTGGAAGATTACCGTGCTTTAAGCGCAGAATTTGAAAGCGTGTTTGAATTATCGGCCCTCCGCAACCGTCATACCGAGCCGTTAATTGAAAAAATTTTTACACTCCTTCCCGAAGGCGAACCTTTCTACCCGCCAGAACAATTAACTAACATCGACAAAAATTTTTGGATTGCGGAATTAATTCGAGAAAAAATATTTTTAGCCTTGCGCAAAGAAGTTCCTTATTCTACCCATGTAGAAATTACCGAAGTGGAAGAAAAGCCAGAAATTATTGTTATAAAGGCCACGATTTTTACGTTTGATCAGCGCTACAAACAAATGATTATCGGCGCCGGCGGACGAGCGATTAAAGAAATTGGTCAAGGCGCACGACGCGAGCTAGAGCAGGCCACCAATAAAAAAATATACCTTGAATTAAATGTGGAAACCGATCGACACTGGATGGACCGCATTTAGCCTTAGTATATTTTTATAACTTCTTTAGAGTGAGGCCGTTGTCGAAGCCCCAATTAATAATTCGAGGGCTTTTTTAATCATAACATCTTCGCCAATTTTTTCTTTCTCAAAGTCCTCTTTAACTTCAATATCCGGCACAATGCCCTTTTGATTAATATTAACACCGTTAGGAGTAAACCACTCGGCAATAGTGAGCTTGAGCGAAGAACCGTCCGAAAATTCTTCTAAATCTTGCACCGACCCTTTACCAAATGATTTTTCACCAATAATTGTTGCTTTATTATGATCGTGAAGAGCCCCCGCTACAATTTCTGAAGCTGAGGCTGAGCCGCCGTTGATGAGTACAACAGTTTTGTATTTGGTGAGCGGATGATCGCCTTCTGTTTCGTGAACACGCTCGCTCCCATCGAATAGTTTTTCTTTTACTATAATCCCATTTTCTATCCATTGACTGGCCATGCTAACAGCGCTGTCTAAGAGCCCACCCGGATTGTTGCGCAAGTCAATAATTAATCCGGCAACAGGCTTTCTTTTTATTTCATTAATTGAATTTAAAAACTCTGGCATGGTACGATCGTTAAATTGCATAATACGAATATGAGCAACATTCCCCGGCAGTATTTTCATAATTATAGCCGGTACGTTAATGTTGGCCCGTTTGATAATATATTCTTTGCCTTTACTTACACCATCACGGGCAATAAAAAGAGTGGTGGTAGTCCCAGCCGGCCCACGAATGTGCATCACCGCCGTATTAACATCCATCCCCGCCGTCGGGAGCGCGTCAATTGCCACAATCTTGTCCCCGGGTCGTAGCCCGGCTTGCTCGGCTGGTGAACTGGGCAGAGGGGCAACTACAACTAAGTCGCCATTTTTAATTCCAATTTCGGCACCAATGCCGCTAAACTCTCCAGACAAACTTTTTATAAATTCGCTGGCGGCTTTAGGAGGAAAAAATGTTGAATACGGATCACCAAGACCGGCTACCATGCCTTGTAAGGCTCCATAAAAAATATCTGACTCTTTAACCGGTTGGTGAACAAATTTTTTTTCAATACGATCCCAAATTTGCCAAAATTGATTAAACTCCACACTTTTGGCGTGCGACTCAAGACGATCTTGGTTAACTACATTAATTATTCCACTGGTACTGGAAGCGGACAATGGGGACGAACCTGCGATTTGTTTTCGGCCAACGAAAATACCTACACCAAACGCTAACACTACAAAAATTACCCATGTGTGAAAACGAACTCGGCTATCAACTTGTTGCCCGTTAGATGAAGATGAATCCATAATATAACGAAGTTATTCCTTGTGGACTGTGATGTCCGCACCGGCTTTGTTTAAAACAGCATATAAATTTTCATAGCCACGATCTATTATGTAGGTATTTCGTAAAACTGATGTACCTTTTGCGGCTAACATACAGAGTAGAATATTAACGGCTGGTCGGAGTGCTGGTGGACAAATAATTTCGTTGGAAGTAAAAATAGTTGGCCCTTCAACCCACAAACGGTGCGGGTCGAGCAATGTGATAGCGGCGCCCAATTTTTGCAGTTCTAACGCATACACCGCACGGTTTTCATAAGCCCAATCATGCACGAGCGAGCGGCCTGTAGCCTGCGTGAGAATAGGAATAAAAAATGGCAGATTATCAATATTTAAACCAGGGAACGGACGGCCATATACTTTATCGGGCAAAGCCTTGAGCAGGCTTGGCATTATTTTGATATCTACAATATCGAAAAAACCATTTTTGGATTGGCGTTGATTTTTAATTTCAAACTTCTGGCCCATCACCAAAAGTTTTTCTAATTCTAATTCTAAAAATTCCAACGGACAATTTGTCACTGTAAGCGTGGAACCGGTAACAATGGCGGCGGCAACAAAAGTCATGGCCGCAATCGGGTCTGGCATAACCGGATAATTGTCTACTGAGTGTAATTTTTTAACGCCATTGATGACAAGCGTAGTAGTTCCAATTCCTGAAATATCCGCTCCAGCCGACACCAAAAAGTAACACAAATCTTGCACCATGTAGTTGGCCGAAGCCATTTTGATAATGGTAGTTCCTTTGGCTAATACCGCCGCCATGATGGCATTTTCGGTTGTAGTATCGCCAGATTCATACATTACTACTTTGGTGCCGCGCCGTTCTGCATCATTTTTAATATTATAATAACCGTCATGTGTGGTAACATGAACACCTAATTTTTTGAGTGCGAACAAATGAGGCCTTACGGTTCGCTCTCCCAAATGGCAACCACCAGAGCGATATAATTTATATTGTTTAGTTCGAGACGATAGGGCCCCCATGAGTAGGAGCGAGGTCCGAGCGACTTCCGCGGCGTGGCGGTCCATAGACTGTAGCGCGAGTGGCCCTGATGAGTCCAGTATTAACCGCGCGTCGTTTGTCCACTCAATATGAACGCCAATACTTGCAAGAAGTTCCAAAATACGATTGACGCTTTCGATCTTGGGGACATCGCGAAGCGTGGTCTTGCCCCCAATCATCACACTTGCACAAATAATTGCTTCAGCGGCATTTTTAGAAGTTTGATTTTCAATTGTACCATGTAATTTTCCCCCGCCTTTGATTGTTAAATATGACATATAGCTTTGACTGATAGTTATTTTTCGCGTATTATTAAGTATACCGTACAGAGTATATTTTAGCAACTTTTAGTGCTTTTTCCATGGAATATCCAGGATCAATATTTACACACCGTTGGCGCCTGCTTACTTTTATAATTTTTTTAATTATTTTTTGTGTTTCGCTGCCTTTGGTACTTTTCTATACTGCCGGATTTCGTTATGATGCGCGCAACGGTTTTTGGCGAGAAACTGGCAGCATCAGTATAGACGTGGTTCCCAAACAAACCAACGCGTACCTTAATAACTTACTTCTTGACAAAACTATTCCCATTCGTCTCTCAAATATTTCGCCACAAAAATATCAGCTGCGTCTCACCGCTCCTGGGTACCATAGTTGGGAAAAAGAAATTATCATTGAAAACGGTAAAACTTTATATATAAATAATCTTCACCTGATTCGCGATACCAAACCCGAACTCATAGCGTCTGGAACTTTCGAGAAGCCTGAAATATCATTCGACGGTAAATTTGTAATATTTCCTCAAAAAAATACCACCACAACTATCCTTTGGCTTTATAACGTGCCAACCAAAAAAATTAGTGAGCTGGCACGTTTACCTGGAACACAAGATATATTACTACATTGGTCAACAAAATTTAATTACGTGGCGGTGAGCGGAACAAATGAACCGTACACATACTTAATAATTTTTGATGCTGAACATTTTGACCGACAATTTAAAATTATTACGCCAGATACTACTGAAATCACCAACTGGCAGTGGCGTAATAGCGCCGAACCGGAACTTTACTATAGCACCGCAAATGGTCTGTACAGCTTTTTACCACGCACTGAACAAAAAATAACTATTAATTCCCAGGCTCTATTAAGTTGGTTTATGGAGGGGAGTGAACTTTGGACTCTCGATCCGGAAACAACTACTACTCTTTATATAACTAAAGATGCCCTTGGTTTTAAAAATCGTTGGCCACAAATAACTCTCCAGGACAATTCTGCACAGTGGCGTTTTATCTATGCCACCGGACAAAGTATTTTTCTAAAAAATAAAATCACTAATGATACAGCTCTTCTTACTCCAGGCACTCAATTCATGTTTCCGCATGGCTCTATAGTACGTTCCGCTTTCACTAATACTTGGTTTATTTCTACACCATCCGAGTTGTGGAATTACCAGGAAGGAGCTGACCCAAAATTAGTTAATCGATTTGGTGGGTCAATATCCTCAGTTACTCCGCTTGATGAATATGATACTCTGGCGCTCGTCCGAGATGGTCGGTTATCAATTCTGTTTCCTAATTATCTTATACAAGATGAATTTGCTCTATCTGGAATAACAAATGTAACTGCCGACACAACAAATCGAGTGCTTTATTTGCAAGATACACATGGACTATGGAAACTAAACTATTAATCTTATGAAGTTAATTACTCACACCGATGGCGGGTCGCGCGGTAACCCTGGACCGGCCGCGACGGGCATTGTTATCAAAAATGAGGCCGGTGAAATTTTATCTCATTATGGAGAATACCTTGGTAACCAAACTAATAACTTTGCCGAATACTCTGCGCTCCTTTCGGCTCTTAAAAAAGCCAAAGAACTTGGCGCTACCGAGGTAGATTGTGTGCTTGATAGCGAGCTTGTTGTAAAACAGATGCGCCGAGAATATAAAGTTAAAGAACCAACACTTCAAAAATTGTTTATCCAAGTATACAATGTAGCCGCCCAATTTAAAAAGGTAACATATCGGCACACTTTGCGAGCAGGGAATAAAGAAGCCGACGCTGAGGTAAATAAAGTTCTGGATGAAAAAATGAAATAAAAAACAGGCCCTTCTGGGGTCTGTTTTTGTGATACTATTTAGATCGATGAAGCAGTTGAGGTTGGTGACGTTGGTGACGTTGGAGTGACTAATGACTTCATTACCTTAACAACACTGGCATTAATTACTTTGGTGCGCGTGTTTACAACACCGCGAACCCATACTTTATCGCCTACATTTAGGTTGGAAAATGTGCTGGTGGTTAATCCAGGAATCTTAAACTGAGTAGCACTACTGGTTTTAACGATGAATGCTAATGTCGATGAACCAGCAGCATTTAAAGTGAATGATTTGGCGGCGGTATCCAGAGAAGCAATTGTTCCGACACGCACTGCGTGAGTCGCCTGAATTGAATTATCTTGTACAACCGATGCCGAGATGGTGCCATCGGCGTTTAAACGGCCTACCACGTGGATTGCGTCGCCGGCGGTAAACTCATCTAGCGAACTCTTGCCCCAAAAACGGCGCACTGACCTTGCTTTATTGTCGATTTTAACTGTAACTACTGAATCTTTAGTTGGAAATGTTGAACTTGAAACCGTAGCCCACTGCTCATGAAAATCTGGTGAAATAGAACTAACTTTTACCGTTAGCGTGGCTGGCAAAGTAGCCCCGCTTATTGTAGTTAATTCTCCGCGAATATTTACTTGCCGACGAAACAATTTTTTCCTCAATTCATCACGTTTTTGTTTAAAGGAATCATTTAACTTTTGTAATTCATCTTTAAACTTGTTCTGTAAATCTTTTTTTTCTTCCTTTAGCTTATTTTCGGCGGTCTTGCGCTCATCTTTAAACTTATCTTGTAATTCTTTACGCTGTTCATTAATATCTTTACGTAATTCGCGTACTGCTTCTCCGCGTTTAACGGTAGACAATGTGCTGGTTGCTTCTGAGGCAAACGCTGGGGCCGTTTGCACCAAAGCAAGAGTTAAAATAGTTAGTGTGGCAAATATTTTTTTCATATAATATACATTTTTTTAAAAATTAATTAATAATTTCGTTTCGACGATACGAAATCGTGCTATTTAATCTTGTTACTCTTGGTTCTCGTCTTTTAGTTCCTGGCGTTCAATTTTTACATTATCGGATTTGGCACGCTTTAGTTCCTGGTCACCACTCGGTTCTTCTTGAGCAGAAGAAGAAACGTTTTCTAAACGGTCGAGCTTTTCATTAATACGTTTAATGCGCTGGTTAATTTGTTCAAACCGTTTTTTTTGAGCGTCGAAAAAATATTTGCGCTGCCCTTCGACTTGCGTTGTTGTGGCTTGATAATTTGGTACTATCTTAATAGTATCTGAAAAATTTTCAAAGTCGCTTGGTTCTGTGCTTGTCGTATCTTTAACACCATCTTTTTCTTGAAGACGATTGGCTAAAATATTTTTTCTATTTTCCAGCCGTTCGCGATGCTCTTGAAATGCGTTGTATATCTTGATTCGGAGGGCCGTGTTCGTAACGAGTGTACTGGTATTTATTTGTCGCTCAACCGTCTCTAATTTATTCTCAACGCGATCCATCTGATCTTCCAATTTTTGCGTTTGTTTTTGTTTTCGCTCGAGCACCTTTTTTTCAGCTTCACGCCTGGCTAATTGTTTAAGATAAAATTGAGCCTTAGCTTCTGGCGAACTTTGTGTTTTTTCTTCAACTTTTTCTATGGTTTGTTTCAGCGGGTAAAGTGGGTGACCTTCAGTAACATCCGGGCTAGTATAAGCATAGGCGCCTGTACCAACACTCCCCGCGAGCACTATTCCGGCAATACTAGCACTAATGATTTGGGTAATATGTACCTTATACCATGAAAGGCGGGGGTAGGAATTCAGCCACGCGGCTGACAATTTTTTAGAAAGTGCAGCTCGAAACCTGGCTGTTGGTTTCACATCCTTTTTGATTTTCCATGCGTTGTAGCGAAACCATTTCATACAACAATGCGTAATTTTTTTATTGCCCGGTGGGCAGCAACTTTAATTGCTCCTTCCGAGGTGTGTTTAATTGCGGCTATTTCTGAGTAACTATACCCCAAAAGGTAGTGAAAGGTTACAATTTCAGCATCTTCGGGCGATAATTTGGCTAAAGCTTCATATACTTCGCGCCTATTTTGCTCTTTATCAAAAAAATGTTTAGCTGATTTTAGCCAAAATGCATCTACTGTCGAGTCCCCATCCTCAAGCTCCTGGCTCTCCGGCAAACTATAGGTTTTTTTATTGTCTCGCCAATAGTTAATAAGATGGTTACGGGCAATTGTCATAACCCAAGCACTCTGACTGAGTGTTTCGTCGTAGCTATCAAAGTGTTCCAAAGCTTTCATAAAAATTTCAGATACCAAATCTTCGGTCAATTCTTTATTTGCCCCACTACGAAAAAAAACAAAGCGATACACTTTGTCTAAATGGGTATTATAAAATTTTTCAAATTCGCTCTTGCCGTTTTTTACCATACAAGCTATCGATTTGCAATTCCTGCTGGAGTTAGCCTAATTGACTCACTGAGACTATTCTGTGAGCCTTCCAATTGAGCATCAATATAATAAGATAAATTGGTTTGTGTATACACATACGTAGCCGACCCTGGGTCTTTAGGCACGCGCATCATATACGGATACGGGCAATCGGCACTCGAAGCCCAACCATCGCTATTTAAACAATCGTGGCCAGATACCCCAAGCGCAATACCAACGCCAGACGGATACGCTCCTTGGTCAGAAAAATATAACTCAAGCGCGGTTTGCAACGCTTTGAGATCGTTAAGGCGCTGCGCGTCTCGGCCTGCAGACACACCCAGATTGTCTACCATTTTAGATTGTACTCCACCATTTCCAAATACATCAACTGCTCTGCCTGGAGCAGATGGAGAATTGACCGGTTGGTTTTGAGCTAAAAAATTATCTTGTTGGCTGGTTTGCTCTTGTGAAGATGTAACTGATTTTACTACCGTTTGGGCGTTTTTGTCTGGGGCTATTTTTTGAGGTGAAATAAAACCGCTTAATTGCAAGGCAATTCTAACTGAATAGGTTTTTTTGCCCTGCAAAGCAAACCAACCGAGTGTAATTTGACGCGGCAAATAATCTGTTTTGCCAATGACTGGCTGGACATATATACCGGTTAATTTTTTGAGCGGCGGTTTAAAAAAAGCAATTTGTTCGGGAGTTGAGCTGCTGCCTTTATAGAGCGGCCACAACGTGGCGAGAATACTATTTAAATTATTCAGCGAAAGAGTATTTTTCCAACGCAAAGCTTCAAGGCCACTGAGCTTAATTTTTTCTGGACGATTATTTTGTGGAATAAGCTTCCATAGAGCAGTGGCTTTTTCCGGAGACGTGGAAACAGAAAAATATACCGCGGGAATAAAAGGCTTTTTAGCCGCATCAAATACCGTTAATATACCATTTACTTGTATGGTTGGTTGTTGCTTTAAACTACTAAGCGTTAAATCGAGTACAGACTTGGCTGAAGTTTTTTGAGTTGAGGCAACCACCATGGCTACAATTGTAAGCGTGATAAGTATAACCAAACACACCGCTATTACTATTTTTGGCCCTCCATTAGACTTTTTCATATTGAAATATAAAAATAAAACATGCTCATTGTACAGTCTCTAGTATAACGCACTAAGCAATTTTTATCAAAACACCTCCTGGTAGGAGGTGTACAGTTACTTTATAACTCTTTTTTTAAATCTTCCAGAAGTTTCTTAGCATTTTTATTAACTTTACGCGGGACATTTATTTTAACGCGTACGTAATGGTCTCCCCTACCACTGCCCGAAAGGTGTTGAATGCCTTTACCGCGTAGGCGTATTAACTGACCGGATTCAGTACCTTCGGGAACCACTACTTTTACTGTGCCATCAATTGTCTCCACCCCAATATGGTCACCAAGCACGGCTTGTGGAAAATTAATTTCCGCAGTGGTGTAGACATCAGATCCGTCACGCTCGAATTGTTGGGAAGGTTTTACATGAACCTGTACATACAAATCGCCACTCTGTCCGCCGTGGGGGGCCGCCTCACCGTGCCCAGAGACGCGTATGGATTGTCCATTATCGATACCGGCCGGAATTTTAACTTTGTTGGTGGTTGATTTCGCAAGTACTCCGTGACCACTACAATGTTTGCATTTTTTACTGTGTGTTTGGCCGCGGCCATGGCAAGTTGCACATGTAACAACCGTTTGCATAGCTCCTAAAAAAGTACGTTGAACTTGTACAACTTGACCCTGCCCCTTACATTCGCCGCACGAATCCATTTTACTGCCAGGTTCACCACCAGAACCATTACATACGTCACATTTGCTTTGTTTGCGTAGGTTTATTACGCGTTCCACGCCAAAGGCCGCTTCTTTAAAATCTAATTCTACATCCACTTGAATATCTCGCCCGCGCGTTTGCCCACCCTGCCGAGGGCGCCCTCTGCCGCCTCCGCCAAACAGGTCTCCAAAAATATCGCCAAAATCACCACCGCCAAAATTAAATTCAAAACCGCCCCCACCTTGGCCGCGGGCGGCACGCATAAAATCTTCCCACCCGGCACCGCCGCCAAAACCACCTTGTTGTTCAAAATCGGACCCAAATTGGTCGTATTTTTGACGTTTGCTTTGGTCGCTCAAAACCTGGTAAGCCTCATTTACTTCCTTAAACTTCGCTTCATTGCCACCTGGCCTATCGGGGTGGTGTTGCATGGCCAATTTTTTGAACGCTTTTTTTATCTCATCGGTCGAAGCGTTTTTCTCCACGCCTAAAATTTTATAATAATCCTTTGACATACGGTATTAGCTGAAATACTAGACAAGATAATCATCAATTTTATTTTTTAATAATTCTTTTAACTTGACGACAGTAGAACGTTTCTTATGAACAGATTCTAAATGAGTGAAACAAATTTGATTATTGAGCCAATTTAAAAACCAAGATTTTGAGGAATCCGCGGTTAATTTTTTTTGATCTTGACTCACTTTTTTAGATAAACTTTTAGACAAAATAAAAAGTCGTTCCACATATTCCTGGACATACGTTGGATCAGCTTCGATATCAAGATCCTTTATACCACGCAAAATTGTTTTGTGGACATCCCATTTTTCCATATCTTCTTCATCGAGTTCATTTACATCAGTAATTAAAACAATCGTTGCGTCTTTGCCGCGGAGTCTTTCAATGTGAGATTGAATTTCACTTCTAAATGCCTGGAGCTGATTACCTATTTCTCTTTCATTCATATAATAATTAAAATACAATTCCTCTCTTGATAAGATTACCTCTCAAATCAGCTAGTTGATTTTTCAACCACATAAAATTATAATCATCCCCTCCAAACAAACTATTTAATTGAAGAGCCCCATATATAGGAGTAATTATTGTACCTAAAAAAGAAAGGAATGATTTAACAGATGCTGGCGGTGATGGTTTTCTGTCCAAAATACCATGTATTAATGCCGTCAATTTTTGTCCATGCTCCAAAGCTTCAGTAATACATGGTATAGCTTCTTTATCTTTTTCTCTATACTGAAATATTTCATCCAATTTTCTTTGAAAATCAACAAATAATGACCAACACTCGATAGAATCTAATGAAGAAGTGATGTCCTGAATAGTGCTTTTTTCCAAAACAATTCCTTTAAGATCGGTGTCGCCATTACTGTGTCCACAGGTAATTATGCGTTCCACTCTTGATTCGCTAAAATCCAGCTGCTTCCAATCAGCTTTAATTTTGCCCCAATCAATACCTGCTTCGGACATACTTTCTGTTTAATATAGCTGGGGCGAGAAAACTCTCGCCCCACGCTTTGGTAAAATTATACCGTTTTTACTTCTTATCATCAACTACTTCACCCTCAATTGGCCCTTTGCCATCTTCACCGGAGGCCTTGCCGTCCGAAGCTCCTCCTGGAGCGGAGGAAGGTCCTTTATTTTGCTGTTCTTGTTGGTACATTTTAGTGCCAACAGCCTGCGCTGCTTTAGATAACTCCTCAGCCGCTTTTTTAATAGCTTCCACATCATCCTTATCTTTTATTTCTTTTACTTTAGCGAGCGCTTCAGTCACTGCTTTTTTCTCATCATCGGTAACGCTCGCGACCTTTTTATCTTCAATTTCCTTCATCATTTTTTCGGTGGTATACACCATCGTATCGGCAATGTTGCGCGCTTCAATAAGCTCTTGCTTCTTTTTATCTTCATCGGCATGAGCTTCGGCATCTTTTTTCATTTTCTCAATTTCTTCTTTAGAAAGGCCAGACGATGATTCGATGCGGATGGATTGTTCTTTGTTGGTCGCTTTATCTTTAGCTTTTACGTGAAGAATTCCGTTTGCATCAATATCAAAACTGACTTCAATTTGCGGTACACCACGTGGAGCCGGTGGAATACCGTCGAGCATAAAACGTCCCAGTGTTTTATTGTCCGCGGCCATTGGTCGCTCGCCTTGGAGTACGTGAATTTCCACGCCCGGTTGGTTGTCGGCCGCGGTGGAGAATACTTGGGTTTTGGAGGTTGGAATGGTGGTGTTACGTTCAATAAGCTTAGTCATCACACTGCCCATGGTTTCAATACCAAACGAAAGCGGAATAACATCAAGAAGCAAAACGTCTTTAACATCACCACGGAGCACACCGCCTTGTACTGCCGCGCCAACGGCCACCACTTCATCGGGATTTACACTAATGTTTGGTTTTTTGTTAAAGAATTTTTCTACGGTTTGAAGTACAAGCGGCATACGCGTCATACCGCCAACCATTACTACCTCGTTTAGATCGCTAGACGATAGTTTAGCATCCGACAATGCCTGACGCACCGGACCAAGTGTTTTTTCTACCAACTCGCCAACTAGTTCTTCTAGTTTTGCTCGAGTTAACTTCATTACCAAGTGTTTTGGACCATTGGCATCAGAGGTAATAAATGGTTGATTAATTTCACTTTCTTGCGCGGTTGAAAGTTCAATTTTGGCTTTTTCCGCTGCTTCTTTAATACGTTGGAGCGCCAAATTGTCTTTGCTCAAGTCAATTCCTTCACTACGTTTAAATTCATCAATAATCCAACGAATAATAACTTGATCAAAATCATCACCGCCAAGGTGTGTATCGCCGTTTGTAGAAAGTACTTGCACGGAATCAGCACTAACTTCCAGAATAGACACATCAAAAGTGCCACCACCCAAATCGTAGACAACGATTTTTTCATCTTTTTTCTTATCAAAACCATAGGCCAAGGCGGCGGCAGTTGGTTCGTTAATAATACGCAGCACTTTAAGGCCAGCAATTTCACCGGCGTCTTTCGTGGCTTGGCGCTGGGCGTCATCAAAATAGGCCGGCACGGTAATCACCGCTTCAGTTACTTTTTCGCCCAAACGTTCTTCGGCATCAGCTTTTATTTTTTGTAATACCATGGCCGAAATTTCTTGTGGAGAATAATCTTTGCCCTGCATGGTTACTTTAACACCTTCGCCGCTCTTAACAATTTTATAGGGCATGAGTTTAAGGTCGCGCTGGACTTCGGCATCTTCCCATTTGCGGCCAATAAGACGTTTGATGGAAAACAGGGTATTTTCCGGGTTTGTAACCGCCTGACGCTTAGCCAATTGCCCCACCAATCGTTCTCCCGATTTAGAAATAGCAACAATACTGGGGGTTGTTCGCGCCCCTTCTTTATTTTCTAATACTTTTGGCTGTCCGCCTTCAATAATGGCGACACAGCTGTTAGTTGTACCCAAGTCTATACCTAATACCTTTGACATAGTGTAAATAAGATTAAAAGATTATAAAATTGCTATACGAGATCGGCTTGCCTCGCCGTAGCGTAGCGAAGGCGGGTTCCTAAAACTTTGCTCATATTAAATTAGATTATTAATCCTATTAAATAATTATTGAAATATCGTTCGATTTTTCTATAAACATTGTCCTTTTTCGTTAATTAATTTTTTATAAAATTCTTGGCTCTTAATTTCTTTTGGAATTTTAGACACGACGGCATTCATCGCGTTCAAAAATGTATTATACTTATAGACAGTTCCTTCGGGTACAAACGGGAGTCCGCCGACTATGGTGTTTGCCCCACGCAACATCCTAATCCATTCAATATAATCTTTATACGTAGAAGTGGGTAATTTGGATAAATAATCAGCATTACTAAAATAAATGGATATTTCGAAAGAATCACTTGGTAACCCTATGATGTATGTTCCGGTTTTAGTACTAGTTGTCATTGTATTTTTAGAAAAATTACATATAGATGAAATATTCATTTCATCAGCCAAATCCACCTTGCTCTTCTTCAAATCATTATCGTCCCTTGCCTGCCAATATCTTGCCACAAGAATTCCAGCGACAGTAACAACCAGGCCAAAAACAACTAATTCAAATAAACGAAGAAATTTGTCTTCCAAAAAATCTCTTGGCCAATCATCATTATTAAATTTCTTTTTATTAAAATAACTAGCCAACAGTATATACACGAGAGCCAAAACAATTGTTAAACCAACTACAAAATACAACATATTTTTCTTTATTTCTTTCCTCCCACTCCCCCCTCATCTAAAATATGCGCGATTTCCGTGGCCAAAATCACGCCCTTGGCCTTTTTTACAAAACTCCCAAAAAATCCGCTAAGTTCAGGCTTTTTAGACATACAAACTATTTTTTATAACTCCACTTCGCGTCAATCGCAATGCCTCCGCGTGTATTAAACATAACTAACACTTCACAACTTTTTGGTTTTACAAACTTCACAAAATCTTTGCCAATATCCACCGCTAAATGTTCGTGGAATACACCCTCATCGCGGTACGTTTCTAAATACAACTTGAACGATTTTGATTCCACCACAAATTTATCCGGCACGTAGGTAATTTGTATTTCGGCGTAATCTGGCTGGTTCGTTAGGGGACAACGACAGGTGAACTCGGTGCAGTGGAGAGTAACTTCAATGGTACCTTTAGGGGCATGATTTGGGAACACTTCCAGCGTGCGAGAGGCTTTTGCTTCCTTACCAAGTTTGGTGAGTTTTGCTAAATCATTCTTACTTGTAGGCATATTATTTTACTGTCATTCCGAGCGAGGCTCGCGCCGACGGGGTCTCGCGATCCCTCTTAGGGGAATCTCTGTCCGTAATGGTGTCATACAGGTCGTTCCATCGTGGATTCTCGCTCTCAATTAATTTAACTTTCTTTTCTCGTCTCCATTTTTTTATTTCAGTTTCTCGATAGATTGCGTCATTAATATGGCCGAAATGTTCGTAGTAAACTAATTTATTACAATTATATTTTTTAGTAAAACCTTCTGATATTTTGTTCTTATGTTCCTCGACTCTCCGAACTAGATCATTTGTTACTCCAATATATATCACATAAGCCACACTTGCCATTAAATAAACATAGTAATTGTGATTGCGTGACATAACGGACAGAGATTTCTCACATTCGTTCGAAATGACAGCCTAAATTACATTTTGACTGGACTAAAATTAGTGTCCTTATCATACACATCGATTTTCTCGTTTTTCTTCAAATAGCCCACTACCAGGTACGTTATCGGCGTTGCAACCGTTTCAAACAGTGTCTTGAAAATCCATTGTGTTACAATCAGGGTACCAATAACCGATGGCGGCATTATGCCCCAAAACGCGATTGAGATAAAAAGAGCGGAATCCAAACCTTCGCCGACAATGGTGGAACCAATCGTGCGCATCCACAAATGTTTGCCATTCGTGGCTATTTTCATTTTGGCCAGCACCATAGAATTTACAAACTGCCCTACCAAATACGCAATAAACGAGGCAACAAGGAGGCGTGGAGTGAAACCAAGGATTTGCTCAAACGCCGCTTGATTTTGAAAAAACGGCGCGGGTGTGATTTTGATACCAATATAAATAGCAACAACTGCCACCAAGTTACAGAAAAACCCCATCCAAATGGCGTGGCGGGCGGCGGCATAACCATAGACTTCTGTTAAAACATCACCAATGATGTATGTAATGGGGAATAAAATGACGGCGACTGGCAAAAAATAACTGCCAAACGCACCAATTTTAACGGCGATAATATTTGAAATAATTAAACAGGTGACAAACAACGCGGATATAAACTGATAAAACTTTGAGTTAGGCATAAAAATTATAGACCTCTATCCGTCATGTCACCTCCGGATGGAGCGAACAAATTAACTGTCATTCCGACGACGAAGGAGGAATCTCTGTCTCAATTGTTTAGTTGACGAAACGGACAGAGATCCCCTGCCTGCGCCATGCCTGCGCATGCAGGAGGCAGGCTCGTCGCTTCGCTCGCTCGGGATGACAAAAATGTGTGTTTACTTCTTCCCGTTCTCTTTCTTTACCACCTTAACACTTACCTTCTTTGCCTGAACCGGTTCGGCCTTGGGACAAGTAATTTTTAGCATGCCATCCTCAAACTCGGCTGTCACTTTATCTTCCTGTACATGCGTGGGGAGCGCAATTTCGCGATAAAATGATCCGCTCCGAACTTCTTTACGATAAAAATTCTTCTCCTCTACTTCATGTTCTTTTTTGCTTTGGCCTTTAAGAACCAGAACGCCTTTTTGTACACTAATATCAACATCTTCTGGTTTTACCCCGGCGAGTGCAATTTCTACCATCACAGCCGCATCTGTTTCATACATATTAATTGCCGGCACAAACGATTTCATTTGTTGCATACTGGACATTGCCGGTAACCTATTGAACACTTCGTCCATGTCTGAAAAAGGATCAAACATGGGGGACCAACGAATGAGAGACATATGTTTCTCCTTTTAGCGCCAACCACCGAACAGTGGCCAGAGCATTTAAATAATTAATTTATAGTCAATAAATCGCCGCCTTTTTCAATAAATTTACTTTTAAACTCAGAATACTTGCGCAAGCTTGTCATTGGTACTTTTTTAGCTATCACCTTGCCATTACACACAATATCGGCCCAAGCGGCAACCCCTCCTCTCCAACTAAAATTGCCTACTTCGCACCGACCGCTAAAACTTAATTCAAAAAAACCTAAAAAATTTTCATCTAAAATGACAACACTCGCCCCCTGTTGTATATACGGATCGTACGTGGCTATTTTCCCAACATTTTCTTTTCTCATTTCATCTATTAAGATATTTTTGCGATCTGCCACACTGGGCGCCCTATCACGCATTGCTGACATAAATAATTAAATACGTTTAGAAATTATAACTTTCGCAACTTTTATAACTCGCCCACCCATTATATACCCGCCGTCAACTTCCTTAAGAATTATTCCTGATTCAGTGTCGCTTTCTTCTTCACCAACTGTTTCGTGAAATTTAGTATCCAACTTTTCTCCAACTGTTTTTATCTCTTCAATGTTATGCGCCTTTAATATGCCACTAAATTGCTTGGCTACATACCTGACACCTTGGAGCCATGGATCTTTATTATTTGTTAATTGTTCGTTGTTAATTGCTAATTTCAAATTATCATACACCGGAATAAACTCTTCCAAAATCTGCTGTTCACTCATTTGTGCCATTTCTTGCCGACGTTCGCGGACTTCCTTTTGTAAATTTTGATAATCAGCCACGGCCCGTTGCCAGCCACTTTTATATTCGGCGCATTGCGAATCTTTTTTCTTGCTCTCAAAGTACATTAAAATTGTTTCTTTGGTGGTGGCTTCTATTTCTTTGCTGCTATTAATTTCGTCTTCCGTAAACCAAGCATATGCCACACCCTCACGGTCATCCAATTGCACAGCCGTTTCTTCATCATCCGTTCTTACAGCAAAATCTAGAGGGATAATATGACGATTCTCGTCGTAATAGGGCGAGAAAACAAATTCAACAGGGCGAATAAATTCCGGAGCATATACTGTTAGGCCGGTCTCTTCTTTTACTTCGCGTTTAAGACAATCCTCTAATGTTTCGCCCCACTCTACATGACCGCCAGGAATGTGATACTGTTTTTGAAAACGAGTTTCACTGCGCATTAAAAAAACTTTACCTAAACGGTTGATAATAACGGTGCCGGTGGTAACTTTGGGATATTTTTTATCTTCACTTGGCATAACAATTTACACGATTCGCGATACATATATTACGATACATTTTCGTTGTGTATCGTTTTCCATGTATCGTGTATTTTATTAAATCAACTCACGTGCCTTACTCATCAATTCGTAGTTATGTTTGTAATCCATCCGTTGTGGGCCAAGAAGCGCAATTAAGGATCCGCCGTTCTTGCCAAAACGCATAGAAATCACAGAGAGCATCTCACCAAATGGATGTTCGGACCCTAAAAAAAACTTAGGTTCACGCGAAACTTCATCAAAAAAACGAGGAATTACTTCTTCACATCTATCAAACACTTCTGACACATTAGCTATTAGTTCTCTATCTATAAAATCAGGCTTCTGAAATAAGCGCGCTAGGCCCGTATAATACACAAAATCCGAAGAAAAAGCCACTATTACGGTCTCATTGGACAAATCAACTAGCGTTTTGGCAATATTTTTATGCGCTTGTTCATATTCATCATCAACACTAAACGATTTTTCAAGAATCTTAGCTTCAGATTCCGGTAATTTAAGTTCAGAAAAATTAATAGTTTTTAAATAATGTTGGTACCCCTTAAGAGTCGGGATACGCCCAGCTGAGGTGTGCGGATGAGTTAAATAACCTTGTTCTTCAAGTTCGCGCAGTTCGTTGCGCACGGTTGCTTCACTATAATCTAGCTCTTCCGAATCCACCAAAAAACGCGACCCTACCGGCTCGGCCGTGGCTCCGTATTTTTCTATAACTAAATTAAGTAATTGTGCCTGGCGCGATTCCATACGCTGTGATATTTTTAAATTTATCACTCTATCATTCTGAGTGATAATATACCAATGCTCATTTATGTTGTCAAGAGATGCGTTATGCACATGTATAGAAACTCCCCCGTCTGCAGATAGGTCGTGTCTTAACTAAAATATCCCAATTTAAAATTGGGATATTTTTTATTGTTTATATGTGTGTTTATTGGCTTATCTGCGAAATTTCACTTAAAAGAACATTTTCTACATAAATACCGCGTGCATAAAAAATTCGCTCCAGCTCATTTTTAAGTTCACTCTCTACTGCATCACGTTTTGAGCCAATAATATCCTGAAAATCGTAGTGGCTAAATACCATACGAATACGACTACGAATGGCCGGACGCACAATTTTGGCTACAAAATCTTCACCGATTGTTTGCCAAATGGATGGAACCTGATGGATATCAAGACGAAGTAAAATAGTGCCTTCGGCGCCAACGCGTTTGCCATCTAAAGTTACGGCGGCAATGGGTATATCGCCAAGCGAACGTTCGTGTTCGGGGTTAAACTGACGAGAAATACTATATTCTAATGTTTGGACGTTAAATAGTTTGGCTTTTTGCCAAAATGGAATTTTAAAATGGAGGCCGGGCGTTAATACTTTCTTGAGCACGCCTCTTCCAAGATCATACACACACGCTACATACCCTGGCGGTACATAAATAAAAAGGCCCTTAAGAACGTCGTCTACTACAAACGAATACATTAATTTGTCGAGTGATTCAGAAGACATATGCTCATAAAAACATTAAAACATGAAAACACAGGAGCGTAAAAATAAAGTTTTTGTTTTAATGCTCTCGTGTTTTAATGCCCTTTAGTGGTGACCCCCACCTGCTGGTTTAGGCTTAAACATCCACACAACCATAGCACGAATAATGCTTAGTATACTCGAAAAAATCATAGTTGTCAAAATAAAAATAGATTTTACCATCGGCAGATACCAGAGCGCCACAAAGGTAAAGAGCGGGAAAAAAAGCAAAAAATACATCTCCGATTTGTCCCAGTGTTTTTGCCCTTTTTTTTCTATAATAATAGTAATAAGAAGATATAACGCCGAAATACCTGACCAAATCCAATCATATCGCTGACCAATTTCAAAACCATAAAAAACAGTATTAATTTTACCGGGAAAATCGATAAATGAATAAAGGGTTTTAAACACTTTTTGGCCACTAATACCCTGCAAAAACACTTGGTAGAGCAAAATTAAAACTAACAACTGTATAAGAAGCGAGGCAACTTTTGCCCAAGGAGATATGTGGTAGCGTTTCATTATTTTTCGCACCTCCTCTTGCTGAGCGATCCTATCACCTTTAAAAGCTGCCACTGCCTTTTCACCTTCTTCAATCGCTTTCTTTTGCCGAGCGGCCGTAAATTCGGAAATAATACTAAGCGGTAACAAGAGAATACGCAAAAAAATAGTGAGCCAAACAACGGCCCACCCTAAATTATGGTCGGCAATATTGGCGTAAATCCAAATGAGAGCATTAAACACTGGCTGGTAAAGACCGACGTACCACAGGTTTGCTAGCATACCTTTATTTTACTGAGTTTATTGGTATATACCATACCATATTTTGGCTGTAAAAGCAAAAAACTTCTATTAAATTACATCCCTCCTAATTTTAATCTTGTATTCTAGACGTAAAATTAAGAGTACTACGGTAAAGGTGGAGACGGCTGAACGTACGCCGTATGCAATTGGCAATAATGCTTGAGCCCCAATAGGTTCAATAAGCCCAAGACATGAAGCAACTGTATCCCAAGCCCACATACCAATTGATTCAGTATTAACTGAAGAAACCCACAGATGTACCACGGTGGGGAAATAAGCAATAACAAGAATGACCTGAATGGCAAGGTGCGCCACAATATTCTGGCCACTTACTAACCAAAAAAGAAACACAATAGTAACCGCAATAATACAATTTTTTTCGAATCGCGTAAACTGGCGACGAGTGTTTTTGTTAATTAAAATTGTAAACAAAATAATTATACAAGCAACCGCATCCACAATATTATAAAAATTTAAAAATAACCCATGCATTCCCGTTTGTGCAAAGTCAGTTATAACGCTTAAGATAGAGGCAAAAGTTATAAAAATCCAAGTGGCTAGTACCGGCCTAACGCGACCATTTTTTATCCCTAATAAATATGTTGTGGCGTAGGCTAAAACACAAAAAACAATAGCGATATTAATGTACACTGACATAAAAAGAGACAGTTTAAATGGTATCCAAAATGAAACGGATATTATTTACCAAAAAACCAATAGTTTATTACGCCGTAAACTACGATAAGAGTTATAAAAATTGTGGTTATAAATATACCAACTTGGTTAGCACTTTTCCAAGCTTTGTATGAACTGTAGACCCAGAATATTTCCGAGACTAGTGAAGCGATTAATCCATATTGGGGAAGTTTCATCGAGGTAAGCAAAAAACCTAACATAGTAAAAAATGTGAGGCCAATTTGCATGAAGGTGTTTTTGGTGAAAATGCGTGACATGTTTTGGCGGAGAGCAATCAACGGTATCCGAACTGGGATAAAGATAAACGT
>CAZHNI010000004.1:0-11219 GCA_964533715.1 uncultured Gammaproteobacteria bacterium | reverse complement strand
AGTTATACTAACCAAACCACTATTTCTATCCCATCCCCCTAGAATATTAAACGTTGCCACTGGTCCCGATGTAGTATCGCCAGCGGTTCTTGAGGGTAGCGTGGCAGTTATGTAACCATTTTCAAAATTAAATTCTGGCTCTGATAATAACTGCCTAGCATACCAATTTTTATTATCAGACGTAATACATGGTACCTCATATGGTTCCTTTAGCAACGCATCAACATGTGCGCCCGTTTTGAAGCTATTATGTATGTTTGCCTCGTACCTATAAAAAGCTAGAGAAACACCGAGTATTCGTAGAGTGGGAGTTTTTTCAGGTTGTGTTACAGCACAATTTTTATCGGTGATAACAGACAAATCGTATGACGGTTCCGAAAGATTGGACACAAAGTGAATATCATAAAAACTATCTTTCTTATAATTATAGTCATACACGACGCTAAGCGTATTGGGATCAATAATATATTGGTGGAGCATTCGATACGACGGATTGTTAGCTTGCTCACTGGTTAAGCCTCGCGCACCAAAAGAACCATCAGTCAGGTCATCTACCGACAGTTTTAACATCCCACCGTTTAAAGTCGTAAGGTGCACTGTGCCAAATTTCGATATATCAAACGGCCCGGCTAACTTAACTCGTTTTAAACCACCTCCGAAATCTTTTTCTGTATAATCCGTGCCAGTAGCGGTTGTCCATAATTCAAACATAGGTGTATCGTTGTAATTTTCAATCGGACGTGCATAAACGACAAAGATTCCCTTTGCAGTCGTAACCGAGGCGCTTATTCCCTTATCTCTTATAAAATTTTCAACCACATTTTGGGTGTTGTTTGGCATTGTAACTTGAGTACTGACGTTGCTTCGGACGTTGCACCCCGCTCCTGCTAAAAATAGCAGGGCAGTTATGCCTATAAGTACTTTTTTCATAGAAGTAGACTTTAAAAATTCTTAAATTTGGTTACTAATGTTAGTAAGTCTTAATTTAATCCTCTTAGCCCTAAAAGTCAACCAAAACCGACTTTTCCACAGTCTGCTTTTGACACAGAAAAACTACTCGCTCGAACTGGACAAATTACCCTTAACAAAAGCAAAAAGTGAGCGTTTAAACTCACTTCGTTGCGAACTGCGGTGTGTAATTGACGGTATTAGAACTGAAAACATTATACATCTTTAATTCTAGATTGAAAAACTGGATAAGCCACCGATAAACACTCTAATATCTTATTAATAATTTGTTGTGCGTCTGTAGTAATGTTGGGCATTAAAGGCAAATCAAAGATAGGCACTCTGTGGTATCTATGCAACGGGTTTAAACATTTCTGGTATACAGACTCTCTTACTGCACCCCAATTCCCATGCATAAACCCAGAAGTATAATTATAGAATTTATCATAAATTTCTTTAAGATCAACATCTTCACTCATTTTTCTTAAATTAGCTGAATCCCAATGACCAAGATTAATTGATACAAATTCAAGCCACCTATCTTCATTCGCTATTTTATCCATACTATCTATGTCGCACGAATTTATAACTTGTCCCATCTCCTTTAATTTTAAATAAACTAATTTAACCTGTCCTGTACCGTACGATCGATAATCGTCCCAAACTTTTGGCTCTTCCGTTTCTTTCTTTAACAAATAAGAGAGTGTTATATATATTTCAACAAGAGCTCTTAAACCAAGCCTGCCTGTTATAGAAAGAGGCGTTCTGTAAAATATTACTTCAATAAACAAAGTTATAGCATAAAGAGAAAGCCCAAAAATACCCTCTTGACGCGAATCTATAGCCGATGTTGTCGATGTTTCAAAAAAACAATCAATTAACTTATTTCTAACCTCTACAGTTTGATCAAAAAAGTGTTTTCTGTTTTTATCGATTTCGTTCGCCAATTCCTTTTTACGATTTTCAATTTTTTTATCTACAGCTTCTTCTGATAAACATTCAGTCTTTTCAAAACAATATTTCCAGAAATATTTGCTCCACGCTGAACCAGCATTTTCTCTGTTTGGTGGCATTCCTATTTCCATGGATCTAATAGACGGCCTAACATACCTTAAATCACCATAATTAGGGTATTCTAGAATACCTCGAACAGTGTCTTCCATTCCCTTTGCAAAAGATATTTTACGGCCTAACACCATGCACAAAACTTTAACCCATCGGCAATCAGTTGCTTCTTGTGATTGATGCCAAAAAGTTTTTGCGACACCATTAACTAACTTTTGAGTATCTTCACTTGGAACGGTCTCAGGCAGAAATTCTTTCCATATATCAAAACCTGGCAGTTCAGGAAAAATTAACATCGAACGAAGAATATTATTAATTTCATCGGAATATTTTACAATATAACTGATAAAATCTTTTCTTTTATTCTCTTCAATTTGTGAAATCCCAGTCATAGTTACATCGTTGCAATCTGGATTTTTTTCGACATATTTTCCTATATACCTAAAAAATGTTAAAGCATTATCTCTTTCTAAATTTCCAATCACTAAAATTCCCCACAACATTTCTGGTAATCTTTCATCAAACCACGAAGTCGTTGTTAAATTGAGGCCGTTAGATAAAAATGGTGGTTTTAATTCTTTTTTATCTTGTTTGTGGTCTTTTAACCCGCTTTCATTTTTAGTGTTCTCTACCATAAAAGTATCTACTTGAATACTATTTGTCCAATTCCTCTTTTAAGAGCGGGACGATTTGTTTACGCATTATTAATTGTTGTCGTTCCGCCCATTCAGCACCAAATTTAATACCAAGTATTTTTTCTAATAAATTCTTAGTATTATCGTCACAAGCCACCAAAATATTAAAGCAATCTTCTAATTCAATAAGGTTTAGAAATAAATAATCAAAACCTCTGTTGTGCTTTATCTGTTGCAGACTAGTTAAAATTTCCTTTGTTCTTTCAGCAACCAATTTTCTACCCCCAATCATTTCTATTTGTGCAATCCCAACTTTTTTATTTCCAAATGTAAACCACGCCAAATCACCCTCTATTCTTTCGGATAGTTTATCACCTGAAAGATCCGATTTTGCTATAAATAATTCCTTCCAGTAGTCTTGTGATAATCCTGCCACCTTATTGAGATATTCTGCTACTTTTTTATCTCTTTCTGTTGTTACGCTTCCCTTAAAATTAAGGGTATTAGAAATAATGGCAGACAACAATAAAATTGCGGACTCTTTGGAAATATCAACATCATTCTGCATAAATTTTTCCGCAACCAGAGTAGCGGCCGCACCGACTAACTCAATTTGAACTTTGGCGTTAGGAAATTTATGAGCCTCGTGTATTTTTCTATGGTCAATAATTTCAATTACTTTTTCAGGCAAAATTTTACCCTCTAAGCCATTCAAATCACTACAATCGACTAGGATTATTTTGTCAAAATTGTCTGAATTAGAAATTGAGTTTGGATATGTAAATCCAAACCTATCTAAGACAAACCTTGCCTCATCGTGTGGACTTCCAATAATCCCCACAACGGCGTTTAATCCTGTCTTATTAAGATATTCAGCATAAGCAATAGCACCAGCAGTACCGTCTAAGTCGGGGTCTACATAACATGTTAATAAAATTGGTTTTTCAGTAGTCATAATATTAATTTCAGTCTTAATTGTATGCTTTTTGGCCTTATTAGTCAATCAAAATCGTCATTTTTGACACACCCAAATATTGGTGATATAATACTTATGTTCCGATGAGAAACTATTACATAACGCTCGGAACATGTTTCTGAGTTTGTGCTCGGGAAGGATTGCACCCCCTACTAAGGGAGGTGTTTTGTTTTATATCTACTTTCTACCTTTGGGTACAGTGCAGATCAGTTTTTTCGGGCGGTTGCCCCGCCCGAAAAACTGGCTGCCTGCCAAGGAGAAAGAGAAAACAAAGATTCCCGTTGTCGGTGTATAGGCCTGTGCACTGACATAAATCTGTTTAGCCTCATTAACTAGATTATAAGCACACATTTAACCGCAGAATGAGGCTACTATTGTAATCCGCTCTTTTAACAACATCATGCCTATGATTGAACTGTATGACTTTAAACTAATAAAGTCTGGTAAAGAAATCGAGGTGTATGTGTATAAAACAAAGAAAATATTAAAAGGATACACCCGAAAGAAAAACAGAACCGATGAACAAAAAGAATTGATTAAAGAAAAACAAGCCCAAGCCAAACAAAAAGAAGTCGAATATATGGAACTGGTGGAAGAATGGGGTTGCGAGCAAGAAGTCGCTGACTTGCACCAAACCCAAAATCAAAAAACCACCTTTTCCATATCCCGTACCAGAACCAACATTCGCCGTCTCACCAATGCTAACCCACACCTGCGTAAATTCCTCACACTAACCTTTGCAGAAAGCACGACCGAGCTCTTAGAGGCCAATCGCCTATTCAACACCGCTATGAAACGAATACTGCGAGCCAAACCAGCCTTTGAATATATCGCTGTCGTTGAATTTCAGAAAGATGTTGACTATTACGGCAACAAAAAGGAAAAAGGCGGATCTGTTCATTACCACCTATTGTGCAACATTGTCTTGCCCGACAATGTTGATACATTTGCGTGGGAAAGACGGTTTGCGATGAAGTATTGGAAAAATGGGTTTGTGAAAATACGAGAGGTTAATACTGTAATCAATATGGGGGCGTACTTCTGTAAATATCTTGGAAAAGACATGTTTGATAAAAGAATGTTTGGCAAAAAGAAATTCTTTTGTTCTCGACAATTAAATAAGCCAGTTGAAATGACTGGTGGTAAAGCAATTAGTTTTTTCAATAGGTTTGTTAAGCCGACCCTTAAACCGATCTTTGAAAAAACTTTCACCAGTGAATATACTGGCCGAGTAGAATATTCCGCCTACTCTTTAAATGCGGATCCTGTGAAAATTTGAACATATGCTTTCTTGGAGAAAAAATAATCAATTATGCAAGTCAAGGAACACCACGTCATTGAGTTCCAAAGATTGTATAAAAAAGTATACAAAGAAGATATAAGCCTAGATGAGGCACTGGAACAATGTATTGCTATGGTCAACCTGAATGAGATTATATATAAACCGATTACAAGACAAGATATTTTAGATCTTGAAAATAAATACACTGTGTAGTATGATTACTGCGATAACCCGACACAATCTATAAATGCCATTAAAGACTTTTTTTGTTTTCATACCAGAGATGGGCAGTCCTGCCGATGAAAATAGTCTTTTTGGCTATTGGTGTCGGGTTATCCAGGGCTGTCCTTTTTTGTTTTTATTACTTAATTTATGAAACGCACAACTACAACCAAATACTTCGCCTATGTGCGTAAAAGCACCGAGGGCGAAGAACGACAAGCGTTATCTATTAGTAGCCAAATTGATAAAGTCAAAGAACTTTTTGGCAATGTGGATATTGTGGAAATACTAGAAGAAAAGCACTCTGCTTTTAGTCCGTATGAAAGACCCATATTTGAAAACATGATCAAACGAATACGCAAAGGCGAGGCCACTGGTGTGATTGCTTGGCACCCCGACCGATTGAGCCGAAACGAAATTGATGCTTCAACAATAACCTACCTAGTCCGTACTGGTGTTATCCACGACCTCAAATTTGGCTCGTACAACTTCGATAATAGCCCCGAGGGCATAATGATGTTACAAATGGCATTAAGCCAATCACAATACTTTTCTTCAAAGTTAGGAAAAGATGTTCGGCGTGGGTTAGAGAAAAAATATGAAATGGGCTGGCAACCAAATATGTGCCCAAACGGATATGTGAATGTTAGACTGTCTGGATTAAGCACGATTGAGGTAGACGAAAAAAGATTTAAAATTGTTCGCAAGGCTTTTGATCTGATGTTATCGGGCAATTATTCTGTTCCCGAAGTATTGGACAAGCTAAACAATGAATGGAAGTTTGACCCCAAAACCAACAGCCGAAACAAAAGCGGTAAATTAGTTAGAGCTTCATTGTACAGAATTTTTACCAATATTTTTTATGCTGGGATTATTGAATATAACGGACAACAAAAACAAGGCAAACATAAGGCGATGATAACTTTGGAAGAATATGACCGCATACAAATGTTATTAGGCAGAAACGGCAAGCCAAGATACAGTAAACATGAATTTGCTTTTACTGGTATTATTCGTTGTGGCGAGTGTGGCTGTTTAATTACCGGCGAAGAACATACTAAAATTATTAAAGCCACCAAAAAGCACGCCACTTATACATACTATCGTTGTACCCATAAAAAGGTTGCTAAAAATTGTAAACAATCGCCAATTACCTCAATTGATTTAGAGAAACAAATTGACATTGAATTAAGACAATACGAATTTCACCCTGAATTTAAAAAACTATTTTTTCAAATTGCGGAAGACGACAAAAAATCTAATCCTGAACAGAATAAAAATGCCATTGTTGAATATGAAAAAAGTATTGAAAAAGTAAAACTGGAAAAAATTAACTTAACAAAATTAAGTTGTAGAGGTTTGGTTTGCGATGAGGAATATGTCGCTCAAAAAAATGAGTATGAAAAAGAACTGACTAACTTATCTCAAAAGTTAGAAAAGATAAAAAAAGACAATAACCAAAAAGATGAACTACTGGACAAAATTGATTATGCTATGCGAGCACGAACAAGGTTTAATAAAGAAGACGCAAAAGGTAAAAAAACAGTGCTTTTGAAAATAGGTTTGAACCGAGAATTAAAAGACAAAAAACTCTTTGTTACACCGTATAAATGGCTTTCTTATACAACAGAAAAACTAAAACCTCTTGAAGAGAAATTTACAAGGTTTGAACTGGACAAATTACCCTTAACAAAAGCAAAAAGTGAGCGTTTAAACTCACTTTGTTGCGAACTGCGGAGAGTGAGAGATTCGAACTCTCGATACCTTTCGGTATACACGCTTTCCAAGCGTGCGCACTAGACCAACTATGCGAACTCTCCATTAAAATTATTTTACCTCTTTAAATAAAGACCGCTTAATTTTAGCAAAAATAAGGAGTGAAGTCAACACTAAAACTATCGTCGCCATTCCCCATTGCGCGGGAGTAAGATATAAATAACGAATATCGCTCTGGGGCAAATCGCTGGCTCGCAAAAAATCTAATCCAAACCGCGCTACCGCATAGCCAATCCACGAATATGCGGCTACAACCCCCCACCCTTTTTTGAAAATACGCTTGAACAGCAAATAGTAAATAGTAAATAGTAAAAAACCCAAAAGCGATTCATAGAGCCCAAGATCGTGCCTCGCTCCGCCCTGGTACTTAACCGCGAGAAAAAAATGAGATAACGTGCCAGGGTGATCGTGAATAAAAAAACACCCGAGGCGCCCTATCCCCCACCCTAGCCACAAAGAAACGCTGGCGATATCGGCGTACGGTAAAAAATCTTTCCAAGTAAATTTTCTAATTTTTGCAAAAATCCATACGGCCACGAGTGCCCCAACAAAACCGCCAAGCGATGATGCCCCGCCGTGCCAAAAAGCAATAACTTCTCCTGGATACTGAATATAATAATCTAAATGATAAAAGACAACGTGAAAAAAACGTGCCCCAATAAAACCCCCAATAATTGCCCACACAGCCAAATCCAATACGACTTGCGAGGACAAAAAATATTTCTTTGCCAGAAAAGACATTAATAACAC
The DNA here is from genome assembly GCA_964533715.1 of uncultured Gammaproteobacteria bacterium. Classification (GTDB taxonomy): domain Bacteria; phylum Patescibacteriota; class Patescibacteriia; order Magasanikbacterales; family GWA2-37-8; genus CAZHNI01. The sequence goes on along the minus strand of CAZHNI010000004.1, from coordinate 3,565 downwards.
AGCCGCTACAATACCAAGCGACACCATGAGACCCCACACTTGAATAGTAATAGGGCCGAGAGGAATGGTAGTGAATTGAAAGTAAGGAAGCATGATGGAAATTTGGAATTTGATTCGTCATTCTTCATTAGTCATTTTTCATTTCAAATGTGCTATTACTTCTTCTGGACTATTGGCTACTTTAATAATAGTGGTATCTAATTCGCTAATAGTTTTAAATTCTTCGAACAAAACTTTTTGAATAAAATCCAAAAGAGGCTGCCAAAAAGATTTACCATATAAAATTATTGGGAAAGGATCCATTTTTTTTGTTTCTTGAAGAGTAAGAAGTTCAAATAATTGATGGAGAGTGCCAAAACCACCAGGAAAAAATACAAATGCTTCGGACGGGGCAGTGATAATAAGTTTGCGAATAAAAGGAAAAAAGAAACTAATGGATGAATTAACAAATTGATTAACACGCTCACGGCCGCCGTAACGAATGGTAATTCCAACGCTTGATCCTCCCCGCTCAAACGCCCCTTTGTTTACCGCCTCCATAATTCCAGGTCCACCGCCGGTAAGTACGGCATGGTGACTTTCCGCCAACAATTTGCCTAAGTTGTGCGCGGCAGAATAGTATGGTGAGCCGGGCAAAATATTTTTGGTACCTAATACTGTCACATCATTTTTTATGGTTGTTAAAAATTCAAAGCCATCTACTAGCTCGGCCAAAATACGAAAAACACGCCAGTCGGTAGTACCTTCCTGGCACAGAGGGTTACCCGGATCGTCGTTACATACGTTAGGCCTGTCTTCACTGTCTTTAATAAATTCAAAGGCTTCTTCGGCAGAGTCTACAATATGCCAATTCTCGATATCTTTTTCCGAAAGTGATTTAATTTCGCCGATAGACTTCTTTCTTAAAAACGACACCAAAGGCTCCCAAAATTCACGACCAACCAAAACAACCGGTGCTTTGTCCATAAACCCAAGCTCCATGTAATCCACCACTTCAAAAAATTCGTCCATGGTACCAAACCCGCCCGGAAAAAATACGTAGGCATTGCCTGGGCTGGTGAGCATTATTTTGCGTGTAAAAAAATAATAAAAAGCCGTGGCCTTTTTTACATAAGGGTTAATGCGCTGCTCAAATGGTAACTGAATATTAAGACCAACTGATTCTCCGCCGGCTTCAAAAGCTCCTTTGTTGGCTGCTTCCATAATGCCGGGACCACCACCAGTGATAGTGGTAAAGCCATGCTTGCCAAGAATATGACCGAGCTCAACTGCAATTTTGTAATATTTATTATTAGCAGGTAAACGTGCTGAGCCAAGTACAACTACCTCTTTTTTAAGCTCGGACAAAAACTGATATCCTTCCACAATTTCCGTCACAATGCGAAAAATGCGCCAGCTGTCGCGATAATTAACCGCCGCCCCGACGGTTGCAAAATGATTGTGTGGTTCGGAGGGAGAAGCCTGAGAAACCGGCTCGGATTCTACTTTTTTTTTAAGAGACATACACTAAAAATTTCTAATATCTAAATTCTAAACCCTAAAATTAGAACTTCTCCAACTGGCTCCCCACGCCCACAACGACGCTTTCACTCAATCTTGGCCCAATAATTTGCACTCCCACCGGAAGACCAGTTTTAGTTTTACCGGCCGGGACAGAAATTGCTGGCATACCAGAAACCGAAGCTGGTATTTCCATAACATCACATAAATACATAGACAAAGGATCAGCTGCCTTATCGCCCACCCCAAATGCCGGAAATGGCGACGTAGGACAAATTAACGCATCGACCTGTTTAAAGACGCGGTCAAAATCTTGCCGAATGAGCGTTCTAACTTGCTGAGCTTTTTTGTAATAGGCATCGTAATATCCGGCCGAAAGTGCATAGGTACCAATAAGGATGCGGCGTTTTACCTCTTCCGGGAACCCAGCGTCGCGAGATTTAGCGTACATGTCGTATAATGTGCGACCTTCAACATTGCGCATACCATAACGAATGCCCTCTAGTCGCGCCAAGTTAGAGCTATCTTCACATGGCACAACAATATAATACACGGCCGTAGCATACTTAGTATATGGCAAACTTACATCAACAACCTCATAACCACAATCTTTCAACTCCTTAATTTTTTCTTTGGTAATTTTCTCAACCTCCGCGTCCAACCCCGGCAACTCAAAATACTCCTTGGGCACACCAATTCGCAATTTTTTATTTTTTATTTTTTCTTTTTTAATTTCTTCAAAATAATCCGGCACTTCATCACTTACGGTAGTTGCATCCATCGGATCTTGCCCGGCAATCTGACCCATAACAATCGCCATATCTTCTACTGTTTTGGTAAAAGGCCCAACCGTATCGAGCGATGAGGCCATGGGCATAATGCCATAACGCGAATTTCTGCCGTAACTTGGCCTTAGCCCAACTACACCACAAAAACTAGCCGGCAAACGAATAGACCCACCGGTATCTTCGCCAATAGAATAAATACACATGTGGTCGGCTACAGCCGCTCCCGACCCACCCGAAGACCCGCCGGCAACTTTAGATAAATCGTGCGGATTACGCACCGGACCGTACATGCTGTTTTCGTTGCTGGCACCATGTCCAAAGGCGTCACAATTGTTTTTGCCTATAAGCACTCCGCCTTGGTCACGAATTTTTTTAATTACTGTGGCATCAAACGGCGGAATATAATTATCCAAAATTTTGGCCGACCCGGTAGAACGTACCCCGGCGGTGCAAATAGCATCTTTGACGGCAAACGGAATGCCGGTAAGCGGTTTAGCCTCACCCTTCGCAATCATTTCATCCGCTTTTTTCGCTTCGGCGAGTGCAGATTCGTCGCACACGGTAATAAAAGCGTTAATATCTTTATTACGCTTTTCAATACGATCGAGGCACGCTTTCGTGAGCTCCACCGAACTAAATTTTTTCTCCCGCAGTCCCTCCTCAGCCTGCACAATCGTCAATTCGTTCAAATTCATATTTATAATACACCTGTCATTTCGACGACGAAGGAGAAATCTCTGGCTCAATGTGTCATTCCCGGCTTGACCGGGAATCCAGTCGATATTTTCCTAGATTCCCGCCTGTCTGCGCAGGCGGGCTTTCGCGGGAATGACACCGGACAGAGATTCCTCGTCGCCCCTCGACTACGCTCGGGACTCACTCGGAATGACAGAACTAATCAAATACGCCTGGGACGACGAGCTCCTCCATCTCTACCTCCGGCATTTGTTTAATCAACTTATCCCGTAGATTAGATTCAATAACTAAATCTTCTCGATATACATTTACAAGCCCGGTAACCTGGTATGTTGGCTCTACACCACTGGTATCCACCTCATTTAAGATTTTCATGTAATCCAAAACAGCGGAAATTGTTTCCGCGTGGCGCGCCTGCTCCTCGGCTGTTAACTCAATTCGGGCAAGCTGGGCAATTTTGCGAACTTCATCAATTGATAGAGACATATAAATTATTATAGAACAAAATCTTTACAAAAGCAACTGACCGTAGTATTCTAATTAAAAATGCGACATAGGATATAATTAATAGGTTACTAAGC
>CAZHNI010000003.1:82474-108589 GCA_964533715.1 uncultured Gammaproteobacteria bacterium | reverse complement strand
TCAAACACCTTACGAAGTTTTTAACAAATTGTTGCGTTAAATTTTAGGGACTAACATAAATATGAATTCAAAAAAAATATTTTTCTCAACTTTGGCTCTTGGATCAATTTTGCTTTTAGCTGGCGCTGGTTGCTCTTCAAATAGCACGCCTGCTATTCCCGATCAGACAAATAATTTACCGGCACCCCAGGCTACTCAAACCCTCCCACAAGAACAAACCACTAACCAACCGAGCTCTCCCGTTACACAACCAACCGCTACTCAGCCTACCTCAGCACCAAAAAACACTAGCCCTACTTTTACTATGGCTCAGGTAGCTACCCACAATTCTCAATCAAGCTGTTATACCGCTATCCGCGGTTCGGTATATGATCTTAGTTCCTGGATTGATCAACACCCCGGAGGATCGGAAGCGATTCTTAGATTGTGCGGTAAAGACGGAACCGATGCTTTTGATGGCCAGCACGGCGGCCAACGACGTCCGGAATCAGAGCTTGCTGGATTTAAAATTGGGACGTTGGTACAATAAAATTATTTTGTTAAAATCCCTCATCTCCATAACAAATACAAATACAATACCCTCGAATTTTCGAGGGTATTGTATTTGTTGCGGGGGTGGGATTTGAACCCACGACCTCAGGGTTATGGGCCCTGCGAGCTGCCAGGCTGCTCTACCCCGCTACGTAAAGCTCACTTCGTTCGCTACGTAGCAAGCTGATCTTTTATTATTTTACTCTGGTTTTCTAAATAATGTTTTAGTTGTTTATATAAATATTGTTTTCCTGACCCACTTTTTAAAAACTTCTCTCTTCCTAGAGCGTCTTCTTTGTTAGCGTAACATTCAAAATAAATTAATTTCCAAAATGGTTTTTTGGAGGTTGTCTTGCCACCTTTCCCATTATTATGATCAAAAAATATTCTTTTAAGATCGGTAGTAAAACCGGTGTACCATGACCCATCTACCTTATTTTGAAGTACGTAAACAAATACATACTTTACTTAGGCGTGCCACGAGACGAAACGACCAGTGTAACTGGTCGTTGAGTTTTTCGTGGAGCAGGTGAGCGGAATCGAACCGCCATCTTATCCTTGGCAAGGACATATACTAACCATTGTACTACACCTGCTTATAGACTTTGGATTGGCAGTTCTTGAAAAAAGAACTACCGTGTAACGAGCTTCATTATATATAACAAGCACAAAATTGTCAATATTTAACTTTTCGTCATCCTAGTTGGTGGACGGGCGCATGTAACGATAGTAAATAACTTTTAAGATCTCATTAACCATAAAGTATGTTCCCACTATGGCAAGTAGGAGAAGAATATCCGAAAATCTCGGCCGAATAAAACTAAAGGCTCGCTGGGTAAGAGGAATGAATGGCAGGACAATGGCAACAACAAAAGCTACCACGCATAGAAGCGACAAAACCGCCGCTGGTCGTTTTCCAAAAATAAAAAATCGGCTTGTTCGAACAGAAAAAATGAGGACCAGTTCAGTTAAGACACTGCCAATAAACCAGTTTGTTTGGAGACTCCCCGATCCGAGAGACCTGAAGATTGCAAAAAATACAAAATCAAAAACCGTACTTACTGTGCCGAGCACAACGGCGAGAAGTACGATTTCTTTTACGTTATACGACCGGGGGCGTCGGAGTTCCTCGGCGTCAACCGTATCGGTCGCGATTGCAATCATGGGAAAATCGGAAAGCAAATTGAGAAGTAAAATTTGCACTGGCAGCATGGGCAGATACGGTATGAGTAGAGATGCGACTGCGATGGCATAAAAATTGCCGAAATTAGAAATGAGCGTAGTTTTTATATATTTTACAGTGTTTGCAAAAATTTCTCTCCCTTCATGAATGCCTTCCACGATAACAGTAAGACTTTTTTTAAGAAGCACAATGTCGGCGGCGTCACGGGCGATATCAGAAGCATCCGCTACCACAATACCAACGTCAGCCATTTTTAAGGCCGGCGCGTCATTAATGCCCTCCCCCAAAAACCCAACCTCGTGTTTGGTTTGAAGCAATTCTATAATATTATATTTTTGTTGAGGTGAAACGCGCGCAAATACGGATGTCTTTTCTACCAAAGCCACTTGGCTGTCCACATCTTTCAACCGTTCTATATCTTCACCGGTGACCACCTCGCCCTGATGTTTAATGAGACCAACACTTGTGCCCACGGCAGCGGCCACTTCTTTGCTGTCTCCAGTTAAAATTTTGACGGTGAGACCGAGTTTGCCGGCCTTCTCAAGAGCGGCCGGAGCAGTAGATTTAATTGGATCTTCAAAAGAAATAATGCCTACCCACTTAAGAGAGCGCTCGTCGGAAGGGCTATATTTTTCTTTATGGAATTCTTTGACCCCAATAGCGATTACGCGCCGCCCGAGCTTACCTTCGCTCTCCATCCATTTTGCATATTGCATTTGTTCTGTTTTTAAAAGACCACATAATTTAAACAGCACTTCCGGTGCGCCACGCACAATAAGTTCGCTTCTGTGTGCGTTTTTTATTAGCACGCTATTACGTCTACGCTCCGGATCAAATGGAATTTCGACCACCTTAACATACTGTTTAAATTTGTTTTTTTCTTCCGGAGAAATAGTGTCCCAGAGCGCAATGTCAAAAGCATTATTTGGTTCGCGCACTCGTTCGCCCAAAAAAGGTGATGCTAGAGTGGCTAAAAAAAGACATTTTTTTGAATCCACTGCGTTAACTTCGCGTACAGTTAGTTTGTTTTCGGTGAGCGTGCCAGTTTTATCAGTACATAAAATTTCAATGCTGCCTAGATCTTCTACCGCTGAAAGACGTTTAACAACTACATGGCGGCGCGCCAACTGTACTGCTCCTCTTGATAATGCGATAGTAGTAACCACCGGCAAAGCTTCTGGCACTACACTTACCGCAAGAGCTATTGAAAATAAGGCTAATTCAAATATATTGGTTGACGATCCTTTTATAAGAAGGTTTGCCCCAAATAGTAACACGAGAACAACCAAAATCATTCGTAAAATAAATTTGCTGAATTTGCTGATACCTTTTTCAAAGGCGCTGGTGTGATGCGTTTCAACGGTAAGACGGGATATGTCTCCCATGGCAGTAGCCCGACCGGTGGCAAAAACCACACCAACGCCTTTGCCGCTTGCCACCGTCGTACCGGAGAAACCAATATTTTTTGCGTTGTGGAATGCGGTGGCCGTATTTTTTAGTTCAGAACTTGTTTTTTCTATAGGGGCTGATTCGCCCGTAAGCACACTTTCGTTAATCATGAGGTCATTACAATTAAAAAATCTAATATCAGCAGGAATAATATCGCCGGCTTCAATAATAATAACATCCCCGGGAACAATATTAACCGCTGGTATTAGAGTTTCTTTCCCACTACGACGTACGCGAGCTTCGGCAACTACATATTTTTTAAGAAGTTCTAACGATTTTTGCGAATGGTACTCTTGAATAAAACCAAGTACAGCGTTGACCGCCACAAACACAATTACCATAATACCGTCGGTAATTTCTTTCATTATAAACGAGAGGGTCGCCGCAGCTAAGAGTAAAAAAATAAACGGCGTATTAAACTGCCGCCCCAAAATTTGCCACCACCGTACCGCCTCCGCCGCCACTTGATTTGGCCCGTGTTTTTGTAATCGCCTTTCGGCTTCAATCGCGGTTAGGCCCGCTTCGCCCGAGTTAAACTCGACAAAAACCGCCCCTACGGATTTACTGGTAAATGTAGAGTATGACATACCTACTTATTGTATCATTCTTAAAAGCTTGGGTAAAATAATTTTTTAACCTAAACTTTTTCTCAATTTTCCCATTTCCGTAATTAATTCGGATGCTTTATTTTTATTTTTTCGCATAATAAGAAGCTGGGCCGCCAAACTTCCGTGCAATTTCTCATCAATACTCTTAGGCCCAAGAGTGATATTAAAAAACTCTTCAACTAGCCTGATATCTTCGGCGACCTGCCTCCATACACGATGCTGCTTGGCCAAACGTTTTAAATTTTCTATGTTAAAAAACCGTCCGGCCCGCACTAGATCTGTCTTAATATTTCGATAGTGTTCTAGAACAAGTGCACGCTCTTTTTGAGACAGCACCATCAACGCTCTGCCTAAACCAATAAATTCTGGTGGCACTCCCAACGAATAAAAGGCAGCCGTAAAGTTAATAGCGCGCGGTAAACTGTTTTTTCCGAGCTTGCGACCATACGATAAAAGTCCAATATGGAGCCTTCGCTCTCGACGACGTGGTACGACAGCAAAAATATCGGTCATTTGTTTAAGGAGCATCTCAAGAGTTTGTTGATATATATGCGCGCTCCGCTCGGCAATTTTTTCCAAAACGCCTTGTTCAAACTTTGCTATATATGTGGGTACAGTTTTACCAATTTTTTCATTAATATCTTGAAGGGCTTTTTTAACGCGGCCAAAAGAATAGTCATATCGAAAAGCCGATTGAATAGTAACCGTTCTGACTCCGCGATATTCGTTTAAAAACTCTTTGATGGTATGCGGATTTAACCCGCCACGGAACACCAAACTGCCAACACCAATAATCGGATAGAGTGGTATTTTTTTATCTTTAGAAAATACCGTCATTTCCGACAGCGCAATTTTATTTGCCAAAACCGTGGCCAAAAGGCCGGATACCATGGCCGGATCACTACGCGCTAAAAATGGGCGCAAATATTTAGGTGGCTGCCCAAATTCTTTAATATGAAGATGATAATAGTCTTCCAGAAGTTTGCGGATATTGATTTGGCCATTAACGCTTTCAACCAGCGGGATAATTTCTAAATAATCGGTGTTGGGGCGACTGGTGTGGTTAAAAGTATCGAATTTAAATTTGGCCAATTTTTTAAATCGACTTTGAATGTACAGCAGCTGATCCGCCCGTTCCGTCATCGGCAAAATAATTTCAAACAGTGGGTTAGTTTTAAGTTTAATATCGCGCGCGAAATCTTCACTGGTAAGAATAACCATGAGGGAACGAATAAGACTATACCCTTTTTCGTGCCAAATATTGGGAACGCGGAAAGTTAGAAATCGTTTTTCACCCAGTTTAGCGCGCTGGCAAAAATTATAATAAGTGGTAAAAAGTTTATCTATAACTGCCTCATCGGCGTGCTTGCCTTCCCAATCCCACATAAATTCCTCTACCCCCAAATCATCAAAGGCCGAAACACATTCAGACAATTCCTCGTGTACACTCACAAAACCATCCTGTTTAATGGATGGCTCATGAGAAAATTTTCCGCGATGCTCCCAATATGGAGCTGAAGCATTGTCAGGATGCTGAGTGGCCATGGTTCCGGGAATGTGGCGCATAAACATGATACGTGAATAACGATACACGGTAATTGAATCGTATTTCCTATATTGTGTGTCGTGTTTAATTATCCCAGAAAGAGAGTGGCGAGTCAATTATAAAGTTATGCACCTTCTACGCACTTTACACGGTATTGACACCCTATATGACTAAAGAGTAAACTTACTATATAGATAGTTAAATAGTTATTTAATTAATTAAATATTTATACGTTATGATTGGCGAAAAAGAGCTCCGACGAAATCGCGCCCTGTTTAGTGAAACAGATAAGCGTATCGCCGCTGCGTTTAGAGTGCTTAGTGACGTTAACCGGTTGCGCATTTTCCGCGTTCTTGCCGAGCAACCAAAACTATCGGTAAGTAATATCGCAAAAATCCTCGACATTTCTCTACCGCTTGCCTCTCAGCACTTAAAAATCTTAGCGCATGCTAAGTTGCTCCAAAAGGAAAAAGTTGGCAAAAAAATTTTTCCCAAACTTGAACATAGTAATCCGTTTGTTCAAGCAATTGTTAAAACAATTCAGGAGACTCTTAAATTAGTGGATTAATTTAGTTAGATTTTTTAAAACTACACAACCTTGGTATGTAAAAGTACCTGGGAAGTGCAGATAACCATTAATATTATATGTCACAGCCAGCACACGTTCCAACCAATGATAAAAAAAATGACGACGCAGCCGACTCTAAAACGACTGCGACAGCCGAAAACCTTAAGGCTGGAGTAGAAATGGGTAAAAAAGATGCCCAAATGACTAATGACAAAGCCGCGGATAAAAAAGAAGATAGCCCAAAAAAGAGCACCTAAAAAAGGGCTTTCTGTATCCGTCTCTTTTGTATAAAGTGAAATCAATATATACCCCCTCTTTTCACAGTTTTGTGAGAGAGGGGGCCAGGTTTGTATGTATTAAACATTAAACTACTCTGATTAAGCATACTAATATCAACTACACAAAAATTGTTTTAAATAAGTTGCTCGCGGTAAAAACAACGAACACAACTCTACAAAACAAGCTAAGAGGAGACCAATGTGGAAAGGGCCCTGGAAGGATCACTCCCCTTTATTCAAATTAACATAATCACCATTATTATGAACAAAATTGCCTTACTTTTATTTGCTGCGGCCACCCCCTTACTAACAGTGGGAGCAGGTTGCGCAACATCTGGTACTAATAATTTAACGACTACAACAACTTCCGCCACAACGAGCGTCGATGGGACCGATGAGCTTGCTATATATGCCATTATTGAGCCCGGAGTAGAACTTATTAAAACTAAGACAGGAACGTCTACTGCCGCAACTCAGAGCTATATGACCGCTCTTGGTATTTATGGAAAAAATGGAGCGCGTTTCCAATTTGTTAATTGTTCTGGAAATCCAGGAACGTTAAATATCAAACGCGGTACTAAGTTTATGCTCGATAACCGTGATAATGTAGAGCACAAAATTAGTGTTGGCGCGACGACATACCAAATCCCCGCATACAGTTTTGCGATTATTGGTGTTCAGAAATCTGGTAGCTACAATATTACTTGTGATGGTGGCGGGGCAGCTCATGTGGGAGTAGAAAACTAATAAACTTTAATTATAAACTCAAATTATATGCTGTGGACTATTGCAGTTATATTAATCGTTATGTGGCTACTCGGGTTAGTTACCTCCTACACACTTGGAGGCTTTATTCATGTTTTACTTGTAATAGCTATTGTTATAGTACTAATAAAACTAATCAGGGGTGAGAAAGTATCCTAGCCTATTAAATAACAATCAGCCACGTACAATATGGCAACCGTATTATGTGACCGGCGTATTATTTTAAATATCTCCATGTACCACAAAATACTGCGGTCGAGCGGGCAACTGTAGTCTGGCTTAAACATAAAATTAACGTGTACTATATGTCGACTTATTTTGGAACTCCACCTAAACCAACCAACAAAACCTTGGCCGACGATTTAGAGAGCATGAGAGAGCGTGAAATAAAAATAGAAGAGAGACAGGAAACCTTGGAGAGAAGAATAGAAGATGATGAAAAAACAGAGCGAGCCGAAAATTTTTTGAGTGCCGCCAGAGAAGGACGAATTGACACCGCAATAAAAAAAGAACAGCGTCAAAATAAAAAAAATGCTGAACAAAAAGAAGTCGACAAAGAAAAAGAAAAGGCCAAAGAGATTGATGATCGAGAAACGGCCATTGAAGACGAGCATCTCAAGGAGGCGGCCTAAATTAATAACCGGCTTGGGTCCGTAGCTTCGCGCTAAAAGTCGGCGGAACCCATAGATTATACACACATAATAATTTTGTAGTGTCGCGCCTCAAATGACCTACCTACGCCACGCCTCCTGTCTGCGCAGGCAGGGCGCATGCAGGAGGCAGGCATTTCGCGGCATAATTTCGAATAAATCATATGGAAGAGAAATGTTCAACGTGCACTCATGATCACGCACCAGGAACCGCCTGTACCGCGCCAGGTTGTAACTGTGGGAAAAAATAACACTCAGTTCACGAAACCATTTTATGCTCGGCAATTCTTTAGGGCCGCAAGAGCGGTATTGCGACCCTAATGGTTAGCCAAGAATATATCTACGTCACTTCTTATTTAATTGGTATGCGCCAATTATTACAACGGCTATTTCCCTTCTTCATTGTAACCATATCGTTAATAATTTTATTTGCGTCCCCACATATGGTATCGGCCGCTACCAAAAATTGGGATGGAAGCATCTTAAATACTTTAAAAATCTTCGGAGCCAACATGGGCCTACCTGACACTGACCCTCGAATTATAGTGGCACGCCTTATCCGCACAGCTATGGGGTTTGTAGGAATTGTGATGCTACTTATGATTTTATCAAGCGGTGCATCATTCATGTTTTCTGGTGGAGACGAAGAGAAGATCAAACACGCTAAAAAGACTTTTTACAATGCCATTATTGGATTAATAATTATGCTTTCTGCTTATAGTATTGTGGCCTTTTTGCTCCGTTCACTAAGTGCTGCGAGCAATTAACTTTTTGCCCCATTAATAAACAAAAAAATAAGGCTAAAATCAGCCTTGTTTTTTTAACCGAGCGGGTGAGGGGAAATCGAACTCGGCCTTCAGCCTCTCATGAGAGGGTTTCCACCCTCTCATGTACTCACCCCAGCAAACAGTGGAAACCTCCCGGTTTCCAAACCTTCCCCAGTTCGACTCCTACCAATCTTAATACAAACACCTCCCCAAATGGGGAGGTGTTTGTATTAGAGCGGGTAAGGGGAGTCGAACCCCTGTCACGAGTTTGGAAAACTCGGATAATAGCCGTTATATGATACCCGCACTTCTTCGCTAAAGCTACGAAGCGTAAATTTAATTTTTTTGATTTAGGGAAGAAAACTATAAAACAGTATATCCAAAATAACATCGAAAGTCAAGATTAGCCGGCAATCAATCTTCTTGGTATACTATGCTATATCTATGCAAAATATAATCGTATTTTGGCTAGCTCATCCAATTATTTTTACCTACTTACCTTTAATAAACTTGGTAGCTTTTATTGTATACACAATTGATAAAATTTCTGCTACAACACATGCCTGGCGAGTGCGAGAAAAAACTATGCTACTCTTGGCGCTACTTGGAGGATCACTTGGGGCCTTGGTAGCTATGAACCTATTTCGCCACAAAACGAAAAAAATTACATTCCAGTTCTGGCTGGTGCTTATTTTGTGTTTGCAGGTGGTATTAATTTTGTATCTGTTACAAATCTACCCCTCCTTATCTCAACCCACTTAGTTCCCTATTTTTTAAAATAAAAAAACTCTCCTAAATTTAGGGGAGTTTTAAATACATTATATATTAGGCCCGGGCGGAATATTCGCCCGTTTCGGTATTTACCAAAATTTCTTCGCCTTCTTTAATAAAAATTGGCGCTTGAATAGTAAGACCATTTTCCAGCGTAATTTCTTTGGTAACATTGCCGCCGGCGCTGTCGCCACGCACCGCTGGAGGCGCGTCTTTAACAGTATATTTAATCTTTTTAGGTAGCTCAATACTTACCGGTCGGCCTTCATAAAGTCCAATAATTACTTCAATGCTTTCTTTAAGATATTTGGCATCATCACCTATTAAGTCCGCGTCCATTTCAATTTGTTCATAACTACTCATGTTCATAAAGGCATAACGCCCTTCGGTTTTGTATAAATACTGCATTGTCTGAAATTGTACTTCTACAATATCAACAGCTTCACCGCTTTTGTAGGTAACTTCAATTACTTTGCCCGAGGCTAAATCCTTCATGCGGGTACGTGTAAAAGCGGCACCCTTGCCTGGGTTAACGTGCTGAAACTCCACGACTACGTAGAGATTGCCGTTGGTACGAATAACTGCTCCCTTGCGAATATCTGATGTGGTTACCATATATTTCATTAAAACATAAAAGCATTAAAACATAAAAACAATTTGTTCTAGTGTTTTAATGTTCTTGTGTTTTTATGATAACTGGTCGCTTATTGATTGAAATATCACTTCATTAATATCCCTGGCTCCGGTGAACAATAATACCATACGATCCACACCCAAGGCAATACCGGCCGTCGCCTCTTGGGCTATGGCCGGCAAGCCCGCCAAAGCGTTGATAAAATCCGGGTCAACTGGCCAAGTATCTTTGCCTAAGTTTTGGCGAAGCGCCCGATCGGCCTCCAGACGTTTGGCTTGCTCCACTGCATCGGTTAGTTCACCAAAAGCGTTAGCCAACTCCAAACCGCCAATATACAACTCAAAACGTTCGGCGTAGCGCGGATCACCCGTACATAAACGCGATAGTGAACTCATCTGAGCCGGGTAATCATATACAAAAACTGGGCGTTCAATTCCAAGATGTGGTTCAATTTCATTAAGAAATATTTTAAAAAATATATCTTCGTACGCGTCAGCAATAGCAACTGTATAGCCTCTTTCTGTGGCAGTAGTACTTAGCTGTTCAATTGTTAAATTATTATCGAGGTCAATTGCCGTATATTTTTGCCAAACCTCTTTCATGCTCAGCCGATTCCATTTTTCATTAATCGCTACCTCTGTATCTCTGTATCTCAGCTTATCAATCTGCAATTTTTTTCCCACAAACTTAAACAGTTCTTCGGTATCATCCATAATATTTTGCAGCGTGCCGGGAGCGCGGTACCACTCTATCATGGTAAACTCCGGATTATGGGTACCGCCAAAGTCTTCGTTGTTACGAAAACACTTGCCTATTTCAAAAACTTTAGTAAAGCCGGTAGCGAATAATTTTTTAAGAGCGAATTCCGGCGAAGTGCGCAAATAAAATTGATAATTAGTGCCGTTGGCATGCGTAACCTTTACCGGAAAAAAGTTGAGGTATGGTTCTTGACTAGCGAAGCGAATGGCCAGCGGCGTTTCGGTTTCTTTAAAATTTTGAGACCAAAAAAACTCACGCATGAGACGAATACTTTCACACCTCATTTGAAAAATTTTCATTAAGCGGGGGTTGTTTTTTAAATCAGACCAAGTTGACATAGTCATGGAACGTAAAACGCGTAACGCATAACGCTCACCAATTGGTTCGACGCTCTACGTTACGCGTTCAACTTTAATGTGTGTAAGATTTATTTTGCCATGTACGGCATAAGAGCGTTCTGACGAGCTACTTTTATGGCGTTGGCTACTTGGCGCTGATGACCGGCACAAAGCCCAGAACGGCGGCGTGGCATAATTTTCATAGCCAGAGAGACAAAACGGCGCAGAGCCCCAACATCTTTATAGTCAACAACTAATTTATTGTTGACACAGTAGTAGCATGGCTTGTCTTTTGTTTCTTTTGTTGCTGTTGTCATAAAAATATTCAAAATGTTATTACCTATTTAAAAAGGGATATCTTCTACTTTGATTTGTTCCTCAATTACTTCTTGTGGAGCGGCATCCTGATAGGTTGGTTCGGAACTATTCATTTGGGCAAGCGGGGCCACCCCTCCGGTAGGTTTACTACCAAGCATAATAAAATTGTCGGCCACAATTTCGGTGCGATAGCGCTTGACGCCATCTTGTCCGGTCCAATCACGAGTTTGAATACGGCCTTCAATATACACTTGGGAGCCCTTACGAAGATATTGATTCGCAGTTTCGGCCATTTTCCCCCACACCACGATATTGTGGAATTCGCTTTGTTTTTGCTTTTGTCCATTGGCGTCTGTCCATTGGCGGCTAGTGGCAACACTAAAGGAAGCCACCGACTTTCCACTCGGCGTACTCCGAAGTTCTGGGTCACGTGTTAAGCGGCCAATAATGGTAGCACGATTTAAATCCATATAATTAGGAGGTTATAATTTAATAATACACCTCTACTATTATACACCCGGAATAACATCCCCTTTCATGATGTCGTCAAGACGTTTGGCAATAGCATCCAGATCAGTTTCGGTAATTTTTCGCTCAGCCTTACTAACTACTTTTTCCTCAGAAGCAGGGACTTTTTCTTCTATAAGCGACTCTATCTTCTGCTTGGTAGACACCGCTGGCACTCCAGTAACTTCTTCATTGCGCTCTCGCATAGTCGTCATGCCCGCATCATCTGTAGCATAAGTAATTTTTTGAATTGACGTGAGATTGGTATTAAAGTGCGTAATCATGACGCGAAGAACATCACGCATTAAACGTAATTTTTCTTCTAGAGTTTTAACACTAGCTGGTTCGGACGCAAATACGGCAGTATAAAAATACCCATATCGAATTTGCTTAACCGGATAAGCCAACCGATTTTTCCCCAAAAAGTGGCTTTCTACTTCTGAACCAAATTTTTTTACCACTTCGACCACTTCTTTTGACTTTGCCTCTGACTCCTTATCATCGAATGTGCCGGGTAGCACAAACATGAGTTCGTATTTTCGCATAACGTAAACTTTTTCACGCCTGCTTAGCCAACCCATAAGCATGGATACCGCCCAGGAAGGCGGAAAGGCGTGTATTAATTTTTTAAATCCCGGAAAATAAGAGTCCGGCTGGCCGGTTGGGGCCAGGATCAAGTGGGCTTAGTTTAGCATAAAACCAAATTTTGTCAACCCCTTGCTCCTTAATTTTTGTTTATACCCAAAAAACAGTTTTTTGTTCTAATTTACACTTTGGCCCTTTCATTATTATATGCTATAATATATATAAAGGCGCATTGTTTTATTCTATGCGCGCTTTGTGCTTATTTTATTGTGTATGATACCTACTGACCATATTAAAACACTCCTTAAAAAATGCTCAATCAAAGTTACTCCGAGCCAATTTCACTCTGCTGAAACCAAGGCAGAAAAAACAAACAAAGGAGTTGATGAGATTCTGGTACAAGAAGGCGTGGTAGAAGAAGGAAAGTTTTATGAATGTGCTGCCAATTATTTTGATGTCCCTTTTGTTAATCTTAAAAACCGTGAAATTAAAAAAGACATTTTGAATCTTATACCAGGACCGGTAGCTGGCACACACCAGGTAATTGCCTTTGAAAGAAGTGGTAATGAAATTAAATTGGCTATGGCCGACCCGACAGATCTTCAAACAGTTGAATTTTTACGCCGTAAAACTGGCCTCGACCCAAAAGTATACCTGACGACACCAACTGATTTGCGCGATGCAATGCGCCGTTATCATGCCGAACTTGAAGACGATTTAAAAATTATCCAAGAAACAACCGGACAGGTAAGCACTGGGGATCTTAAAAAAGCAGCGGAAGAGGTCTCAATTGTTAATATTGTCAACAGTATCCTTGAACACGCGGTTTTTGAAGGGGCGTCAGATATTCATATTGAGCCGGGAGAAAAAGAAATCGTTATTCGCTATCGTATTGATGGTGTTTTAAAGCCTATAATGACACTGCCCAAAGGAATTCAGAGTGGCGTCATGGCCCGTATTAAAATTTTGGCTAACCTTAAACTTGACGAACACATGATTCCACAGGATGGCCGCTTTAAAATTCAGGTTCAGGATGATAAATTAGCTTTTCGCGTCTCTGTTTTGCCAGTATACGACGGAGAAAAGGTGGTTATGCGTCTTTTACATGAGGGCGCCAAACCGCTGTCTCTTGATCAACTTGGGCTTTTGGACAAATCGCGCGCTATTGTAGAAACTGCTATCAAAAAACCACATGGGATGATTTTGGTAACAGGCCCGACAGGTTCTGGTAAAACCACAACGCTTTATTCTCTGCTTGGAATTTTAAACCAACCTGGAGTAAATATCTCCACGGTTGAGGACCCAATTGAATACCGAGTGAACGGCGTTAACCAAAGCCAAATTAACCCCAAGGTTGGCTTCACATTTGCGGCCGGACTGCGTGCCCTGCTTCGCCAGGATCCAAATATTATTATGGTTGGTGAAATTCGTGACCAAGAAACCGCTGAGATTGCCATTAACGCCGCTATGACTGGACATTTGGTGCTTTCAACCCTTCATACAAACGATGCCGCCACCACTCTTCCACGCCTTTTAGACATGGGGGTACCACCATTTTTGGTAGCTTTTACGGCCAATATTATCATTGCCCAACGTTTAGTCCGAAAAATTTGTCAGTATTGTAAAAAAGATTTACGTCTTGATAAAACTGCCGTAACTGATTTGGCAAGAGTATTTGATGTAAAAAAAATTATTCCTCTTTTAAAAACATATACTACTCTTAAACCTGAGGAAACAGAATTAGACAGTTTACTTTTTTCACAAGGTGCAGGATGCCGAAGATGCGGCGATACCGGCTACAAGGGGCGTATTGGAATTTACGAAATTTTAGAAATTGATGAAGAGATTACCCATAAAATAAATCAACGAGCGACCGCTGATGAAATTAAAAAATACGCTCGTGATCATGGTATGTTAACTATTTTGGAAGATGGTTTGGTAAAAGCAAAAATGGGAACTACCACCATAAGCGAGATACTAAGAGTTACTAAAGAATAAAGATATATGGTAATTAAAAACCGTCGTACTCTGGCCGCCACGGAGACGGACACGACCGGCCAAATCACTCCATCTACCCTATCGTGGTTTAACAAGCTTCGCCCCATCCCGTTTGTTCAAAAAATGCTTCTGGTTCACAACCTATATATAATGATTAAGGCTGGCCTATCGCTTGTTGATGCACTTAAAATAATGGGGGCACAGATTCCTAACCCACGATTAAAATTTATTGTTGAACAAATTAAATTAGAGGTTGAGAAAGGCCGCCAGTTAAGCGACGTTTTGACCGATTTTCCTAAAGTTTTTCCTACTATTTATGTAAGCATGATTGCGGCTGGTGAAGCGGCTGGTAAATTAGAGGATTCTTTACGCCAAGTAAACGAACAAATGCATAAGGGCCATGAACTAATGAGCCATGTGCGCGGAGCAATGATTTACCCTATTGTGGTATTAACGGCTATGATGGGAATTGGTATTGAGATGGTGGTGTTTGTACTTCCAAAAATTATAGTATTATTTAATGATTTTAATGCCCCACTGCCTCTTGCTACTAAAATTTTAATTGCTACAGTTAAGTTCATGGGTCAATGGGGAGTATTCGTTTTAATCGGAGTGATACTCTTAGTGGTCGGTGCTATCTACTTAGAAAAAAAGCCTGCCGTACGTCGTGTGGTTCATAAAATGAACCTGCGCTTGCCAATTGCCGGTGAAATTATTAAAAAAATTAATTTGGCTACATTTACTTTAACACTTTCTTCCCTGCTTCAGAGTACTATTCCTATTATTGAGGCTGTGCAAATAACTAGCCACGTACAAGGAAATATGACTTACAAAGAAGCCTTGGAAGAAGTAGCGGAAACTCTAAAAAAAGGCGAACAACTTTCTTCTATTTTGGCACGTTATCCAAAAATTTTTACACCCATGGTAGTGCAAATGATTTTGGTAGGAGAACAATCTGGCCAAGTTGAACAAATGCTAGGAGAATTATCACAATATTATTCCAACGAAGTAGACATGACCATGAAAAATTTCTCTACAATTATTGAGCCGGTAATTATTTTGCTTCTTGGTCTTGCTGTGGCTGGAGTAGCCGTGGCGGTTATCATGCCAATGTATAGTTTGGCACAAAATTTTTAAGTATGTTTTTAACCAATCCGTTTGCCGGTGCTTTCGGCCTCGATATTGGAGACCTTTCCATAAAAATTGTGCGGGTTGAGAAGCGTTTTTCGTTTCGCAAACCTAAGCGTTTTGTGGTTCGCGATATCCGTACCATTCGCCTGCCACCCGGGCTCATTCTGAATGGTGAAATACAACAGCCAGAGTTAGTGCGAAAAAAATTATTACAGTTGTTGGGGCGCGGCGAACGCGGTCAACATCGTATTACTGTACCGTGGGTTATTGCCAATTTACCGGAGCCAAAAACTTTTTTAAAACGTATTGTAGTAGATTTACCGGGCGAAGAAGTTACCAATGATGATATTGTCTATGAAGCAAGAAAACATCTCCCCTTTGCGCTTGAAGACACCTACCTTGACTGGCAAATTATCCCTGGCGGAGATACTAAAACTACCGCCGTGTTATTGTCCGCGGTCCCCAAAGCAATTGCTGATTCCTACACCTATTTATTAGAGTCGGTGAATCTTCACCCGCTCGCGCTTGAGGTTGATGCGGTAGCAATTGCCCGATCGCTCATTACCGACACAAAACTGTATGATGGTGAGGCACGGGCCTTGCTTGATTTAGGAGCGACGCGTTCTAGTTTAATTATTTACGACAATAACAGCATACAATTATCTACCACATTATCTTTTTCTGGAGAAATCGTCACAATGGCAATTGCGCAACAACTTAAACTTGAATACACCGAGGCTGAAAAATTAAAATTTGCTAACGGCTGCCAAATAGATCGTGACCACCCCAAATATTTACCTGCCATCAGCAAAATTTTTGACGATCTCATAAGTGAGGTACGGCGAGCATTGTTGTTCTACAAAGAACATTTCCCGAATAATAACCCAATTACGCATCTAACACTTTGTGGCGGTTCTTCACAACTTAAAAACTTAGATTCGCTACTAAGCAGTAGGCTTAAAATAGGCGCTCGCTTGGGTGACGTATGGAAAAATTTGCACGATTCTAGAACAGAACCAATTTTAGCTGATGGGTCAACTTTGGCAACAGTGGTTGGTCTTGCCATTCGTGCTGCCGAAGAACATGATTATTTTATGGTATGATGCCAATTCGTGTTAATTTAATTTCTCCTTTTAAAAAAAATCGGCTTTACCAACTGATACGTTTTTTGTTCCTAAAGGAGCTATTCGAAATTGCTATTTTAACCGCCGCTAGCGCTGCAATTATACAAATAGCTGGATGGTATCTTTTAACCGAGCAGCTCAGTTTGCTAGCGCAAAGTACTGTATTAATATCTGGAAATTTTTCTCGTGAAAGTCAAAAAATTGTAAAAATTAATGCCACCATCAGGGCGTTGGAACGTGCCAGCGCCGGTTTTGAACCAACGGTCCCTTACATCCAATCAATCTCGGATGCTCTACCATCAGAAATAAAACTAAGCATGATGAGTATTAACAAAACTGACCGGAGTGTACGTTTAGCTGGCCTTGCAAAAACGCGGGCGGCCCTTGTGGAATATCAAGAAAAATTAAAAAATCAATCGTGGGTAAAAAATTTGGCAGCCCCTGCTTCACAACTTCTTGAAAAAGAAAATATACCATTTACTTTTACACTAACGCTCGCCCCGTTCTCACTAAAGAGGGTGAATAAATAATATGACCCTTGGTGTTGAAAAGCGTACTTTAATTATAGTAATTATCTTTGGCATAAGTACTGTTTTTATTATCGGCGCCATTATTTTTCCTACTGTTCAGGCAATTCGAGAGGCAGAAAAACAAACTAGGGCTGTCCGTCTTTTTTTTGAAGAACGCTTTGAAAAAGCCACTCATTTGCGAATTTCCGCAAAACGTATTAAAGAAATTTCTGACGCAACTGACCATTATGCCGAGCACTTGGTGCAGCACGGTGGTGAACTTAAAGCGGCTACCGCCCTTGAACTTATTGCCGCCAAAGTTGGCGTGACACAAAAAATTGTCTCTTCCAATGTAGATTCGCTTACTGCGAATGACCATCTTTTGCGTTTATCACTTTCACTTAAAGGTACATATGAACAAACTATGGCGTATATAAACGAAGTTGAACACAGTCTTTATTTTTTCTCGGTACAAAATTTATCTATTTCCCCAAACACTGAAAATGCCAATAATCTTACCGACTCACACATGGTGAATATGACATTGGATTTAAATTTATATGTCAATTAAAAATATTACCCAAATTTTTCCACTCCACTCTTCCAGCCGCTTTGCCCACTGGCGAATGTTAAGTTTAATATTGTTTGGCGTTATGTTGGGTAGTTTGCTTCTTAGTTTTTATTTTGTATACAATTATGTATACCGCACAATTGATGCGGCCGATGCCGTGGTATCACTTAACTCTTCGTTAAATGACACCTTAGATATTGCTACTTTTAGTAAATTTGAGACTGCTCTTACTCTTAAACAACAGCTTGCCAGTTCCACCATCACTTTACGTTATCCTTTTTCATACGCTGATAATGACGTATCGACTTCTTCTCCTCGGTCTTCTTCTACCATTGTAAACAAATTAAATACTCGCCCTTCGCACTAAATTTTTAAGGTATGCCCCCTATTGCCCCTTATCCGTTGTGGTTTGTGCTTGGCCGCGAGCCACTTCTTTCGTTCGCGGAAATTTTAAGTGTTACACACACACCAATAACCGGTAGCGCTACTTTATACACACCCCCAATCGCTCGCCTACAGACAACCCACCCAGCGAGCACTCTAATGAGCCGCCTGGGCGGCACGATAAAAATAGGGCAGGAAGTTGCTAGCGCTCTTTCCGAGCCCGAGCTTCTTTCTGCCATGATCCGTGAGCTTGGAGAAATCACCGGAAAAATTAATTTTGGAATTAGCTTTTATACACGTACATCCTCGTCCCGAGATATACAGCGAGTGGCTGAGTGGGGTAAAAAAATAAAAAATGAGTTAAAGAATAATGGCCGCTCAGTCCGTTATATTTTTAAGAATGAACTGGTCTTGTCATCGGTTACCGTTTCCATGAACGGGCTAACCAGGCGGGGCAAAGAATTTTTAATTATGCCTGATGGCAAAAAATTTGCGCTTGCCACAACAGAAGCGGTACAGCCTTTTGAACAATTTAGCCAACGTGATTATGGCCGCCCCGGACGAGATGACCACTCTGGCATGCTCCCCCCAAAATTAGCACTCATGATGTTGAACCTAACTGGGATACCAAAAAATGCCTCGATACTTGATCCTTTTTGTGGATCAGGAACTATTTTGACAGAAGCTTTACTACAAGGATATACCCATATTACTGGATCAGATATTTCAAAAGAAGCTATTAACGATAGTAAACAAAATATTGCTTGGATCAAAGAAAAATCCACCGAATTGGTTGCAAAAACAACAACGACAGTTTTTGAAAGTGATGTTACTCTATTGACGAAACATTTGAAACAGCTTTCCGTTGATGCTATTGTGAGCGAACCATACCTTGGACCGCCACTTCACGGCAACGAACCAATTACAGAATTACAAAAAAATGCTGACCAACTGACCGCTTTATATGAAAAAGCCTTCCACTCTTTTGTTCAACTTCTTGCGCCGGGTGGCGTTGTAGTTTTTGTTATACCGCGTTTTAAAACCGGAGAAACTTGGGTAACTATTTCTGACCTTCTCATTCCAAGCATAAAAAATCTGGGGGTTACCCCAGAAAGATTAGTTTTGGAAGAATTGCAAACTGAATATTTTTTACTCTACCACAGGCCCGGACAACAGGTGGGTAGAGAAATATGGAAACTGCGCAAGAATGATTCTTAGGCATTGATGTGAAAATAGCACACCCACGCACCAGAGCCCTTCGGGCACGGTGCGGGGCTTCGCATCCTCTAACTATTTATATGAAAGTAACAGACGTCACCGTCTTTTACTACATACTCTTTTCCCTCTAATCTCATTTTACCACTTTCGCGAAGCTTGTGCCATCCGCCAACGGCCACAAAGTCCTTCCAATCCACCACATCGGCCTTAACAAAACCTTTTATAAAATCGGTATGAATAACACCGGCCGCTTCCGGCGCTTTGGCGCCGCTTTTTACGGTCCAGGCTCGTGTTTCAGGTTCACCGGAAGTTAAAAAAGTTATCAGGTTAAGCAGTTTATACCCGGCCGTGATAAGCTTGTCGAGCCCGGTTTGTTCAACCCCAAGTTCCTTAAGATACTGCCTGGCCTCTTCTGGACTCAAATCTGCCAATTCGGCTTCAAGCTTAGCGCTTACTTCAATTTGAGCGGCAGTCACATCTATTGTTAATTGTTCCTTGTTAATCGTTCCTTCATTCTCATCTACATTCACCACATATAACATTGGCTTCATGGTAAGCAGCTGCAGTTCGCTCATCAAAATAGATTCATCATGAGTATATTCTAATTGTCGAGCGGGCAAACCTTGCTGCAAGTGGTTAAATACTTTTTCAAATAATTCCACCTGCGGCCCAAACTCTTTGGCGCCCGCGCCTTTGGCGGCGGTGCGAGCGGCTTTGAGACGTTTTTCTACAGTTTGTAAATCGGCCAGAGCGAGTTCGGTATTTATAATGGCGGCGTCATCCTTAGGGTCTACGCGGTTATGTACATGAATCACGTTTTCATCGGTAAACGCCCGTACTACCTGAGCAATAGCATCTACTTCCCGGATGTGGGAAAGAAATTTGTTGCCCAGACCCTCACCTTCCGAGGCACCTTTAACGATACCCGCAATATCAATAAATTCAATAGTGGTGGGAATGATTTTTTGAGATTTAGAAACTTCGGATAATTTTTGAAGCCGTTCGTCAGGAACTTCAACTACACCAACGTTGGGATCGATGGTACAAAAAGGATAGTTGGCGGCATTAGCCTGTTTGCTCCTGGTGAGCGCGTTAAATAGGGTAGATTTGCCCACGTTAGGGAGGCCGACAATACCGATGGAAAAAGACATAATGCGAAATGACTAATGACGAATGTTAAATGATAAACGGTCGAACGAAAACATCTTACCAGAGATAATAAGTCTTGACAATTGGCCCTCCAATATATATAATGAACTCACTTTTTATATTCGTGAATTGTCATTGTTTTATCATTTAACATTCAACATTTTTACTACGGGCCAATAGCTCAGCTGGCTAGAGCGCTTCCATGGCATGGAAGAGGTCCGGGGTTCAAATCCCCGTTGGTCCACAATAAAATCTCTCCTCGGGAGATTTTTTTATTTATTCCTAACCGGTTTACAATTCTCCCACACAATCTCAAACTGCCTCCGCATCATTTCTGCCATTTCTTGGCTTTCAATTAAAAATCCGTAGCTCTCTTTTTGGGAAGAAATAAAGCGAACCGTGTTGGCATAGATGGCGTACCCCAAAGAAAAATCAATGTGCGCCGGGGCAACGCGTACTTCGCGCTTTAGTTGTTTGTCGTCGTTAAGAAAATTGTATTTGGTTTTAGCCTGGGCTTGCTGGCGCGGCCAAATAACTTTAATGTGGATATTGCGCTCCGTTCTTTGGCGATGAAATTCCCGATAAAAATCCGCTCCGAGGAGAGCAACAATTTTCTCTATCGGCCACAAGACGTACGCTGTAATATCCCTATATAGCAACATATCTTTCATCATCTGCCGGAGTTCTGCCTTGCCTTCAAAAATCTGCAACCGCGGTTTGCGAGCGGCATTTTTATTGTAAAATTCGGATTTGAGCGCGGAGACGGCACTTTTGGCCGCTAATATCTTCTTTTGTTTTTCTTCAATAAGCAGTTCAACGGCTTCGGGTTTTTGGACGGCGAAAAATTTGACGCCGTTTTTTTGCGATTCAATTACCAGCCCGCTTTGTATTAAGCTGTCCAAAATATCATATACCGTGGGGCGGCTAATACCGGCCACGCGGGCAATGGCGGTGGCGCCGGCAACGCCGGATTCGAGGCAGGCCATAAACACCTCTTTCTCTAAGGGCCGCAAATTAAATACCTCTAAAATATCACGCAAGGGCATAGTGTTGTAATATTGTTACGACAATGTTTACAATAACACGGCTGGGGCGTAGGGTCAAGGTAAAGGAGGTGACATGGAAGACAAAGAGAGAAACAGCGCGTGCACTCGCCGCTGCACATGTGGCGAGTGTGTGATTTATGTCCGGCGCGACCCTGCTGTATTGGGACCGCGGTATATCCGCGTCCAAATCGGTGATCTTAACCTGGGGGAGCGGGAAATGATGTACGAGGCCAGGGCGCTCCTGCACGAGCTGCAAGAGTCCCTAGAGATGTTCGGCGGCGGTTTTCTCGGAGCCATTGTCGGCCTCATCGTAGCCGCCGTAGTATCACACTATGGCCCCACCCTGCTCTGCCTATTGGCATGCGCCCTGGGGGCTGCCGTGGGCTGGGTCGAGTGGGCGCGTTTCGCCCGGACCCGCGCCAACAAGAAGGCGCGGCAGCCGGCGGGTCGGCTGATCGATATTGCCAACAGCCTGCCCAGGGCTGCGGAGCTCGTCGATGAGTTCATACCGACGAACCCCACGGTGGCGAATGCGCTCAAGACAGAGCGCTATGAGCGACTCCTCCGGCAGCCCACGGACCCCTACCGCCTTCCGGGGCGCTGGCAACACTAGCCCCCGAAGCAAATAGGCCGCGGACGGGGAAGAAAGGAGGTAAAACCATCCCCCTCTGCACTGTGCCGATAAGTAATTGTCGGTAGAGCGCGGGGATGGTTTTGTTTTATTTAATCATATACAAACCTTTCCAAAGGCCCACAACGAAAACCACCAGCGTTAGAACCGGTGGTTTTCGTTGTAGTTTCGATTAAATGTGGTTTTACTCCACAAAAAAACTGGCGTGAACAATAATGGTAACTTGTTTTCTGATTGAAGAAGTATCATAGTATCCCGATTCTGAAACATCAGATGAATTTTCGGGGGTTATTTGTATAATGCCCATAGAGGCACTACGCAATTTACCAAGCTTGGAAGCGCTATTTTCGGCAATTTTTTGCGCCCGTGCGCGAGCGTTTTGGGTGGCATCGCTAATCATTTGTAATTTTAAATCCGCAAGTTTGCTGTAATAATATTGTGGGTTAGAAGTTTGAAACAAAATACCGTCGGCAATTAGCGAACCAGAATTGGTGGCTGCCTTAGCCACCGTGGCGGTATCGTTAGATTGCACGGTAAAATTTTGTGTAATGGTGTAACCGGTAAAATCCTGTGTGGAATAACCGCGCGAGTCAGTTTTGTTTTGGTAGTTAGGGTAAATAGTAAGCGAGTCAAGTTTTACGGCTGTTTCTGATATGCCTTGTGTGCGCAAAAAGGCCATAACTTTGGTGGTATCAGCCGCAATTTTTTCTGTACCTTGTTTTAAACTGTCTGGCCCCACGGTAACATTAAAACTGGCTGTCCAAACTGCCACATCAGATTCAATAACTTGTTGTTTAGACCCGGTAACCGATATGGTGTTTGGTCCGCTTTTTATTTGGTAAAACCTGTTAGAGACAAGGCTAGCCACCGAAACAAGCGAGAGACCAAAAATAACTACTCCCGCTAAAATTGCTAACGAGATTTTTTGCATATTAGTTAACTTAAGAATGTTTATTTTTTTAGCGAGGACGAGAAAAAAATGTGTAATTATTTTTCTGCCGCCAAAAACTTTTTAATATCGCTTACCGTATTCATAAACTGCGCTGGGAAAATGATAGTAGAATTTTTCTCAACCGATATTTCCGCCATTGTTTGAAGGTTGCGAAGTTGCAAAGCAATTGGGTGAGCTGCCATAACATCGGCCGTATCGGCCAATTTCTGTGACGCCATAAACTCGCCTTCGGCGGCAATAATTTTTGCCCTCTTTTCTCGTTCGGCTTCCGCTTGTTTAGCCATTGCTCTTTGCATTCCTTCCGGAAGTTCTATATCTTTAAGCTCTACGATAGGAACAACAACTCCCCACGCTTCGGTATTGGCATCCAATACCTGCGTAATTTCTTTGTTTATTGCCTCGCGCTCGCTCAAAATTTCATCAAGTTGGAATTTGCCAACAATATTACGGACTGAGGTCTGTGCAATTTGGTTGATGGCACTCATAACATTTTCGATTGCCACAATGCTTTTGGTAGCGTCAACTATTTTGTAATACGCTACAGCCGAGACATCCACCGAAACGTTGTCTTTGGTAATAATTTTTTGCCCGGGAATAGGGAGCGTTACGGTGCGAAAATCAACTTTCCGCATTTGATCAATAAATGGAACAATCCAATTGAGCCCTGGTTCTTTTACCCCTACAATTTTACCAAAACGAAAAATAACGCCTTTTTGGTATTGTTGTACCGTGCGCAAGCCAAGTACAACAACTACAATGACCACGGGAATTATTGTTTCTAGATACATATTTTAAAAATTACTCCTTAATTTATTCAAGCCTATATCTAAAAATTAAAAAAGTCAACATTCTTAGCTGCTAGTTGGAGTAGTGGTATTTTGGTCAACAGGCGGCGCCACCGGCTCAGTTGGCAAGGGTTCGGTTGATGAGGCTTGGCTCGAACCACCACCCGAGTCGACTGGTGGAGTAGAGGTAGGCTCGGTAACCGGAGTTGAGGATGGTGCCTGGTTTATATTGGGAGCGGATGGGGGAGTTTCAACTGCGGGGGCTGGTTCGGTAATATTATTTTTCTGAAGCAGCTCTTTTAATTCTGGCTCAGTAACGCACGTGGAACCGACACATAATTCTTTTGTAGTGAATCGTTCTACAACCAAATTCTTTATAGAAACAAAGCCTGCTTCAATCGTAATATTAATCTTATGAAGAGCGTTGATGAAAATTTTTATAATTTGTTCTGGGAATGATAAATCAGAATTATCCTCAATAACAGAAGAAGAAACTGTAGTTGAGGTGGTATATGGTGTAGAGCTAGTAAAAATTTTATCCCAGCGCACATCGGTTGGGAGTGTTCCGTCCGATTTCCAGCCTACTTTTATAAACACGCTAATTTGCCCAACGGAAACAGTGGAAGATGGAGTAGAGCTTGAGGTGCCGTCAAAGACTTCCAAAGCGCGCCCAATTATCGGCCCAGGGCCGGTAGCTTTGGCTGCAACCCCAGCATTAGAAGATATAGTCAGCTCATCACCAATGGCAATAGGTCCTTTTTCGATGGTAACCGAGACAGGAACGCGACCGACTAAGGCCACCGGAACAAGTTTGAGAGGTTTATTAATGGGCCAGTCGGAAAGATAGAGACCGGGTTTGGTTGAGACCACACCAATGATAGCCGAGGCGGTTGAGGTAGCTTTAACCACTTGACCGGGATTGTTATAATCAAGCGAAACAATATCCCCGGGAAGCAAAGATTGGTCGGAGGTGGGGTAGGCTTCCGCCACATCGAAACCGGAAAGGTAGGCTTGCTGAGCATACATCTCGCGCGCATACATTCTATAAAAATAATTACCGGGCGTTCCAAAACTTACGCCTGAAATAGAGCTCGAGGCGGCACAGCCAGCATTTTCGCAGGTACGCGCCACAATAAGATCACCGCCATTTTTTTCGTAGTAAAATCCTAGCATAGAATCATCTGGCGCCTTGAGCAATTGCGTACCAGTAGCATACGTTGTAGTAAGAGCGTCAAGACTGGTTATATAAGAACCATCGGCGCTAGCATTACAGTCGTTGCTCGTACAATGAAGAATTACTGGATCCATACTACTACCGCCAGACAAATAGGTGACAACTGGGTATCCGTCAGCACCAAGCGTTATGCTGGGCCAGGCACCAGCATTGGTATATCCATTGTTCGGGTTCGTGAGTGTATAAGTTGTGCCAGCCGTGCCACATCCTACATCAGTACAGCGTGTTACTTTAATAGCCGGGATGTTATTGTTGTTATCAAACCATACTACGGTGGGGATACCATCGCGACCAATTACCATGTCCTGCTGCATACAGTAAAAAGCTCCGGTGGGACTGCAGTTTGTTTGAGTGCCAATCTGCAACTTTGTGGCTGAACTGCATTTAGTATCAGAACAAGTGTAAAGATCTAGTTCTTCAAAACCGTTTTGATAATGCGTTAAAATGACCGGCAATCCATTGCCTCTTATAAGGACTTTGTTGGTTGCCGTTCCTTTGGTCGCTCCGGCCAAGCTGATAGCTGAAGGAGCATCTCCCTGACTACAATCTGCGACCGTACAATGTAAAACCCCAATTTGTTGACCACCCCCCCCTGTTGGATAGTCAAAGACAATAAGCGGCAAATCGTCACGACCAATCACCATAGAAACCGCACCGGTAACATTTGAAAGAGTAGACGTTGAAACATACGACGAGGAGCAGCTGGTATCATTACATTTAACTACTTTTAATTTTGAATTTGTTAAATCTTCATATGCGATAATTGGCTTACCGTCAAATGGTATTGCGAGAGAAGCAAATCGTCCCACATCACCGGTACTGTCGAGTGTTACCGCAGTATCCGCGGTGGTACATGAGGAATTAGTACAATGTTTAAGCATGAGGTTGGCATTGGTAACATCATAGTAAGCGACAATCGGGAATCCGTCCGCGCCAACCGCCGCTGATGCATATTGGCCAACATCATTAGTACTATCAAGCGTGGTTGAAGAAGTTACCAATGATGAAGTTGACATGTTTACAAGAGGCAATACGTCCCCGCCGAGCCTCACCGTGCTTGCCACTTTAAGTGTACCCGAGGCAGAAACATTACCACTTGAGTCAACATAGAATTTTCCTAAATTTC
>CAZHNI010000003.1:32169-82374 GCA_964533715.1 uncultured Gammaproteobacteria bacterium | reverse complement strand
ACCGTGGACGAGGCGGAGGAGATGAAGCCTGATGAGAGGGTGGAGAGACCGGTTACATTAAGAGTAGACCCCAATTCCGAGGCCCCTGCTACTTGAAGAGTCCCAGAAGCACTTAATGCACCGGATATTTGTAAACCCGCTCCAATTGAACTTGAGGCATTAGCAATAAACCCGGAGCTAAAATTCGTAAGACCTGCTAAGGTTGAAGCCCCAAAGACAGCGAGTGTGCCGGAAGCTGACACATTCCCACTCGAATCAACATAGAATTTGCCTAAATTACCTCCGGTGCCGATAGTGAGAGTTGATGAACCAGTGATAGCACCAGTAACCGAGAGTGTGGAAGCAATTGATGATGAGGCAGAAGAGATGAAGCCGCCTGAAAGAGTGGCGAGCCCACTCATAGTTGTGGCTCCTACTGCTAGCGTACCAAAAGTACTGTTGCCGCTTACAAATAGTGAGGTGACGTTGGCGGTATTAATAGTTGAACTCGCCACAGTGGTTGTAGCAAAGGTAGTGGTTGCTGTAAACTGAGAATTCCCGTAAACATAAAAACCAGTTGAAGTAACACGATTAAAATTAAAATTTCCTTGGCTGTCTGACACAGGAATGTACGGCGAAGTTGAAGCAGTACTAGTCGAACCAACACCATCTAAAAACGTGGCATTATAGGCATATGGTGCGGCCGTAATTTGTTTACGTGGCGTAAGAGTCTCCGAACCAACTTGTACTTCTAAATATACAGACCCATTATCTTGAAAAATTCTTGGATCAAGCGGGTTAGTCCCAGTGCCTCCCAAATCCACACTAAATAAGCCGCTGGTTGGCGTCACATTAATCGCTGCGGGGGCTCCAATTGTGCCGCCAGCAGAATACAGTATAGTGCCGTTGGTTGCGGCATCATACAATAAAATTTTCATACTTTGCGTAGTCGTGGCCGCTACCCCGTTAACCAATAATTTTCCTTGATACGTAACAACCGCTGGGGCAGACGCAGCTCGGGCAGGGCGTGGCATAAAAAACCAGGCAACGACAAAAAATGACAACGCAAAAAGTACACCAAAAACAAAAAATGGCTGGCTTTTTTTCAGTTCTTTGTTTACCTTTTTCTGTGCGACCATATCACGGTGTATTTGATAGCTATTATACACCTTTTTCTATGATTATAAAACATGTTAACATGTTGATAACTTCGCGAAAAATTGTTACTTATTTGTAACTAAAAAATCGTGCCATTTTACGACGCGATTTTTTATAAAATTTACTTTTTCCCCACTTCTTGGATAGGAGGCTGTTCATCTTTAGATGAAAGACCAACTTTTTGAGACTCTAAACCAACATTCACGGCAATCGTTTCGGCATCTTTACCACTCAAATCAACAATCTCGCTCTTTTTTGGAGAATATTCATGGTGTTGATATGTCAAAAAATACTGATTATCTCCGGCCAGAAAGTAATATCGCCCATGACGATCGGTAATTTGTGTACCAACCAACTTATTAAATTGGGAGCTAAACAAGCGGGCTACGGCCCTAGAAATTGGTTGTTTGGTGGCAGCGTCATACACATACCCCCAACTTTTAACTTTTGGCGGCCTCGCCAAACGCCAAAAAACAAGGGTCAGGATAATATGTACCCCAAGCAGAACCCATACATACCATCGCGGCGCGATGAGAAGCGACATAGCAGTAACCCCAAAACCAATCCAAGATAAAACCCATTGCACTTTACGACCAACTCTCTCAAACAAAAGACGTCCTGGTTTTTTGTGTTCACCTATTGGGTCAAGTGGAATATTGGCTGTAATTACAGCATCTTCTTCTGTAACACGTATTGTCTCACCGTGGTAAATATCAGTTTTTTTGCCATCATCTTTAAATTTTGCTAAAAGTTTGGATGGAAAAACCATACTACTTTTGGCAACCTCAACGCGATATTCCCCCGGCTCCACCACAAAAGCATAGCGGCCTTGTTTATCTGTAACTTTTGATTGAATAACCTTGCCGCTCAAACTACTAATTAAACGAACTGTTGCTAAATCCACTGGTAATTTGTTTAAAGAATTATAAACCTGCCCCCAACCCGTACGACGGCGAAGACCGAGAAGCATAAGAGGCTGCAAGAAAAGTAGGCGTAAAAATGGTAAAACATCGGCAAAGGTAAGAAAAGGAACGGTACTGGCTACCACAATACTAACGGTGGCTGGGGCCACCACATTACTGGCGGCATTTTCTACCTTTGGGTTATCAGCAACTTCCTGTACCACCTTGGCTGTATCAACCACTTTTTCTGCGGTGAGCGAGGCGACAACAGAAGTTTTTTGCGCTAAATTTTTTGCAACATTTTGTATATTTTCAGATAAAGTGGCATCGGGGTCGACTACGTCGCTTAATTTTGCCGGTTGAGCAAACAAATTTAATTCTGCATTAACTACATTGTTATCAACGGTAAAGGCTGGAGTTAAACGATCATAATATCCATTTTTTTTTGCCTCCAAAATGTAGCGACCATTTGGAACCACCCAGCCATAGGTGCCATTTTCATCGGTAATATGTGGGTTTGCGCTGCCGCTTGGGGTGGTATCAACAGGTTGATTTTGCGCGTTAAGCAACGTAACGGTAACCCCAAAAGCAGAGGCACCATCAATTTTTACCATTCCAAGTGCAACAGACTGCAATCCAAAATTTATAACATCGCGCTGACCAAGCCCATAGTCAATTATTATTCCCGCGGAGTGCACACCAATCTGCGGCATCATGATATCGGTACTATAATTTACAGATTGTGCCGGGAGAGTAAATTGATGATCTTCGCGACTATCAATATTGAGCACGATTGATTTTGGATGATTAACCAAGCGAGAGGCTGGCAACAAAATGGTAAGTGTTGTGCCGGCCAAACTCGTTATGACATTGTTTTTTGGTTCGAGAACAATGGTGCGATTCCCAGTTAAAAATGTTAGTTCGCTTATGCTTATCTTAGCAAAATTAGGTACGCTGCTGGTTGCTTGCGGAATACTACCAACCCCACCTGGCTCCTCTGGTTTTATAGGATTTTGACTCGCGCAAGCAGGAAAACCAATACAGTCAGAATCGGCGCAATCTGTTTTACCGTTATTGTTGTCATCAATATTATTGTCACAAATTTCAATTATTTTTTTTGGGCCGCCACAAAAAATGTTTCCAATACACTCGTCGTCGGCACAATCTATTTTTCCGTTGTTGTTGTCATCAATCCCATTATTACATATTTCTTGCGGAGCTTTACAGTATGCCTCCAGGGCACATTCCGGATCCGCACAATCTACCTTACCATCTCCATTGTCATCAATACCGTTGTTACAAATTTCTTTTTTTGGTTGAATACATTTTAAATCATTGACGCACGCCGGATCGGTACAATCTATTTTTCCGTTGTTGTCATCGTCAATACCGTTATCACAAATTTCGGGAATATTTTGTAAAATTTTTCCACTCACAAATGTACCGGCACTAAAGTTATCAGACGTATCGTGTGAAAAAATTGTATAAAAATATAGCGTATTTGGAGCTACATTTTGGTCTAAAAATGTTTCTGCAGAACCGGTGTACACAACCGTACCGTCAGCACTATTTTGTGGTTGACTATTTATTTTTCTAACTATTTTTACATCCACAAAATCAGGAACAGCGCTGAGATTTGGATTTGTCCAGTCGAGTTTAAAACTATTATTATTGACAGTAGTAATGACCAGGTTACCCACATCGGGCGGAGGAATATTATCTTTTCTGGTAATAAATATGTCATCGTTTGTATTTGCAGTATTACCAGAGACATCTGAAGATAATAAGCGATAGTGATAGGTGGTATTAGGAACTAAGTTTAAAATTAAAAAATTGTGCAACAAAATTTTGGCTGCATCAAATGCTGTGCTGCCGTAAACATTGGTGGCGCCATATTGCACTTGGCTATCCGAATTTTCATCAGTTTGCCAACTGATACTTGATGTGGTTGCGCCTGGGTCGACAACAATGTTAGAAATGACTGGTGGAGTTACATCCGGTGGAGGAACGTACTGCGGTGTTTGGAACGAACTTGTATAATTAGTTGTGTTACCACTATTATCAGAAACAGAAATTTTATAATAATACACCGTGTTAGTGGCAAGTGATGATAGCTGTACCTGGTAGTTACCGCTGACTTGGGCAGACGTTCCATATCCATTAGTAAGCCCATATTCAAAAGCGCTCCCGGCAACTTGACCATCACTATCGCTGGCACTCCAAGTAATTTTCGCGGTGGTATATGTTAAAACCGAAACAACATTAGAAATGCTGGGCGGGTTATTTGGCTGTCCGCCGCCCCCACCTCCGCCACCTCCGCCTCCACCGCCGCCATTGTCCGGCACCGTTACCGTAACATTAAGACTTTGCGTGCTAGTGCTAACGGCTTGCGCCAATAAAAAACGGGCTCCGGAAACCACGAAGCTAAACAAAATTATTACAAAAACTTTTGAAGATGTGCGCACAGTACTTTTGTTATACAAATTGTTTGGAAATTTTTTGAGATTTTCTTTTTCGGATGCGCGATATCACTAACCATATCAGACCACAGCCTACCACAAATAAACTAACACAAAACCAAACTGGAAAATACCATAGCGTTGCTGTAGTTTTAACCACTTGCTTTGTCTGCCCATAACTAATTTTTCCCGTAATTTTATACCATGCTGGAAAATGTAACACGGCCCCGGCATCAACCACACTCTCTACTTTTCGAAATGCCCCTGGCACTAAATTATTACCTAGAACGAGTGGTTTTTTTAATAATTCTTTTTGATACCAATTCTGTACAACCACTTCCCCCGATAGTGGCACCGCAACGGTACCGGCATTAAAAAATGATACGACGATTGGCCACCTTCCGCTTATTGTTACCGCGGGCGCTTGCCAGCCTCTAACTTCAAGCCCTTCCTGTACTTTGCCAGCCACGCGCACAATAAGAAGTGTAACTAAACGCCCAGTCAGCGTGTTGCCAGTTCCTTTTTCTGCATCTGATTCCGCTGCCAAACCAAGATAATGCGCCCCCGGATTAGCCCCTGCGGGAACAACAAGATTAAAAAAAACAGTGGCTGATTCGTTTTTTTCTAATTGTATAAATGATTTTTCTGGCACTACCCATTTTTCGGCTGGGTCAAATTCTGTACCAAAAATCGGATGGCCAAATTCATCTTGCCTCACTCCAACCACTTTAAGATGATACGTTTTTTTTTCTAATTCTGAATTAACAATTTTTATTGGGAGGCCGCGCGTCTTACCTGCATCAATATCCACGGTATAGCGCAATGGACTAATGGAAAAAGCCGAGACTGGCGAGGCCGTGATAAGGTAGAGACTGAGACACATGAGACCAAAAAATACCCGACGTGCTACCATATAACCTATAACCTAAAAATAACAATTATAAATTTGCTGAGGCCCCCAAAACAACAGTCTGACTATATGACCCGGCGGACGAACCGCTACTCATTGAGGCTTTAAAGGTAAGTGTAGTAGCGCTAGCCGAAACGGCCGTGCTGGACGCGGCCAAGACCAGGCCGGGCGAGATACCCCGATCATCAGAAAAGAAACGATCATCCCCAGATACCGCCAAACCGTATTCTTCAGAATTGGCACTTACCGATCCATCACTCACGCTTGTAATACTTGTTCCACTCACACTACTCACCGATAATGTGTACCCCGTAAGTGAATCGGTACTAACGGTTGCAATTGAGCTCGCCGAGGAGACCTGCCCACTTACTAGCGTGCCCAGATTGACTGTCGCGGAACTCAGCTGTAAAGAGATGGTACCAAGTTCCATACCCTGATAACCGCCACGAATGGTGTAGCTTGAACTGGTGGCTACATCGCTCGTAGTTTCTCCAATTGTATCTTGGAGGCTATAGGTTGCGCTGGTCGCTACCGACCCTCCGGTATCAACTGTATCGGCATAAATATAATAATTAGTTGATGTCATAATCGCGTTAGCCAAAAGAGGCCGACTAATCAACAATAAGAGGCCGCCCAAAATTACTGGTAATCTAATTTTTTGCCACATAGATTAACGTTGTTTGGATCGAGGAAATTCTTTAGATGAGGTTGGTGTTGAAATTGGTTGGCCGGCACCAACCAGAGAATAAATTTTTTGCGCGATGTCTTTGTTGTCCGGGTTTAAATCACGAACTTTAGAATAATACTGCAGAGCAGTTACTTTGTCGTTGACCGATTCATAATATAACCCGAGACTAAATAATACGTTAGAACTGTCCGGTTGTTTTGTAATTATCGCTAGCCACAAATCTCGCGCGTTTGCCCGGTCGCCCTTATGGTTTCGGTTATATAACAAGCGTCCATAATTAAACAAAACATCACTATTGCCGCCGGCCGCTGGCAAAATTGTTTGATAGGTATTTATGGCCTCATCAATTTTTCCGAGTTGCTCCTCAGCGGTAGCGAGCCCTACATAGGCAGCACCATAATCTTTTTTAAGATCAATGGCTTGAGCATACAACTTCATGGCATCCTCCCACTTGCCATCAACTGCATAATTATTTCCTAAACGCCACAAAAGAACCGGGTTAGTTGGTTCTAATTTGTTGGCTTCGTTAAGTGATTTAAATACCCACTCGCGCGCGCCAACTACCAGTGTCGAGGCGTTCTCATACATGGTAGCTAAATTTTCCCAAATACCAACGGAACGCGGCGATAGAGTGGTGGCGACACGAGCTTCGTTCACTGCTTTACTTAAAAAGGCGCTCACTTGCAAAACATCAGGCTGCTTGGCCCGACTCGCATCCACGGCTTTAAGTAAATATACTTGCGCCAAGGCAACATGATACGCGTCAAAATTGCTTCGATAGTATAGCGCTTCATTAAGGTACGATTCCGCATTAGAGTGATCACTGCTTCGAAGTGCGGCCGCATAGGCAACCTCGGCTCGATATAATCTTGCCACCCATATCCCCACAAGCAATAGTGCAACGGCAGCGACAATTGATATAAATGAAAATGACAAGCTGTATTGCGGCACATCCTCCATGTTATATTCTCTCACGCGCAAAATACCGCCATCAATAATAGCAAGCCCGATTACGGTTGAAGCGAGCAGAAACCACCATAGCCACCATAACACCGGACCAAAAAAATTAAACATCCCACCTACAGTGAGCGTCGCCCAAGCAATAGCCACTACAAATACTTCATTTCGCGGAAGCGAGTGGGGCGGCATCTCCTCTTCATTGGCGTTGCGACTATTAGAACGAAAACGGAGCCAGCTCAAGAGGGCGTGCCCTGCCACCACCGCGCAAATAAAAATGAGGGTAACAAAAGCAACCGTGCCAACTTCCGGCAGCCAAGCAAGAACAGTATTCATTGGCCGGTTAAAACGAAGCCCCCAAGCCAACTGGTCATTATTAAAATCAATATTGCGATGGGCAGAGAAATCAATTCCGAATGTTCCTGGACCACTTCCTACTAAAAAATTTTTAACACCCGAAAAAACAGTGTCTTTCGCTATTTCCCATGAAGATGAAATATTCAAAGAGACCTCGGCTGGCACATTTGATTGCAATGCTTTTGGCATGCCGAAAATAACAAATACCAACGACAATAAAAGTCCGGCAAATAATACCGACAGCCATACGACTCGTGATTCATGCGTAAAGCTTATACCAAAACAAAGGAGCATGAGGAGCCCAGCAATCATGGTCCACCATAAAATGGGAAACCCCATGAGAAGAACCGCCACCAGCGATAAGATGCTAAAAAATAAATATACCATTTGCCAAGTTACGGACGTATTTTTTTTAAGCAACTGCCCAGCGGATAAAATAAAAATAACAATCAGCCAAACACCAAAATTGCTATTGGTAACATCAACCGTATTCCAAACCGGTCCAATTATTTTTGCGAGTATATCCAAATGAAAAACAATTTTTAAAATGAAAATGATTGCCGTACCGGCGCCTACTATAAGAAGCGCATTGATTGCGCCGAGCCAACGACGCACGGTAGAGATATTGTTTAAGGTGAGAAAGAAAAATAACGCCAAACTTGCCAGATATAAAAAATTCATGACAAATGAATCGTTTCTGCCCAGCCAGCTATCGTAAACTGCGGCCGATAAAATAGACGACATAAATGCACACAGTATAATAAGAAAAACTGGCACATCAACTATTGAACGAACAAAAAGGACGCGTTTTGAAACTATAGTTCTAATTACAAAAACTATTCCTTGAATAAGCACCAGACCAACCAGTAAAAATTGTTTCGGAATCACATACCAGTTGCTGAGGTGCGAATCTACAAAAAGAGGCATCGCCACAATGGTGACCAAACATAAAACGTATGACAGTGTGTCAAGGGCGGCAACAAGGCGAGGATAATTGGACATAGCAAAAATTTAGATCTGTTATGACGTAAATTATAGCATACAAAACACTGCTCTGACAATTTTATAATCTATATATTTTTCATCTTTTTTAATTATAAAATGTTGCTCTATTGCCATGCCGGCACTCTCCCGCAACAGAGCGGCCACCTGTATTTCTAGGCCTGCTCGATGGCTTTGTTTGCTCGGGGAATACCCCACCAAAAACCCGCTGCAGAGCGAACCACTGTGAAAGAACTTTGGCCAAGCTCATGAACGACTTTTCAAATGTGCTTTTATAACTACTTATGCCCATTATACCCACTTTGATTAATTAAAGGTGATGACGGGTGAGGCAAAATGAGGAATAAATATTTTTCTTAGTTATATTTTGTCAATTTTTTTTATGTCATTTTTATATTTATATTTATTTTGTTTTGACTTTATTATATAAATATGATATAAAATATTTTGACACTTATGGATATATCTAACCAACTTAAAACAATTGGTTTAAATCAATCCGAAATTACGGTGTATCTTTTTTTGCTCCAAAACGGAGAATCCTCTCCTCCAATTGTTTCACGTGAAACAAAAATTGCTCGAACAAACTGCTATAACATCCTAAATGAGCTTGTTTCTAAAAACTTGGTTGAAGAACTTTATACAGGATCTAAAAAAATTTACCGAGCAAGTGAGCCGGCAAGCATTGTTAAATATGTAGAAAGAAAAAAACATGCAGTTGAGCTTGTTTTGCCACAGTTACGGGAGATTGCCTTTGGCAATAAACATATTCCTAAATTTAGATATTATGCTGGTCTTTCTGGGGTTCAGAATGTTTTACTCCAGTCGCTCTTGACTAATGATATCTATGCTTTTGGGTTTATTGAATCTTTAAAAAAGAATCACCCCCTTATACTAGAATGGTACATAAAGGAGGCTGGCTCGCGCGGGGTCAATTTAAAAAATACAGACCAACAGCTTGGAGATTCTATTAATGGGCATGTTGCCTACTCTCCAATTTTGATAACTAACAACACAATTTATTTCTTGTCTCTGGATACAAATCCGTGGGGGGTGACTATTGAAAATAAAAAAATTGCCGATAGTTTAAAAATTGTTTTTAATTTAATTAATCAAAAATTGCTATAGTTTCACGTGAAACATAAAATCTCCCTCATGCTAGTCGGGAGATTTTATGTTGTTTGTATACAATATTGTATACAAATGTACACAGATGGACTCACTTATACACTGTTTTATCCACATACACCAACTTAAAACCTAATTTTAATTCTCATTAATCTACAAAAAAAGGTAGCGCATTCCAGCTTTAAATTAAGAAACACCCATTTTGTCATCCTGAACCCCGCTCAAGCGGGGTGAAGGATCTCTGTCCGGTTTTTAACTTGGCCAACGTTGGCCAATTGAGACAGAGATTCTTCGCTACGCCTGTCTGCGCCATGCCTCCTGTCTGCGCAGGCAGGGCGCATGCAGGAGGCAGGCTCAGAATGACAGTTGAGTTTCGTAACTCAAAGCATTCCAGACACACGCTAGCGCATCTCTCTTGACAAACTCTAACAAAACTCCCCTGTTACGGGGAGTTTTGTTTATTTTGAGTATCTGATTTTAGTTTCGACAGTTTAAATATTCCTTAACCCCTTTTAGCCAGCCGCCTTTAAAATACCTCTCTGGCTCAAAATGTACTATATTAACCCAAAGCATTTCCGGGTGCCTTGCGGAGAGTTTGATTACACCGCTCTCTAGCGAGCCTTCATAACCAACTGCAAATATCCTCACGGTAGGGTTGCCTTCGCTTTGTTCGGTTCTTTGGTGCCGCATAAACACTACCGGCTTACCAATTGTATATTTAACATCGTTACCTAGCTCTTCGGACATTTTCCTTTTGATTATCTGGTCCATGGGAACTTCAAACTCATCTTTCTTTATCCTACCACCAGGCAGATCCCAATCCCCAAAGTTGTCCTTTAAAATTAATAATTTACCGTCTTTTTCCAAAAAAACTTTTACCGCAACAAAGTATGTGTCCTTTTGTTCAATACCCATAAAACATTATTGTGGACCTACCGGGAATCGGACCCGGGCTTCAGCAATGCGAATGCTGCGTCATACCACTAGACCATAGGCCCGTTGTTAGTTGAATGTTATAAAGTCAAAAGTCTATAAAGTCGTGACTTTTAACTTTACAAACTTTATAAACTCTTACTGTGCCCCCAGCACGAATTGAACGCACATCCACCCCTTAGGACGGGGTTGTTTTATCCGTTAAACTATGGGGGCAAATCTTAGGGGTTTGTTCCCATGCACCACAGGGGTGCGTGGCCATGAACCCTTGTGGTTCATGGTATCCGTTGAACTATGGGGGCGTTGTCGCCAGGGACACGGCGCATTATATGCTAAAATTAAGTTTTTAGCAAGCCTTATGCTTTTCTTTTTTTAATTGGTGTTGCAACAGTCCAGGCTAATTCAAATAAACCTTTAAGGATACTAGCCAACGCCGAATTCTCTATCATTATACCCATTAAATTTGGTTTTTTTAATAGCACCATCATTACTTTGTTTTCGTAGATGTTAATTTCGCCACCAAATTCTTTAAGCCAGGGAAGCATTTCTAATTTAATCCAGCGAATGTGGGTAAACTTGGGTAACCCGGGATTATGTGCGGCCCAGCGGCGGCCGGGCGGGGTATCCAAAAGGAGCAACCGCTCGTGAATTTTTCGGCGGCTGCGTTCTCGGTTATAATCCAGACCCCAGCGATACAGCGATTCCTGATTAATCCAACCATCGATATCGGCGATAGAAAGAATTTCGCTTTTTGCCTCTAGCGTTTCGCTATAAATATTTTTTACACCTTCTACTCCTTCTTGATAGCGCACCACCGGCTTCTCCGCTACTCTAAATAACGCCACCAGTTCGGGAAGCTTGCTTTCTACTTGCGATATCCGCCGATCCCACATGGAGCGCTGACTTTTTACAAATTGCACCAATCGCTGTGGATGCTCCGCGGTGTAGATAATCTTTTTTTGTTTGCCAGAAGCGCGGTCAACCAAGCCCTTCCAACCAAGTTTTTCCAAAACGTGGTAGCCAAGAGTGCGTGTAATGCCCGCTTTTCTGGTGATTTGGCTGACGGTGGCTGGCCCTAATTCTAACAGGGCCTCATAAATTTTGGCTTCTGATTCATCGAGCCCTAAATTGCTTAATGTTTCTGGCATAACGGACATATTATAATACAATTCAAGAACTGTGTCAATTATAATTTACAAAATATTTATAATAGACAATTTTAGTTTAAAATAACAATAAATTAATTATTATTTTGTGCAAACTTGTTTACATTAGTATCTATTTTTTGATATAGGTTATTTAGGCAGCAACTAACGCTGCCGAGGGAGAGTAAAATGTACCTGCAAGAAAAAGACATGAAGAGGTATGTAGGTGGGCAGTGTGTCGTAGTCCGTATAATCCCTGGCAGCCTATACGGGTACGACAGAGAGACCCCTGACCGTCAGGGGGAGGTCGCGGGAATCTCGATCGACAATAAGGGGTTCGCCGTAGTGCAATTCGCGTGGCTGGCTAGATGGAAAGAACGTTGGGTGGAAACACCCAACGAACCGCTCTGGGTATATCTACCCAAGGCGGACGTCCGCTTGATGGCGGATGAAGTGATTCGTGTGGACCTAGACTATCTCACCATTCTGTTTCTCCCCAAAGGATATAAGGGGGGCGAATGGGAGAAGATAAACCGCCCACGCACCTGATCCCCAGCGTCAGGCCCGCCCCGCATCGTCTGCCGCGCGCAGACTGGTGCGGGGTCAAGGCTCACTCCGAGCCAGCTGGGACAACCCGGTAGAACGCCTTTGGCTTCTACCGGGCGCATTCCTTAACGCATCAGGCGCTGGTGCCCTAAGGAATGCTGATTCTTGACAATTTGCTAGACCCTCGCCAGCCCTATTGGTATAATATCTGGGCGAAATACTTGAACTAAAAAAGGAAGGGGGTGACATAGGTATATGATGAAAGGCAAAGGTCTTCATATGGTAACATTTTTGTTACTTGTGATTGGTGGTCTCAATTGGCTTTTAGTTGGTCTTTTTAAATGGGACGTAGGGATGTTATTCGGCGGTCAGGGAGCAGCCATTTCACGCGTCATCTATGTGTTGGTTGGTTTATCTGCGTTGGTACTTCTCTTTGGGCACAAAAAAGATTGCAAAATGTGTGGAGGTACAAGCATGTAAATTACAATACAAAAAAAACGATCCACAAAGGGTCGTTTTTTTGTTTTAACATTTTCTATATCACCTCCTGAACTTCAACCTTTTTGTGTCTTGTTAATGTTAAATACCCCAAAATAATAACCCCAACAACAAGTGGCGACCACGGCATGGGCACATAGAGTGCGATGATTTGGGGAATACTAATCCACGTGAGGGTGATGGTACCTTGTACGGTGTTGACATTGTCAATAAGATTTTTGTCTTCTTTAGCAAGAGAGGACAACTGATTATTTGTTTGTTTTATTTGCCAATCAAGTGAATTGCGCTGGCTGACAAACTCGGAATTTTCATACGCGATTGCTTTTTGGAGGCGCAGGCGTTCGGTGGCCAGCGGAATTTGTAAATTACGAATTTGTTCGAGGCGAACACTATCCGACGTTATTTTCACTTCTTCATCATACGCTTTAATTTGGGCGGTCACATCGGCCAATTGTTTGTTGAGAGAATAGATAGTGGCGTTGTGTGAGGTGGTGAGTTTGGTTTTTTGTGCTTCCAAATCTTTTTTGGCAGTGGTAACGCTGGCGGTGTTGTCCTCAATATTTTGTTTTTGACCCAACAAATTTTCAACTGTTACGCCTTGCGAAAAAAATCGCTTGCCAACCAAACTTTTGAGTTCGGCTTTGAATTCATCAAATTTATTTTCTGGAACTACGAATGAAATATAACCATATTTTTCATCTAGTGTGGCGCTATCCACGCGGCCTTTAAACCCACGAATAACCGTTTGCACATGCCCACCAAGTTCTACCACATCGCGCGTTTTAAGTGTGGCGCGATAGTTGGTTTTTAAAAATTCGCGCGTATCGTTGGCGTTTGGGGTGGGCGGGTTGTAGTAAACTGGCATCATGTCTACTTTGGCAGATAGACCAACATATTCGGCCTGCCCTACCGCTCCGGGGGCTGTTTGATTAACAGACGCTTCGTTTAAATCTGTTCTTGTTGTTAGACCAAATTCTTGTGGCCCGCCTAGCGAAGCTGGGGCAGTGGCAACAACAAGTTGCGGAGCCACCACCTGTTGGTATATGAAAAAACCAGCCGAATAAACAACCAGCAGCACCCCCAGCGCCCCGGCGGCAAAACGACGCGAAAATAATATTTTGGCCATATTGGTAAATAATGAGTTAAAAGAAAAAGATGTTTTTTGTTTAGCAACAGAAACAGCGGGTAATGCTTCTAGAATTTTGGAAAATGTTGCTTTAAGATTTTGCTCTTGTTTGTGCATTTCTAAATTGGCCGCAGTTTCCAAAAATTCCACGAGCTCGGTTTGGTGCTCGGGGAACATACGCGCAATTTCCGCGGCTGGTTTGCCGCTAGATAAAAGTGCTAAGGCTTCGTCTAAAATGGTTTCGAATTGTTCTGACGGCATATTTTTTATTTTCGATTACGAAACTCGTTCTGGCAATTCCCCGCTTGGGCGGGGCGGCGAGATAACACCGAGCCGGGGTGGGTGAGACAGCTCCGCCAATTGGCCACTCAACGACCTCACCCACCCCTACCCCGCCCAAGCGGGGAATGGCGTTTCGCGACTTATAGTTATGTAATCAATAATACGCGTAACTCTTGGAGAGCGCGACACTGTATTTGTCGAATCGCCGCGGTAGTTTTGTTTAACTTGCCGGCAATTTCTATAGTGGAATAGCCTTCATAAAATTTAAGGCGTAAAACT
Source organism: uncultured Gammaproteobacteria bacterium (assembly GCA_964533715.1). GTDB lineage: Bacteria > Patescibacteriota > Patescibacteriia > Magasanikbacterales > GWA2-37-8 > CAZHNI01. Next base: position 68,025 of record CAZHNI010000003.1, on the reverse strand, counting down.
TGTTGCCGATCAAAAGAAAGTTTGGCAAGGGCGGCGTCAACATCGGTTTTTTCAGCAATTGGCTGGTTTTCGGCGGACAAATCTTTATCATTTGTTTCCAAAGATACTTCTGGCTGGCGGTTATTTTTTTTCCACTGATCGATGATACTGTTGCGAGCAATAGTAAAAAGGTACGCGAGAGGGCTTTTGCCCTGCCCCACAAACTGAGATGCGGAAGTATATACCTTTATAAAAACGGCTTGGGATAAATCTTCGGCATCGCTGGCGCGCCCCACGCGACGGTAAATGTAGCGGTACACTGGTAAAAAACAAGTTTGGTACACCAAAGCAAAGGCCTGTTTATCGCCATGCTTGGCCTGGGTCATGAGTTTAGTGAGTTCTTGGGCAGAGGGAGCTGCTTCCATAAGGGGGCTTGTTTGATATGTATAACTGTTGATTGATGCAAAGTGTGACAAAAGACCCGTTTGCGGGCAAAATTATAACAAAAAACGCACCTTTAATCTTGCTTTTGATTACACGTTTATGCTAATATACTAGCATAAATAAGCCAATTTTTGAATAAACTTGTTTATAGGAAGTTGTGCGAAAGCCAAGCATTAAATAATTATCAAGGATAAAATTATGGAAAATTCAAAATTTTTAGCAGGAATTATTGGACCGACATTAATTGTGATGGTTGCCTCAGAATTAAAAATATGGAATCCCAATTTATATGATCAACAAATAGTCCCATTAGTTTATATGTCTGGAGTTCTAATATTTATTGCCGGTTTATCAATAGTTAGAAGGCACAATATATGGATTATAGGTTGGCAACTGATAATAACGTTGCTAGGATGGTTTAGTGTGTTTTTAGGATTGAGTAGAATGTTTTTTCCACAAGTATATCAAGATAACTTTAAAAATGGTTTGCTACCATTGATAATTGAAACAGTTTTAATATTATTTGGCATTATTTTAACAATATTTGCTTATTTCCCAAATAACAAAAATAGTGAATCAAAATAATGCTGGGCCATCGCACGAGCATGGTGTTTGGTTGGTGGTTTTCCTTGTAAAATTTTTGAATACACGGCTCCCACCAATGGACAGTGATTGGCCATCAACATTACATACCGGCTGGCGATTAAAAATGGTGTTGATGATATTGCCGTGCTACATACTTTATTGTAAATTCCCCAAGCAATATACATATTTTTTCTATTACCCATGCCCTAAATCTGCTCGCCTTATCAAATTCTACCAATCACTTGGTTTTAGAAAAAATGGCGTTACTGATGCCGGCAATATAAAAATGATACATAAGCTTTAGCGGCGCTATTTTTATAAGTTTAATTTATGCTATGCAAACAAAAAAATTGTTGCTAATGTCGCTTATCATATTTGTTGTGGCGGTGGGAGGTCTGTATTTTTTTCAACAACAAAAGAGCTTTTTGTCTAGCCCAGAAGTTGCCCAACGCTACTATAGCAAACAAGGATTTTCCTTTTTATTGCCCAAAGGATACGGCGTGGCATATGAAACAAAGGACGGGCTTAAAATAATAAGAATGGATTCTACCACCACAACCTTGTCTGAAATGATAATAGCGTGGGATAATGGCGGGGTGCTAGACCTGCCAACCAACCCTGGAGAAAACCAAATTATTAAGGAACAGCCCATTGTAATTAATGGCGTCGCAGGCAAAAAATATTCTGTTGTTTATCCGTGGCTATCCAAAACCAATGAATACCCGAGGTATAGACTTGAAAACAAAAAAGTTATTTATGATATGGCTTTATTTGATGATAATTTTAATTCAATAGTTTTTGAGAAAATTATTAAAAGCTTTTTGATTTCTGACTAAAAAATTCCTAATGACATTTTTCCAAAGTAGTGTTACAATAGGCGAGCTATGCAATTTGCTTCTATATTACTACTCATCGCCATTATATTTTTCCTGGGCATTTTGGTGGCCTTATTTTTTATTTACAAAAAAATTGGAGAGGCGAATAAGCCCAAAGAGGGCGACCAAAATTTGTTTTTGATGCTCCAGAACCAAATGCAGGAACTGTCACGGTCTAATTTGGAACTGCAAAAACTAGTAGACCAAAAAATTACGGACACCAACAAAGCGATGGCGGACACACAGAATAACTTACACAAAACTATTCAGGCGCAGTTTGGCCAAAGCACCAAACTGATTACGGACGTGACGGAAAAACTTACCAAGCTGGACGAAACGAACAAACAGGTGGTGGGATTTGCGGAACAATTGGATAGCCTGCAACAAACGCTTCAAAACCCCAAACACCGCGGCATACTGGGCGAATATTATTTGGAGAATGTTTTAAAAAATGTGTTACCGCCCGGCGGCTACCAAATGCAGTACAAATTTAGCGACGGCGATATTGTGGACGCGGCGGTGTTTGTAAAAGATAAAGTGATTCCGGTGGATAGTAAATTTAGTTTGGAAAATTATAACCGCGTGGTGGAAGAAAAAGATCCTGATAGGAAAGCGGAATTTGAGGCGGCCTTCAAACGCGATTTGAAAAATAGAATTGACGAAACCAGCAAATATATAAAACCCAAAGAAAATACCATGGATTTTGCTTTTATGTTTATTCCGGCGGAGGGAATTTATTACGATTTATTAATTAACAAAGTGGGGGCGGTAAAAATTAATACGCATGATTTAATTGAATACGCGTTTAAAGAGAAACATGTAATTATCGTGTCACCGACCTCGTTTTTGGCTTATTTGCAAACCGTTTTGCAGGGCCTCCGCGCCATGAAAATTGAAGAGTCCGCTAAAGAAATTCGCCAGCGCGTGGAAGAGCTTGGCAAGCATTTGCTGGCGTACGATGAATACCTTAAAAAGCTGGGAAATAATTTATCCACCACGGTAAACAGCTATAATGCGGTATATAAAGAATTTAATAAAATTGATAAAGATGTAATGCGAATTACTGATGGGGAAAAACAAATTGAACCATTACTAATTGAAAAACCTAATTTAATAGAACAATAATTTAAATGATCTATGCTGTGGCAAGACATGGTTTTAACAATCGTCAGCATCATTTTTTCGCTTTCGCTTGTCCCCCAAATTTACCAAGGGTTTAAAGAAAAAATCGGGCCGATTCGCTATCAAACATCGGTACCAACATTCTTGGGTTTGTTTGTAATTACTGGTGTATATCTTACGCTCCACCTATACTTTTCCGCGGCTATGTCATTTTTTACTGGTGTTGCTTGGTTTTTGTTGTGTTTACAGAGGATGACATACACAAAAAAGACTACCGACACTTGACTTTTCCACTTCTTTTTGTTAAACTAACGTCACTCCAACACAATCGGCCACGAACCGATTGGAGAAGCTCTCAATTATATTTTGTTAATTGTTACTTGTTAATTTTGATATGCCAAATAAATCTGCCGGACGCAAGGCTCTCCGCCAAAGCAAAAAAAATGCAGTGGCCAACCTGGCTCGCAAAGAAGCTTTTAAGGGTGCTCTTAAAAAAGTACTAAAAGCCAAAACCGTAGAAGAAGCCATGAAACTCGTAATTCAAGCCCAAAAAGCCTTGGATAAGGCTGCCAAAGTAGGGACGATTAAAAAAAATACAGCAGCGAGAAAATTGTCCCGCCTTATGAAAAAAGTGCACGCCTTGAAAAAATAATTAAAATGGTTCATACTACATCCTAGAATTAATTTCTAGGATGTTTTTTATTAAAATTATATGGATGGAAGACGAAGAAATGGTTATATTCAGCCGATTGAGGCCGGTGAATTTGGTGAGCTGGAACGTGAGACGCAAATTCAATACGTGTACGAGGACCTGTTGGATGGCGAAACCGCCCGGCAATGGTTTAAAAAACACGGTGCGGAACCAACTGAGAAAGAAAAAAAATCTGAGGCTTATAAAAAAATGCTTTCTAAAATAGAAAAGAATGATCCTGGTTTTCTTATTTCACTTGCCGAATCGCAGATTGACAAACAGGCACTAAAAGACGAATCAGAGCACGACTACCTCACCGGGTTGGCTAATCGCAAAACCGCTGAGTCAATTTTTAACACAATTCGTGAGAAGAGACCTTATGATGGTGCGACAGTAATTGTCCACCTAGATTTGGATGGATTCAAAGATATTAATGAAAAATTAGGCCATGCCGGCGGCGACGAAAAGTTGCTCGCAGTTACGGAAAAGCTGCGTGAGGCGTTTAAGCAGCTGCGCCCATCCGATATTATTGCCCGTGTGGGTGGTGATGAGTTTTTGTTTATTCTAACCAACGTAAAGCCAGCCGTTGAGCTAGTTACCGACAAACGAGGAAAGGTTCATGAAAAATCAATGTCGCTAGAGGAGACAGCCCAAAAAATTGTCCAGCGTACTTTGCGCCTTATTGAAGAAATTCCGGTTGACAAAACTATCAACCCCACAGGGCACCTTACTGGTAGTGCGGGGCTTGATGTAATTGTAAAAATTGACCGCGATACCAAGGACCTGGCGCACTACAAAGCCCGGGCCGATAAAGCGGGGAATCGGGCCAAACAATTAAAATTTGTTCCTAAACTAGTGGCCGGTAGCGATCGTATTGTGTCGGCCGGCAATATGGCCGCGCTGCTAAAGAAACACAATATAGACGAGGCATCTTTGGAACGATCGTCCACGCTAAACGAACTGTCACGGCCCACCGGCAGAATTACATCTATAATTGACAGAAAAAAAGCCCGGACCGAACAAGAGAGAAAGCAAAAAAAAATAGATAAGCGAAGAATTGAAGAGTTGCGGGAAGAGATGGCGCGAATTGCGGGCAGGTATTCTAAGGCGAGCTAAATTCGCGAAACAAACAAATCCAACAGCAATGACTGGTCGCCCTGACCAGTTTTTGTTTTAATATCGATGTCGAGCAATGACTGAAAAATGGCCTGAAGACGAGCAAGCGGCAAACGGCGAGCTGCGGCTAAATTTTTTTTAGCCACAAATGGATGAATGCCAATTTTTTTGGCCAAAATATCGCTTGGCATATTGCCTTCTCGCTCTAGTAAGTCGGCCATTTGGAGGAGAATACGGAACTGCCACACCACCAAGCCAAAAATTTTTGGCTCGTCTTCCCCTAAACGACGTTGCTCGTTTAATAGCTTAAACGCCAACTTGCGGTTGCCTTGAACAATAGCGTCTACCATGTTAAAAATATTGTCGTCAATTTTTTCGTCGAGAAACAGTTGTACGTCAGCAAGCTCAATGGTTGTACCTTTTTTATACGACACCAATTGGTCAAGCAATGAATTTAACCGCCACATATCGGTACCGCTGTTTTGGGCGAGAAAATGAGTTGCTTCCGGCGATATTGAGCCGCCGCGAGCGGAAACCTCTCCTTGGATCCAGCCTTCAAGAGGACTGCCTACGAGTAAAGAAAATTCCTGAGCATATTTTTCTTTGGTAAGTAGCGCCTGAAGCTCCTTGGCTTCTTTTACTTTACTTAAAGCCTCACCCTGCCAAAATATAATAATATTACTTTCGGGCACTTTTTTAGCCTGTACTCGAATAATTACTTCTTGGAGCAATTCTTTATCTCCATTTGATAAAATATTTTCGATAATAATCATTCGTCGTTCCGCCAAAAAAGGCGTACTCGAAATTTCCGTAAGTATTTTCCCCAATTCCTCTTTTTTACCATCCAAAAAAACCACATTGTAACCGTGCGGGTCGCGGGTTTTTTTAAATTGTTCTACCGACTGGCGCAGATACTTGTGGCTGCGGAACGTGTCGGGTCCGTAGAGAAATAAAATCATAGCTTGTATGTTTGCCTGGCTGCGCCATATTGTAACTTACTTATCTTAATTTGACAAAAATTTTGGAACCTTTTACCATATTTATTAGATTTTATTTATTTTTAGCTAAAAATTATGAGCGACGAAATTATTTTTAAAGGTGGTGAGTCGACCAACCAGCAAAGTGTTGGAGGCCTAACTACACCTAGCTCCGCTGAAGAAGCAGCTGCTAATATACAACTTTTAGATATCCATCTTAGAAATCTAACTCTTAGCCCAGGCGACCGCACAAGAGCCTTGGCCCTAAATGATGCCATCCGGGCTAATAAAGAAGCACTGGAGGATTTTAGAAGAAAAGATAGAGAGATCGGGGCAATGTATGAAGATGCCGACATTACCAAGACTCGTAGCGCCGTGGCCGCCAGAGCAGAAAGCGCTGCAGCCAAGCTTGAAGCAGAAAAAAAACAAATTGAGGGTAGTTTGGAAGAAATTAATCGTAGACTTACTCTAATAAGTTTTGATCTTGATGAACCAGGGGAGGACAGGGCAAGATTGGTTGAAGAAAAAAAGTTTTTAGAAGAGCAGAAAACAGAACTTTTAAGATCATTAAGAGATGTTGATAAAAGAATTGGGGCCTTAAAAGAAATAGAACGCGAGCGCGAGAGCAGACGAAATTTCTTAAAATAATTTCTAAATAACTCTGCCTTAATAACCCGCTTTAAAACAGCGGGTTTTGTTTTATACAGCGGTTTAGCGGCCTACCACGCCCGGCCGCGACTGGGTTGTTTATTACTTATGTTTGGATTATAATGGTTCTACTATGACTCCAGACTTTAAAACGGACATCGTCATTCTCGGTGCCGGAATTGGTGGCTATGAGGCCTTTCGCGGGCTGAACAAGCTTATTAAGCGCCATCGGCTGGGTAAACGAATTGTTTTGGTTGATCAAAATAACTATTTTTCGTTTACACCGCTCAACCATGAAGTGGCCGCCGGGGCGGTGGAGCCAACACACGCGTCGCTTCCGCTACGAGAACTGGTCTATAACACGCCACACAAATTTTTGAAAGCCAGTGTTACATCCATTGACCCAAAAAAGAGGCTGGTGATGACAAGTGCAGGAATGATTGCTTATGATTACTGCGTGGTCGCCATGGGTAGTTCCACCAATTTTTATGGTACGTCGGGGGCAGAGCAATTTTCCTTTCATGTGCGAACCTTGGCGGGGGCAATGATTTTTCGGCATCGATTAATTGAAGCTCTTGAAAATAACAAACAAAATTCTTTTAACCTCTCGATTGTTGGTGGCGGGTATACGGGCGTTGAGGTAGCCGGTCAATTACAACATTTCGTTAACCATGATTTGCGCGCCCTGTACCCCGATAAAAAAATTGCCATTCGTCTCATTCAAACTGTTGGTACGGTGGTACCACAATTACCACCAAAAGCCCAACAAAAAATTGTCCGCCGACTTAAAAAAATGGGTGTAGAAATTTTATTTAATACTCGCGTAAAATCGGTTACGGAAACTTCTTTAACCACCGAAACCGAAACTTTGCCAAGCGACTTTACCATGTGGTGTGCCGGGTTTGGCAATATTGCCGATTGTTTTTTAGATATGAATTTTTGCACAACCGATCGTAGAATCCCCACCAACAACTATTTACAGCACATCAACGATTCCCATCTCTATGCCATTGGGGATATAGCCCTTATTTGCAACCCAGGCGAAACCAAACCGGTACCACAACTTGGGGAAGCCGCCTACCATGAGGGACATTATGTGGCCAAACACATTGTGGCTTCCATCCAGGGCAAGGTACTACAACCTTTTAAGTTTATTTCTAGGGGCAGCCTTATGCCCATTGGTGAGCGGTACGGAGTAGGGGTATTTGGTGGTAAGGTTTTTAGTGGAATTGTTGTTTGGTGGCTTCGCCGCACCGTATACGTAGCTTTTGTCCCCGGCGTTTTACGCAAACTCCGAATTGTGATAGACTGGACCTTGCGACTTTTTGGTTTCAGTTATACAATTGCCATTGAACGGGGGTTTGAACATGGGCCAAAGAATAATCAACAAATAACAATAAACAAGTAACAAATTAAATTGTTAGTTGCTGGTTGTTAATTGTTAATTAATAACAACACTCTATGTGCAAAACAACATGCGCACACAAAACAATGAAGGCAGCTGGCCTTTTGGGGCTTAGATTGGCGTTGGCCTTTATCTTTATTTACTCCGGTTACGGCAAAATGTTTGTTGGACACGAAATGGCCAGTGGTATGTTTAGTGCCAAACTTGGTCTACCGGGTAGCGCAACGGCCTACTTTGTTGGCGGGTTAGAAGTTCTTGGAGGATTAATGGTTCTTTTGGGAGTATTTGCCAAATACGCTGCCACCTGGCTTGCGGTAATTATGGTTGTGGCTATTCTTGCGGTGCACCGTGGCGGTCCAGTTAACGGATATTTCCTTACAACTAGCTTGCTTGGAGCTTGTTTGGCCATTATGGGGGTTGGTGCCGGCCCATGGAGACTTGTTAAAACTCAGTGCCATTGCAAAATGTGTGTCTCGGCAAATAATTGCTGTGCTGGAGAGAAAAAAGAAGGTAAAGAAGGTGACTCTTGCTGCGGCGGGAAGTGCGGTGGCAGTTGCGCGGAAAAATCTGAGATGTGTGGATGTGGGAGTGGCAAACCAGCAGGTGAGTGTTGCAAAAAATAAACCTTTGATTTTTTACTAACCCGCCTGTCGGTAGGCAGGTTAACAAACATGAGACCACTTACAAAGAGTGGTTTTATGTTTGTTAAACTATTGACCCTACTAACATTTTGTGTTACTGTTTTTTTATGATTCCTGCCCGATGGCCGGGTGGGGATGCATAAGGAGGCCCCATGTACCCTGCTCTGTTCCGAGTTTTGAAAAACAATGTCGGACGATGCGCCGAGATCCACTGGGGAGGCAACAGGGTGACCCCCGGCAAGATCCTCGACGTCGAGGGCGAGACGCCGGATGATGCGGTCGTCCTCATGGAGATCCTCTCCGGCGAGCGCCGCATCACGCGGGACGTGGCCTATGTCCCCTTCGGGGAGATCAATGGCGTGATCATCACCGAGGAGATGAAGGAGAAGAAGGCCGCCGGGTAGGTCGTCGACCTCGGGGGGGCGCGACCCTACAGAATCTCAAACCAATGGCGCTCGGAATTCATCCGAGCGCCGAAAAATCTCTTATCAATAAATCATCTCTATAAAAAGATGGTTTTTATTTTGTTAAAATAAAAACTACTTTTAATCTAAATTAACTACATACTATCGCCCCACAAACGGTATACCACTTTCCCACGCCATATCAAACATTGTTTTCATGGTTTCAGCAATGGTGGGTTCTTTGATGAGAATAACAAATAAGTTATGGTGATGGATACGAAACATGGCCACCGTGTCGCTATAAATTGCGTTGTCGTTAAATATTCCTGGCGAGCACGACGCAAGGCGCGAGCTGTACGTTTTACCGGCGGTGGCGGCATAACGTTTGGAGCTTTTTTTGGCTTCGGAAGTATTGGCAATAATTTCGCGAGTGCGAATTTCGTTTTTGTTTACGGCTTCGGCAATCTCAATAAACATTTCCTGAGAATAATCTTCCACCGCACTTAGGTCCGACCAAAAACGAATGCTGTTAGCCTGGCAAATTTCATTATAAATTTGCTCCAGCGCTTTGCGCCCCTCCATAATGGATATTTGTGGACGCCCGACCACTTCCTTTTGAAACATTTTTAGTTCGGGAATGATATTTTTTATTTCCTGGAATTCTCGCTCGGCGCGTTTTTCCAAGACGACCGGGTCAGCAGCTTTGAATAATTCTTTTTTGCCAGAGGGAATTCGCTCCATAAAACCGCCCTCAACCAACTCCGCAATGTGGAGATAAGCGGTTGGACGTTTGATTCCGGCGCGGGCGGCAATATCTTGAAGCGAGGCCACCCCAAGCGACAGAGCGGCGAGGTATATTTTGGCGCCTTTTTCCGAGAGACCGAGTTTTTGTAATGCATCTGTGTTCATATAGTGGTAGTATAAACCTAATTGCTAGTTTTGTCAATCTTTCTGACATTTTGTATTTTTTTATTTGGCTTATATTGGCCATTTTTGTTTTTTTAATGGGACAATTTTTGTGTATACTCTTGATAATTTATGACAATTATAGTATGCTGGTTGGTTACGCTTTGAAACCCTGAATACTCGGGGATAAGGCGTGGCTAGTCGAGAAACCGGCTATAAACAGATGCAAAGGAGACCGCCATGTCGCGCCCCCTCGCCATCGCCTTCACCTTCGTTTTCTGCCTCGCCGCCTCTGTGGCCCACGCCGAAGTCGCCTGGTCCCTCTCCGCATACGCGGAGGAGATCGTGGTGTTTTCGGAAGGAGACGCGAGGCTCCTGACCACCACCCTGGTGGCAGGCCCGGGGGTGACCATCCCGCTCTCCGCGCGGTGGTCGGTGTATCTGGAGATTTCGGCGGCCACCGCGGTCTCCGATTTCGCTCCAGCGCCCCGGGTGGTAGTAGCGCCGACTCTGGAAGTCAGCAAAAAATTTTTGCTTGGCTTCTCGGCGCTGTACCAACTCAACCCGCCCTACGAGGGCGCGGCAACCAGCCACCTGATGGCCGTGGGGGTGGTCCCGCTCGTCCCGCTCTCTAGGCACGTCGCTGTCGGACTCGTCATAAGCCCCGGCGTCACGCTTGGCAGCGGAAGGCCGGAATGGGGGCTCACGCTCGCCCCCTTTGTACAGCTCACACTGTAACCCGGTAAATGGTTCCCGGCACGCCACCTATCTAAGCGCGTGCCACAATCTTATTGGATCCAAAAAGAAAACAAAAAATCCTGCACGTACATGTGGGATTTTTTGTTTGCCGGATTACTTTTTTAAAATTATTTCCAGAGCGGCTTTTACGGAGGCATTGGTGCTAGGCAACAAAATTGCTTTCCCCGGCCGCTCGCGCATGAGCGGTGTGATAAATTCATCGGCCCAAGAAGGAGTAAGAACGTCTACGCCGGAAAAGTCTACTTCTATAACTTCTTCTTTATTTTGAGGAAAACTATAGGCTCGCGCCACCAAATATGCCTCTTTGCCAGCCGGGCGAGAAGACAAATTGGTGCCAAATTTTTTTAATTCTAATCGCATATATTTAATAACACAAATAACTTAAGGTACCAGGAATGTTGATGTTAGATTCTTTTATATTCATACCGCCAGCACTAATTTCTGCCACAGACATTCCACTATAAAAAACCAAATGTAAATTATTTTCTTCCACTACTTTTTTAACAAATTTTAAACCATTGCCGCGCTGTTCTGGCGCGCGACCGGAAATCAATTCGGAAAATGCCACTCGCAACGCCTCGATATCATTTTTTATGTTTGGCCGCACACGCCGAAGCGAGGACAACACACCCTGACCGCGATCGGCGATTATAATTTCGCGGGCCGATTCGTCAACCACAAATAAATTGCCTGGTATATCTTGCCATTGCCCTATATTGTGATCAAAAGAGTTGTTACCAATTTCTCCGACAACAGCCGCTAATAAGTAGACAAGATTTTCATTGATAACAGATTTTTTTAAGGTTGTAATCAGCCGGTCGGAGCGAGCCTGAAAAACGTCGCGAGTTTGGCATAGCTGATCTGATGTGACAAACCGCATATTTCCAGAGCTGGCCCAGTTGGTGGCTTTTATAATTAGGGGTGATTGATTGATCATAGTGTTAACATAGGCATAATACAGTACTTTTGGTGGTTTGCCTACCTTATAAATTTTACCATCTTTTTGCAACTTTTTGAGTTGACGAAAGGCGGCTTGAGGAGAAATGCCAATAAAACTGACAATTTCTTTGGCTCTAACTTCCTTTTTTTCTTTAATATAAGCCAATATTTTGTCTTTGGTGTCTGTTTTCATATATGGTTTATAGTTTAGTGTATATTATAAACTATAAATTGAGCTTTGTCAAGCCCCTGATTAAGGGATTTTTTATTTAGAAAAAAATAATTTATTTTTTTCTAAATCCCAAAAAAAATCAAAAAATTTTTTCATTGCTTCCGCCGCCTCTTTGCTTTTAATGCTAAATGTGATCGGTTCTTTACCCGGCACGGCAATGTTTAGTACGTCACCGTATACTTCAAACAACGCGGGCAACGGCACATCAATTGGCATTCGTTTAACGAGGGTACGGGCCTGGCTATTTTTTCTATTGATATAGCCGTCAGGCACGGTACTGTCGCACAACATTTTTAAATTAATACCACTTTTTACACGCTTCGCCGCATGCGGTTTCCATTCTTTACTTAAATCCTCAGAATACATTAACTCTGACCCGCCAAAAGCATAACCAGTATCGCCAGCTTTCAAATTCTTTACAACTTTACGCGCCTCAACAATTCCCTCGTGGCCTTCGTAAACTTTAACCTCATGCGGCACGGCTATTTGTTTGATTTTTAAATTTGCCACCACTTCTTTGGCGATTTCTTTTTGATTTTCTAATTTATCCAAAAGCATTTTGGGATTGTTGGCTTCAAAAACGGCCACGTCATTTTTTATAAATTTGGCGATGAGTTTTTGTTTTACGAGTTCATCGAGAGCGGTGTAGACCAGATTACGGTGTAAACCGGTGTGCGCGATTATTGCTCCGGCTTTGGCGCGGCCAATTTCGAATAATGCCAAATACACCGCAGATTCGTTTTTGCCGAGGCCAAGTTGGTGTAGTTGTTGCTTGATAGTAGTCATAATGTTTATGATAACTAAAGTATACCAGACTTAGCCAAATTGTAAAGTATGCACAGAATATTATCATGCTGGATGTGATGGTATTTTGGCTAATTATAAACAAAAAACAATTGGCTGTTGCGTTTAATTATTGATATAATTCGACATTAATTAATGGTGGTTACATATGAAAACCGTACAAGATATTTCAAAACTAAACTGGACTAAACGCTGGAGTGGTCCGTTTCGTTTGTTTTTATGTTCATACACAGGCGAACAATATTACAACGAATTGAAGAGGGTGCATAAAGAAGGTTTACCGCACATTGTATTCGCGCACAAAGATGGGGTGACGTCATGTTATCGCGAACGCGATGAAACAAATGAGTTTGGCGAGCATTTGGCGCAAATGGCGGCAAAACGACCGGCAATACTCTCAGAATGGTCCCAAAGACTAAAAAAAGAAACTGATGCGATGAAAAAAATTATTCAAGAACCACCAAAATCTTTTTTTAATCCAAAAAATTACTCGCGCTTCGAAAAAATTTTTAATAATTATTTGCCCTACGCTTCGGCTAATAATACGGTGATTGACTATTTGCCGTTTCAACTAATTGAAAAATATGAAAAAATTTTAATAGACGCGCGCATGTACAGCGAATCTACCTACAATGAAGTAGAGTATTTTTTTCGTAAGCTGACAAAAATCATTGCAGAAAAAGAAAACCTTCCTACTTTGCATTGCGAAGATTTGTATTATGACGAATTTAAAAAATATCTTTCGGAGGGCGCATTGCCGAGCAAAGCTGAGCTCGAGGAGCGATATTTTTGGTCGGGGCTATATTTTGACAAAGGCAAGCGACAGATGCTGAGCGCGGAAGAAATTATTGAGTTTGAACGTTTGATATTTGAAAAGAGCTCGGGCGAAATGCATGTAATAAATGGCAAAACTGCTTCACCTGGTATTGCGCGCGGAGTGGTACGAATTGTTCATCACCCTAAGCGTGTGGAAATTTTTAATGATGGCGATATTTTGGTGACCGGGATGACGCGGCCTGATTTTGTGCCATTTATGAAACGCGCGGGCGCGATTGTTACGGACGCCGGTGGACTTTTATGCCACGCCGCCATTGTTAGTCGTGAGCTAGGTAAGCCGTGCGTGATAGCAACTGAAGTGGCAACGAAAGTGTTTAAAGACGGAGACATAGTTGAGGTGGATGCGGATACAGGAAAGATAGCAAAAATATAAATCAATTGTTTTAACACCAAATTTTTTTATTTTTACATTTTTACCTTCTCCATCTTCCCCCAACTTTTTCCCGCACTCACATGCACTTCAATAGGCACCCGCAGTTTCGCGACATTTTCAAGAGTTTCTTTTACGAGTTGTCCAACCTCTTTTTCCAAACCGTTTTTGACCTCAAACACGAGTTCGTCATGGACTTGTAGGATCATTTTTGCATTGTTCTTCATTCTTAATTCTTCATTCTTAATTCTTTCACTCACTGCTATCATCCCCATTTTCATTAAATCCGCGGCGGTGCCTTGGATGGGGTGGTTTACAGCCATGCGTTCGGCGGCAGCGCGGAGTTGGTAGTTGGTGGAGTTTAATTCGGGGATGTAGCGACGACGGCCAAAAAGCGTTTCGCAATAACCTTCTTTTTTTGTAAATTCAATTGTTTGATCAAGATATTTTTTAACACCACTAAATTCACGGAAATATTTTTCTATAAACGCCTTTGCTTCGCCATAGGAAATTTCGGCGCGCCAACTTAAGCCGTGCGTACCCATACCATAAAGCACACCGAAATTAACTTCTTTGGCGGCGCGACGCATTTCTTTGGTTACTTTTTCGAGAGGCACATTGTTGATGGCGGCGGCCGTGGCTTGGTGGATGTCCAGGCCTTTTTCAAAAATTTCCATCATTTTTTTATCTTGTGCCAGCGAGGCCACAATGCGCAGTTCAATTTGAGAATAGTCAGCACTTATAAGAATGTTGCCCGGCTCGGCAATGAACGCCTCGCGCACTTCGCGGCCGAGGTCGGTACGAATGGGAATGTTTTGTAAATTTGGGTCGGAGCTCGAGAGGCGGCCGGTGGCGGTGATGGCTTGATTAAAACTGGTATGGATACGGCCGGTTGTTTTGTTGACCAACGTTGGCAACACGTCGATGTAGGTGTTTTGGAGTTTAGATAATTCGCGAAAAATTTCTATTTCTTCAATAATGGGGTGAAGCCCGCGCATTTTTTCCAACTGTTCGGCGCCAGTGGACAGCCCGGTTTTTCCTTTTTTTATACCTTCCACCGGAATTTCCAGTTCGTCAAATAACACCTCACGCAATTGAAGGGGCGACGCGATATTAAATTCGTGGCCGGCATATTTATAAATGGCGGCACTAACTTTGGCAATCTGATTAGAAACACGGGATGACAACTCTTGCAGTTTTGCACTATCAATGGCCACACCATTTAATTCAATTTCAGCCAGCACCGGAATAAGCGGCATTTCTATTTTTTCAAATAAACCTAAATTGTTTGCTTGAGCCAGTTCAATTTTTAATTTTTCTGCCGCGAGTAAAATATAATAAAGTTCATTGGCAACCAGACGCGGATCAACACCAAATAAGCTACCTTGCGCTGAGGCGGAGGGCAGCTCTTTGCCTAAAACTTTGAGAATAATACTGTAGATATCGTTCGCGCGGTTGCCGGGGTTAAGAAGATATGAAGCGATCATGATGTCGAAAAGGGGGTTGTGAAGGGACAGCGAAACCTCTCCCCCCACCCTCTCCTCTGCGGAGGCGAGGGGGACTGTCTCCCTCTCCTTCACAAAGGAGAGGCTAGGAGAGGTCTGGCCCACAGCCCATGCCTTCACCAGCTGTTTTAAATCATGCCCCACCAATTCTACATCGGCAAGTGAAAAAACTTCTTTTACCTCATCAAAAAATTTCGCGGGAACATAATACCCATTTGTTTCTACTGCCATAACCAAACCGGTAATGGCGCTGGTAAAAATATCCGTCCCACTCGTTAAAATTTTACAGGCAAACTGCTTTTTCTCTTTAACTAATTTTAAAAGATCGGTGCATTCGGATTTGCTTTTTACTTCACTATATTTTAATTGGCTTTTTTCTTTTTTCTTTTTTGTATTTCCTATTTCCTGTTTCTTATTTCCTATTTCCTCCCCTTCAAACCCCGGCACGCGTTTTAATAGCGACACAAACTCCCATTTTTGAAATAATTCCAAAACTTTTTCTTTATTCACTGGTTTTACCTGGCAATTATCCAACGAAAAATTTAAATCCGGCACGTTACAGTCCAAAGTAGCAAGCTGTTTACTCATCCGCCCGCTCTCTTCTCCTGCTTCTAGTTTTTTAATTACTCCGGGTTTTAAAATTTTAGTTAATTGTTCTTTGTTGTTTGTTAATTGTTTATATATTTCCTCAAAACCCCCAATTTTTTGTATCAACTCCGTTGCGGTCTTTTCGCCAATTCCCGGCACGCCAGGAATATTGTCCGAAGTGTCGCCGCGGAGCGCTTTATAATCATTCATGTGCTCTGGGCCAAAACCGTAACGCGCTTTTACGCCGGCCGGGTCGTAAATAACAATGTCGTTGATGCCTTTACGAAGGGTGTAGACCTTCACGTTGTCCGACACAAGCTGAAGTGTATCCATGTCGCCGGTGACGATGTAGGTGTCGATACAATTTCCAATTTTAGACACGATCGTCCCAATAACATCGTCCGCTTCGTAGCCTTTTTTTTCGTAAATGGGAATATTAAAAGACTCTACAAGCTCGTGGACAAGTGGAATTTGGTCGTAAAGCGCCTGGTCGGCTTTAACACGTTTGCCTTTGTACTCTTTAAAAAGCTCGTTGCGCGCCGTGCTACCGCCGGCGACATCAAAAGTAACTGCAATAAAGTCTGGCTTGATATCACGCCACACTTTTAAAAGCATGGAGGCAAAACCGTATACGGCGTTTACAATAAGGCCCTCTTTGGTGGTAAGGGGTGGTATGGCGTGGTAAGCGCGGTGAATTATTGCATTTCCGTCTATAACAATAAACTTGCTCATAAAAATTGTGTAATGGCGCCTGCCCGGCATCGGAGCGAAGCGACTGGTGCGGGGTTGCCATCGATTATGACGAATTTTGACATATATGATAATACTCATCTTAGCATAAATGTACCTTGAAATAAAGACTAAAACATGCTAGACTAGGGCTGTCACATTGGCTCGGTAGCCAAGCAGTAAGGCAGGGGTCTGCAAAACCCCTATGCGCGGGTGCAATTCCCGCCCGGGCCTCAAAAAAAATCGTCCCTGTAAAGGGACGATTTTTATTTTTACCTCACATACCCGAGCGGGTTCACCCGCACGCCATTTACAATCACTTCAAAATGTAGGTGGATACCGGTAATACCACGAACATGGCCGGTATTACCCATAAGGGCAATCGTCTGCCCTGCCTGGACTGTTTCCCCCGGCTCAACCAGGAGCTGAGAATTGTGGCCATAGAGAGTTTTTACCCCGCCGCCATGATCTATAATAATATAACAGCCGTAACCGCTATTCCAACCACATTGTGATTTTTCTACCACCCCGGCTTTGGCAGCATAGTTTGAAGACTGCCACGGTCCGGCTATATCAAGGGCGTGGTGTTTCCAACCAAAATATTGTGTAATGGTATGAACAGAGGACGGCCACACAAAACCGGAAAGCGAAACAGGGGCGGTTGAGCCTGGCGGAGCCGCCACTCGCCGAGCAACTTGGCTTAAGTTTGTTTGAGTCTTTGGAGCGCGGGGAACGGTTTGGTCTTCTGGTTTTGTTCCCCCCGGAATCATTAGCTGTTCCCCTATTACCAAATCCGTGCCATCTTCTTTAAGATGATTAAATGCGATGATATCTTCAGTCTTGGCTTCATAGCGCGCGGCAATTTTTTTAAGGGTATCGCCTTTTTTAACTGTATGCATGATACCACTCACCGGTGGAATTTTAAGAACATCGCCAGGACGAATAATTGAGCGCGCGTTCAAATTATTTTGCCACAAAATGGTAGCAATACTCACGCCAAAATCATCGGCAATTACCCCAAGAGAATCTCCTGGTTCTACTGTATAATCAACCACCTGACTGCGAGTGGCGCCCGGGGTTGCACCCGGCAGAATCATTGGGCGGTTAATAGCCGACCCACCAGCCACTATGGCTGCTAAATCTTGATCTCGAAAAAATGAGCGACTACCAACAAAAAAATTTTGACTGTTGACCGATCCTTCGCGCCATGTGGCAAAAGTAGGAACAGCTGGGGCACTCTCCGCTGTTATTTCTTCCACGTCGCTCTCCTCATCCGGTCCACTTAGCGCAAAGGCAATTGTTTTTCGTCCGGCAGTCAGAGAGTCTTGCTTGGCAAGTACAGTAGTGTGCGGCAAAGCAATAATTAATAGTCCTATTAGGACTAGACCCTGAAGAAAACTGCGCTTAAGAATACGCTCCTGTAAATTGGTTAGGCCGATTTTTTTGAGAATTAAAAAAAATCTATATTTTGTATACAAAAATGCCCTGAGGGGGTAATTGATGAGTCGCCATAGAGCCTTCCCTACCTTGCGCCCCACCCACCACACGGCACGCTTACTATAAACAAGAACCCGCAAAATGCGGAGTAGAAAACCATATTTCATAAACAACTTGACTCGGCTGTCAGTTTACCATACAATAGCTCCCGAATCAATGGAGAGAGACAAATGATTTAACTCTTAACGCAGCTTAATATGCTCAATAGTACGCTAACCATTGCGCTTTTTGCTTTGGTTCCAGCCGCTGTTACCATCCTTTATGGTGGCTATCTTATTCGCTGGGTCATTAAACAACCATCTGGCGACGATCGAATGCAGGCAATTGCCCGCGCCATTCAACAGGGGGCTACTGCCTATTTAAAACGACAATATAAAACAATTGCACTGGTTGCTGTAATAGTGTTTATTTTACTTGGTATTTTTATAGATTGGGTTACGGCGCTCGGGTTTTTGGTAGGAGCGCTATGTTCTGGCATGGCAGGAACCATTGGCATGAGTATTTCGGTTCGCGCCAACGTACGAACGGCTGAAGCAGCCAAACAGGGCTTTGTTCCAGCCCTTAACTTAGCGGTACGCGGGGGTTCGGTTACAGGGCTCCTTGTGGCCGGTCTTGGTCTTTTGAGTGTAGCCAGTTTTTATCTAGTTACCGGAAGAGATTTAGCTGCTTTAATTGGTTTGGGCTTTGGTGGCAGTCTTATTTCGGTTTTTGCCCGTATTGGCGGGGGTATTTTTACTAAGGCAGCTGATGTTGGGGCTGATTTGGTGGGTAAAGTTGAAAAAGGAATCCCCGAAGATGACCCGCGCAACCCAGCTGTTATTGCCGATAACGTTGGTGACAACGTTGGTGACTGTGCTGGGATGGCTGCTGATCTTTTTGAAACTTACGCTATTACGCTTATTGCTGCCATGGTACTTGGTAGCTTGCTTTTTCCTGGCAACGATCGTGTGGTGGTATTTCCTTTGGTGCTCGGTGGTCTTTCTCTGTTTGCCTCAATTGTTGGCGGATTTTTTATCCGCCTTGGAAAAAGTCAGAACGTTATGGGCGCCCTCTACAAAGGTCTCGTAGCCGCAGGGATAATTGCCCTAATTGGCTTTTACCCAATTACTGCTTGGCTTATGGCTGGCCTCGCTGGTTACTCAGTAATTAATATTTATTTGACTGCTGTTGTAGGCCTGCTCCTTACCGGCATAATGGTTCTTCTCACCGATTATTACACTTCTACCAAATTTAAACCTGTACAAAATATTGCCAAGGCAAGTGTAACTGGACACGGCACAAACGTTATTGCTGGTCTGGCTGCCTCCATGCGCTCAACTGCCTGGCCGGTTATTTTTATCGTGCTTGCCATGTTGTCGTCCTACTGGCTGGCAGGGTTATATGGTGTAGCAATTGCGGCTGTGGCCATGCTTTCTTTAACTGGAATTGTGGTTACCATTGATGCGTACGGCCCAATTACCGATAATGCGGGCGGAATTGCTGAGATGGCAGAACTTCCTGAGAGCGTCCGCGCTGTTACGGATCCTCTGGACGCAGTTGGCAATACCACCAAAGCTGTTACTAAAGGATACGCTATTGCCAGCGCTGGCCTGGCCTCGCTTGTTTTGTTTGCCGATTTTACCCACAAGCTGCCGGCTTCAGTTGAATTTGTTATCAATAATCCAAAAGTTTTAGCCGGTCTTTTCATCGGTGGACTTTTGCCATACTTTTTTGGCGCCATGCTTATGGAATCAGTTGGAAAGGTGGCTGGAAAAGTTGTGGAAGAAGTGCGTCGTCAATTTAAAGAAATTGTTGGCATTATGGAAGGCAGTGCTAAGCCAGATTATGCTGCTTGCTCTGATATTGTTACAAAAGATGCCATTCGCCAAATGATTATTCCATCGCTACTGCCTATTGTTGTACCAATTGCGGTTGGCTGGATTTTGGGCATTGAGGCGCTTGGCGGCCTCTTGGTTGGAACAATTGTTACCGGCCTTTTTGTGGCCATTTCTATGACCACCGGCGGAGCGGCTTGGGATAATGCTAAAAAATTTATTGAAAAAGGAAATTATGGCGGCAAGGGCTCTGACGCTCACAAAGCCGCGGTAACTGGTGATACCGTTGGTGACCCCTATAAAGATACCGCGGGGCCAGCTATTAACCCAATGATTAAGGTGGCTAATATCGTAGCGCTTTTGATTGTTGGGCTTCTGGTTAGATAGAAAATAAAGTAAAAAAGCCGGCCATTCTCTGGCTGGTTTTTTATTTACCATCGCTTCCCCAAGGTTGACAATCTCTAATTTTTTCGCTAAAATTTCGATACTTTTGTTATTAAATGTCTTTATGAAATACGAACTTAAAAAATTAGGCAAATCTCAGGTAGAAATTACCGTCACCATTCTGCCAGAAGATTACAAAAAAGAACTTGAGGCGGCCGCAATTCGTCTTTCAGAGCGCGCGGCCATCAAGGGTTTTCGCCCGGGCAAGGCCCCCTACGAAATGGTAAAACAGCAACTTGGTGAAATTAAAATATTGGAAGAGGCCTTGGAGAAAATTGTACAACATACCTACTTTTCCATTGTTAAAGATGAAAAATTAGATGCGGTCGGCACTCCAAAAATTAGTGTTGAAAAAATGGCACCAGGAAATGAGCTAGTATATAAGGCTACGGTGGCATTACTGCCGAAAGTAACGTTAGCGGATTATAAAAATATAAAAGTAGAAAAAAAGAAGGCAGAGATAGGAGATAAAGAGATAGGAGATACTCTTGAAAATTTACGCAAAATGCAACCTAAAGAGGTTTTAAAAAACGGAGCCGCCACAAAAGATGATAAGGTTGTAGTAAAAATGGAAATGTTTATTGATAACGTTCCGGTTGAGGGCGGGCAGGCCGATAAACACCAAGTGTATTTAAGCGAACCACACTATATCCCCGGCTTTGCCGAACAATTGGTTGGCCTTAAAAAAGATGACGAAAAACAGTTTACCCTTACCTTTCCTAAAGATCATTATCAAAAACACCTGGCTAACAAAGATGTCGATATCAAAGTAAAAGTGAACGACGTTTTTATGCTGGAGTACCCAGAGCTTGATGATGCTTTCGCTAAAAACCTAGGCCAAGAAAGTATCCAAAAACTAAAAGAGCTCCTCCTTACCAATCTTTCGGTTGAGGCGGAGCGAAAAGAAGATGAGCGAGTAGAAATTGCCTTGCTGGAAGAAATGATTACTAAAAGCACCTTTGAAGAAATTCCTGATGTTTTAATTGACGCGGAAAAACGTAAAATGTTTTATGAACTCAAGGCCAGTTTGGATCGCCAGGGCATTACTATCGATAAATATTTAGCTGACCTCAAAAAAACGGAAGAAGAAATTTATGCCGACTTTACTGAGAATGCAACCAAGCGTGCCAAAGCCGCTTTAATTTCTCGCCAGGTGGCAATGGATAATAATATCAAAGTTGAGAAAGAAGATCTAGATAAAGAGATTGCCTCTATACGTCAAACTTACCCGGGGGATAAAACTGTAGAAGAAAACTTGAAGCGCCCAGAGGTAATTGACACAATTGCCGCTACCATTCAAAATAAGAAGGTGGTGGCACTGCTCAAACAAAAAATTCTTGGCACTTATACAGACAAAAAATAATTTATTCATATGGCCAAACTTTCAGAAAATCCTGAGGCTCAACGTGAAGCTGCGGCGGCTATGGAGTCGTATGTAGCCAAGGCTGCCTTTCCTCCTAGTTTTGAGGTTGGGCACCAGTTAACAGCCGTTGACGGTTCCCAGTGGACAATAGAATATTTTTTTCTGGCAAACTTACAAGGTAATTCTGACGAGCCTATTCCCGCAGTACACCTAAAAACGGCTCGTGGGTCTTTTAAAACCCTTACTCCGAAAGAATTTAAAGATTTGTTTGAGATTAAGAATTAAATAGGCGGAACCTCTCTTCTTAATTTCTAACTAAACAAGACGACTGATTTTTTTGATTTTTTATTTTTAAATATGCTCTTCGGCGCGCACGTCTCTATCGCCGGCGGAATTTTTAATGCCCCCTTAAACGCAGCCTCGCTTGGCTGTGAGGTTTTTCAGATGTTTACCCGTTCACCGCAGGGCGGGCATTTTCCGGAACTTACAGAAGAGGTTGTAGAAATGTTTAAAAAAAACTGTGAATTGACCGGACAGCGGGAGTGGTATATACATTGCCCATATTTTATTAATTTTGCCTCGGCGAACAACCGCATCCGTTTCGGCTCGGTTTCGGTGGTGCGACAAGAATTGGAACGCGGGTCTCTTTTGGAAGCAAAGTATGTAATGGCACATCTGGGCAGTTATAAAGATCTAGGAAAAGAAAAAGGCTTTCCGCAAGTAGTGGAGGGCTTGGCCGCAGTGTTAAAAGGTTACACAGGGACGACACAATTTTTAATTGAAATTGCCGCCGGAGCTGGCGAAGTGATTGGTCATACTTTTGAATATATCGCAGAAATTATCCATCACCCCAAACTTAAAAAATATTCTATCGGGGTTTGTTTTGATACCCAGCATGCTTTCGCCAGCGGCTATAATTTGCGCTCACCCAAAGCAGTCAAAGAGACGCTTGATAGATTTGACGCCGCCATTGGATTAGAGCGATTAAAAATGTTTCACTGCAACGATTCCAAGGTGGAATTTAACAGTCACAAAGACCGCCACGAGCACATCGGCGAGGGCTATATTGGCCGAGCCGGGTTTGCGGCTTTACTGGCGGATAAACGCTTAAAAAACAAAAACTTTGTTTTAGAAACAGAACATGATAAAATTAAAGAAGACCTAAAAACTCTAAAAGTGCTGCGGCCCAAAACATTTTTTCGTTAGGATTTTGCTTATTAATATGCTTCCATATCCTTATCGTGAAAATTCTCCGAGTTCGGCTGATTTGGTGGCAAGAATTGATTTAAAGGGTGGAACAGCTATTGAAATAAATAAAAACTTTGTGATAGGGGCGACTCCGCCCGATCTGGCCGCGGCTCTTTCTTTGTCTAAACTAGAAGATATCCGTCTTTATTCTGAAAGGTTTGGAATTCTAAAGCCATCTGTTTCTGAAGATTTTAGAGTCTTAAAACCTTCTGACCCAAGTGCCCATATTGATTGGTGTGAAGAAGGTTCGGACAAAGCAAAGGTGACTACCGACAGAAGAGGAAAAATTCTTTATGTAGAAGGCGCCGCCGAAAGAAGCCAAGAGGAAGATATGCGTTCATTGGCTGCTTAATATATTATTTGGTTTGCTATGCGAATCTCTGTTCAAGTTGTTCCCCGCTCTTCTCAAAATACAGTCATCCCGCTGGGGGGTGATCTTTTTAAAGTCAAGTTAACGGCTGTGCCAGTTGATGGGAAAGCAAATGAAACTTTAATTAAACTGTTGAGCGAGTATTTTGGCGTGAGTAAAAGCAAGATTCAGATTGTGAAGGGAGAGAGGGGAAAGAAAAAGGTTGTTGAAATAATTTGATGATTAGAAATTCGAAACTGGAAATTAGGGTGAAACGATAATTTCAATAGTCTCCCTAGTTTCTAATTTCCAATTTCTAGTTTCAGGCGGCGTCAATGCCGCCCTTACTCCACGGATTACATCTTATAATTCTCCACAATGTTAAAGGAATTCCAATTAGGATTCCTTTTTTTTGTATTACTTGTCGGCCATATTCACTACACGTTGGGTAAAACCGGCAGTAACCGTACGGAAAACGTTTTTTAAACAGACCGTGGTCGGGGGAAATTGTTTTTTGATAAATTGAAATTAAAAAAATAATTCCTTTTTTTGGCAAAGATAAGAGAAATTTTAGCAATTTCATATATAGTTGTCATTCTGAACGAAGCAGAGCGTGGTGAAGAAACTCTGTCTCACTTGGTACCCGGACACAGATCCTTTGCTGCGCTCAGAATTACAGTAAGGCTCCACTTCTTTTTAATAATAATTTAATTTCTTGGCTAATTTCAGCATAATTTTTTTCGAGTATGCCTTTTTTAGCTATTAGCATCATGTAACGGCCTGGTCTAATAAGCTGGTCTTTGAGAATTAGCCTAACAACTTCCCGCATTTGCCGCTTGACACGATTGCGCCTAACGGCGCTTTTAGAGATTTTTAGCCCTACAATAATGGCTAACTTTAGCTGTTTTTTAAAATTTTCTGGATCTTCTTTTTTGGGAAAATAATTTTGAATTTTGGCTAATTCTAGATATTTTAAATCTAAAAAGATGCCATTGACCCAACGGCCATATTTTAGAAGCAAATTAAAGTCTCTGACCTTGGTGAGGCGATTGGCTGATTGTAACATAGCAAAATAACGTAGGAATTGGAATGTGAAATGTTTTTGATTTGGCGGCTTACGGTCTTGCGTACTCCAAGGCATATCTTACACTAAACAAAAACCACCCGCAAACTTTGCGGGTGGTAAAAATTTTTTATACTATGACTTAAATCGACGCAACTTACCTTTTATTTCGTCGGAGACAGTCAGTTTTTTTCGGCCCTTGGCTCGGCGACGAGCGAGTACGGTACGCCCATTTTTAGTACTCATTCGTGCCATAAATCCGTGTGATTTGGCGCGTTTCCGTTTTTTTGGTTGATAGGTTCGTTTTGTTGCCATACAAAAGATTGCTTGATTATTAATTGATTGGTAAATAATACCTTATTTTGGTGGCTACTGTCAAGGTTTGCTTCCAGCAGCCTCCGTACGCGGACACGTTCGGTGGCACAATCCAACTTTTCCACACCTTATCCACACTTTTTCCCCCACCCCTATTTTTGGCACTTGGCCCTATTTTTGCTTGTGTGTTACAATGACCGAACTTCATAACTATCTTCCAAACTATGACAAATACAGAGACCTGGCAGGCAGTTTTAGCCGAACTGGAATTAACAATTTCAAAAGCTAATTTTGTTACTTGGTTTAAAAATACCGGCATCATTTCTTTTCAAGATGGCCAGGTGCTTTTGTGTGTGCCAAACGCTTTTACGCGCGCCTGGCTAGAAAAAAAATATCACCAACTAATTATAAAATCTTTAGAACGAATTACCGGCAAGCCAATTCGTAAGCTTGAATATAAAATTGAGCAGCTCAAAAATATTTCTGAAAATCAAACAAACTTATCCTTTTCTTCCCCCCAACCTTCTTTTTCCGAGCAAACCGAGCCTTCTTTCCGTGGACCTGCCACCAACCTAGAGGGTGGTGGCTTTGTGCTTAACCCTAAATATACTTTTGACAGCTTTGTGGTAGGTAAGACCAGCGAACTGGCCTATGCAGCCGCACAAGCGGTGGTAGCGCGCCCCGGGGAAGCTTATAACCCCCTTTTTATATATGGCGGGGTTGGTCTTGGTAAGACCCACCTTATTCAGGCGGTGGGCAATGAACTTCGCAAACGAAACCCAAATATTCATATTATGTATGTGAGTGCCGAAAAGTTCTCGAATGACTTTATCTCATCAATTAAAGAAAAAACTGCCAAGGACTTTCAAAGTCGTTATCGAACCATAGATTTGCTCTTAATTGACGATATCCAGTTTATTGCTGGAAAAGAGGGCACCCAAGAATCTTTCTTTCACACTTTTAACGAACTTCACCAACAAAATAAACAGGTTATTTTAACCTCTGATCGGCCCCCCAAGGCTATTCCTGCCCTTGAGGATCGGCTAAAATCTCGTTTCGAATGGGGCATGATTGCTGATGTTTCGGCCCCTGATTTTGAAACTCGGGTGGCAATTTTGGAACGAAAGTGTCTAGAAAAGAATTTCCCTCTGTCTGCCCAACTTTTGCAAACTATAGCCTCAACAGTTCAAAGCAATATTCGCGAACTTGAAGGCGCCCTCAATAAAATAGTTGTTTTTCATCAACTTAAAAATTCCACCCCCACCACAGATTCAATTAAAAGCCTTCTTAACACTTCATCTTCCAATTCTTCGCGCCAATCGTTAACTCCACGCCAGCTTATTGAGGTGGTTGGGCAATTTTATTCAGTTGGTTTAGATGATATTTTGAGCAAAAATAGAGAAAAAAAGATTTCTTTACCCCGTCAAATTATTATGTTTTTGATGCGTGAAGAATTAAAGATGAGTTACCCTGCAATTGGTGATGAGCTCGGTGGTCGCGACCATACTACCGCCATGCATGCGCATGAAAAAATTGTTCACGAACTTGAGGCCGACTTAAAACTCAGACAAGATTTGGACTTATTGAAACAGCGGTTGTATGTTAATAATGTGTAGATAGGCTGTGTAAATGATGAGGACAAAAGCATAAAATCTGTTTATTTGTTGTGGAGATGGTTGTGGATCAGTTTATTCTTATCCACAAACTTTACACTCGGTTTCTTAAAAAGAAATAATTCTCCCCAGATTGTTCACTAAAAAATATTTTTTGCCTACTTTTTGCCCACACCGATTTATGGCTTAACTTAAAAGAGAAGTTTGGTTTTCCCCACTGTCCACATCGCTTATTATTACTATTATATTTATATATATGAAATTTACTTGTACTAAAGAGAACGCCGTGTCCGCTCTTAGTTTGACGGTAGGAGCTGTGAGTAAAAATATAAATTTACCAATTTTAAATAATGTGCTCATACGAGCGAGCGAACAAAAAGTTGACTTTGTCGCCACCAACCTTGAGTTGGCCGTGACTGTCTCGGTTCGAGCGGTGGTGGATACAGCGGGATCTTTTACTGTGCCCGGACGAACCCTTAGTGATGTTGTTGGTTTGTTATCGTCAGAGAAAATAGAAGTAGAAAGAAAGGAAAACGAGCTGCTTATTTCTAACAATAAAACAGTTACTAAAATAAAGGGAACTCCTGCTGATGAGTTTCCGGTTATTCCAGAGATTGATGAGGGTGTAGGTTTTGTGGTGGGGGCAGAAGAGCTTTTTGAAGGGTTGTCCCAAGTTTTGCCAGCAGTGGCACGAACAGATATTCGTCCAGAGTTAGCGGGGGTTTTGTTTAATTTTAATTCTCAAGAAAAACAGTTGATTTTGGCGGCAACCGACAGCTATCGTTTGGCAGAAAAGAAACTTTCTCTCATTCAGGCGGCAAAGGATTGTCGGGTGGTGGTGCCAGGAAAAACCGCCCAAGAGATGCTGCACACACTCACTGCTCAGGCTGAAAAGAGTGCGCAAGTGCGTGTTTTGGTGGGGGAAGGGCAAATTGGCCTTGTGTACGATACAGCGAAGATAGTATCTCGATTGGTGGGGGGCGAGTATCCTGATTATACCCAAATTATACCCAAAGAGAGTAATTCGACGGCAACCTTGGTTGTTGAAGATCTTGCAAAAGAATTAAAGGCGGCTGGTTTGTTTACTACCAGTGGAGTAAATGCGGTAATGTTTGAACTAAACCCCAATGCGGGAACGGTGAGTTTGGCTTCAATTTCTACTCAAACCGGTGAGTACCACTCCGAGCTTCCAGCTGACGTTAAGGGGCAAGAAAATAAAATTGCCCTTAACCATCGTTATGTTTTGGATGGCCTTAGTCATCTTGGTGATCAAAAAGTTGAGTTTCGAGTAATAAATAACGAAGCGCCCTGTGTTTTAGTTCCAGAAAAGAACAAGAGTTTTTTGTATATAATAATGCCGATTCGTCAGTAATTTTATGTTAACGTCTTTCGTGGTGGTTTTTAGAGAGGTGTTTGAAATAGCCCTAATATTAGGCGCTATTTTTGGCTACATAAATAAAACTGGTCAAGTGTATTTTAAAAAGGTTGTGTATGCTGGGGTTGTGCTTGGGGCCGCAGCAAGCTTTTTTGGTGCGTTATTTTTTTATAAAGCGTTTTCAGTGTACCAGGTAGCCGCGCGCATTGCTTTACAAGGCACCACAATGGTTGCTGGTGCGTTTTTTATTGTTGGAATGATCTGGTGGAGCTATCGCCAACACAAGAAGGCTCAGGGCGTTACTGAGAGGGTTGGTCGGTTTATACAAAATGAAGAAAAAGTTGGGTTGTTTTTATTTACCTTCCTTTCGGTTTTTCGTGACGGTATGGAAGTTGTTATTTTTTTGGGAGCGAGTAATTTTATTTTTAGTACCGCCAATGTTTTTGGTGTTTTGTTGGGGGGTGGGGCAGCGCTCGTGTCTGGGTGGCTCGTCGCTCAAGGAATCCGGCGCTTGCCGGTAAAAAATATTTTTCTTTTTACCACGATTTTTTTGGGTTTGCTCGCCCTTAGTTTGTTGGTACAAGGGGTTCATGAGCTTGAGGAGGCCGGAGTGTTTGGGAATCTTTTTTAATAGTCACCTCTCGACTCGCAGTGCTCGCTCGGGGTAATTTCAAGCGTACTTGAAATTACCAATCTAATGTTCCGCCCACCTTATATTCAGTCACGCGTGTTTCAAAGAAGTTTTTTTCTTTATTTAAATCAATCGCTTCGCTCATCCAAGGGAAGGGGTTGGGAGTATTGTATTGCGCGGGCAGGCCAACGCGGGCCAAACGACGGTCGGCGATATGTTCAATGTATTTGCGGAAACCATCAGCATTCATGCCAAAAATTCCCTTGGGAAAAACTTCAGCGGCAAAGGTGGCCTCAAGGTCCACAGCTTTTTTAACTAAATTGATGGCACGCGTTTGAAATTCTGGGGTCCAGACTTCTGGTTGCTCTTCTTTAATAGTATTGATGATATTGATACCAAAGTTTAGGTGTTGAGACTCATCTCGCATTATATATTGGATTTGTTCGGCACTGCCCACCATTTTGTTAAGGCGTTGGAAACCAAACATTACAGCAAAAGAGCTGTAAAAAAATATACCTTCAAAAATGAGCGAGAACACTACCATATTTTCTAAGAACAGCTGATCGTTTTGTAACGTACCGGTTTTAAATTCCGGGTTAAAAATGCCCTCGTTAAAGCTTAATACAAAAGCATCTTTATTGTAGATAGCGTCTACTTCGCGGTACATGTTAAATATTTCTCCTTCATCCAAACCGAGCGACTCTACAATGTATTGGTATGAATGAGTATGAATAGCTTCTTCGTAGGCTTGGCGCAAAATGTACATGCGGCATTCAGGGCTCGTGACGTGGCGGTAGGTGGCCAGAACGACGTTATTAGCAGCCATGGAGTCGCCGGTAGTAAAAAACCCTAAAACCGTTTTAAATGCTTTGCGTTCATCGTCCGAGAGCAAACCGGGTGAATTCCATTGCTCAATGTCTTTTTGCATGCTAATTTCGGTAGGAAGCCAATGGTTGGCATTGCCAACGTTATATGCTTCCCAAGCCCACTTGTGTTTCATGGGGTAGAGTTGAATTACATCTGCATCCACGCCATTAATAACACGGCGGGCATTGATGTCGACTTTATTTGTGGTTTTGGTGATGGGCATATTTTTGAATGAGAAATAATTGTCATTGCGAGGAGGAGTTCGCACTACGACGAAGCAATCCCTACGCATTCAGAGCTGACTTGGTTCCGAAAACAAAGGGATTGCCGCGTCGCTTGCCGCAAGGCTCGTTCCTCGCAATGACACCGCTAACCCTGGCATGACTCGCAGCTTGGGTCGTTAATGGCACAGGCTTTTGGAGTTGGGGACTCGGCAGGAGTGGAAACTGTTGGGGCAGGAGAGGGCAGTGAAACTGGCTGTGATTTTGCCCCCTGCATGGTACGAGTATGGGTGGAGCCGTGTTCTGTTGTGTTAACAGTAGACTTTTCTACCTGTGAGGCGGCCAAGGTGCGCAGGTAGTAGGTGGTTTTAAGACCCAGCTCCCACGCATACATATAAATGTCACTAAGTTCCTTGCCAGAGGTGCCGCCGAAGAAAACGTTTATTGATTGTGATTGATCTATCCATTTGGCACGATAGGCGGCTGATTTTATAATCCAACGGGAATCAATTTCAAACACCTCTTTATATTTGTTTCGAATGGTGATCGGAATCTCATTAATTTGTGAAATGTTTCCATCGTGGTATTTAATTTTGCCGAGCATTTCAAAGTCCCATAGGCCTAATTTTTTAAGATCCTCTACCAAGTAGGAGTTGATAATAACAAAGTCTCCAGCCTGGTTGGATTTAACGTACAGATTTTTATAGATTGGTTCTACAGTAGGAATGCAACCAACAATGTTGGCGGTTGTAGCGGTTGGAGCGATGGCCATGGTATTAGAGTTACGCATGCCGTATTGTTTAATAGCCCCACGTACTACGTTCCAATCTAAGGTGGTGGAACGGTCAACAGCAATTACCATACCGCGTTCTTTCTCAAGCATATCAATTGTGTCTATTGGTAGGATGCCGCGATCCCACTTGGAGCCACGGAAAGTTTCATAGCTCCCTCGTTCACGGGCCAACTCGGTTGAGGCCAAAATGGTATAGTACGCCACCACTTCCATGCTGTAGTCAGAAAATTTAACACACTCGTCGGAATCAAAGTTGATTCCCAGCTGATAAAGGGCATCTTGGAAGCCGCGAATGCCAAGACCAACTGGTCGGTGGCGCATATTAGATCGTTTGGCGTCCTCGGTCGGGTAATAGTTAATGTCAATAACGTTATCGAGCATGCGCATGGCAATAGTTACCACCTCTTTTACAAGATCAACATCATATTGGCCGTTTTTGACAAATTTAGCAAAGTTGAGTGACCCTAAATTACAAACGGCCGTTTCATTTTCTGAGGTATTCAGCGTAATTTCGGTACAGAGGTTAGAGCTATGTACCACGCCAATGTGGTCTTGTGGCGAACGGATGTTGGATGGGTCTTTAAAGGTAATCCAGGGGTGGCCGGTTTCAAAGAGCATGGCCAACATTTTTTTCCAAAGGTCACGCGCTTTGAGGCGTTTAAAGAGGACAATTTTTCCATCGTCCGCCATTTTTTCATACCGTGCATATTGAGTTTCAAAACGTTCGCCATAAAGATGGTGTAAATCAGGGGTTTCGTCTGGGGAAAAAAGCGTCCAGTCACCATCTTCACGAACGCGTTTCATAAATAAATCAGGAATCCAGTTAGCGGTATCCATGTCGTGGGTGCGGAGACGTTCATCGCCAGTATTTTTGCGCAGCTCTAAAAAGCGCTCAACATCGTAGTGCCAGGTTTCCAAGTAAACACAGGCGGCGCCACGACGACGGCCACTGCGGTTGATGGCGACCGTGACATCGTTGGCGATTTTAAGGAACGGAATAACACCCTGCGATTCTACACCCGTGCCTTTAATGAAGGCCCCAGTACCACGCAAATTAGACCAATCTGTACCGATGCCGCCGCTCCATTTGGAAAGTTGGGCATTGTCGGAATAGGTTTTAAAAATGTTATCAAGCGAGTCGGAAACAGTGTTGAGGTAACAGGAGGAAAGTTGCGGTTTAGGGGTGCCAGCGTGGAAAAGAGTCGGAGTAGATGGAGTGTAAAGAAGCTTGGACATTACATCATAAAATTTAATTGTCCACTCGGTTTTGTTGGTTTTTTCGTGCAAGGCTGTGCCCATGGCAATGCGCATCCAAAACATTTGTGGGGTTTCCAAGGTTTGTTTGGTGGCATGGTCGCGAATAAAATAGCGATCATACAGCGTTTGGAGCCCGAGATACACAAATAAATCGTCGCGTTCAATTACAATTGACCGGCTGAGTTTTTCTAGGTCAAAAGCCAAGAGGCGGGGATCTAGGCGTTCAATTTCCACGCCGCGTCTAATATTGCGTATAAAACTTTCGCGATATTGTGTCTCTAGTTTTGAATAATCAATGGTATCGGTACCAATAGTATCTTTGTAATTAATAAACAAAAGTAGGCGCGCAGCAACAGAAGCGTAGGCCGGGTCCTGCTCAATCATGGCGCGCGTCGTCATGACAAGGGCTTTGGCAATGTCGGCGGTAGATATTCCCTCATACAGTTCGGAGCGGCATTGGTTGAGAACAGCCTCAACATCAACGCTGTTTTCTAACCCTTTAATTGCAAAACTAAGTGACTTACGAAGTTTGTCTAAAGAGAAGGATTCTTTAGCTCCGGAGCGCTTGGTAATTATGAGTGCATTTTTTTCTATTTTTTCTAAAACCAACTTCTTTTTTTCGGCCCGTTCTTTGGTGTGTTCGTAACGGTATAGAATGTAGGATTTGGCGACATCATAAAATCCACGTTCCATTAGTTGCCGTTCCACAAAATCTTGCACATTTTCTACCGCCGGCATTGCCGAGGAAAAGAATTTTTCAATATTGTTTACTACCTCATCGGCCAGTAATTTTACGGTAGCCGGGTCGGCTGAACCGCGCACTTCTCGAAAAGCTTTGCCGATGGCAAGAGCAATTTTTTCTGAGTTAAAATCTGCTACCGTTCCGTCTCGTTTTTTTATTTTGACAAGCGTCCCCATATGGTTGGAGATTAATGAGAAATTATAAATTGGAAACTTAGAGTAAGGATATTTGAGTGTAATTTTCACCACACTGTGCCAAACATTTCGTAGTTGATAGGCCCCCGGCTTGTCGAAGGGAACCTATCCTCTCGAGATGCTCAGCACGTTATGGTTAAAGAGACTAAAAATCTCATACCGATTTTAAGTATGAGATATGCCCCACGTAATTTGTTTTTGGCTCTCAGCGGGGCTCTAATAAAAAGGTCTGTGTTTAGTATACCACAGACAAAAAACTATATGTAGTGGTCAAAGCTGTGGATAACTACTACTGGTTGTTAAAAATGACATTCAGACCAAGATAGTGCTGACTTTTATTTACCTAAACGACGTTCGGTTTTGGCGAACGTGCTCAGGGCTTCAGCAAAATCGTCCGGGGAAAAATCTGGCCACATTTTTGGGCTAAAAATTAGTTGGGAGTCAGCAGAGTCCCACATCATAAAGCCGGTAGACAAATGTGGTTCATTGCCGGTGCGAATAATAAGATCAACGGGCGGAAGGTCTTTGGTATAAAGGTGTTTTTTGAGGTCGGATTCGTCAATGGAGGTCATCTTTTCTTTTATAAGGGTATTGATGGCCCCAAGCATTTCGGTGGTGCCGCTATAAGCCAGCAAAAATGTTAATTGAAAATCGGAGTAGTCTTTGGTGGCAGAAAGGGCCCCCTCGATGGCTTTTTGTGTTTCTTTGGGAAAGTATTTTTTCCATTCCCCAAATACGTTAATATGTACTTTGTGTTGGTGAATTAGTTTGGCCTTGGAAATTTTTTTAAAATAGGCAGTGAATAATTTAAACAAAAATTTAACTTCGGTATTGTCGCGTTTGGTAACATTGCTTATAGATGCCCCCCAAAAAGTGAGGCAAGGAATGTGTGCCTCAAGGGCGGCGGTGAGAATTTTTTCGGTTGTTTTAGCCCCCTCACGATGGCCCATAAACACGGGTAAGCCCCGCAGGGTGGCCCAACGGCGATTGCCGTCGGGTATGAGTGCAATGTGGGTAGGGAGATTCATAGACTTGAATCATATTATCAAATTTTTTTGTCTTTGACAACCAGTGCTTGGTGTCGTTTTTGAGCGGTAGATAGGCGCAGACCCAATTTTAAAATTTTCGGTAGTCAAAAAATTATTTTCTCTTATTTTAGCCAAAAAAGCCCTTGACAAAATGGTCAAAATGTGCTATACTATTTATGTTAAGTACTTATCAGTTTTGTGAGCTAAAACTTTACCATAGGCCCGCGGGAGAAACAAGCTCTTTTTATTCTTAAGTTTTTTAGTATGAGTGTGCTTAGCCGTCATTTACTAAAGGATTGCGGCCCAGTAGCCACCAATGTGGTGCTTGGGGCCTCGTGTTTGCTGCTTTGGGGAGCAATTTTCCCTACCGTCTTGGTTTTAGCAGCGAGATAAGTACAATATACAATTTTTGAGAGCAACAAAAAATCACCCGCAGAGAGGCAGGGTGATTTTTTTTGTGGACCCTATCGGGTTCGAACCGATGACCTCCTCGTTGCAAACGAGGCGCACTACCAGCTGTGCTAAGGGCCCGAGTAGAGTTGAAAGTCAAAAGTTTGTAAAGTTTATAAAGCCACAGGCTTTGACCAACAAAATATATCAAAAATTCGTGATTTAGTCAACGATGTGTTATACTAGAACAATCTATTTTTTATTATATGCAAGAATTCCAAATGCTTATTCCGGTGTTGTTAGCAATTTTTTTAGGTGGTATTTTAGGTTGGCAACGAGAACGCTGGGGAAAGTCGGCGGGGCCTCGTACTCATGCGCTGGTTTGCGCCGGCTCGGCTTTATTTACGGTACTTTCGGTGAGCGGTTTTGGTTTGGGCAGCGACGCCTCTCGAGTTGCCTCCCAAATTGTGGTTGGAATTGGGTTTTTGGGGGCGGGTATTATTTTGCACAGAGAAAATAGAGTAGAGGGGCTAACAACCGCGGCTGGACTTTGGGCGGCCGCTGCCATTGGCATGGCCTTGGGTGTACGGTTTTATATTTTGGCAACGTGCTCAGCATTTTTGATGCTTTTTCTTTTAATGATTGACGATCGCCGGTTTCGCAGAGAATCGGACAGTCGAAATGTTCAGAAGACTGACGACATAGAATAGATTTTATTTCTTCAAGAAAATATTCCCGAGCCAAAAAAGTACTAGCGCATAAATAAAATCTATTTTAAGAAGTTTGAGCCAATTAAGGATTCTTAAAAATAACACAAAGGGCAGGCCAATGAGGCGCAGAGGGTTACGCCACCAGCGCGTAGTGGAAATTTGAAAAAGTGAAGCCGCATCGCCGTTTGAGGGAATGGCGTGCAGAGCAATGACTATTCCGAGCCATAACCATATAATTGAGTGATTGCCATTAAAGCGGAACACCGAGAGCCATTCGGAAGGGTTATGAGAAACACGTGCAAATAATAATAGGGCCAGAAGGGAGTTAATGAACAGTGGTCCAAAAGAGATAAAAAGGGCTTGAAAAAAATAGCGTGGCTCCGCGTGGGTAACAAACCCCGCGGTTTTTTTATTGAATTGGAAAAGTTTTATTTTATAAATTTTTACGCGTGCGAGCCAACAAAAAAAGAGGTGGCCAAGTTCGTGAACGGCGACTCCCGGGGCGGTGAGAATGGAGAAGAGGTAGAACATAGAGTGTAATTGTTTTTTTGTCATTCCGACTGG
Source organism: uncultured Gammaproteobacteria bacterium (assembly GCA_964533715.1). Taxonomy (GTDB): domain Bacteria; phylum Patescibacteriota; class Patescibacteriia; order Magasanikbacterales; family GWA2-37-8; genus CAZHNI01. The sequence goes on along the minus strand of CAZHNI010000003.1, from coordinate 32,991 downwards.
AGCGGAGCGGAATGGTGCCTGCCTGCGCCATGCCTGCGCATGCAGGAGACAGGGAATCCCTTAACGGTGGTAAAAGGGATTTCTCGACTTCGCTACGCTACGCTCGAAATGACAGTTGGGGGGGGTCGTTTTAAATTATAGGGATTGCTTCGTCGTTTCACTTCTCGCAATGACAACCGCGGCCAAAATCCAAAACAACATTGCCAAATCATTTTTAAAATAGGGGACATCGATAAGGCCATGGACGAGTAAGACGATTAGAGCGGACAAGAGGCTGGCGCCGAGGAGTTTGTCGGAGTGTTTGTAAACTTTGTAGTAAATAGTAAATAGTAAATAGTAAATAGTAACGAAAGACAACATGCCGATAAGTCCGATTTCGGTCCAGAAATTGAGAAAAATATTGTGGGGGTAAATAAGACGCTCCATTTTTTTAACATCGTAATATGGTTTTTGGATTTTACGAAAAAATTGGCGAATGCCAGTGCCGAAAATGAAATTTTTGGGGGAGGTGGTGAGGTAACTGTAGGAATATTTCCAGAGAGTGAGGCGGTTAGCGGCGGACTGTGACTTAGAGATAAAGAGAAGAGGAGATAAAGAGATAGAGATGATAATGACGATGGCGGTGATTGTAAGCGTGATTTTTTTATAGCCGAGGAGAAAGAAAAAAAGCAGGGTGCCGAGACCGACAGCCACCAGCGCGCCGAGGGATTTAGTAAGTAATAAGGTGAGGCCGGCGAGAAGTAAAATAGTAAATAGTAAATAGTAAATAGTGCGGTGTTTTTTGTATTTTGTAATTAAAAAGAACATTAGTGGAATGACTGG
>CAZHNI010000003.1:0-32159 GCA_964533715.1 uncultured Gammaproteobacteria bacterium | reverse complement strand
ACTGGCCCCAGAAAAAGCCCGACTGCATTGGGTGATAAGAAAAATGAGGTGACGCGGTGAGTTTGAAGAGCAATCCAGTCTACGTTCCCAATGTGCCAACCGGTAAAGCGTTGGGCGATGCCGAAGACACTGATGCTGATAGTAGAAATGCCGAGGAAAATTATTATGGAATGGATGGTTAGTTGTTTTTTTGTAATGAAATTGGAAATTAGAAATTGGAAATTAGGGGGCGATTGTCTGGTGTTACCCAGTTTCCAGTTTCCAGTTTCCAGTTTCTGTTTATTCTCAGAGCTAAGTTGGTTATCCGGAGTGACGTCCGATACTCTGCCTACGAGCACCATAAACAATATCATCGGTTCCAAAAAGTACGCGCGCCATTGGCCGAGCGAATAATACCACATGTCGGAGGTGAAAATGGAGATGACGGAAGAAACAAGAAATAGGAAAAAGGAAATAAAAAATAATTTGTTACGTGTTATGTGCTGCGTGATACGTGGAATGTCGGTGCGGGCGTGTTTGATGAGCCAGACGAGAAACAATATTCCAAACATGAGTTCAAGAAGAGTTGATGGGAGCGGACCAATTTTAAAGCGGATGAGATAGGTGGGGAGGCTAATAATAAAAAGACCGACAGCGAGACGGAAATTTTTGTAGGCCAGCCACAAAAAAAATAAGGAGTAAAGAATAAGAAGTAGATAAGATGGCATATAGAAATGAGTGTGCTTTGTTAACCACAAAAAATAGGCTAGCTATCTTTTTTGTCAGCCATTTTTTGTAGCCACGGCGGAAGATCGCGAACGTTATCGGGTGTAGTGGCGTAAGAAAGCAAAATTTCAAAATCTTTTTGTAATTGTGTTATAGCAGAACCAACACAGCCAAATAGAAAATTTTGTTCTGGAGATCGATTAGATATTTCTAAAGATTGGCCGCCGATATTAATTTTTTTACACCCAATTTTTTTAATTTTTCAATCAAAGATTCCCAACGCGCATTGTCAGTTCTGGTGTCACCAGGTTCGGCAAACGGCGTTGAACCATTGGGGTTTGTTTTTATGTAGGCTACGCGATTATTTTTGGTAGGAAGAGAATCAGCCCACTCCCGGAGAGTGTCGATTTTCTCTGCTGGTTGTAACACAACTAAAAAAGGAGCGGAATCTGGGGGAAGCGAAAAATGACGCCGGATTACCCATGCAACGGCTTCGATTCTTTTGCGCTCTTTTTCATCTGGTATGATGGCCGGGTCGGTATAGAAGGGGTGGACAATAAGTTTAATATAACCTCTGTCTCTTTCAATTTTTTCTCTAATTTCTTTTTCTTCTTTTTCAGAAAGGCTAAAAATATCAACCAGTGAGTGATTTGTTGTTTTTTCTAGTTGTGGTTCGTGTTCGGTCATGTTAGCAAGCTCGTTAATATTTTAAATTTTTTATTTTATTACCCACTTAAATTCTCCTCGTTTTATCATTTCATTAAAACGAATAATGTTGTAGGCAATAAATTCATTTTCAATTGTGCCATTGAGTGCCATTTTGACTGCTTTTTTAAAGGGTACAAATATCGGTTCTATTTCTTCTCCTGGTTCTGGCGGTAAGGGCGAGGCAACTAAATTTTTGGCCGCAAAAATGTAGGTATCCCATACAATGGTGCTGGAAGAGGATGGACGATGGGCGACCAGCTTGATTATTTTGGCGGTGAAACCAGTTTCTTCACGGAGCTCCCGCAGGGCCGCCTTTTTTGGAGTATCGCCAACATCAAGTTTGCCACTGGGGAGAAACCAGACAGCTTGTTTGTAACCTGGCCGAAATTCACGAATCATGAGGAGCTCATTTTTTTTGTTAAAGGCAAGAGTAGAGACACTGGAGCGGCGCAGGCAGTATTCAAAGGTAATTTTTTTTCCGTTCGGTAGCATCACCGGTCTTTCTTTTACCACAAAAATTTTGCCACGGTAGACAGTTTTAAATGCACCGAACTTAAGCTTGGTCATAATTTATTGGATTCCCAACTTGGGTGGGGAATTGCTGATGACGATTTGTTTAATAACGGTAGTGATTTGGTTTGAAGGGGCCGTTTTGTGGGATGCCGAGGTAATCAGCCTGCTTTTTGGTGAGAGTGGTTAATTTAACACCAAGTTTTGGTAAATGTAAGCGAGCCACTTCTTCGTCAAGTTCTTTAGGAAGAACGTACACTTTGCCAGATTCGTATGCGTTTTTATTATTCCAGAGAGCAAGTTGGGCGAGTACTTGATTGGTGAAGGATGTGCTCATAACAAAGCTGGGGTGACCGTGCGCGTTGCCGAGGTTAACTAATCTCCCTCGGGATAGTAAAATTAAACATTTCCCGGTTTTATCGTCCAGAGCTTTAGCAGAGGACGACCAGACGAACTTATCAACCTGGGGCTGAATGTTTTCTTCTTTAATATTTGGTTGTGAAGTAAGCCAGGCGACGTCAATTTCGCTGTCAAAGTGCCCAATGTTGCACACAATGGCGCCGTCTTTCATAGCGGTCATGTGCTCACCGGTAATTACGTCACAGCAACCAGTGGCGGTAACAAAAATGTCGCCGATTGGGGCAGCTTCGTCCATGGTTACCACTTCGTAGCCTTCCATGGCGGCTTGGAGGGCGTTGATGGGGTCAACTTCGGTAACAAGTACGCGCGCACCAAAACCATCCATGCTTTGGGCGCAACCCTTGCCAACATCGCCGTAGCCAGCCACCACCACCACTTTGCCCGCAATCATAATATCGGTGGCGCGTTTAATGCCGTCGGCCAAACTTTCGCGACAACCATATTTATTATCAAATTTAGATTTGGTAACGGAGTCATTAACGTTGATGGCTACTGTTCCGAGCGTACCTTTTTTCATCATTTCGTATAGTCGGTGCACGCCCGTGGTGGTTTCTTCGGAAACACCCTTAATTTCTTTAAGCATTTCCGGATGTTTTTCGTGCACTACTATGGTGAGGTCGCCACCGTCATCAAGGAGCAAGTTTGGCCCCACCTTCGCTCCTTCGGAGCTACGGGGGGCAAGGCCCTTTTCATCTTTTTTGGAGAAATCTAAGCTTTGTTCCACACACCACCAATATTCTTCTTCGGTCTCACCTTTCCAAGCAAATACAGGAATACCAGCTTTGGCAATAGCGGCGGCGGCGTGATCTTGGGTGGAAAAAATATTACAACTGCTCCAGCGTACATCCGCGCCAAGCTCAACTAATGTTTCAATCAAAACAGCGGTTTGGATTGTCATATGCAAACACCCGGCAATGCGCGCGCCCTTGAGCGGTTTTTTGTCCTTGTATTTGGCGCGCAAGCTCATGAGGCCGGGCATTTCTTTTTCGGCCAAGATTATTTCTTTCCGTCCCCACTCGGCGAGGGAGAGGTCGGCAATTTTGTAGTCTGATTTCATAAGTAGATTATAAAGTTATTTTATTTTTATAATTTTTTTCATATCGTTCCGCGAATTTTTTTTTGGTAAACACGCGCTCTTGTGTCCCGTAAGTTTCTATGGCGTAGCTTGCGGCCACGCTACCAATTTGTCCACAGGTTTTAAGGTCAAAACCTTTTTCATATCCTACCAAAAATCCTGCGCGGAAGGCATCACCAGCACCGGTGGGGTCGTCTACCGATTGTGGAGGGCAGGGAGCGATTTCAATTACCTCTCCGTCTTGCGTGGTAATAATGGAACCTTTTTCACCGAGCGTGGTGATCAAAATTTTTGTTTCTTTTAAAATATCCTGGGCATTCCAGCCGGTTTTATCTTGAATCAATTTAATTTCGTAATCATTACCGATGAGGAAAGTTGATTTGGCAATAGCACTTTTCAGTTCCACGTCGGTGAAAGCAGTGATTTGTTGACCGGGATCAAACATGGTAGGGACGCCGCGTTCGTGACATTCGTGAAGGTGTTTTAACATGGCGGTTTTATCGGTTGGGGACACTATTGCAAGGCTCACTTTTTTGTCATCCTGAGCGGAGCGAAGGATCTCTGGCTCACCCGGTAACCCGACAGAGATTCCTCGTCGTCCGCCCGCGGCGGACTCGCTCGGAATGACAGACGAAACGCTTGGCGCCTCACCAAGTGGGCCGTTATAAAAAGCGGTAACCTGGTTGTCATCCATATCCGTGGTAATGTAGGCCGACGCGGTAAGCTTGTCTACGCTTTTGGAAATGTATTCGCTGGAAATGCCGAGTTTTTTAAAATGTTCTAAATATTCAGTAGCATCGCGTCCAATGGCCGAAACAATGAGCGGCTCGGAGCCGAGCAATTTTATATTGAAAGCAATGTTGCCAGCGGTGCCGCCCAAGCTGCGCTTGAGTTTGTCTACCACAAAACAAACATTCAGAATATGAATTTGATCCGGCATGATGTGATTTTTAAAGCTGTCCGGAAAGTTCATTATATAGTCGTAGGCGAGGGAGCCGGAAACCAAAATTGGCATAAGCGAAGGAATTAAGAGTTAGCTGGTAGCTTGTAGGAGGCGAGTATCCTACCACCCACTTCCTACTATCTACAAGTTTTTTGCGTGTGTACTCTATCAAAAACACCGTCTATTGTCTACCATGGTTTGTGGGAGTATAATCGTAACAATATAACCCTATAGCAATATAACAATTTTCACTAAATATGAAATTTTCAAACAAAATATTTATTGGCTCCTTGGCCGTTGTGGCAGCTGCACTGTTTTGGAGTTTGGACGGTACGTTTTTACGGCCAAAGCTTTTTAGTTTGCCGTCGCCGTTGGTGGTATTTTTGGAGCACGGCCTTGGGTTTGTTGTGCTTGCCCCATGGCTTTTTATAAAACGGGCAGATTTTAAGCTTATCACCAAAAAACAATGGCTGACAATTTTTTGGGTGGCGCTATTTGGCGGGGCCCTCGGAACCACGTTTTTTACCAAAGCCTTGTTTTTAACCGGTTTTAAAGATATTTCGGTGGTATTGATTTTACAAAAAATGCAGCCAATTTTTGCTATGATATTGGCGGCGATATTTTTGCGGGAACGTTTTCCAGCACGATTTTATTTTTATACGATTTTGGCGTTGGTGGGCGGATATTTGGTAGCTTTTAAAGATCCTCTTACCTTAAAAAGCGTTATGAATACTTCTTTCGCAATTGCCGGGTTTTCGTTGCTAGCCGCGTTTGCGTGGGGATCGTCCACTACATTTGGCAAATATTCGCTTAAAAATATTCACTACGGTCTTTTAGCAGCCTTACGTTTTGGGTTCACGGTGATTATAATGATTATTCCGGCGGCACGGTATTTTGGCAATTTACATGAGGTTTCAAAGGTGCAGTGGGGAATATTTGCGATTATTGTTTTCACATCGGGCGCGGCGGCCATGTATTTGTACTATTTTGGCTTAAAACGTATCACCGCTTCGCTGTCTGCTTTGTGTGAATTGGCTTGGCCGTTTTCGGCGGTAGTACTTGATTATGTTTTAAACTGCACTGTTTTAAGTGTCTCTCAGTATGTTGGTGGATTGCTTTTGGTGGGTTCGGTAACGTATGTAACGTGGCTGAGTCGCCCCAGAACTATTGTGGGAATTGTGCAAAAGGGTCATGGGCAGGGAGATAAAACTGGCGCACGAACCGCCAACTTGTCCATTGAATTAGCCAGAAATTTACCAAAGGGACTATATACCTGCACTGTTTTTTTTGACAATATTGAGTATCGTGGTTTACTTTATTATGGTGTTAATATGCTAACTCATGCCGACTGTTTTGAAGTACATTTAGTAAATTTTGTTGGCGATTTATACGGTAAAGAACTAAAAGTAGTTACGGAGCAATATGTGCGCTTTCCGAAAAAGTTTAAAAATCTTGATGAACTAGGCAATCAAATAAAAAAAGATATTACTGTACTCACTTAATTTAAATTTAATAAAAATTTTTTAGTAAATTATAAAACCCCAGAAATTTCTGTGGTTTTATAATTTGGTTTTATTTAGAAAGAAGTTGCGTAGCATGTAGCCAACCAGTGGAATTATCAAGATGATAATAACTATGCCTTCAAATTTGCGGAACCAAAGATGGACTTCTCGCCACGCGGCCCCGAAGAAAAATCCAATAAGTAGATATGCTGCGGCCGATGCAAAGGCGCCAAGAATATTATAAAAGAAGAATTTTTTATTTTTCATACCAAAAATACCAGCCACAAACGGCAGCACCGGACGAATTGGGCCAATAAAACGCGCCAAAATGATACTCAGGTCACCAAAACGTCGAAAAAACGCCTCACCTTTATTTTGGTACGAGGCACGGAACAGCTTGCTGGCCTTAATTTTTTCGGCACTGTGTTTGCCTAGGTAAAAACTAATTCCATCTCCCAAAATTCCGCCAATGGCTACAAACCAGAGTAAATCTCCAATATCAAAAATACCATGGGTAGCTAAAAATCCAACAATTATAACCACAGTCGTTCCTGGAATAAAAAGACCAACAAAAGCTAAGGATTCTAAAAGCGCCACCAGTAGTACTATCCAGTAGCCCCACAGGCCAAGGTGTTCTAGTTTGGGGAGTAAGGCATTAAAAAGTTCCATATAACTGGTATCAAGTTATTTCTAACAAAGTCTCATAGATAGTAATTTTTTTGCGTCCAAACCCCGCTGCGGCTGGTCGTAATGGACGCTGCAAAAATCACTATCTATTTCGTCTCAAATTAAATAAAAGTTAAGGATAATTTAATAATCACTTCATTAAAGTTTGAGTATATAGTAACAATATTGCGCATATTTTACTAGTTGATTTTTTTTGTTTTCAACTGTAGGATTATAATATGAAGATTAACGTCAAGCATGTTCAAAAAATTCTTAAACCACGCTCACAGGCGGTGGAGGTTTTTTTAAAATCATTTTTGCCTAACCAGGAACCTAAGGAAGTCTATGGCGTAATTCGTGAATTTATGTTTCGTGGTGGAAAACGAATTCGAGCGGCATTGGTTATGCTTGGGGCGGCTACAGTAGGCGGAAGTGAAAAGAAGGTGGTGCCACTGGCGGGAGCGATTGAGATGTTCCATGCGTTTACGCTTGTGCATGATGATATCATGGATGAAAGTGAGCTTAGACGAGGTAAGCCGTGTTTGCATCGCACTTTCGGTACCCCGCTAGCTATTAATGCTGGCGACGTGCTTGGAATGATGGTGCTGCCAGCTCTTCAGGGTCTTACAGTTTCGTGCCAGACTCGTAACAAGCTCGAGGCGTTTTTGTGGATTGAATTATTAAAAATTTTTGAGGGCCAGGCGATGGAATTATCTTGGATACGAGTAAATAAATTTTCAATTACCGAAAAAGATTATTTTACGATGGTAGAAAAAAAGACGGCGGTACTTTTAGGAGCGGCTATACAACTCGGAGCGTTTTTAGCTGGTGGAACAAAACGAGAACAAAAGTATTTGTATGAATTTGGGCGGTTGGCTGGAGTGGCCTTTCAAATCCGTGATGATATTCTTAATTTGGTGGGAGAAGAACAAAAATATCAAAAAGAAATTGGGGGTGACATTACCGAAGGTAAGCGCAGCCTTATTACTATCCATGCATTTAATAACGGAACGAAACCCGAGCGCCAGCGTCTGCAGAAGATTTTGAGTTTGCATACACGCGATCAAAAGTTAATACGTGAAGCTATTACCATAACTGAAAAGTTGGGGAGTGTTGCGTATGCCCAAAGAATTGTAGAAAAATATACCAGAGCGGCTTTTGTACAGTTACAAAAACTCCCGCAGAGTAAAGCGCGGGAGGAGCTGGAAGTATTAACAAATTTTTTACTAACACGTGAACAATAAAAAGTTATTTAACAAGTAATTTGTAGATAAAAGCGACAATAGGGTCGATATTTTTTCCGTGGACAATGGCCCCGCCTAACGCGCCGGTAATGGTAATAGCCACAAGACCAAAGAGTGCGATAAAAAAGGCGAGCCAGGTTTGGGTGAGCACCCGAGATAGTTTAGAGAGCGCAGCCCAGAGTGGTTTTAGAACGGGCTTAGTTAAAAGCCAACTATTCACGGTTGGAATTTGGTTAAGCCAAGCCACGGCATAGGCACAGCCAATTACCAAGAAGACATCGGTTGCGATATTGGCCCAGAGCGCGTGTACTTGGAGCACTTTGCCAACGTCGGCAAATTCATTTTGAATCATTTCTCCGCTTTGGATAGTTATTACGGCGCCCACTGAGCCAACAATGGCTAAAATTGCTTTGAGATAAAACCAGTAGGGAAGAGATTGAATTCTTTTAATTCGAATTAACTCTAAAATAGCGTAGAGCGTAAGCAGGGCAATAGGAAAGTGAACTAAAATAGGGTGAAGATTAATTTGCATATAATTTATAGTTTAAGGAATTGTGCTCCATTACCGTATAATTGCAAAAAATTACGCACTCCCTCTTGCGCAATAGTGAGAGTGGCCGTATTGGTAAGCGGATGAGTTTGAATAGCTTCAGCATTGATTACATCCTCATCAAAAATGATTTTAACCTCATGGTTCACGTCATTAACAAGACCAAGAAAGGTAACGGAGCCGGGTGTAAGGCCAAGGTATTTTTGCAAACGTTCTGGTGAGGCAAAGCTGAGTTTTTTTTCGTCTAACAGGCTCTCAAGCTTTTTAAGGTCAGCGCGTTTCTCGGCGGCAATAACTACAAGATAGTGTTTGTCGCCAGCGCGATTTCGTAAGAACAAATTTTTGGTTTTAGCCCCAGGAATATTTTCACAGATTTTTTCGGATTCTTCAACGGTAAATACCGCCGGGTGGTCGTAGCGGGTGTAGGGGATTTTATTTTCCGCTAAAATCGTATAGATATCGGACATAGCGAGGGGATTTTGATTGATTTTTTAGAGCTTGGGAAACAAAATTTTAGACAATTCTTCTTTTTTGGCAGGTTCAAAGCGAGCGCGGAGCATATCGGGTACCATATTTTTTTCTAAAAAGGCCGGGTCGTCCGCCAGAGCCAGAAACTGGTCAAAGGTAACCAGGCTCGTGTCTATTTTTTCTCCGGCATCAAGTTTTGGTGCATGCGTTTTTTGGCAATCGCGCGCGACGTAAGTGTAAATTGTCCAAATAATTTTACTGTAAGAACGTTCTTCTTTCCATAATTCCCAGTTTTTTGAAGTATAGCCGGTTTCTTTGAGCATTTCACGTTTAATGGCATCAAGGGGGTTTTCGTTTTCTTCACACCGGCCGCCCGGAATGGAAATAAACGGCTCGGGACGATCGGGCTGCTCTTGCGACTGGATTAAAATTTTATCTCCGACTGTTGCAATAACGTTTACGGTATTGGGGCGTTTGAGTTTTTCAAAAATTTCGGTTGTGCCGTTGTACATGGTTTGTTCCCATTGGTACACATCAAAAATAACGCCTTTAAAGACGCGTTTGGCATTGGGAGGAAGAGGGATGGACATAAGTTTATGATTTTGGTTTTAATTTCAACGACGCCGAATTTATGCAAAAACGTTGTTTAGTCGGGCCCGGACCATCATCAAAGACGTGGCCAAGATGTGCTTTGCAATTGTGGCAGATCACCTCAGTTCGATGCATGCCAAAGCTATCATCAGGCCGCGATTCAATCGATGTATTGTTAATTGGCTTGGTAAAACTTGGCCAGCCGCAACCGGCATCATATTTGGTGTCCGAAATAAATAACTCAGCATCACAATTGGAACAATGATATGATCCATCTTCAAATACGTTCCAGTATTTTCCGGTAAAAGCTGGCTCGGTGCCTTTTTCCCGGGTAATATAATAGGTTTCAGGATCAAGCTCTTTTTTCCAATCAGCATTTGTTTTTGGTAGCGCATGCATAGGTTTTATTTTTTGTGTTGAATCATCTTTACAATAACGGGGTGAAGCCATGGATTTGCGGCGATCATTTCTCGATCGGATAGCTGCCAGGGACGACCGGAAAGGTTAGTAACGGTACAACCGGCCTCTTTGAGAATGAGAGAAACGGCCGCATAATCCCACACAAAGGCTCCCCGTGAAACCATCCAGTCACGTCGTCCCGAGGCTACCAGTGCTCCGTTTAAAACAAGAGAACCCAAATTACTTAACCAAAAAGATGTGGTGTCGGCGGCTCGTAACATACTTTCGAGCGCGCTGTTTTCCTCCGGCCGTAAAATAGCAGTTCCACATCCCCAGGTATCATTTAGCTCGGTTGCTTTTGAACAATGGATAGCAATTCCGTTGCAACTAGCTCCCTGGTCCTTTTTTGCTATAAAAAATTCTTTATGAATAGGATCATAGGCTCCGGCCAGCTGGACTTCTCCTTTTATGGCAAAGGCAATTGACACTGCAAACAGGGGAACGTGCGTGGCAAAATTGCGTGTGCCGTCCAGCGGGTCAATAATCCACACATTTTCAGCGGCAACATTTTCTTTGCCCGTTTCTTCGGAAATAATACCGTGAGCGGAAAATTTTTTCTTAATGGCTTTAACAATGTAAGCGTTGCTGGCCAAATCTGCTTCGGTTACCACATCGGTGGCATCATGTTTGGTATATTTAACACCAACTTTACCGAATTTTTTTTCAATAATTTTTCCGGCTTCAATAATAGTTTTTTTAAGAAAAGCTTCCATAGGTGCATTTATTTTATGTGAATTTTATCAACAGTGATTTTTGCGTCCCAAAACTCGGCTACCGCCTCAAACAGTTGGTCCACAAAAATCACTGTTGATAAAGTTTTGGCAGATTTTAGATTAAATGACGGACTAATCGTTGATACAGGTAGCTGAGGCCAAGAAAAATAGCCAAAAGTATTGCCGTAGCAATTCCGGCCGGCAGATGTGGGTACACTATATCGTATCGGTACAAAATAGGCCAGTGGAGGAGGTAAATCTCAAAAGAGAAAAGTCCAAATAGTGATAGGAGCTTAATACGGAATTTTTTGAGAATAAAAAATAAGAGTAGAAAGCTGCTGGTGGCTAGGCTGATGATTTCTTCTTTTTTCCAAGTACTGCCGACGCCAGAGTGAGTTGCGTAAAAAAATAAACCGGCAATGCTTACTGCAGTTAAACTATAATGGAACCAAGTATGTTGGAACAATAAGGTAATTTTTTTAAAAACAGTAGCAAACATCCTTGGCGGTTGATTTACAATTGAACTTAAAGCCATGCCGAGCGGAAAGCCCAAAAAGTGGAGTTGGTATAATTTGGCTACACCGTCGGAAACGTGAATAATATCTGGTAGATTTTGTTTTGTTATGTAATATCCGAGCAGGGCAACAGCAACGCTTGAAACGAGTGGGGCGCGGCGCCAAAAAAATAATGGAAAAATGAGATAATAAAAAAAGAGCGGCGTAATAAACCAAAGCGGAGAATCAATTTCATTATATAAGTCTGCCTGAGGGAAGAACCCTAAGAAATTTTTGACGGTAAGACTTGGGGGGTACGTTTTGTGTAAAAAAGCAAAATCGAGCGCAAGAAAAATTAATAGGGTAGCAAATACAGGCAGATAAATTTTACTAAAACGTTTTTTGTAGAATTGCAGTATAGTGAGAGGCCGTTTGAGAGCAGAGACAACTAGGCCGTATCCAGATAATATTAAAAATAAATCTACTCCAACACCGGCATAGTTAGATAGTGGAACTAGGAATGAGTGATCGGAAACTAAAAAATACCCAATATGAGAGAGGGCGACCAAAATAATGGCAACACCTTTGAGCTCATTAGTAACCTCAAGAGGGAGAAACCCGGCATGGCGTCCTTTGCGGAGTGAAATGACTAGAGCAAAAATACATAATCCAAAAAAAATCCAGGTTTCGCGTACTGTATTAGAAATTGAGATGAGCATACACTAAATCTGCCCAGCGACTGTACCCATAACCAGAGGGATGAAATCCGTCGCGGGAGTAATAATCATATTCAAGAAAATCTAAGTCCTGTTGTTTAATAAGGGTGTTTAAGTCTACAACATTCACTGGTTTACCCTTGAGCGCTAGCTTAAGAGAGGTGTTATAGCGGTTCGTTTGCCAGTTGTAATACAGCCTGAAAGGCGGGTACAAAATGGCGCCATTACCGAGGAGTGGCGCGGTAAGAATGTTAATTTTTTTAATTCCTAAAGTAGTTAGTGCATCTACTATTTTGTTTATATTTTGGCCAAAATTATTGGCCCCAAGACGAGCGTGGACGTCGTTCACCCCAATTAGTAGAGTTGCCACATCAATTTTTTGGTTTTTTAGAGCAGGCAATTCTTTCTCCAAAACATCAGCGGTAGTAGCGCCTGGAATTCCCAGGTTTATAATTTTAATTTTAGTATCATTTTTTTTTGCCATTTTTTGGCCAAGCAAATATGGAAAAGTTTCCTCAATTTTTTGGGTACCAATACCGGCAGTAAGGCTATCGCCAAGCGCCGCGTAGGTAATGGTTCGGTTGGTAGGTTTTTGAGGTTCTATAATGGTGGGGTTAGGAATAGCTGGGCCACCAGGGAAGTGGGCGCTCATATAGGAAAATTTATGTGCATAGCCACGGTTAAGATAGACGATTATTATACCAAGAGCCAGTAGCGTAAATATTATTTTTTTCATAACAAGTTTTTTATCATCCTTATAATTTTTGGGAAAGTGGCAATTTTAAAATGTCCATTTTTGTTTTTGAATATTTTTATTGTAGCATTGGGCAGTTTAGCTTGGTATTTTTTGGCATGGGAAACAGGCACAACCGGATCGTTTGCCGAAAACAGCAAGAATAATTTTTTGGCGTTTTTTTGCAGCAGCGATAAATTTGATTTAAGTTTAAACCCGCCGGTTAAGTCCTCTACCGAGAGGCTGCCGTCAAACGGTGGGCAGACCAAAAATACGGCCTTTATTTTTTTGGGAAATGTATTCTCCGATAAATATTTTGCCAAAAAAATTCCGCCGAGCGATGTGCCGATGAGAACGCAGTTATTTTTTAGAAAAGGAAAATATCGCTCAAAGTGTGTTTTCCAATCGGCATAAACGGCGTTTTCTTTAAGCGGCATCTGCGGGCGAATAATTTGAAACTGGCGGGCGAATTTTTTATCCAAGTATTGCCCGCTCCAACTGTTTTTCTTTTCCAATGATATTGGGCGTGTTTTTAAGTAATGCCGGTATCCTTTTTTATTTTTGAATGTCATTCCACCGTGGATGTAGAGCATTTGCGGTTTAGGGGTCATAAAATTAAAATATAATCCATGTCAGATTTTAACGGATTGTTTTTAAAATGCCAATTAGTTGGTTTTTGATTATTTCATCCCCAAATGCATAAAATAATGCCGCGGGGATTCCGCCGTCAGCCTTATCTTTACTATACATGATAATTTTGGCCTGGCCAAATTGTTTGTCCAGCGGCATTCCAACCGATGGCACAAAACCGCCAATCATGATTTTTCCTTTGGGATTTTTTATTACCAATCCGTCTTTTATTTCCTCAGCGGTAAACGAGCTTGGAAATTGGACGGAAAAATTTTTGGTCGTGTATTTTTGTAAATCCAAAGTTGTATTGGAATCGTCCAAGCATGTAATTTCGGTTGGTTTGGTAAGCGTAGTGGCTATGGGAGATGGGAGACGGCTGTCAGCCAACATCATAAATAACCGGCAAAAATCGTTCATGTCAATTTTATATTTTTTCCCGATTACGTATTTGTTGGTACAGTCGGTTGAGAGAGGGTAGAAAACAGTTCCTTCCGTGTTTATTCCTCTAAAAATAAGCTGGCAAAAATCCCCTGTTTGCAGACCGGCAAGTTCCGCGACCGCCCACTTTGGCTGCATATTTTTAAAATTACTGCCAACATTGAGGCCGTGGCAGAGAGAGTCTTGGTTTTCTAAAATCGGCAGTTTGCTTTTTTTTACATATTCGTCAAATTTTTGCTGGTAGGACATGCAGTCTACGGCGGTATTTGGAGTGGTGGCCGCAACTGGTTTGGACGGTGTTTGGCAGCCAGCGCCAGCGACGACAGTAAAAGTTATAAGCGCAAAGAAAATTTTTTTCATATTTTTTTTATTTTTTCCCCAGCAACAAATCCGTTTGGTAGGGTACCATCAGTGGTTCGGGGATATTTTTTATAATTTTTTTAACCTCGGCAAAAAGCTTGGATTGTTTGTTTTTGCCGAGCGCCACTGCCCAGGACCACGTTTTGGATAGTTCCAGATATTTTTCTTTAGTGTAAGGCTCTTGCCAATAAAATTGATACTGTTTAGTATGGGTTAGCCCGCCGAGGGTTGTTAGGTCATCGGTGGTAGTGCGGTGTCGCTGGTTGTTTGTAAAATGAGGGGAATAGGCGGCAAACAATTTTTTGATTTTTGCTAACCAGGTTGTTTTGTTGTATTCCGTTAAGTTCCAAAATAAGGCCAATACGCCGCCTGGTTTTAATAATTGATTTATTTTGGCAAAGCCGCGGGCAGGCTCTATCCAATGGAATGATTGGGCGGCGATTATAATATCAAAAGAATTTTGGGTAAGGGCGGCGTCTTCAAAAGAGTTTACGATAAATTTTACGTTTTTAAAACGGGCAAGATTTTTTTGGGCAATAGCAACAATATTGGCGCTTATATCAACCGCGGTAATGCGGTATCCGCGTTCCGCAAAAAATTTGGTGGCCTGCCCGGTGCCGCAACCAATTTCTAAAATTTTGGCATTTTTTGGTAATTTTGCATATTTTAAAATGGTGTCTATCACTTTTGGTGGGTAGCCTGGCCGCGCCGTATTATATTCGGCGCTAACTTCGTTAAAGGCGGTTTTGAGCGAACGGTTTAGGGGCATGTTTTTATTGCAAAAATCAATAATCTCTGCTAAAGTAAGCGGCAGAGTGCGTGGTTATAGTAGCAGGTATTGTAGGATTTTGCTAGTGTTTTGAGTGATTGAGCCAGAGATTTCTCGTCGGCTCACTGCGAGGTTCGCCTCGCTCGAAATGACAAGTGTTTTATGGCTCAAAAAATATTGATTCTACACGATTATTTTTTGTATAAAGGCGGCGGTGAGCGGCTAGTGATTAGCTTGGCCAAAAATTTGGGGGCGGACGTGGCTACGGCTTTTATAGCCAAGGATGCGTTTGACCCGCGAACGGAAGGAATAAAAACGATTGAATTGTATAAAGAAAAGGCCTGGTCGCGCGTGCCCGGGTTTAGATATTTGCAAGTGCAGCTATCGTTTTTGTTTAAAACAAAATTTGTAAAAAATTATGACGTGGTAATTTATAGTGGCGATTGTTTGGTGGCGATGGTTCGAACGCGACGCGCAACGCGGCCTCACCCACCCCTGCCCCGCCCAAGCGGGGAATTGGCTCCAGAAGAGCGAATCCATCGCAATATCGCTTATATGCATTCGCCGCCGCGGCATTTGTATGATCTGTATGAGGAGCGATTGCGCTCGTATCCGTTATGGAAAAAAATTTTGTTTGTGCCGTTCGCATGGTTTAATCGAGCTCGTTTTGAATTTTTTGCCAAGCGGCTGGATTTAATTGTAACTAATTCCAAAAATACGCAGGCGCGGATTAAAAAATATTTGGGACTTGAGTCGGTTGTGGTGTATCCGCCGTGTGATACGTTGCCATTTAGGAATTTGTTGAATGACAAATCGGACAGAGATTCCTCGTCGTCCGCCACACGCGGACTCGCTCGGAATGACAGTGGGGGAGACTACTTTTTCTCCTGGGCGAGGCTGTATGATGTAAAGCGCGTGCCAATGATTGTGGAGGCCTTTACCAAAATGCCAGACCAAAAATTGGTAGTGGCATCGGGCGGACCGGATTTGGAAAAGTGTCAACAATTGGCTGCTGGGCACCCTAATATTACTATTTTAGGATGGATTAGCGATGATCAGCTAATTGAATATTTGGGCAAATGCTTGGCCACCATCTATATTCCTATTCAAGAAGATTTTGGGATGACGGCGGTGGAGAGTATGCAAGCCGGGAAGCCGGTGATTGGGGTGGCAGAAGGTGGTTTGTTAGAAATTATCGAGGATAAAAAAAACGGACTCCTGCTGCCGTCCAATTTTACGATTGAAGATTTGAGATTGAAGATTTTAGAATTGACGCCGGAGAGATCCAGGACGATGGAAAGCGCGTGCTACGAGACAGCGAAGAAATTTAGTGAAGAGGAATTTGTGCGAGGAATGAAAAAAGTGATTGAAGCCCCCAGGGTGGCGTGAATAGTTTTGTAGAGGCAATGACGCGTTATTGGTTTTTAAGAAGAGCGGTGAGTTTCTTTTTCATTTGTTTTAATTTAGGAGAAATAACCGCAGCACAGTAAGCCTGGTTAGGGTTCTTGGCGAAATAATCGTGGTGACACTCTTCGGCTTCGTAAAACTTCGTGATGCGTTCAATAGTTGTAACAACGGCTAAGCCGTCTTTTTTTAATTTCGCAATATATTTTTCAGCTGCATATTTTTGTTCATCATTGGCATACAAAATAGTAGAACGATACTGTGTTCCGGTATCGTTACCTTGGCGGTTCAAGGTAGTAGGGTCATGACTGCCAAAGAAGACTGTAAGAATTTCTTCCAAGGAAATAACGCCAGGGTCATATTCGACTCGCACCACTTCGGCGTGGCCGGTAGTACCACTACAAACGTGTTCGTAGGTGGGGTTTGGTGTGGTGCCACCAGCATAGCCGGGGATGACTGAAATGATGCCCTTAATCATTTTAAACACGGCTTCGGTGCACCAGAAGCAACCAGAGCCGAGAACGATGGAGTTGGAGTTCACAGTTCAAAGTTCTTAGCCAATAGTTAAAAATTATTTTTTTAAATACTGTTGACGTTTGGATTTTGAAAATTTTTCAATTGAGTACCGGAGCATTGTTCGTGGCATATGGTGAGCGTGGTGATTGAGGAATTTTTTGAGTGTAGGCACTGATTTTTTCCCAACTTCACGTAGCATCCAACCACAGGCTTTATGGATAAGATCATGTGTGTCGCTAAGTAATATTTGAGTAATTTTGAGCGTGTCTTCGTACTCGCCATTTTGAATAAGAGCCAGTGTCGCTATGATGGAAATGCGGCGTTCCCAGAGATTGCTTGAGTGAGCTAATTTGTAAAGAATGGCGCGAGGTTTATTGAGCAAATACATTCCCACAATTCGTGGCGCGGAAGTGTCAACTAAATCCCAGTTATTAATTCGTTTGGCATTGTTAAGATAAAAAGTATAGATTTGTTTTTTTGTTTGTTCATTAGTATGTTGAAATTGATGCGACAGAATAACGAGTGCCGTGAAACGCTCCTCATGAATTTTTGAGGCCAGTAGTTTTTGAATATCAGCCAGGGAAAGATGATAAAATTTTTTAGCAATTTTTCTTTGCTCCGGCACAGTCAGACCCAAAAAAATATCACCGTGTCCATATTGACCCGGTGCGGTTTTAAAAAAGTGAGCATATAACTGGGCTTTTTTTGGATTTTGTCCAACGCGGAGGGATTTTTGGAGAGCTTTTATTCCGAGCATAATAATTAGTTAAGATAATATTATCTTAAACAAAAGTTACCCTATTGTATAGGGCTGACGGTTAGTTTAACTGCAATTCCGCCCACTTTTTTTCTTTTTCTTCAAGTTGTTTTACTACTTCACCCAAATTTTTATAATCATCGTGCCCAAATTTTTGCGGGTCCTTTGATTGTTTTTTAAGCAGGTGATCTCGAGTGCGTTCCAGTTCGGTAATTTCTTCCTCAATTTTTCGTAAATCTTTTTTACGTTGTTTTTGTTCGTCGTGATTTTGTTGTTTTGGTTCGGGGGTTGCGACCGGTGAGGTTTCTCTCTTGCTTTTTTTCTGTGGAGAAGACGCGGCTTCTTGTTGAATAAGCTGTTCTAGATGGGCAACATAATTTTCGTAACTGTCGGCATAGCGGCGGACGTTTCCACTATTCACCTCAATAACGCTCGTGGCTACCGAATTAACAAACGTACGATTGTGACTGATAAATAAAATAGTGCCGGCGAAGTCGGCGAGGGCGAGGCCGAGCGCTTCCACGGTTTCAAAATCCAGGTGGTTAGTTGGTTCATCTAGCAAGAGTACATTGGATTCAGACAGAAGCAAACTGGCCAGGCACAGGCGCGCGCGTTCGCCGCCACTCAAAATTTCAATACTTTTTTTAAGTGCTTCCTTGGTAAATAAAAAGTTACCGGCCATGCGGAGCACGTCCTCATCGTTAATATTGAGTGGTGCGTTAGTTCTTATGTACTGCCACACTTCCTCATCTCCCGGCAACTGGCTGGGAATATGTTGGGCATAGTAGGCAATAGAAATGTTGTGCCCCCAGCGGAAAGAGCCAGCGAGTGCTGGAATTGCATTGGCCAATGTTTTAAAAAAAGTGGTTTTGCCTTGGCCGTTATCGCCAACAATGGCCACATGTTCACCGCGTTCAATATTGAGGTGAATATTTTCGGCGACGGTTTTTTCCGGGTACCCAATTGTTAAATTTTTGCAGACACAGGCCAACCCTTTTTTGGCCTCCACGTTTGGAATGGCAATATGTACTGTGGCGGCATTTTCTTTAATATCCATTTTTTTAAGCCGGCCAATGGCTTTAAGTTTAGATTGAGCTTGAGCGGCTTTGCTGGCTTTATAACGAAAACGATCCACAAAATTTTGCAAGTGTTTTTGTTCGCGTTCAATTTTTTTGTTATAGCGTTCCTTCATCTCTACCTGTTCGTTTTTATATTCAAAATATTCATCCACTGGCCCTGGGTATAAAAATATTTCGCCACGGTCAATTTCCATAGTTTCGCTGCAGGTGCGGCGCAAGAATTCGCGGTCGTGGGAAATTACCAAGAATGTTCCAGTATACGATTGTAAAAATTTTTCTAGGAGAAGTTGGGTGTGGACGTCCAAGTAGTTAGTTGGTTCATCGAGTAAAAATAGGTTCGGGTCTTTTAAAAGTAGCGCCGCCAATTTGGCACGCATTTGGTAGCCACCCGAAAGACTGTGGAGTGGAGCATCGAGCAGTTCATTTTTGAGTTCGAATTTTCCCGCAATTTTGGCGCACTGCCAGTGTTCTTTGCCCGAAGTATTTATTAAATATTCAAGTACCGTTTGCCATTCGTCCGTTGCGTCGTGCTGTTCTAAATAGCCGAGGCGCGTGATGTCGTGAATATCGATGGTGCCGCTATCAGGCAATTCTTGCCCAATAATCATTTTAAATAAGGTTGATTTGCCGGCCCCGTTTCGGCCAACCACGCCAATTTTTTGATGTTCGCTAATGGTAACATTGGCATTTATTAAAATAGCCTGCTCGTTATAGGTTTTAGATATATTTTTTATTTGGAGGAGGGTAGACATACTGGAGCAGTATTTTATAATAAAAAGACCCTGGTGACTAGGGTACAATTATTATGTACAGTGGCGGAGAGTTGTAGGTGAAATTACGGCCTTATTTATAAAGTGTCGTAAAAGGCATGGTCATGTCCGGTGCGCACCGCCCACTCCTGTGTGCCATATGTGTAGTGCCACCATTCACTGGGAGAATTCACAAAACCAGCTTTAATCATTGCGGTATAGAGGGTGAGGCGGCTCTTTTTGGCCAGAGAGGAAATGTTATTATGGAAAGTAGCAGCCTGTGGGTCGCCTACATCATCTAGTTTACTTCCCATGTCTACCGCTTGTTTTGTGGTTTCTTCAATAAGCATCAAATCAAGCGTCCCCCCGGTGCAATGGGGAGGGTGACAGGCAGGATCGGAAATGACTTGGACTACTTGCAAATAAAGTTGATCCCCGGTAAGACCCTGAGCAGCAAAGCGCTTAGATATTTCTTCGTAATATTTTTTCTGCAAATTGATTGGCCGATAAGAATCAGTAATTCTAAAGGTAAGTTTTGGATTGAGTAATTTTAAAATTTTTTCTGCCTTGAGAAGCCGTTTTGCCGCACTCACACGTAGGCATTGTGTTTCTAAACTCTGCGCTCCGTAATCGGCTTGACCGGCAACAAGCTGAATAGGAGAATGGTGTTCCGAAAGATAGGTGCTCAGTGGCAATAATGGTTCGTTACATTCTTTGATAGGGAACAGGGTTAGAGCTCGGTCACTAACCATAGCGTAAGTTTGTTCGGTTTTCGGTAATTTTAAAAAATCAGCCAGCGAATCTATTACCACGAGCTTATTTTTTGTGGTGAATAAATTTTCATATTCAGTATACATAGTGCGGAGAGGGTGAGCGCTTTGCTATTCGAACTTCTTTGGGAAACTTTCAGGTTTCCCAAAACCCTTCCTCAGCAAGAGAAACCTCCCGGTCTCTCCCTTCCCCGTTCGAATCTCTTCTGCTCTATAATAATTTTACCATGATGAACATGGTAAAATTATTATGCGGAGAGGGTGAGATTCGAACTCACGGTCCCTTGCGGGACACGGCTTTTCGAGAGCCGCACATTAGACCACTCTGACACCTCTCCAGAGACAAGATAGTGTTTTAGTAATTTACGTGCGGAGAGGGTGAGATTCGAACTCACGGTACCTTTTGGGTACGACAGTTTTCAAGACTGTTGCCTTAAACCACTCGGCCACCTCTCCATTTTTATTTTAAACCTAATTTTTTATTTAGCTGTCTTCTGCCCTGGCTGGACTTATAAAATTTTTCTGTTTGAAGTGCAAGATATTTCGTTGTATGCGCTTCATAATATACCAGCTTCCAGGGTACACCATGTTTTGTCGACGAGACTTTTGCCTGGTTGTGTTCATAAAAACGCTTTTTCAAATCCGATGTGCTTCCTTTATACAATTCAAAAGTTTTTTGACTTTGAATGACGTAAACGTAGTACATATATAGTTATGCCCTTCCGCGTCATCCCGCTGTGGCGGGTGCGCGGATCAGCTCACGCCCAGGGCGATGAGCTGAAAACCACTCGGCCACCTCTCCAGTGAATTGGAGTAGGATAACAAAAAACTAGAGAAAAATCAAGTGCTTGGGATAGTTTGGTTTATTGGGTTTTCACTGTCTTTATTCCAATTGAATGGGTTGTCGCGGATATATTGGCGGATTTGATTGAGTGATTAGTCGTTTCGTATGATGTGTTCATAGTAATTACGTTGCCAGATGATGAATCGTGCGGCCTGATTCCGGTTTATTGTTCTGGTAACGGCGGCCTTGTAGGTTCCCAAAATTGTCGCAATCGAACCGGGAATTGGTTTGCCAAATTGCGTCGTTGTAGGGGCACGATATATCGTGCCCCTACGTTCGTCGTGTCCGTTGTCGGTAATTTCGATAATACCGTGGATGTGATTAGGCATTATAACAAATTCATCAATAATAACATTGGGGAAATGTTTGGAAATTGTCAACCAACACTCGTTTGCAATTTTTTCCATTTCTGAAAATTTTATTTCTCTATTTTTAATTTCCCCAAATAAACATTCACGATTTTTTGTACAAATGGTTACAAAATAAAATCCCGGGACAGAGTAGTCGGTTTCAATCAAACGAATTGAACGACGGTGATGGTTTTGTTTTGGTGGCACATTTATAAAATTTTTCCATTCTTTTTTATAAACCAGGCCACCCCAAGCAAACCTGCTCCACCAACCGTTATTGCAGTATAGAGAATTTTTGTTTGTTGTGATTTTTTAGCTGCAATTTCAGCTTGTTTTTTAATTTCGCTTTCGGAAGGTCCGAGTATTTTAATGTCGTCATTATTTCGTGGCCACAGTTGCCAACCAGATTCCGGGTGCTCGACAATTCCGGTAACTTGCACATTTTCTCCAACTGTAAGTAGGTCACGAGAAATATGCGCGCCAGGCTTAAATAACACCGCAATTTCGTCATTACCATCGTCTAGGTACATTCGTTGGCTTGTTAGTTTAGTAATTTCTCCTTGGATAGTTATTAAATTATGTACTATAGAATCATCCAGCTCATCGAGTGACACAGTTTCCGGAGACAGTACGCCATTAGTAGCAAGAATATCAACATCGTTTGTATTTTTTACCAAGAGGCGTGGCACACCCTTGAGCTCAGAAACGGTGCCGGCAACGGCCACATGGTCGCCCGGCAGAAGTTCGGGGAAGATTTTTTTGGCGGCATAAATTTGTACCCCATTCGTTCCGTCGCTCACATAAAATGAGTGGTCGGAAAATGTACCAGGGCTGGCAGTAACGAGTCCATTTACTTTTATCCAGCTACCCTTGCTGCGTCCTTGGATGGTGGTGGGGTTTTTAAGGGAGGCAAGAGTCGTTTTAGTTCGTGAGGAAGATGTATCAGGAAAGCCGGTGTTTTCGATTTGGAGAATAATTCGCCCAGGTGATGGGTTGCTTGTCCACACCCAGGTATTACCGACGCGTGAAAAACTTTGTCCATCAATACTTTTAGTATATTCAATATAATCTTTAGATGTATTTTCTGGTGAAAGCAATTCCACACTATCACCATTATTATCTAAAGCGAGATGAGTGGCGAGGCGATAAAAAACCAATGTTTCATGAGAAGGAATTTTGGTGAGGTCCGGAATTGTAAAAATTTTGTTCGTTTTATTTTTTAATTGCCAACTCGACAAATCAATGGTAGTGGAAGCGGTGTTATAGAGCTCAATAAATTCTTCCGTATCTGTGCCGTGTGGATTGGGAAACAATTCACTTACTACCACACCTTCTTCCACAAAGTGTAGCCCGTCTCCAATTGTAATGGAGACTTTTTTGTTGGCTGTGGTGCCGGCTGTGCTGGAGGCAAAAATTAAAATTGTATATATTCCGGACGTGGCAAAACGCTGACTGGCGTCACTGCCAGTTCGTATTGTGCCGTCATTAAATTTCCACGTAAAGTTAATTCGTCCACCGCGTGGGTCTACCGATTTGCTTGCATCAAAATTTATAATATCTCCAGGGGCAGCTTCTTTGGGGGCAATCAGTTTCCATAATATACCAACAGTATCGCCTATATTGAGTATATTTTCCGTTTCTTTCGTAATGGTTTCACTCCAGTGCCAGGCGCCATCATTCTTTCGGTTATAACTTAAACCTTCTTCGGCGGTATCATAGTGAATTTCGTCAGCAATTGCCCCAGCTGGGTTGGTAAGTTTTATTTCTTCGGCGGTTGTGTTGTTAAGAGCAATGCCAGTTTGCGGACGACTGAAGGCAATTAATTTTCCAGGAGCAATTGTTCCGATTAGTGAAAATGTTTTAGAATTATCGGCCAGTTTCCAGCCGACAAGATTTACTGTGGATGAAGAAATATTTTTTAATTCAATGAATTCATCAGTTAAATCAGAAGTTTCTGGATCGGGAAATAGTTCGTTAATAATAAGAGGAGATGTAGAGGTTGCCCAGACAATGGGAGTAGTTGTTGGCGGCTTGTTAACTATTAATGACGAAGCAGACGTTGGTCGGTTAGAAGATGTGCCGCCGCTTCCACCTCCGTTACTGGTAGTGTTTGAATTTGTGGGCGGAGGGGGAGGGGAAATTATGTTGGCATTTCCTGGTGTTGGGCTAGTTGTTATTGCCCAATCAGCCGTATCGTTATTGGTATCGGCACCATCGATTTTGCGAGCCAGCGTTTGGTCTGTCTCTGGCACGAGTGAGCCGCTGTAGGTAATGGTATCAATAATAACGTTATCCGGATTTTTGAGAATAATACTGTCGCCCGTATTATTCAAATGGCTCGAGCTCAAATTGATTACGAGCCAACCTAATGGGTTAATTGTTCCAGAAAGTGTGGCGATGGTACACGTTCCGGAGCGACCATCACAAAGAACGCCGCCCGCCAGATCTAGGCTTGATGTTGTGGGGTTATAGAGCTCTATCCATTCGTTTCCTGAAGAAGGGTTTGGTAAAAATTCATTAATTTTTAGTTTTGCCCAAATTGAAGATGTTGTCGGGAGGTTGTTTTCTGGTGGAGTAGAGCTGCTTGAAGAAGAGCCAAAATTACTGTTAGTTAAACCAAGCGAGTTTTCCGAGACGTTTTCTTGCCAGTTGTTTGCGGTGTAATCGGCAAGTGTGGCGTCGCGACGCTCTAGCGAATGGTGGTTTGGGGTCGAAAGGTAGGTGAATTGCTCCATAAAATTACCAGAACTGTCTTTTAAACCAATTTCTTCTCCATTTTCACTGAGGCTGCTCCACGATGAATCAAAAACAGAACCAACAAAATTTGGGTTGTCAACAAAAAATTGTGTTTCATCTTGTACAATGGCGGCGTATTCACCGGGGGCGACAATACTGTCGGTTGTGCTTGCGGTTAGGCCGTGGTTGGTGCTATTTTCCCAAAATTTCCAACCGGTTAAATCAATTGGTTCATTGCCTTTATTATATATTTCTACCCATTCGTGGGTGTTGCTTGGGTAGGCGCCAATTTCATTTATCACAATATCCAAATTAGCAGCCGCAGCATAATTAAAAACAAAAAAACCGCATAATCCAAGCGGTATTCCCAAAAATATAGCTATATATTTTAGCATATCCCTCCAAAAATTATTTTAATTCTAAATAGAATAGTAGTTTAACAAAATAAGAGTTTTTGTCAATTTAGTTTAAAAAACAAAAACAGCCTTCATTAAAGCTGCTTTTGGAAGTAGGCGAGAAAATATGATGGGTGGAGCGAACTATCGGCGCGGGAAAAAATCTGTCCACCTGAAAAGGGCAATCGATTGAAAACACGCCCACGAGCACAACCAGTAGGTGGCAGTTATACGGCCGTCCTCTTCGCGTGTAACCTTGACGGCCATGTCTTCTGGTCTCATCGTGCCAGGTCTGTCACACTGGTTATTCTGACAACGAATGCCGACCCCGGAACCCCCTATTGGGGGGTTGGCATCACAAATCTTTATTTCTCTCGCCATGAAACCTCCTTAATTTGGAGACTACAAGTTAATTTTTTTTCTGTCAAGCTTTTAATGTCTGCGAGCTCGGTGATTAATTGTCATTTCGACCGAACCCTGAGCGAGTCTCGGGACGAGTCGAAGGGGTAGTGGAGAAATCGCTTGACTAAGCGATCAAATGTATTTAACGCCGTGTTGAATAGGCAAATTTGTATACGCTATTCTATACAAACTGTGGATAACTCTGTGTATTCACATACAAATTATTAAACATAATTGGTTGAATTTTTGATTTTTTTATTTTAAGTTAGCGCAAATTTTGATTATAAAGTTATACACATTTTTTGTTTACAATAGTGTATACAAAAAAATAAGCTAAATTTAGCTTATTTTGGCTTAAATTAGCTTAAAAAATGCTAAAATACATTACTCTTGACAAAACCCGCTTACCATGGTATACTAAATCTTGTAGATAGTTCTCTACAACCAAAGTGGTCGGCGAATTCTTTCGCTGACAATGTCTCCGAAACTACTATTTAGAGGAGTAAACGGATTTATTGTTGCCTCATACTTAAACTATCTGGCAGCAACAAATCCATCTCCTTGTCCGGTAACCCTATTTTGTTGGGCAACTGGGGCGCCTCTTGTGCGCATCTCTGCCCGTTGGGCTCTACCTTCAAGTGGTTGGAGATTGTCGCTGCTCGCGCGCAGTAAACACTTTCGTCTTTTGGACGTTTGTGATCACGCCGAGTAGTTTAAACGGCGTGTGGCTTAAAATTATATTTATTGGCCTGTAGCGCCGTTTTTTATTTGTTTAAATTTACTTGACGTTTATTTTATTTTTAGATATGATATTGGTTGTAGCTTGTATTTAAAGCCTATATTTTGGTTTATGCCAAAGATCTCTTCCACTAATGATAAGAAACAAACAAAAAACTCATTTTCTGCTGATTTTTTGCTTAAAATAAAGCAATCTTTAATGAATGAAAAGGAACACTTGGAACGCGACTTGGCTAATTTTTCTAAACAGAGCACACATACTACTGGAGATGATTCTGGCGCTAGCTTTCCTGATTACGGCGATAAAGAGGACGAAAATGCCGCGGAAGTTGCCGAATACGCCGCCAACCTATCACTTGGCCAAGATTTTGAGAAGATTTTACGTGATGTAAATGAAGCATTGGCGCGATTGGCTAAGGGGACTTATGGTATTTGTAAATATTGCAAAAAACAAATTCAAGAGAAACGACTACTGGCCCGACCAACCTCCAGCGCCTGTGTAGAGTGTAAGAAAGCGATTATACAAGAGGTGTAAAACAAGATACAAAATACATGGAGCAAAATACAAATTGTATTATATGTTGTTCCATGAATATTGGATATTAGAAATTGTGTATGCGAGTCAAAAGAGTCCTAATTTTTGGCGCAGCGGGACTCTTTTTTATTTTTGATCGTTATCTCAAGTGGCAAGCGCTTCATGCGTGGACGAGCAATCGTTTGGTGAATCGATGGTTTGGTTGGTACCCGTTTTTTAACCCAGGGGTGGCTTTTGGAGTCCCAGTACCGGGGTGGTTGGCAATTGTTCTCACGATTCCCATTTTGTTTTTGCTCGGGTATTTTTTAGTTATGTCTTTTGTGGAACGTGGAATGTGGAATGTGGAACCAACACAATTGAAACGTCACGCGTTCCACGCTACGAGCTATGCGTTCATTTTTTTCGGCGCTCTCTCTAATTTTATCGATCGTATTGTGTATGGCCACACGGTGGATTATTTTTTAATATTAACGGCGATTATCAATTTGGCGGATGTGATGATTGTGGGCGGGTTTGTGATATACTTATTATATAAATCAGAAGCACTAAACCCCAAATCCTAAATAATTATCAAAATATAAATTTTTAAACGTGATTTTGGACATTTGTATTTTGGTGATTGGGATTTGTTTGGAATTTATGAATTAGAATTTAGGGTTTTTTCGAGTATGTTTACCAAACTTAATTCTGCCGCTGTAATTGGCCTGGAGTGTGTGCCGGTGACGGTGGAAGTGGACATAAATAAAGGGCAAACAAATTTTAATATTGTTGGTTTGGCCGATACATCAATTAAAGAATCTAAAGATAGGATTCATTCAGCCATAAAAAATTCGGATTTTTCGTACCCGTTTAATTTTAGAATTTTAGTTAATTTAGCGCCGGCGGATAGTCCTAAAGAAGGTTCAATGTATGATTTGCCAATGGCGCTAGGCATTGTGGCAATAAGTAGTGGGCTTGTTTTAGACTTAGAAAATTCCTTGGTGGTAGGTGAGTTGGCCTTAGATGGACGGGTGCGGCATGTGAGTGGAATTTTGCCACTGGCACTTTATGCAAAATTGCGCGGATGGAAGCGGTTGTTTGTGCCAGCAGATGATGCTATGGAGGCAGCGCTAGTGGACGGTATTGAGGTCTACCCGGTAGAGTCGCTTCGTCAGCTGGTGGCGTATTTGCAGGGAGAAAAAGAAATTGCACCGTTTAAGCGCCCGGACGGTTGGAATGACTATGAGGCGCCGTTATATGAAATGGATTTAGCGTTAATTAAAGGGCAGGAATTTGCCAAACGTGCTTTAGAAATTGCCGCAAGTGGAGCGCATAATATTTTGATGAGTGGACCACCGGGAAGTGGAAAAACTTTGCTCGCACGCACGCTGCCATCAATTTTGCCGCGATTGACGCAAGATGAAGCTCTGGAAGTGACAAAAATTTATTCGGTGGCAGGACTTTTACAAAATAATTTTATTAAAACACGGCCGTTTCGGTCGCCACATCATACCGCCTCGGGGGCGGCTTTGGTTGGTGGTGGGCGAATTCCGCGACCGGGAGAAATTTCGCTTGCACATCGCGGCGTTTTGTTTTTGGATGAGTTTCCAGAATTTCCGCGGTTTGTAATTGAAAGTTTGCGCCAGCCACTGGAGGATGGGCTTATTACAGTATCTCGTGCGCAGGGAACAGTGGTGTTTCCGGCGCGATTTATTTTAGTCGCGAGTCAAAATCCCTGCCCGTGCGGGTATGCCACCGACCCGGACCATGCCTGCAGTTGCGCCCCAGCGGCCTTAATTCGCTACCAAAAAAAGATAAGCGGGCCGTTGCTCGACAGAATTGATTTACACGTTGAAGTGCCGCGTGTAAAATTTGATAAATTGACATCAGGAGAGCTGGCAGAAAGTTCGGCAAAAGTTCGTGAAAGGGTAGAAGGGGCGCGTGAACGGCAAACAAAGAGATTTGAGGGTAAGCAGATTAAGACTAATAGTGAAATGCGCAATGCAGAGATTAGAGAGTTTTGT
Organism: uncultured Gammaproteobacteria bacterium; assembly: GCA_964533715.1. GTDB lineage: Bacteria > Patescibacteriota > Patescibacteriia > Magasanikbacterales > GWA2-37-8 > CAZHNI01. The sequence continues at coordinate 4,187 of CAZHNI010000003.1, read as the reverse complement.
AAATTAGATACTGATTCAGTTGAGCTTTTGCGTGCGGCGGTAACCCAAATGCACTTATCGGCCAGGGCGTATAACAGAATTTTAAAATTAAGCCGGACGATTGCGGATTTGGGAGCAAGCGATTCAATTAAACTTGAGCATGTGGCGGAGGCCCTGCAATTTAGGGCGAAGAGTGATTAATTTAAACAATAAATAAAATTTAAAACCACCCCTTCACTTAGGGGTGGTTTTAAACGTACTAATTTAGTAGCCAGAACAGGAACAGTTGGTAAAGACACACACCTGAATTTGCCCAGGGGGGCAAGGTCCAGAATCGACGGTTTGGTTAGATGTTTGATTTTCAGTCGCAGGCGCCCCTCTAAAGAATATAGGAACAAAACTAGATTTAAGGGTGAAGGTGCTTGGGTCGCTGAAACCAGAAGTAGAGCCATTGTCGTTTTGCGCTTCTACCGCCCAGCGATATGACTTATCAAAATTTAGGTAACCAACAGGAACGGTGGCGAACTGACAAGTCCAACGATTGTTTTTGTCTAGACAATTTAAATCTGATGGGTTGGTGCCACTCGTCCAATCTCTCTCCCACACTGTTGTGTTAGAATCAGCATCCTTGACATACATACGAAAAGTTTGTGCTGTAACATCTGGATCGGAAGACCAAGAAAGTTTTGGTGATAAAATGGAAACTAATTCTCCTGTTATTACTTCAGCATTTTTGGGGTTAAGAAGAGAAGGTTTTTTAGGAACGGCAGAAATAATTTTAAATTCAACCTCTGAAGACTCTCCGGAACCAAGGCTATTTCTGGCGAGAGTATTAAGATCGGTGGTTTCTACTTTCCAAGAATATTTTTTATTTTGAACCAGTTTGCCGGCCGGTAACTTGGCAAAAGGACAAAGCCAAGTTTTAGTGTTTTTATCAGCGCACTGATCGTCGGTAATGTCGGTATGCTGGAGGACAATTTTGCCGGTTTCCACATCTTTAACACTCCAGCGGTAGCGCGGAACAGTTTTAATGGAAGAAGATACGCTTTGTGTAAACGCGCTGACATTCTTTAGATAAACATCTTTGGGGTCAAGAACGGTCATCTTGCCAATTTTGGAATTGGTAATCATGGTTTGATTATCCACGTTTTTTAACCACTGGAGGGTGTCCCAGCTAAGCACTGGTTCCGTTGATGTAATTTTTTCACCATTAGCTGGAAATATAGGTTTGGCCACGGTTGGTGCCTGATATGAAACACATTTACCATCTTGGAAATTATTCAAAATTTCACGAATGTTTAACCCCGCAGATGGCTTAGTTAGAGTTGCCCCAGAATTAGGTTTTGCCGGATTGCCATTCAAACCGATGGGCCGTACCAACCTGTCTGTTACTCCATTTGAACCACTTTGCTGATTTTGGGTGGAATTTGATTTGTCTCCTAAGCTATGGTCAACCAGCTCCCAGGCGCACTCTTTATTTGCAGCGCAGCTAAGTTTGTCTGTAAACGCGGCGCAACCCTTTTCAAATGAAATTTTGCCGCCATCCAGAGTTATTTTTCTATTAGTTTCATCTAAGCCAGTAACTATAACTTGTATGGAGCTAATACTGTTTTTGGAAAGACCTTTGGGAAGGGGAATAGATGCCGGAATAGTAATTTTTTTTCCTCCGCGGACAGATTTTTTGGTGGTTTGAGTCGTAATAATTTCCCCGTTTGTTTTTGTGATAATTAATTGCGAATCAATTGGAATGTTTAATTTACCGTTTTCACTATTAATTTTAAGATCGAAATTTACGAGAGACGAAAGATCATTAAAATTGGTGTTTTTGCGTATGATAGAAACTGGAGGCAAAGTTAAACTGGCTGAAAATAACTCCAATTCTTTGTTTGTGGAGGTTTGTTTTTCTTGTGGTTCGGTGGAGGAGGCGTTGGTATTGGAAGTAGGAATGTAAGAAAATACCACCCTTGCTTTGTCTAAGTCAGATGGAACGTATAATTTTTTGTTTTCATACATTCGATCTGGCGAAGCAAAAAATGGGTCATCGTGAGCAGCCTGAACTTCTTCTGTGTAATTTAACTTAGTTTCGTTGGTAAATAAACCAGAATTTGAAGTGGCCTCAAGAAGCGTTAAAGGAGCTCTTGATAAGAGTTGTTCTTTTGTTTCGCCCTGAGAGGTCCCATAGACTGACAAGAAGTAGCCGTTATTAGCAAATTCTCTAATATTACCATCAAGGTTCAAGCTTGGGTTGCGAAGGTTAACTTTTATATTTTCACTCACTTTAAACGATTGGCGAGACTCAATTTCTTTGTCAGAGGTTAAGAAGCCAGTGCTAGTTGGAAAAGTAATTTTACCTTGGTCAAGAGTGGTAAGTTTACCACTATTAGCAACACTAGTGCCAACAAGGAGCTCTGAATTGTTTTTAACTTCAACGACGCCTTTGTTTGTAAGGACTTTTTTGACAGTAAGTTTATAATCGTTTTCTAGGACTAATTTGACACCAGGCGAAACAGAAATGTTGTCAGCAACGAAATTGTCTTTTTTACCAAACCCAAGCAAACCATCATTTGTTTTTTTAAGCAGCGGAATTTCTTGCTGGCTTGATGGGTCGTACATACTGCCAAAGTGCACTATGAGTGGAATATCTGTTTGGCCGCCAGACACGGTGTTGATTTCTAAGTTTGCATAAGGGCCTGGATAAGTCACATAAAAATTCGTTGTGGCAAAATCGCCCTTATCGGCAGTGTCTGCGCGGAAAGAAACAACACCGGTTGCTGGAACAAAAGTACCGCCGTCAATCGTAAAATCATGGTAGATTTCAATTCTACCTTTGTTGGTTATTGAACCACTATTTTGTACCAAAACACCAACGCTTAAAGCTCCGCTTGTGTTAACCAAAATCTCCCCAGTGTTTTTAATGGAGTCCGCGTCTAAAGTGGAGCCGCCATTGATAACTAAGGTTCCTTCATTAATTATTGTTCCTTTAACTTTAATGTTTGCTTTGTCCAGAACAACAGTAGATCCTTTGTTAATTTTGAACACAACATCGTTTGCATTAGGATTTATTGTTGTGAAAATAACTTTTTGTGAAGAGGAAATTTTTTGGGTACCTGAACCGGAGAAATTTATATAACCATCAATAGGTTCAAAAGAGTATGGATCAGTTAAATCTTTGAATGTCATGTCGCCATTAATCGACAAAGATTCGTTAATTTTTTCTGCTTTAAAATCAAATCTTTTTACCACAAGACCGTCTTTGACTGGGGTAAAAACACCAAAGGCAAGAGCCCGGGGAAGAATTAATTTTGAAGCATTCCCAGAGATGACAAGGTTGCCGGCAATAGTAAGAGGAGAAATAGAGGATATTCCAGCAGCTACGTTATTAGCAACGGCCCACTGCGGTTTATCTGAAGGAAATTGTCTTGGTTCCAAACCGCTAAGATTAAGTACCCCACCATTTGTTAAGTTTAAATTACCTTTTACGTAAACATTACCAGTAAAAACATTTTTTAAGGACCCGAAGTCGATTTTATCACCAGGGGTAAACGTTCGACCTTGCACATAGCATACGGCAGTTAAGTCCCGATCTTTACCAATATCACCAAGCAACCACTCTCTCATTTTTTCACCAGCCATAAATTGCGCAGAGGTCCTACTACCACATGGCTTGGTTGGGGTGAGAAGCTTCCCGTTATTATTAATGGAAATTGAATTAAATACTTCAACGGTATTAGAATGTGAGAGTGGGCCGGGAGCAAATTTTGCCCCAACATCACCTAAAATTCCAACTTGCAACGGCTCTTCTCTGTATCCAAAAACAGCCAACCTCGAGTTGATTATAATATCATCTGTCCACACCCCACCTTGACCGGAGAAACCCCAGGGGTTTGAGTCGGTTGTTTTATTGATATTTGGCAAATTACAACCACCCCAGCGATTCTTGTTGTCACTAGAATCTATGGCGTTCATCAAATCGTTTTCGCTGAATTGCCATGATAAAGCATCGTAAAAAGTTTGTGTTTTGAATGAATCGTTTCCGCCTTTGAATGTACAGGTTTTTGCGCTGGTTTGAGTTGCTCCAGCAAACAGACAAAGGGTGCTTGCAGCGCCGACGATGGCTATTAATGAGTATGATTTAATTTTTTGCATATTTGTATAACTTAGATTCCAGAATCTAACGCAACATCTGTGATACCATGGGTATCTAAGAT
>CAZHNI010000002.1:46219-110616 GCA_964533715.1 uncultured Gammaproteobacteria bacterium | reverse complement strand
GTACAGGTCATCAGCGGTAATTTCTAAATCAGATATTTTTTTATGTATACCAATGGTTTTTTCAACAGCACTCCCAAAAATATCCGTTAGCCAGACTAATTCATAAGGAAACATTTCGCGGCAGCCGCCAGTATCTTTCTGAGCAAAGTATACTTTACGATAGTCTTCATACGGGTGCCAATCTGGCAGATATTGACCCAAGTAGTGATTGAACGAGAGCGGTCTTCCGATGATATTTGAGTTTATAACTTCTTTCATCTTTTTTACGGCCGGAAAATAACGGTACGTACAAGATGGCGCCGCCACAAAAGAATCATCGAGCAACGAAAAAAGTTCATCATAGCCATCTTCCCGAGTTGTTACTTCAACAAAAAAATTAATTTTATTTTTGGCGGCAAACAAAAAATATGAATGGTGTTGGTTTGGAGGGGTGGAAATAATAAGCGCGCTGGGCTTGGTCTCAGCCACCGCCCTCTCAAAATTGCTGAAGGTCTTAATACCATACTCCTTCGCCACTTCATCAGCGCGATTTTCGGAAAAATCAAAACCAAAAATTTTATCACGGCTTATACCGCAGTGCAATAAATTTCTAATTCGTCTTTTCCCCATTGAGCCAAGACCAACGTGCAAAAAAATAAAATTATTTCTGTCCATAGCGTTTAAGTTTTTCAATAATTTCAATATCACGACAAGCTTCATCTATGTTGGTAAAAAACTTCTTTTTTCCAAGCATTTTAAATAAATAAACTAACTCTGCCTCAAACATTTTATTATACTCAGCAAAAACTGGCCTAACGATAGTTTTCTTGTCATTTTGAAAAATGATCTTCCTGTCACGTCTTTCCCAATTTATATTGCCACTCGAGCCAACCACTTCAACACTCCATTTTAATACTGTATTTAAATAATCCTGATGAATAGAAACAATAGTGCCATTTTTTGATACCAGCAGGCTTTCCGCACAATCTTCTACATCGGTTTCTAGATTAGACAATTTACGGTTGACTCCGGCCTTTGGCTCTAGGGTCTCACCGAGCATCCAACCCGCATAATTTATTTCATGAACCAAATCCAACATCACTCCGCCCCCCTGTTCTTTTTTGGATGAGTAAGTAAGCCGGTAATCACGCCGACGCCAGTCCTTGAGATTTTGACCGATGGAGACACGTAAATAATAAATTTTTCCAAGCTTATTTCCTTGAATAAACTTTTTAATTTCTATGAGCGGTTGGTAGAAGTGTCGATTATAGCCGACCCACAAAATAATTTTTTTCTGATGCACTAGCCTGCGCAGGGCGGCTAGACCGCGTAAATTGTGTGAAATCGGTTTTTCAACAAAAAAAGCTCTAAAACCCATCTTTAAACACTTCTTAATTGTCTGGACATGTTTATGTGTTTCGTTCGTAATAAAAACCAAATCAAATGGCCCGAATTTTTTGAATTCCCCCCAATCATTTACCAAACAAGATACATTAACATCTTTTCTCTTAGAAAAAACAACGATGTCTTTGGTATATTTTTGTAAATTATTATAATGGCGTTCCCCCGCCGAACCGAAACCGATGATTCCTATTCTCATACCTTGTTTACAATGTACTTAATCCGCCGTTTAATAAAGTCTTTATTTTTATAAAAAAGTTCCGCCATCACCCATTCTTCCGGTGTATCCAAATCAACGGAGCGCCATTTTGGCAAGATAACTGCTTTAGTCTTCTCGGTAATTACCCGCTTTTCCCTTAACAACGCTTTTACCTCGACTATATATACAGTACATCCGTTTAGAATATAGGCCGGCTCCCAGGTCTGGGTATTGTTGGAGTGTTTCTCCGAACCGTTTACCAAAATGGTGTCTTGGTACTTTGACAAATGATACAGCTTTGGGTGGGTGGGCGCGACAGTTAAAACTGTGGTGGCTTTAGTTTTTTTCAAAAGATTCCAACACGCCTCAATGTCTTCTTGTTCTCTGAGCGGTGAGGTGGTTTGCAAAACCATTAAGTGTGTGGGGTGATAACCTTCTTCTGCAGAAAGCCTTTTCAACGTATACAATATACTATCAACAACATTGGCTTTGTCTGAAGCCAGTTTTTTCGGGCGAAGCCATGGAACTTCAGCGCCAAAATGCCTGGCAATTTTTCCGATTTCATCGGAATCCGTATCAACAATTACACGGTCAACCAGAGGGCTAGATAAGGCCTGCTTTATAGTGTAAGCGATCAATGGTTTGCCTAAAAATTTCTTAATGTTTTTATTAGGAATACGCTTAGAGCCAGAGCGAGCAGGGATGATTGCCAAAATAGTTTTTTTCTCCATAGTATATTCTATAAATGAAGTTGATATATTGTTTCGATAAATTTACGCCGATCTTTCCCCTCCAACCAAAATGATTACTTGACTTTAATATTATACATCTTAAAAAAATAGCTGCTTTCATCACTTAGCAATGATTGCGGGGAACCACTTTCGGCAATTTTTCCTCGATCTAGAACCAATAAATTATCACAATTAATTATCGTAGAAAGTCGGTGTGCAATTATTAAAACAGTTACGGAACCTCGTAAATTATTTATTACATTCTGAATATAATCCTCGGATTCATTATCCAGAGCGCTGGTGGCCTCGTCTAGAATGAGCATGCGCGGTCGACGAGCCAAAACCCGAGCCAACATAACCCTTTGACGTTGACCGGCTGATAAATCGATTCCGCGATCACCGATTACGGTGGAAAAACCATTTGGCATGCTTTTTATAAAATCATAAATATAAGCACTGCGCGCCGCCGCCATCACATCATTCTCGGAAATAGAACTATCATAAAAACGGATATTCGCCTCAACAGTATCGTTGATCAGCACGTTATCCTGAGAAACATAGCCGATGTTTTTACGCCATTCCTTGAGGCTGACCCCCCTACTGTCTACCGCGTCTAGCAAAATTTTTCCTTCCACAGGGTAAAACAAACGAAGACACAAATCAGCGATCGTGGTTTTACCAGCACCCGATGGACCAATAAGCCCGGTGAGCTCGCCTTTTTTAAGCAGGAAGCTTACATCGGAAATTGCCAAGTCGCGTCCCGGATAGGAAAAGCTAACATTTTTAAATTCCAATCCTACATTCATTACAAAAGACAGAGCGCCGGTTGTCTCTTCCCGCCCACCTTCCATCAAGTCTGTATAATTAAGTATGTTCTGAAGATATGGAACTAAACCGATAATATTATGCAGCTGGGTTTGTCCTGTCTGAATTTGTGTGAAAATTCGACCGATGGCAAAAATAATAACAACAAAAGATGCAAAATTAAAGTTAGTTGTTTTATATAAATAAGTGAAGACACCAATGACAAACAAAATCCCGATCGGCTGAATAAAAATTGTGGTAATATTACGAAAAACTGCCGTCTTAATATTAATCCTTCTTAGTTCACCAAAATAACCAACCCCTTCTTTAATTACGCTGTCCTCTACCGCCATGGCTTTAACCGTTTTTAAACCCAAAACATTTTGATTGATAAAATGAGCAACTTTTTTATACAGCTGCTCGCCTTGTCTTCCAACAACTTTATTAAGATAAAAGTATTTTTTAAATACAAAGAGTATAAGCAACCCAACAATTCCAACAAGAACAGTTACAACAAAAGAAATGTTGACCGCAACGAGCGTATAAGTTATCAGCTGCGCCAAGAAAAGTAAAAATGTATTGAGATTCAGAAGCAAGCTGGATGCATTTATCACATCTGTAGTGACAACTTGGTCTAGATGCCCAATCTTTTGTTTTGATAGCACTGACCAATTGGCTGAAAGGGTAGCGGACAATAACCTGTCTCGGGTCCTAGACTCGTACTCTGCGGCCATCTTAGCAGCTAAATAATTAGCTAAAAATAAAACCACAACCTTACTAAATAATAGAAAAGCTACAAAAACAAGCAGATAACGCAGGCTAAAGGCTATATTAAAATAACCGAAAACACGAGAGATAATATTAGAAATAAAATCACTGCTTGGATTCTGATTTTTTACGATGAACGAAAATATAGGAATAATGGCCGTAATACCAACACCCTCCAAAACTGAGTTGGCAAAACTCAAAGCCACTTGGAGCAATGCGCGATATTTGTACTCGCCATAAGCGCGCCGAAAAATTCTGAACGCCCTTACTATTTTGTTGTTAGCAAACATCATAGTTTTTTATCCATTTATCCTGTTTAGCCGAGGCTTTGTGCGGCAAATCGTTGGTATCTAGCCTGGGTAAAAGAAAGGTGTTGTCGCTATCCAAGTTGGCGACTCTTTGAACCACATCCAAACCCACAACACAGCCGTTTTCTTTTAATATTTGGATGAGAGAATCGTTATATGAGGCGTGCGGGAAGCACATCACCCAGCGTTTTGTATCTGCGCCGACAGCCTTAAGATTTTTAATCATAAGTTTAACTTCTTTTTTTTGCTCGATCGGATTTAGACGCCCCAACCAGGAGTGGCTATATCCGTGGCCACCAATATACATATTATTTTTTTTCATACACCGCAACTGATCCATAGTTACATAAAGTTCACTGGCAAAGGATGCTTCGTCAGAGGTGACATATTTTTTAAATAGCTTATCGACGATGCCACCCCGAATCTTTTCAGGAATTTCCCTCTGCAACAACCGTTTTACAACCAGAGTTTCCCGGTCATCAAAGCGATGATCTTTTGTGATCATGTCAACAAAATACTGGTTGCTTTCTATTTTATTACTTTTACGATACACGTTTAATTCTGAAAAAATTTCGCGCAACAATTTTTTACGATCTAATACTGTGGCCAAAATAAAATGTACCTTATTTACACCCAAAACTTCGTGCTCTAATACCGCCTTAAATGGAGGAAAAAAACTTCCTTGCAAACCAAGGTCATCCAAAATAGGAAATACCGTGTTAAAGTGGTCGGCATAACCATCATCAAAGGTAAGCAATAGTGAATTGGTCGGCAAATCACCACCGTAAACAACGGCATTGAGGATCGACTCCATGGAGACAACCTCATAATGACGTTTAATATAAGAAAGCTGCTCTTTAAAATCAGAGACTGTCAGCCCCTTTATTGCCGGGTAGCGAGAATTCTTTAAATCGCGAACGTAGTGGTATGTAACAATAGTAACCAGCCTTTTATTCATAAATAATAGAACCAAAATTACAGATTCTTATATACAGAAAACTTCTTGTCTTTAACAGAAGGAAATTTTCTTCGAGCCTCTAAAACATCGGCCTTTTTCAAATCTACATATCCAACCCCCGCCTTATTGTTTAATTTTAGTATTGCTTTACCTCCGGGATCATACACGGTTGATTCTCCGTTATATTTTCCAACGGGGCTATCCCCTAGCCGGTTAACTCCGATGACATAACTTTGTAAATCCAGCGAACGGGCACAAAGAAGCGTCTTCCAATGACTAATTCGTTGTTGTGGCCAGTTAGCAATCACTATCGTGGCATCCGGTTTATATCTAGATATGGCTTCAAACATTCCGGGGAATCTAAGATCATAACAGATTGCCAAAACAAATCTTAGTCCGTTGACTGTAAAAAAAGATAGTTTTTCACCCGAAATAAAATGCTTGTGCTCTCCAGAAAAACTGAAGGGATGAATTTTTTGATAACGCGCCTTGACGCGAGCAGATCTATCTACAAAGATTGCCGTATTGGCCCCCTTAGCCGAGAGTGTTTTCTCTACCACACCAAAAACTATACCCAGTTTGTATTTACTTGCCAAATCTGCAAAAAATCTTGTGGTTTGGCTCCGATTGTTTAACTCCCCGACCTTAGCAACGTTCATTGAGAATCCGGTCAAAGTCATTTCCGGAAATATCACAATATCAACCCCGCGGTTAGCGGCTTTAGCAACCAGTTCTTCACACGTTGTTTGATTTTTTGTTTTGTCTTCCCATTCAACGTTCATTTGTGCCAATGCGACCCTTACCACACCTTTTTGCATACCTCAATTAATTATATTTTCTGAAGACCGGCTTAACCGCCTCGCCTAACAAATATTTTTCTGGGTTACCTGTTGAAATTATCTGTTTAAAAGTTTTCATAGCTTCGTCAAAAACTTTTATCGTGTGTTTAATTTCAGCTTCTTTATGGGAAAAAGAAATTGCAAAATAACCCTGAAAGAGAATACCGCGCTTGATTATTTCCTGTAAAAAAATTGATTTATAAACAAACGACACAGTGCCAGAGTTGTCCTTAAAATTCAAACTCAAATTTGGGGCAAACCCAATTAAATCCAAATTCTTCGACAAACCATGTTTTTTTATTAAGTCTGCCAGGCCTTTGCGTAGCTTACCTCCCATCTTCCAATAATGTTGTTGGATTCTTTTCTTTTTCATTTCTTGGATTGTTTCGCTGGCCGCTGCTAGGGCGGAAGTTTCCGCGCCGTGAGTAGTGGAAATAAGAAACACCCTTTCTTTTTTGTGTTTGAGCCCACCTAATTCCATAATGTCTTTGCGGCCCGCTAACACTGCCAAAGAAAAACCATTGGCGATGCCTTTGCCATATGTTATTAAATCAGGCTTTAACCCATATAATTTAGTGGCGCCCTGCAAATCAAAACGGAAACCGGTAATCATCTCATCCAAAATAAACACGGCGCCATTGCGCTTGGTTATATCCTGAACTTTTTGCAAAAAATTATTTTGCGGCTCGTCGGTGGTTACAACCTCCATTATAACGCAGGCTATTTCTTTGGGATGTTCCGCAAACAATTTTTCAACGCTGTCGATATCGTTGTATTTGAAAGTTAGCGTCAATTGTTTAATCTCCTCGGGAATTCCGGCGTCGCATTGGGTAGTACCAATAAACCAATCGTCATAGCTAAAAAAAGGATGGCTACTACACACAGCGATATATTTTCTACCAGTAAAGGCCCTAGACAGTTTGGTGGCGGCGGTGGTAACGGTAGAGCCGTTTTTAGCAAATTTTACCATTTCCGCATATGGAATAATTTTTGTAATTTTGTTAGCCAAGGCAAACTCAGAAATATGGGGACGACCGTAGTTAGTTCCGTCTTTGATTATTTTGGACACCGCTTTAACAACTGTTGAATAACCATGTCCAAGCGATACTGATCTAAGCCCCATGCACCAATCAAGATATTTTTTACCATCATCTCCCCACACATAAGCGCCCTTGCCTTTTAGCATGGCTTTGGGGGCGTTGGCTGGAAATTGGTCGTCGCCTTTGGAGTAGGTATGAGCAGCACCCGGAATTAGATCGTGCCGCTTTTTTAGCAATTCTTTAATGTGTGGTTTGGAAGACATATGATTTTAATTACTTAAAATGCTCAATTTTATGTGCCAATTTTTTAAATTGAGAAAAAATCAACTCTCCTACCACAAAATCCTCAGGTTCGTCTAAATCAACACTTCTCCAACGTGGAATTTCATAACCCACCAATTTACCGGCTAAAAAAGATTTATACTTTAGAAAAATTTTTGTTTTAATGGCATACACCATGGAACCATCCAGTTTAAAAGTACGAGGCAGTTCCTGTCGATTATTAGAACGCAGGAATTCTTTTTTTGTAATTAAATTTTTGAGCCGATTCTCCGAATCTTTAGTAAAAACCAGTTGCTCTGTAGCACACACACTCACCACCGAATCCGCTTTTTTATCGATTAATAACTTAATAGCGCCGTCGATATCTTGAGGGGTTCTAAGAGGAGAAGTTGTCTGAAGCAAAACGATAATATCTGGTATATAATCGAAATCCGTTTTTAGCTTGCTTAACAAATGAATTATCGCATCAGAAACCCTGCTTTTATCTTGCGCAAATTGGGGAGGGCGCAAAAATGGAACTTCTGCGCCATAACGCCTAGCAACTTTGACAATTTCCTCTGATTCGGTAGAAACTATGGTTTTTTGAATGTATTTTGATTTTTTGGCGCAATCAATAACGTACGAGATTAATGGCCTTCCACAAAACTGTCTAATATTCTTATTTTTAATACCTTTACTGCCGCCACGCGCTGGAATAATACCAAGAATTTTCATATTTAAGGTAATTTCTTTCAATCTAATCTGAGTTAAGAGTACCATATTATACCAAATTTATCAAGAAAAACTAGCGGGTTAAAAATTTTAAACGAATCGATGATCGCGAATTGACAAAAACCTTATTATATGATAAAATGAGGGGTGCTTTAATTTTTGCTAAGCAAAATTTTGACCCAAAACGCCCACAAGGAGGGCAAGCACATGGAAGAAATCGGAAAAAAAATCGACCGGGTGTACGCGCTGCGCCAGACCAACGAGGGATTCGGGGAAGCCGCCGTCCTCCTGCGTGAGGTCATGGCGGAGATCGCGGAGCTGCCGGACGGGGTCGAGCGCACGGCGCTCGCGCTCCGCGCCGGCTACAACGCCCGCATCATGACGCGCGACGGCGGCGGCTACGGTGCGCTGATCAACCTGCACCTGCTGGCCGCCGAGCAGTACCGCTCGCCCCCGGCAACGCGCGAGACCGACACCAGCTACGCGATCGAGGCGTTCCTCGCCACGGTCTCGGCGTTCAACAACGCCGTGGTCAGGGGCGACGAGCTGGGCCACACCTTCAACCGGCTCGCCGCCGCCGCCGCAGTGGCGCAGCAGGCGCTCGCGGGCGACGAGTCCCCTCGTGCGCTCGAGTGGGTCGAGGGGAACATCCCGGCCCACGTCGTCGAGGCGAGCATGCTCGCCAACATCAACCAGTACCAGGGCCGCTCGTCGTACCTGGCGGCGATGCAGGCGATGGAGGCGGCCGACAACCGCTACCACGACCTGTTCCGCCCGTTCTGGATGATGGCCCAGGTGGCCAGGCTCTACGACGCCGGCGACTTCACCAGCGCCATCGAGATCGCCGAGGCGACCGCGCTCACCGGCGAGTACGGGGACGCCATCGGGACCGCGCTCCTCTTCGCGGCCAAGGCCCAGCTCCGACTCGACAACCCGGCCGGCGCCTTCCAGACGCTGAACCGGGTGGTGCGGATGCAGACCAAGGGCGGCAACATGTGCCGCGCCCTGGCGCTCCGCGCCCTCCTCGACCTCCAGATCTTCTAGAGCCCCCCCTCACGATGCCGCTCGACATCCCCCTGAGGTTTCCACCCCCCTCGAGCACTAATCAAAACCGTCCAGAAATCATCTGGACGGTTTTGATTTAAAGACTGATTAGGGCATCTACAGCTAATTTTTTAAAATTGTGATATACTCAAAAGTACTATGTTTGGAGTTTTACTTGCAGCTCTCGGATCACTCGGCGATGAATTATCCGGTTCTATTGGGAAATGGGCAGTAGCAGCCGGCCGAGAAAGTATCTACACGCTTGGGTTTATCCAAAACTCGGCGACACTTGCTGTTTTCATACTTTTAGCAATAATCCAACCCGGCGGTTTTGTCTTTGTTGCCGCTTCCCTGCCATTTGTAGCAATTCGCTTAATTTTAGAAATCACCCAGGCACATTTAGCAATTTTAGCGCTTGTTAAAAGTGATCGCAGTACGTTTAGTTTTCTACGCAGCACAGCCATCCCTCTTGTTCTAATTATAGACTTAACGCTAGGATATTCTATATCTAATCGACAAATAATGGGCATTATTTTAATCCTACTGGCGCTTATAATCGCTTTTATTAAACAAGAATTTAGCCGTACAGGAGCGGGCCTTATTATTATTTCGGCTATTAATGCGGCATGCACTATTTCTTTATATAAATATAATATTACTCACTTTAATTCTGTAATTGCAGAACAAACTATAGCGTATGGTGGGTTAACAATTTATTTTTTTATTGGCACATTTCTGAAGAAACAACAGAATTTTTCGTATAATTTATTTAAACCACTTTTTTTAATTCAATCCAGCACCCAAGTTGGAGCAGCAATTCTAACAAGCTTTGCTTATAAATTCGCACCTGCTGCCATAATTTTATCTGCTATACGTGCCTCAGCATTAGTGCTAGCCGTAATCTCTGGTAAATTATATTTTGGGGAAGAGCACATTTTAAAAAAACTAATCCTAGGAGTTTGCCTTATCTTGGGACTTTTATTATTAATTCGCTAATGTAACTTAAAGCGAAAAAATTTTCGGTTATACGTTCTAAGCGAGAGTTTGCAATTTTATTAGGAAATTGCTAAGATATCAAAAATTTTAGTTAAATTAAAAATATGAAAATCTGCTTCCACATGCAACGTAGCTTTGTTCGCGTTGGACACGCCATGGCAATACAATTTAAAAAAAAATATGGGGTGCATGATTTTTGTGCGCTTGTTTCTACGCGTTATAGTTATAATTTTTTAAAAAATCAAAGAGATATTGCCTATACTTCTCTTTTACTCGATGAGAAACTGCATGAGTCCTATAAAGTAGAAAAGTTGGATATAGAATATTTAAAAAAAATGGAAACTGAATATGGGATACCTTTTTTGTGGCCCTATCTTCTGGTAGACAGAGTATTAATGCATGGCCAACTTTTAAGGGAATACCCATACGACCAAACCCAATACAGTCACGAGGATTTAATGAAACTCCTCCAGGTGACGATTAGAGAGGTCATAAATTTTATTGAAAGGGAAAAACCGGACGCCATTTTCTTCGCCGTTATAAATAACATGAGCAGTTACGTGCTTTATGAAGTTGCCAAAAAAAGAGGCATCAGGGTCATTTTTGGCGAATTATCACGCTTTCCTGACAGCTACATGATAACAAACGATTTTAAGCGATACTACTGGGCCGAGGAAAACTGGCACAAAATACAAAGCGGGGAAATAAAACTTAAAGAAACTGAAGTCGAAGAAATTAATTCATACATCACCCAATTCGCCGAGACTCCCCGCCCCTACCACCAGGGGGATTCACCGGATCGCCAACCAATCAATAGATTGCGTCAATTTAAATTCTTGCATCCAAAAAACTGGCTAAAATCACTCGGTGGGGTTGCTTTCATGTTCAAACAATATTATTCCAAAAACTGGAAAGGCTATACTAGCATTAGCCCCTGGAACCATTTACTAGACAGAATGAAACGAAAAATTAGAATGTTGGTTGGTTTTGAAGATTTATACGATGAGGTTGCGCCAGGAGAAGATTTTGTCTACTTTCCATTGGCCGTTGAACCGGAAATTTTTTTATTGCTCTACGCACAACACGCTACCAACCAATTGTTTTACGTTCGCCAGCTGGCCCGATCGTTGCCGCTTAATTTTAAATTGTACGTAAAAGAACACCCAGCCATGGTTGGCTATCGTACTAAAACATTTTATAAAGAGTTGAAGAAAATGCCGAATGTAAAATTAATTCGACCGAACATAAAAAGCTTTGAATTAATTAAAAATGCAAAACTGATCGTTACCATAACCGGAACTGCCGCATGGGAAGCGTTGCTCTATAAAAAACCGCCCATCACATTTGGCAATACTTTTTATAATTGTCTATCGATGGTAAAAAACTGTGAAAACATTGCTCAGCTACCACAAACAGTGGAGCACCAATTAAAAAACTTCTCTTATAACCATGACGAATTGGTGCAGTTTATTGCGGCGCTCAAGCGCGACACTGTACCGGTTGATATTGTGCACCTTTGGTACCACGAACGTGATTTCAACAAAATTTTGACAGGAATAGAACCGTTGGTTGATCTGATTGCCAAAAGAATCAATCTTGCCTAAATTAAAAGGCTTTATCGCCTAAATTATTAAAAAAATCCTGATTACCGTTTTGTATTTTTCCCGCCCACCGGAGCGGGTTTTTTGTCCCAACAGCAAACACGTAAACACTCTCGGACTTTTTGTTATTGGCTGACATATACAATAACGCCAATCCGTTTTCTTTCATCATTTTTTCTATAGCATACGGGCTAAATCTCCAATAGTCTTCATAATCACCCTTAACCGCATGTAATTGTTGCAAAAAAGGCAGAACAATAATGACTACGTCCTTGCTTAAATGACATAAATTCTGAAAAGCTTTTTGAAAATTGTATACATGCTCAAGAGTGGTGTGGTTAAATACCACGTCAAATTTCCCCACAAAATCATTGTCTAAGTCTTTTTCCAAATCAAGAAAAATTTCATTTGGATTATTGCCCTGGAAACCAGATGGACCGGAAAAGTTAGAAAGCCAATAAGACTTGGCTTTGGGAAAATAGTCCCGATAAAAACCATCCCGTTTGTCACTGTCTTTCCACCCACTCACATTTATTATGTCTCCCTCAAAAAGATTGGCGATTTTTTTTAGTTCTTGGTTGGACCAAATTCTGGCGCGACGGAACTTTCTGTCGGGAAATATTTTTTCTTTATATTTTAAAAATTCTTTTATAAATATGTTCATACTGCTTCAATTAAATCTATAGAGATAAAAATTATCATATTGAAACGCCGGCATAATTCCTGGCAGGGATTTCGTCAGATCAGGAGATGGTGGCCCGACAAAAAGTATATAATCCAACTTATACTTTTTTAATTCATCGACAAAATTACCCTTAACAAAACTTGCATAATCGCTCGACAAACGGTCAATAACTTCTGTTATGTACGGGTCTGGTCCTCGGCCAAACATCTGATCCCAGTCTTTAAAAAAGTATGAGCGAACTTCAGTTTCGTGATCGATTAGATATTGTTTAACTGATTCTGGGTTAATACCCCTAAGCCTAAGCATAACTAAATAATCATGTCTGATTCTCTCCGCAGGGACACCATCAAAAACCCATGAAGGGGCATAACTATTACAGCCGGTAAACGCCGAGACCAACAATTCAAATCTAACAGGGGTGTCTTGATTTAATATTACACATTCTCTTGCGGCGTTTTTATTAATCCACAAAAAAAGCGGGGCGTAACTTTGCAAATTTTGAAAATCTAAATAACGATAATTTATCGCGCGCAAATCTATAAAATTATAAAAACTGACAAACAGAATGATACTGACAATAAACCCAGCCCAAACCTTAAATAAAATCGGTCTAACCCAATTATTAAAGATAACCATAACCACAACAATACCAAGCGGAATCGTGTATTGCACGTAATGATGATACCAAACGGTTCGACCGGTGATAATTTGCTGATTGAAAACCGCCCAGGAGGCGGCTACGAATACCTCTAAAACATACCACCAAGTTTCCGGCGAATTTTTTCCTTTCTGATACCATCGAAAATAACCGGAAAATCCCAAAAAAATAAAGGTAAATGCCAAAACAATTTTATTGATAATGGGGCGATGAGTTAAAAAAATTCCATTTCGAGAAGCAGCAGCCACCCCCCCAACCGAATTACCTAAAGCACCCAACAAACTGTACCAATACGGAAAAGTTAACACGAACCAAAGCAAAACAAGTAAGATTAGCTGACGAACAAGGACGAAATCTTTCTTTATTATGAATAGCAAAATAAAGAGACCAACAATTGCCAGAATAAGCGTCCAGCTGAATATATACCCCACTGACAGCGCCCACACTACGGCGGCCGGAATAATATAAATTATTTTCCTTTGTTCTATTATTTTTAAGATGAGCAACAAAAAAATTAGTAAAAAAATTGCCCCCAATATCGGGTTAATCGGCCTAGTCCACACAGAGAGGCTAAAAGCATCTACCGGATTAGTAACCAGCTTAAAAAAATGTTGGTAATCAAAGATATCATAGCCCAAAGTAATGAGAAGAGCACCCACAAACGCATTAACTTTGGACCACTTTGATTGTGGGTCGGTGCTTAAACGCAGAATTAAAAGAGACGCCAGGATAAATAGACCGGCTGGGAGCAGAAATTTACTAGCCGTAACTACGCCAAGCAGGGGCGCAGAAAACAATAAGGTTGGAATTGCATATAAGTTTTCTCCGATTGCCGGAACAATTGGGCGCCAATTTTTATATTCATAAAAAAAAGCCGACCCAACTAACGGGTGCCCGTCAATGACTTCTCTAATTCTGGCAAGGTAGGTGTCTTCGTTAGCGGTGTATATAAAAGGGATGCCTTTATACTCATTGCCCAAATGCAAAACTGGAATAATTTGGGGTAGAATAGAAACGACGCCAACCAAAAGAGCGCCCATAATAAATATAAAATTTTTTCTTATAAAGATAGACATAGGCTACTGTTGACTGACTTTTTGGTACCAATATAATAAAATCCATAAGCAATATTTTCGGCTGTTTTATAATGCGAAACAACACAATCAAGCAACTTAAGTGGCGACAAGATGATGGTAAGGATAATAAGTAAACTATTGTAAAGAAAGGAGATGTTAAAAGAAAAAACCAAGGCCAACCACTCACTCAAAACGGTTACCATAGCTGAAGTTGGACCATAAGCGATTTTTAGTTCTCTCTCGCTAAACCCGAACATTAGTTCACGAAGCCCCTCAGCAGTCCAACGCTGAAAATCATTTGGTGACGAATGATAACCAAGCATAAAAGGTATACCAACATAAACAATACCACCCGTTTTCAAAACACGGTGTATTTCTCTAATTACGGCCAGCGGTTTTTTGACGTGTTCAAGCAGGTTATCGCACACCACTGCATCCACCGAACCATCTTTGAATGGTAGCTGCTCTGCTAGGGTCACCACATCAACTACAGAAAATGGAAAAAAATCAACGTTTATCACATTTTCCCCCAATCTTTTTGTGCCAGATCCAACATTAACTACAACGGCGTCGGAACGGAGTGTCTTACAAAATTTTTCTGCCGTAGTATTTACCTGACGACCGCCAAATAAATAGGCCAGAAAATAGTAAAATTTCGGAAATTTTTTAAAAAAATATTTAAGTCGCGCCACAAGACCATCCGGATTTGATTCAACGTTTTCTTTATTTTTGTGTTCTTTTGTGTAATTAAAATAAGCATTGTCCGCCGATCCATATATTTGTCCACATTTTGAACAAGCAATATTTTTTTGGATACTATTTAAATCAGCGCCGCAAGTACAACGAAGAATTTTTAAAAATTCAGAAATTGATTTCATACCAAAACTATTTAATACACTTCATTTCAAATTTTATTTCATTGAATCCCCCCACCCAAAAACACCACACCCGGCTACAAAAAGCCGGACTTAAATTGGCCAAAAAAGAAATTATGTGATTCAGCAATTTAATAAACATTATAGTAATTTTCCCATAGCCCATAAATGGCAACAAATGAAGAAATGCCTCCCATTTTAATTCCAAATTAACTAGTTCAAAGTCACTACCATAGTAATTGGCCACGGTCGTCTTTTTGTTAAAATATAAGGGGAATGTGACATCGAAACCGTGAGCATGTTCAGCGTGTGTAAAACCGCGACTAAAATGCGGGACCCGAATAACCACGCGCCCCGATGGCTTTAATATGCGATGCAGTTCCTTCATTACGAGAAAAGGTTTATCTAAATGCTCCAAAACATGATCGGCTTCAACTAAATCAAACGTGCTGTCAGCAAAAGGATACGGGAAAACATTCAAATCATGAACTACATCCGGGTTGTCGCGAAAATTCCAATCGACATTAACATAGCCGGCCTTCTTGGTCTCGCCACAACCTAAATTTAATTTAATTTCTGCAACACTCATAAATATATAGGCTACCTATAAACACTATTTAGAATTTCGCTTGGTTTGATGCCGTCAATAAAAATCCGAAACCATATTTCCAAATTAACTAAAACCCACAGGATTTCTGAATGATCAGATTTATCTGCCTGATGTTCAACAACTATTTTGTTTATTTCTTCATAGTTCAAGAAATCTCTTTTACTTTCCAAAAGCAAGCTAAGAAAAGCCCCTAAACCATTTTTGTTTTTAAACCACTCGGACAGCGGTTGAGCAAAACCACACTTCTTGCGATATATAATATTCTGCGATATAAAACTTTCAGCCACTTTTTTTAACAAAATTTTATTTCCACTCCTGTCAATTTTTAAATTCTCCGGCAATGAAAAACCGAACTCAACCAAAGTATAATCCAAAAACGGCACCCGATTTTCTAAAGTTACCGCCATACCCATTTTGTCTTGTCGCAACAACAAAGATGGCAGATAAGTTTTTATATCATAAAAGCTCAATTTATCCACTGTAGAAAGGTTATCTACCTTCTTAGCGAGAGCGAATCTTTGCTCCAAGGCCTCAAGCTGGTTAAATTCTAGTCTGCTAACTTTTTGGGCAAAAGCCGCTCCTACCCATGCATTAGAAAAGACTAAATCATTAGCTTGAATATTTTTACCAAAAAAATTCAAGTATCGCCTGTAGCCGAAAAAAACCTCATCCGCACCCTCACCACTGAGCAGAACCTTTACATATTTCGCGGCTTCTTTGGCTAATAAATACATGGGCACAGAATGAGAGTGGCTTATTGGTTCGTCGTGAAAATAAGTAAGGTTTGGCAACTCCCGACAAAAATCATCTTCCGAAAAAGTTATTTGGTGATGTGTAGTATTGATTTCACCGGCAACTTTTTGCGAATATTCGAACTCATTCCAACCCTCTGTCTTTAAACCAATAGAAAAGGTATTCAAATTTTTAATCTGCCTCTTGGCAATGGCCGCAACTAAACTAGAATCTAATCCGCCGCTTAATTGAACTCCAACCGGCACATCCGACATGAGATGACTGGAAACACTACTCTCCAATTTTTTAAGCAAAAACGTTTCGTAATCAATATCACCAAAATCATTTTTGGCCAAATCCCAATAAATATTACTAGTGAACTCGTTTGATGATGTTTCAAAATTAATGATTTGCGCTGGTAGAACACGATATATATTTTTAAAAAGGGTTTCTTTGCCAGCAATTTGTCTAAACATTAAATATTCCGACAGCTTTTTTTCATTAAACTCAGCCTTAAACCCTGGAAGCAACAGCAGGCTCTTGGCCTCAGAACTCCAAGCGAACCAATTTGGCGTATCAATGAAATACAAAGGCTTAATGGAAAAACGGTCTACTGCTAAAACAATATTTTGCTTTTTTTTATCGTATAAAGAAAAAGCAAACATGCCATTAAAGGTCTGGACACATGATACCCCTTTATCAACATAACTAACAGCAATGGTCTCCGTGTCGCAGTTTGATTTTAGAGGGTGTCTTTTTGATAATTCCTCATTGAGCGTTTGATAATTGTAAACTTCTCCATTATATGACAACACAACCGAATTATCATAGCTAAAAAATGGCTGCGCGCCGTTCTTACTTAGGTCTAAAATACTAAGACGGGTGTGGCCCAATACTACGCCATTTTCTGAGTACGAACCACGATCATCACGGCCGCGATGATCAATTTGCTCTATCATTTGTCCAATTAACCTCTGCCTTTCGACTTCGGTAAGTTGGTTTTTTTTATCAAAAAAACCCACAACCCCACACATATTATTATTTTTTACGTCCCTTAATTACAATGAAACCATAACCAAAAAGTAGTTTTGAAGTCCAGCGACGATGATCATAAGAATATGATGTATTTTGGGAAATATATTTCTTGGCCTTGTCGCTACTAATATTGGATACGCGCCGAGGATCCATCAATCCGTTTCTTATAAACATTTCTTTAACCTGTTCTGGGCTATAACGATGTAGTATGGGAACATAAAGATAATCTAAAACTTGGTACCTCCAAATAGGATCCAGCCTAAAAAGATCGACTATTTTAGAAACAATATTTTTACGTAGAATTGGCAATTTGATAGTAAATAATCTGGCCACCCAAAGACAATAAGAAAATAAACCGTGTTTACCATATACACCCAAAGTAAGTATTCCTCCTGGTTTTAACACACGAGCAAGTTCGGAGAAACATTTCTCCGGATCGATTGTGTGATGAATAACTCCGCTGGAAACCACCAAATCAAAAGACTGATCGTTAAATGGAACTTTGATTAGAGACGCCTCGACAAATTTAACTGATGTAATATCCTGAAAAACTTCCTTGGGAGGAGTAGGCTTTAAATCAACACCGACTACTTCTTTGGCTCCCAACAAATGCAGCCTATAACTAAGGGCGCCGTGGCCACAACCTCCATCCAGGCAAATTTTGCCCTGCACCTGATCCGAGGTAAGCCCCAGCTGATCGGACAAAAGCTCCCCCTGCGCCAACCACTGCTCCTTTCTTAATACCTGCCAACAATCAGAGTATAGGTCACCGGTGTTTTTTTCTATCAGATTCATAAATTTTATTTTAGATATTCAAGCGGATTAATTTTGGACACACAATATTGTCTTTTACCGGTTCTACCAAGCGGTATTTCGTCGACAAATTCAAATTGGATAACCATGTTTTCTCCCATGTGTATTTTAATATCTTTGGAGATGGTTTCAAGGATTTGGTCGGTAAATAAATTACCTTTAATTATTTTTATATTTAATTTGCCCAGTTCTTCCTGAACGACTTGGTATTGGCGCACTGCCAAATCATGTTTAAAAAAAACGCGATTAAAAAAAGTTCCCGGAATAAATTGCTTGTTGGTACCAACAACAATGGATTGAACACGCCCCTGAATCTCACCAATTAGTGGCAAACCGCGCCCGCATTTACACGTTTGATTGGGGTCTATTTTTACAGCGAGATCGCCTATGTTGTAGCGGATCAATGGCAAGGCAAAATTATTCAGCTCGGTTATAACAATTTCGCCTATTTCACCCGGCTGTGCCGGTCGGCCATCCTTAATTATTTCCACGATACCACACTCCGCTACAACATGGTACCCATTACGTTCCTTGCATTGATACGCCACTCCCCCGCCAAATTCTCGTGAACCGTATTTATCATAGACTCCACACCCAAAAACTTCCTCAATTATTCTACGACTCTCCGGCGGCATCGACTGGGCCGACGACATAATGGCTTTTGGTTTATAGCCATCATAAGTATGATGTTTAAGATAGTGCGCTAAAAAATTAAATGATTCTGCATAACCATCAAGCAGTACCGGCTTATATTTCATGATGGAGTCAACATACTCCCCCAAGTTGTCTTCCTTAATTTCGTAGGCGGGGATGAATTTACGCCTAGTGAGCAGCGCGTCCAGCAACTCACGGACGATCTCTAGCGGCTTCATACCAAGATATTTGTGCCATAACCGGACCTGACGATCACCAAAACGATACCCGGTCCAATCAAACGCACGCTGAGTGGCTGCCCACCTCATTTCGAGCTGTTTCCTTTCGGCGAACGTATAAAAAGGTTCCCCGGTCGAGCCGCTGGTCTGTACCTTTTGGAGGTTTTTCTTATTGTGGTTATCCGACAGTAACCCAAAATAGATATTTTCCTTTACAATTTTTTTATTAATTATTGGCAATTTTTGCAAATCTTCCAATGTCTGAATATGTTCTGGTTTAATTCCTTGAGCATTAAACAGATCGCGATAAAAAGGCACGTGGTAATACGCGTGGTTAATTAATTTTTTTAATCGATTTTCTTGATATTCCCTAATTTTTTGGGGAGTTAGCCATTGACTATTATTTAAATCCTGTAAGTACTCATAAGAATTCTTGGAAATAAACCAATGATGGAGCGGAAACAAAAAAATATATAATTTAAAATACAAACGTCTGAACCAAGAGCTTTCTTTATCTTTTGAAACAACAGGATTCTCTCGCAAAAAATCCCTTAAAAAATTATCGTACTTAGAAATAAAATGAAATTCAAAAAATCCTTTTAATATATCGACAAAAGTCAAAAAACTAGCTTTAAAAGAATTTGTTAAATAAGACTTGCCCAAAACTCTGCTTTGAAAAAGAGTTTCTACCTCTTTAATGGTATACCCTTTATATTTAGCTGCCACAGTAACAAACGTCTGGTAATAATGATAGTTCAAGTGGTGATTTAAAATATCTTCCAATACTGATTTACGACACAAAATAAACCCGGATTTATTGTCCTTGAGAGACATCCCAAAAACCATATTTAACAACGCATTAAGGCCGCGGCTAAACCAGTGTCGCAAAAAACTATCTTGCAGCCTTCCAATGTGGTTGCGCCAACCTTGAACAACATCAACGTGCGAAAACTGAATTTCTCTATACAATCTCCCTGAGTCTTCTGGCAAATTTTGTAAATCTGAATCAATAAGACAGACGTACACACCGGAGGCAGCGCGAAGGCCAGATTTCCAGGATTGCTCTATGCCTCGATTATGAGAATGAGTGATTTTTTTTACATTAGAAAATTTTTTGGACATTTCCTCAATTAGCTGCCCCGTATCATCGGTGGACCCGTCATCCACCAAAATAATTTCTCCATTAATTTTATCTTTAACAAAAACCGCCTGTAGTCTTTCAACAAGTTCCACGACATTTCGACTTTCATTTAAACAGCCAGAAATAATGGACAAATCATGCATACATATTCTTAATTAACTTTTGAAAATAACAAACTTATAAATATAAAAATCAACTACACCAAAAAAAATATATGTAAGAAATTGTGAAAAAAGATAGTTTAAGCTTAACCTATCGACCAAACCATACATCAAAAAAGTGTTAAGGAAAAAATTCAACACCGCAATCCCAAAACTGAAAGTCGCCTGCTTAGGCAACAAAAACAAAGCATAATTTTTAAAGGTCCAAAACTTTTGTAAAAAAAATGCAGCCACAAAAGTAACAAAAAATGCTGCTATACTTGAAACCAAATACCATAAATGAAGCAGATCAACCAAAATATAAATTGTGAATATCCCTAAAAAACCAGCTAACCCGCCAGACAACACAAAGCGTGCGAACTGTTTAATAAACCCTAATTTATTATAATATTCCATAATAAAAAAGGATGATACACTTTTTCTAAAAATATATTATAAAAAATTAATAATAGCCTTAGTTCGGTTAGCCCAACTAAACCGCTTGGAATCTTCATGGGCCTGTGCGGCAATCTTGCCAGAAAAAGCCGGGTTATTCAAGACAAAATTAATTGTATCAACAAACTTATTTAAATTGTCAGTCGGGAAAAAAAAGGCGTTCTTCTCCGATAAAACTTCTCGAATTGAAGGGATGTCAGAGGCCACGATCGGTACTCCTGAAGCCATATACTCAAATAGTTTTAAAGGAGAGGTGTAATACTCTGAAATTTTTTCCATTGCACTATTCGGCAATAATAACACATCTGCCGCTTTAAGAAAAGGGGGAATCTCTTCATGCTTTTTGTAACCAAAAATAAGAACATTGGTAGTTCCTTCAGTCTTAGCTCTCTGCCGGAATGATAATAAATCTTCAGTCGTTCCACCAACAAAAATAAATAAAACCTCTGGCAATAACTTAGCTACCGCCAAAACATTATATACCCCTTTCCACGAATACAAGTGTCCGGAATAAAGAACAATTTTTTTGTCTTGAGGTAATTCAAGTTTTCGTCGGCATTCAATTTGTGAAAGAGCAATGGAAAACTGTTCAATATCTACTGCATCACGCGCCACAAGTATTTTACTTTCTACTATCCCCTGTTTAAGCAAGGCACTTTTTAGCCCATTACTAATTACCACTAAGCCTTTGGCCCGCTGCCATGCCGACCTGTAGCGCGACGAAATAACATCGGGCAAGGTGTGAATTTCATAAAACAATGGACCAAAACTTTTTGAAAGCCAATTTGCAATTGGTAAATCGCGCGTATAATAAACACCAGATTGTTGTTGCTTGAGATATTTTCGCACACTCCGATAAAATGTCCAACTTTCAACCCAGAACCCTACTGAGCCAAAAAAATTTAGAGAAATTAAATCCAAACACCATAATTTGGTAATTGTAAAATTTTTTTTCACACCATAAAACACAAATGGATCCTCCGTAATATGATTAAAACGTTTTGGAACAATCAATTCAACCTCAACTCCTTGCCTAGCCATGGCTTCGCATGTCTTCATTATTTGCAAACCATGCGCTTTTTCGGTCGGCAGACGAATATTGGCAATGTAATATATTTTCTGCATATGTTACGGAGAAACCTCAAAAAATAAGCCAAGCGAAAACTTCTCTTTACCAAATTGTGGGCGCAAACGAACTATAATTGAATCTAATAAAAAAACAATTGGGAATAAAAACATTTTTAAAATCCGCGGGCACACGACTTCAAACTGCGAGAAAGCGGCTGTGGCCGGACCACAACCAAACGACTTAATGCTCGCATGCATAAATCCAGCAGAAGTAAAAATCTTTTCCAACGTCTCTTTTGTATACCGCCAGTAATCGTGCGGGTCGGGATGGTACGCCACTAAAAATGGCACTGCTCCAATTAATGTGCCGTTCGGTTTTAAAACCCGCTTAATTTCATTAAAGACATGAGAATAGTTATATATATGTTCCAAAAAATTGAATAAAAGTACGGTGTCAACGCTAGAATCATTTTTTGGCAATGCGTCTTTCTCTAAATCAATAAACTGTTTCTCATTTCCATCCGAAACAAAATGCAAATCTAAAGACATAACTTCTACATCCGGTTTTCTTTTTAAAAATCGGTGATAACTGGCCATGTTTTCTCCACTTCCTACATCTAAGGTGACACCAGATAATGAATGTTCCGAACATTCCGCGTTCATAAGAATACGGTAAATGTCTTTACCGCGCCACATTTCTTTTAAATATTTAACGAGATTCATATTTTTTAATAAAAGCATTATACCACAGTTGCCACATCACAATTGCCCAAATAATGTTCAAGTTGTATTTTTTACCACTGAGGTGATCGCGCCAAATCCGTTGTACCGCTTGGGGATTGAAAAATTCTTTTTGAATATTATGCGGGCTAATAATATCGGCTACCTGGTCGAGCAAATCTTCTCTAATCCATTTGGCCATTGGGGTAAACCAACCGCGTTTCTCTTGGTGCAAAACATGGGCTGGTAAATAATCTTTTACCGCGTCTATCCAAATTTTCTTCCCTTGAAATGTACTCCCTTTCTGCCAAACAGAAAATTTCCACTTTGTCGGAATACGATACGCTAAGGTTGCAAGCGGAATATCTAAAATAGGCACGCGCTCTTCAATGCCAAACGCCATCGTCATTCTGTCTGTTCGCGTGAGCGATTCATCCACAAGCCAACTTTGTCGATCGATATTCATGAATTTTTTTTCAAAATCGTCTTGTTGTTCTGAATTACTAAAAAATCTATGCGCAAAATATCCATTGACAACGTTTGGGCGCAGTTGCGACGGATTCATAATATCTGCAACTGTATCATTTTTTTGTGACAAAAATCGGAGTATCCGACTCTCCTTTGAGCCCATATGTATTTTTGTGGCAAGATCTCCCTGCTGAATTCGCTGTAGAGCTGTTTCAATTAATGTTCGCGCGGCCCTTGGTAAACGCCAATAATAACTAAGCAAACGACTGTAATAATAGCGCGGATACCCACCAAACAACTCGTCACCGCCGTCACCTCCTAAAACTACTGTTACCTTTTTTTTGGCTTCCTGCGACAGCAAATAAACTGCTCCGGCTGTAGCGTTAAAATTTGGTTCGTCCAAATGCCAGACAATTTTTTCTAAGTTATCACCAATGTCGCGCGCGCTAATCACGAGCTCATGGTGGTTGGAATTAAAAAATTGAGCTGATTTTCGTGCTAATAAAAAATCGGCGTTAAACTTATTCTCATCGACTTTTTTGGTCGCGAAACCAACAGAAAATGTGCTAACTAGGCCAGTTGTATATTTTTTTACAGCACCAAGTACCGCCGTTGAATCAATGCCTCCGCTTAAAAATACACCCACTGGGCGATCTGAGACTAATTGTCGGCGAACTGAATCGTCAAATAAATTACGAACTTGCTCACGAGTATTATTATACGATGTGAAGTCGGTAAAATTATCAATCTGCCAATAGCGCGTAATGGTGAGTTTGTTATTTTTAAAATGTGCGTAGTGTGCGGCAGGCAATTTTTTAATATCCTCAAACATGGTTAGTGGTTCCGGAACGTAAAGAATACGGCAATAAAAATTAAAAGCGTCAACATCCACACTGCGTGGTATATTATGTTCCAAAACGGCCTTTATTTCCGAAGAAAAAATTAATCGTTCTCCATCAAAATAATAATACAGCGGTTTAACACCCATGGGGTCACGCGCCAAAAATAATTCACTCGTTCGAGTATCCCAAATTGCCAAGGCAAACATGCCATTTAATTTTTTAATACACTCTATCCCCCACTCACGATAGGCATACAGAATTACTTCGGTATCACTCTGCGAACGAAACGCATATTTTTTTTCAAGAACGGAGCGGAGTTCTTTAAAGTTATAAATTTCTCCATTAAAAACAATAACGAGTTCTTCGCGTTCGTCCCACATGGGCTGATTACCGCGCTCTGATAAATCAATAATTGACAAGCGATTAAAACCAAGCGAAATGTGTGCATCGCTAAATAGAGCCGTCTGGTCTGGCCCACGGTGTTTCGTTACCTCGTTCATTCGTTTGAGGCAGTCATCATTTTTAAAACTAAAACCATTAATGCCACACATAATGAAATTAAGGACGATAAAAACCACGAATTGATCGCAAACGGATTCTAAGAATATCAAAAAGCATTTTTAGAGTATCTACCACAACCCGGACGCTACTCTCCCGTCGATGATTCAACTCAACTGGAAAAGGCTCCATTATCATACCGTTTTGGCGAGCAATAGTAAACAATTCGATATCAAAAGCAAACCTATCTAAACGAGCGAGCTTAACTGCGGCATTTACCAATTCTCTGCGGAGCATCTTAATTCCGCATTGCGTATCGGGAACTCCCGGTATAGCCAATATTCTAACGGCGAGTGAAAAAAATAACCTGCCAAATTTTCTCAGTATTCCGTAGTCTTTTCTGACCACTGATTTGTGGTGGCTACGCGAACCGTATAAAAGCTGGAGTGCGGGGGCCGTGCGAATTCTTTCACACATCGCATCTATACTTTCTAGCCCGTACGGCAGATCTGCGTCAGTAAAGGCGACCACGCTCCCCTTTGCAGAAGCAAGCCCGGCACGTAGCGCCGCCCCCTTACCTTTGTTGTGTGCTAATAAAATACTGCGTAGGTCAGATTGTTTTTGTGCCTCTTTAATAATGCTTTCGGTCGCATCAGTACTACCATCATTAACGATAATAATCTCTATTTCAGACCGGCCATTACGCCATTTTATTAAATTCGCCAGCGTAGCGGCCAAAAAATCCTCTCCATTATATACCGGCACGATCAAGGTTAAAACTGGATTCATAAGTGCTTGTAAAAAACAAAATGGCCTTCTTCGGCGACCCTGCTGTACTGCTGTTTTAAAACTTGTGTCTCACTCGCAAGGGCGGTCGCACCGATATCTCCGTTAACAACTAACCAGCGGTAGGGCTCCCCCATTTCATCATTAAGTCGTTTGTTTCCAAAAAAAAGCTGTGGATTAATTTGCAGAAACTGATAAACCTTGTGATCCTTGTTAACAAACGCCAAGCTGGGGGCGTTTACAAACAATACGGAGTCGTCGCGTCTGGCTAAACTATTAATCTTGGCAGAAGCGGTGTCCGACTCAACCGAAAAATATAAAGGGTCATTTCTCCTTTGTAGCAGATACCCAAGCTGGACTACCAGGAGAACGCTAAGCATGACGGTTGCCAAGCGCTTTGAAAAAATCTTTTCTAAAGCAGCGGGAAACCATAAGAACGCCAGTATGTGGGCGGTAAAAAAATAACGATACCAGCCGGGGGTTTTTAAATACCACAAAATATTAATGATAATAAAAATCCAAACAATTCGCTTACGTTCACTCGATTTTTCGCCACTGCGACAACTTTTATACCACGCATACAAAGAAATAACGACAAGCAGTGTCATGTGAAGAGGGGTGGTTTCGGAAAAAAATCGAACTGCATTCTTAAATATCAACGGAAAAAAACTTTGCGCTGCATATGAGTTTGAATAAAACGAAAAAGTGTTTTGTAAACCCGACAAAGATATTTCCGGCATGATTGTAAAAATCCAAATTGTGAGCGGTAAAAACGCACCTATACCCAAGTAAACTAGTCTGGTAAGCAACAATTTAATATTATTTTTATTAAAATTTGCAATCAATTCCCCAAACAAAAGGGACAAACCGATGATGAGAAAAAAAGGCTTAGTCGTCGCCGCCAAGCCAAAAAATAATCCCGCTGAAAACAGTCTCCTTCGTTTGAATTCAATTGGCAAAAAAAGCAGGGCCGCCAAAAAAAACACTAGCCCTGGGACCTCCCCCAAGACAGCCTTACCATTTCCATAAAATGGGGAAAACGCAACGATAAGGGCGGCGCTCCACAAAGCAGCAAACTGCGAAGCCTCCTTCTTAACGAAGAAGTACGCCAAAACTACAAAAACAAACAAGAACAAAACCATAGGCAGACGCGCAACTGCAATTGAATTGCCGAATATTGCGAGCGAGAATGACACTGGAATAAGTAGGGGAAAATTGGTAGTGATCAATTGAAATCTTTCCGAAACGTATTCGTCCGGACCGATTGGTAAACTATAAACACTTGAATTCAAAAATGATTTGGCTATTCCCATGTTAATACCTTCATCAAACCATGTAGCCGGGCTATTCCCCAAATTCCAGGTGCTGAAAAACAACAACGCTACAGCGATAGCAGCGCCAGCAATAGCGGTTCGATTAGAAAATTGTTTTATTATCTTTAAGGACACAATAAAAACTATTGGAGAAGTGAAAAAATCCTCTGCATAATAACCGGAGAACTCAGCAATATGTCGATAGCAGACAACACAGCTAAAGCAGCGCCGGGTGCTACGAACCAGGGGCTTTTCCACCAGACAGGAGTTTGCTTAGCTTTTACGAACGCATAGGCCGCAAATATGGCCAGAAAAGGATAAATTTGAAAACGATAACGCGACTGAACAACCGTCGGTATGAGAAGAAGCGGTGCAGTTAGCGCAGAAACAACAAGCACGTTGTAGCGAAACTGCTTTTCCTTAAGCAAAATAGTCATGCCGGTAACACCACCAATAAATAAAACCGCTATGCCAATAAGAGAACTGCCCACAAAAATCATCTGCGACAAACCAGTTTGATAAAACCAAAAACCCATGGGGCGAATAAGACTGACATAACGCAGAGCTCTAAACAAACACAACTTAACAAAAACCACAGGGTGGGTAAAAATAAAATTCCAAAATTCATGATGGGCAACTTTAGACAAATTCAAAAAACCATGCGCATCTGTATAATTTGTAACAGCATTAAAGCCGCCCGATATTTGGCCGCCATTAGAAAGAAGCGTATTGCCAACCCACAAATTATATTCCCCGATAAGAGTTGCGAGGATTAGCTGATGATAAATGAGATAGTTGCGAACAACCCACGGCAGTAGCGACAAACCGAGAGCTAAAATAAATATTATGCCGGTATGCCAGGCGCGAAATCGATAAGCTATAAATAAAACTATCGGAACCAGAAGTATGAGTGGGGGCCTAGTAAGTACGCCGGCGGCGAGAGCGACACCGAGGAGCGCGGCCAACACACGGTTTTTAGGCTCATCAAAAAAACGAACTAACCCATAAATTATTATGGTGGTAAAAAACAGATACAGAGTTTCCGTCATCAACATGGCAGAAATTTCTATTAGATCCGGATGAAAACCAAAAACAAGTGCAGCAACTACCCCAATTACGTGACCGTTCCCTTTAAATAAACGTTTGGCAGCCAAATAGAGCACACCAGACGATAAAGCGTGCAATATGGCCTGCAATATCCAAACCGCTTCATAATAATGCCCAAATAATCGATACAGGGCCGCCAACATATATTCATATCCAGGGCCGGCCCGAACGATAGACACATCGTTTAGAATGTCGACGTCAATATTTTCACGGAAACCGTACCCGGACGCTATATTAAGTGCAATTTGATCGTACGCATAGGCATCCACAACCGGTTGAATGCGATAGATGAAAGAATAGGTCAGAGAAAAAATAAATGACAAAAACACTATACTGAGTATAATTTTATTTTGATATAACCAATTAATCATAATCTTACACAAAAAGCGACGGATTATTTTTTACCCATACCCACAATTTTTCTATACCATGATTAACATCTACTTTCGGAACCCAATCCAATTTCGATTTAGCCAAGCTATTGTCACTAATATATATAGGCTGGTCGCCGGGACGAATATCGCCAGCGGTGTATTGAATAGGCCGCCCCATCTTTTTTGATAAAATATCCAAAAATTCAAGAAGTGAAAGCGTGTTGTTCTCTCCCCCACCGACATTAAATATTGAGCCGGACACACGATCAAAGTTGTTACAGATGGTATCATAAAGACGCACCAGATCTGTAACAAACAACAAATCGCGTACCTGCTTACCGTTGCCATAAACTGTAATTTTTTTACCGGTCTGCACAGCAATTATAAACCAGGCTACCCACCCCTGATCTTCAACCCCAAACTGACGCGTGCCATAAATGCATGATTGACGGCAGACGGCAGTTTTAAGACCAAAAATGCGCGAATAATCCCGCACATATTGGTCGGCAGCGCCCTTACTACAGCCATATGGCGAGTGAAAATCCAACGGTTGAGTTTCGGAAACAGACGGCACATCGCGGAATACGTAGCGCGTATCGTTTTCTATAACCGCCAAATTCTCTAAACCGCCATATACTTTATTGGTTGAGGCATAAATCAGGCCAGGACGTTTTTTGGATAACCTAACTGCTTCTAGCACATTAAAGGTTCCAAAAGCGTTAGTTAAAAAATCGGCTCTGGGATCAATAACAGAAGTGGTAACGGCAACTTGTGCGGCCAGATGCAAAACAAAATCCGCTTTTTCCACCAAATTTTTTAAGACCTCTTGGTTCACATCGATGACATCACATTTTACAATTTCCAGCGACCCTCCTGAAGCCAACGATTTAAGCCACTCTGAGTTTGCGACGCAACCGGAACGAGAAAAATTATCAAAAATAATAACACGATGACCTTGATTCAAAAAATATTCTGCGGCATTGCTGCCGATAAAACCGGCTCCCCCTATAATTAAGTAGGTATTTTGCATAATTAAAAAACTCCAAGTGAAGAGTCGAACATAATCTTCTCTATTGTCTGGCTGGAAAAAATTTGAGCAGCAGCTTGTTTGGCGGCAGACGACAACCGGCGACGCAAATTAACATCAAGCAACCGGCCCAGGCTATTGGCAAACTCTTCGCCCGTGGAAGCAAGAAGCAGGTGCTCGTCATTTTTAAAAGGATAACCGGCCAAGCCGCGCGGAGAAACAACTGTGGAAAATCCGCGAGTAATCGGTTCAAAAATTTTCTGCTGCATACCGGCGCCATATAAGGAAGGAACTACCGCGATGTCCATGCGAGATAAGACTCCGTCTAACCTCTCGAAAGGCACATGACCAACAAAACTAACCGCAGGGCGGAGCTGTACCTTTAATGATTCGGGAATTTTAGCGCCAAAAATATTAAACTGAAAACGGCCCGGGAACATTTTCTCCGTTCTGGGAACAATTTCTAACAATAAAAAGCGCAGGGCAGCCAAATTATGGGCCACATTATAGGTGGAGCCCATAAAAAAAACTTGGAGCGGGGCGCCGACGTGTTCGGTAATTTTAAAATTAACACACCGTGACAAACTGCGAAGCGGAAGAGTGACCACTTTAGGTGCGCCAATTTTTTTATAAATTGCCTCCTCGCTCGGAGTAATGGCAAAGACAACAGCACTCCACTTGGCAGAAAGATATTCACTTAATAACTTAGGTAAAAATTTGAAATAATTAATTAACGATCGCCCATCCTCTTCTAAAAAATGATTTGGTTCAAAATTAATTGAGCGTGTCACTATGGGGATATTCCGCCGTCTGACAAATTTATACAGCGGCCATAAATACGTATAATCAAACCACACCACATCCGGCTTAAAAGAATCCAGGGTTGTTTTGAGTACGGTCTGAATTTCTGCATCGGCGTATTCAAAAGCCGCGCCATCAAGATACCACGGTTTAATTACCCGCGTAAAAATTGATTTTAATCTACCAAAAAAATTCATGCTTAAATTTTTATAAGCAATCGGCATAATTTTTATGCCCAATCTATCCGCAGTATGCTTGGCAACCAAAGCGTGTTCGCTGTCGTATACCTTGGTTATCACCTGCACTTCAAATCCTTTCGCAATCAGCATTTCTATTCCGCTGGCACGATCCAACTCACATGCTCCCTTGGGGGGATATGGAAATTTTGGTGTAACAACAAGCACCTTCTTTACCGCCATATATTAAATTTAATAATTGACCACACCGCACTAAAACCATCCTTCCAGCCAATTTTTTTTCCATCGGCATACGTACGACCGTAATACGAAATACCAACTTCGTAGATACGCAACTTGGCTTGTGCCACTCGCGCGGTAATTTCCGGTTCAATATTAAAACGGTTAGCAGTGAGCCGCGATAAAATTTTATGCAAGGCGTCTTTGGTAAACGCTTTGTAACACGTTTCCATGTCGGTTAAATTTAAATCGGTAAACATGTTAGAAAAAATGGTGAGGAGTTTATTACCAAATGAATGCCAAAAAAATAAAATGCGATGAGGCTTACCGCCAACAAAACGGGATCCATACACCACATCAGCTCTACCGTTTATTAACGGTTTGAGAAGCAGGTGATACTCATTCGGATCATACTCTAAATCGGCGTCTTGAATAATACAAAAATCGCCCGTCGCTTCCTTAAAACCCGTACGGAGCGCCGCTCCTTTGCCGCAATTAACTTCATGGTAAAAAATTTTAGCCATCGGGTCGGATAATTTTTGGAGCCACTCTCGCGTACCGTCCGTTGAGCAGTCATCAACTATAACAATTTCTCGTTCTAAATTAGGCAATTCGGCTTCTTTTACCGTCGCTAGAGTTTGCTCAATGGTTTTAATCTCGTTATAGACCGGAATGACAACCGATAGTTTCATATATTATGCCTTAAAATATCCAACAATCTTTTGTATCAGATTATCTAAATTATGGTGTTGCCTAACATAATCAATCCCTTTTTGGTTAGGGATAGTGTTAAGTATACCATCTGTATATATTTTTTCAATAGTCTTAGCCAATTCTTTATAATTACCTGGAGTAAAACGAAAAACCACGCCTTTAAGCTCCCCATCAGCCAAACTAGCATAGGCTTCACTGGAAGTAACTACGGGCCGCCCAGAAGCTAGAGCTTCCAAGACGACTTTATCCATACTACCGGTACGACTGGTATGAATGAGTAAGCTGTGCAACTGATAGCGTTGTGGCATTTCATCATAAGTAAATGATTTAAAAGTAATGTTGCCAAATGTTTTATGCAGTTCTTTTACATATTCAAAATCTGCACCAGTAACAGGCACACCAGCAATATCGAGCAGAGGGTTAATAATAATTCCATTGTCGTTTATTGCTTTCAGCGCTTTCACAACGGTTTCCCAATCTTTTGACTGAGAAAGGCGACCAACTGACAAAAAATAATTTGATGGTAACAATCGTTGCCCAGGCCTGAAATGTTCCGTATCAATACCATGCCCCACCACTTCAACCTTTTTACTTGGCAGGCGGAAACTTTCCTTGGAGGCGGTAAATATTTTATCAACCAATTTTTCGGCAAGGCGCAATTTAAAATCAACCGACTTGTGCGTATACCAGAGCAAAACTTTTTTCTTGGCCAATTTCCACAGACACCCCGCGAGCACGGCATACTCGGGATTCATATGCACGAATACTCCGTCGTATTTGCCCCGCAGCTGCCAAAAAATTTTATAAAAACGAAAAGAATAGATCAATTTATTCACTTTCCCCTGCTCTTTGCCAAGCGAAATTACTTCAACATTTGACGGCAGATCGTAGTCACCTTTAAAAAGACAAACAACATATAGTTTGTCGACCTCAGCAGCTAAACGCTTAAGCCACTCATGAAAAAATCCAAGGTTAGCATCATTTTTGTTAACTACTTGAGTTGTAACCAAAAGATTCATAACCTCTACTTAATGCAAAATACGCTGTAACCACTCGTTTGATTGCTTTTTTCTTTTTTGAATACTTTGTCCAAGAATTCAAAAATTCCGGTGCGCTTGGAAAAAGCAGGTACCAGATTGCCTAGCGTAGCCAAAGCGCCGCGCACATTTTGAATTTGGACTGTTTTAAAATCTTTGGCGAGATATTTAACACCGTCATAGGTAAACCGATAGAAATCGCTATAGTACCCGCTCATAGGATGGTAATAATACAAAAACGGGGCGTAAAAAAAACAATAACCGCCGGGTTTTAGCACGCGATATATTTCCCGCATCGCCTGCTGAGGCTCCTCCACGTGTTCTAAAACCGCAATACAAACCACGGCGTCAATGCTGTTGTCGGCAAATGGAAGATGGTGGACATCGCCAACAATATCCGGATGATAATCCGCTACTTTGTCTAAAATTTTGTAATCAACTTTAGGCAGCAACTCCTGAATCCAAACATTTTTTGGATCGATACGATTGTTGCGCTTGGCATCAATACGCAAACCGCCACCAATATCGATTATGGTTTTCTTTTCCGTAAAAATCTTTTTAATTTTTTCTTTTAAAAAAATCTCCCAGGGCTTTTCCATATTAATTTATACTTTTAAGATCGCCTGCACCCACTTTTCTTTGTCATTAATAGGCAGGATAGTTACCTTGTCACTAGGCTTTAGTTCGTAATTGGCAACTCCGACGTCGCTCATAATCACTGGCGTGCCGATTGCATTTGCCTCCATCGCGACCGCGCTATAACTTTCGCTTAAGCTTGGCAAAAGCAGGGCGCTAGCATTGTATATATCCATGAATGGCGCTGAATGCCAGCCAACAAATGTAACATTTTTTTCTAAACCAAGCGCGCGCACAAGTTCTCGAAGTTTATTTGCCTCGCTGCCTTCTCCTATTAATACAAGGCGGGCCTCCGGCCTTGTTTTGCAAACTTCACAAAATACTTCGAGCAAAAACGGCAAGTTCTTTACCGGGTCCATTCGACCGGCCCACACAAAATATTTCTTATTTGGCAAATCATTTTTTTTGGACACCGTGCCAATATTTAAATTAATAGGTTTTACGTAAATTTTTTCTTTTGGTACGCCTATTTTTACAAGACTAGCGCGGACTCGCTCCCCCACCGTGCGCACCGAGTCGGAGTGGCGTAAAACAAATTTTGCGAGCAAATTTTTTAATTTGCCAAAAAACGTTGCGTTATAATATGTGCCGCTAAAAAAATCACCGTGCACCTGCACTTCAAGCGGAATCTTAAATTTATGGGAAACGCGAAGCCCGAGCAAGCCGGTAAAGAACGGATCTTGTGTGGTGACTGAATTAATTTTAAACTTCGGCACCAGGCCGCGAGCGGTTTTGCAGGTATTAAAAAATTGGCACACTTTACTGCTACCGCCAGAGCCGTATACGTGAACGGAACTACTTAAATTTTGCTCCAGTTTTTGGACGTGTGGAATAACTATGTACAATTCGTTGTCTTTTCCATATTCAACCATGCGCCGAGCAGCCGCGGACGTTTGGTCCAATATTTTTTTGTCCAAACTTATCATTAGTTGGCGCATACTTTTTCTAATATTTCTTTGGTTTTCGAGACCATGATCGGCAACATGAAGCGACCATAAAAATTATCGCCTCTCATCCATTCCGACGCCCTATTCACAACTGGAGACGCGAGCGATGTGAGAATTTTTTTAATCAAACTTTGTTTGTTATTAAACTCAAATAAATCCTCCTGTCGACGAACTACTTCTGAATTACCACCAACATTACTAGCCAGAACAGGCGCCTCGGAATTAAGCGCTTCAAGTAGCACGTGTGACAAGCCTTCATACCCACTGTTGAGAACAAAGACATCAGCCGACTGAATGTAATTAAGTGTTTTTTGGTGTGATAAATTACCTACCAACTCAACAACGTTCTCTAGATTTAAAACCTTAATTAAATTTTTTAAATTCTGAATTTCGGGACCATCGCCAACAATTTTTAATTTACAGTTTGGTAGCGCCGCCAATAAATTTGGCATAATTTCAACAAGTGCCGACATTCCTTTCCAGGGCACCAAACGTCCTACCGATACAATCCACCGCTCACCGGGGTGTGAAAATTTCCCGATAACGGACGTAAACTCTGCGGAGTTATACACCACACTTATTTTGTCACCTGCCGCTCCCCAGCCCTTTACTATTCCCGCCAGATATTTGCTGGGCACAATTACTCGGTCGGCACATTTAACAACTTTCTTCTCGACTTTTTGTAACAACCCGATTTTTCCGCCGTACTTCTTTTTCTGAAAATCATCAATCGAATCTCTGACTACCCCGGAAACTTGGCCTTGTTCCCACGCGTAATCCCCCACTACTTTGACCACAAATTTCTTTTTTAATTTTTGCGCCGCACATTTGGCTGGATAGCCAGCGTTTACCGGACCCATGGCGTAAATTACATGAGCATCTTTTCCATGCTGTAACAATAATTGATAATACTGCCAATAACGCAGTGGCTTAAAACTACTTTTAACTACAAATACAGGACAATTAACCTTGCTTTTATCCGAATTAGGGTTAAGCGAAACGATTACAACCTCAACTCCCCGCTTCACGAGTTCATTCGCCAGCGTAACAGAGTACGTAGCCGGGCCGCCGGACTCGGGAGGAAAAATATCCGCTGCAATTAATAATTTCATAATTTTTCAAAAATATTTTTCATTTGGCGAGTAACGCTCTCCCAAGTATATTTAAGCTCAACCAGTTTTCGCCCTGTTTCGCGGAGCCTAGTTCCCAACATCTCGTCATTTAAAACTCGCTCAATTTTTTCGGCAATATCTTTAGGGTTATTAACTTTACAAAAAAGACCCGTTTCACCATCCAGTAAAAAATCCGGGATACCGCCAATTGCCGGCGCTACCACTGGCACACCTGCTGCCATAGCCTCCAAAAAGGCTACTCCAAGACCTTCCGACAAGCTGGGGCGACAAAATACCGAACTTACTGCTAAGTACTGGGGCAGGACATTATGAGGAGTATTGCCTAAAAAATGAACTCGCCCCGAAAGACCCAGCTTTAGCGCAAGGGCTTTGAGGTTCTGCTCCAGTTCACCACTCCCTAAAATTAATAAATGAACAGAAGGATTTAAATATTGGAGTGATTTGATAAGTGGGCCAACTCCATTTTTTTTAACTAGGCGAGAAATAGTACAAACAATTTTTGCTTGGGGCGGAATATTGAGTTTGTTTAATAATTCGTTTCGCGCTCCTGATTGTGAATTATTAAAGGCGAACTTTTGAACATCAACACCATTCGGCACTACAATTGTTTCGGCGTTGGCACCAAGCTGCCTTGCCCAACGTGCCAAATAGCTGCTAATCGCTTGGATTTTATCGGCTTTTTTAAAAATGTGTTTAAAATACCACCAACACCACCACACGTGTTTATAAATTTGGAAACGGCTATCCCCTTCCTGAAGCGTTAACAAAAATGGCACCTGTTTATTTTTTTTCTTGAATCTAAGCGCGGCAAAACCGGCGTAGCTCGCCATAATTGACCACACTGCATCAAATTTTCCTAACTCTTTAGCTTTTTTCGAGCCGTTTAAAATAAGGCGAAATTTGTCCCATTGATTACCAAGTCCAATACGGTGAACTTGAATATTGCCAATTTGCTCAACTTCAGGGAATTCCGGTTTAATTCTAGCGGTAATCATGACAAACTCAAACTCGGGGAGACGGTCGGTAATTTCTTTAACCGCTACTTCTGCTCCGCCGACAAGCGGGAAATACGCGGTAGAAAAAATGAGAATACGTTTTTTAATCATATTTTTTTGGTATCGACCCCTGACTCACATGATATATTTTGAACGCGACTTTACCATCATTCCGGTAAACTAAATCGGGTTTAATTCCAAGCGCCGTAATATTCTGCTCGGTCGCCTCTCCATTTGGAGTACGATATGGATCAAGCGGACCGTCTTCGGTTACTTTGATAAAATAATAATCTTCCAACGAAAGCTGGTCTAAAATTTGTTTTTCATTAAGCGAAAAAATGGGTACATTTTGGTAAAACCGCCGCCGTTCAAACAACCACACCCGCGCAAACCAATTAATATTGCCATCAAAAATAATAATGCGAGCATGTGACTGCTTTTGTTCCAACTCGTCCGTAGTCAAACGCAAAAGATATTTTTGTAAATTATTTTGTTTTAATTTTAAATCTCCATAACCATCCAAAAAAGTAAGCGAGTGGTCGCGAGCTATAAGCGAATTGAGATACGAATCCATCTGGGCAACCCCCACATTAATCATCGGTTCGCTGGATTGCAACCAACCAGCATATATTTTATTTTGAGGAGAAAATAAAGTAATACTACGCGCCATAAAAAAAAGCAGATACGCGCTAAACACCACTGCAAATCCCAAAAAAAATCGCCTTAACTTAGCGTGTTTTAAAGCCAAACGCTGAGATAAATCATACCCGGCGATAGCGGTAAGCGAAGCAGCAAAAACAGGATACAAATCACGCGCACCTATAAGCAAGTCTTCGACAATAAAAAAACCTAGCGCCAAATGAATAAGCAAGGCATCGCGCCGAAAAATAAGGGTGTAAATAATTGATAAAACAAAAATAACCAGAAACGGATATGAAATAAGCCCGCCAAGAAAAGAGAAATAACCAAAAAAACCAACTCCACTTGAGGCCCCTACTCCTGATAAATGCCAGGGGCTTGCCGATTGATGAAATAGTCTGGCTAACTGCAGGGCAAAATGCCCGCGCGCACTATACATAGCCACGTTGTAAATAACTACTGGTAAAACAACGAGAACAGCCACAAGAGCCGCATAATACAACCGGACATCTCTAAAAAATGAACGTTTTTTGATAATAAGATAGGTAAGAAACGCCGGAAAAATAAAAAGAGTGGTAAATTTTACTTCCACAAGCAGACCTAAAAAGAAACCAAATCGCAGCCACTTTTTAGGATTCTCGAGAAATAAAATAAAATAATAGCACGCAAGTGAAATAAAAAATAGAACGCCGCTCTCCATAAAAGCCACTCTGCCCTGCCATATAAAATGTGCGTTGAGAAGGAACAGCGCGGCGCTTAGCTCAGCAACGCGCTGTCCAAATAATTTTTTAATCCATGTATACGTAACAAACATTGTTCCAAGAGCCATGAGTGCATACGGCAACTTGGAAAAAAATATACTGAGATGAATTGTTAAGAAGAAATGTTGAATAATAAAAAGCACCAAGGGATGGTCGTGGAAGGATAGGCGTGCCCAAAGAGGCATCTGATCAAACCACTGTAGGGGGGTGGGTTGAAATTCCACATCCGAAAACATAAAATCCACAAGACCAATGGATCGCACGCTGTAATGTGCGTCATCGCCGAGCATATCGACGTGAGAGATTCGGAAAAAAATAAAAAAACTGGCTAACAACAGGGTGATAGCCAATATTTTATTTTGGGAAACATACGTGCGAATTCGATTGGAAAGGCGCATAGCGTAGCTGTCCACTTTAGAGTCGTGATTTAAAATTGGCGATTGTTTTTGTAAGCCCATCTTCCATTTTGAT
Source organism: uncultured Gammaproteobacteria bacterium (assembly GCA_964533715.1). Lineage (GTDB taxonomy): Bacteria > Patescibacteriota > Patescibacteriia > Magasanikbacterales > GWA2-37-8 > CAZHNI01. Next base: position 73,109 of record CAZHNI010000002.1, on the reverse strand, counting down.
TTTTGGCTGCCAACTAAGCAGCTCACGTGCTTTAGTTATATCTGGGCAACGTCGACGCGGGTCATCGGTGGGTAGACTACGCTTAACAATGACACTTTTTGATTTTGTAAGTGCAATAACTTTTTCGGCCATCTCGCGCATGCTACGTTCACCTGGGTTACCAAGATTAATCGGCCCGGTTATTGTTTTATCACTGTTCATCATCTTAATGAGCCCATCTACTAAATCATCCACATAACAAAAGCTGCGCGTTTGGCTCCCATCGCCATATACTGTTACTGGTTCATTTCGAAGAGCTTGGATTATAAAATTAGAAATAACACGCCCGTCGTCAAACGCCATTCTCGGTCCATAAGTGTTAAAAATACGCACCACTTTTATTTCCATACCATGCATACGATGATAATCAAAACAAAGAGTTTCGGAACAACGTTTGCCCTCGTCGTAACAGGCCCGCGGACCAACCGGGTTTACATTGCCACGGTACTCTTCTGTCTGCGGGTGAATTTCTGGATCACCATACACTTCGGAAGTAGATGTTTGCAAAAAACGAGCCTTATGTTTACGCGCTAACCCCAGCATGTTAATAACGCCAAGTGTATTAGCCTTAATAGTGTGCACTGGGTTTTCTTGATACTGAATAGTTGAGGCCGGACAAGCCAAGTTATAGATCTGATCAATTTTCTCTTCAATAAATAAAGGATGAACAATATCATGTTCAAGAAAAGAAAAGTTTTTGCTAGACAGCAAAGCGGCAATGTTGGCACGGCTACCAGTAAAAAGACTGTCAACACAAATTACACGATGCCCTTCGGCCACAAGACGGTCACACAGGTGAGAACCAATAAACCCTGCCCCACCAGTTACTACTATGGTCATATTTTAAATAAAATAAGCCTTTTTGAGCTAAAACCTACAAAGTAGTATACAACAAAAAACACAAAAAGTCAATAAAATTAGCAGTTAACAGATCTTAAAAAGCATTTTTGACAATTGTTTACCTGAAATGATACAATTCGTTCAGGCTTGGCTTAAATAAGCATTTTTATGTTACACACCAAGATAAAAATTCTGTACGTTATTACTCAAAGCGAGTGGGGTGGTGCGCAACGCTATGTGTTTGATTTGGCCACCAATTTGGGACCTGAATTTGAGGTAACGGTGGCGGTGGGAGAACCGAGTGGAGGAAGAGATTTGCAACATAAATTAACAATTAACAATGAACAACTAACAAAAAAAATTAAAATTGTCCAATTAAAATACTTAGTAAGAAACATCTCTCTTTGGGACGATATTCGAGCGGTATGGGAATTAAGAAAATTGTATAAAAATTTTGGACCTGGAATTGTTCATTTAAACAGTTCCAAAGCTGGCGTAATTGGTTCGTATGCGGCGCGAAGACTACCCAAAGCTCTGCGCCCGCACATTGTGTATACAGTTCACGGCTGGGTATTTGATGAACCACTTGCGTCGTGGCGACAAGCGCTGTACCGCTATTTAGAAAAATCTACCGCTTTGGATAAGTCGGCTATTATTACGCTCTCAAAGCATGACGCTGAGCGTGGAACGACAATTGGTATACCAAAAGAAAAAATACACTTAGTGCAAAACGGAATTAACCCACTTGCTGACGGAAAAGCCAATCTTTTGCCGAACGCGGACCCACTAAATCAATTACCGAAAATATATTTTGGTACCATTGCTAATTTATACAAAACAAAAGGTATTGATGTACTTATTAAAGCGGTCGCCAAAGCGAAAATTAAATTACATAACAGTTTATTTTTAATTTACGGTGATGGACCAGAAAAAAAATATATCCAAAAATTGATTGCTGAATACAATCTTGGTGCAAATATCTTTTTGAAGGGCCAAACAGAAAATGCAGCGCAATTTCTGACCAAATTTTCAACTTTTGTTCTCCCCTCCCGCAAAGAAGGTTTGCCGTATGTTCTCTTAGAAGCACTGAGGGCGCATGTCCCAATTATCGCCACACGTGTGGGCGGGATCCCCGAATTAATTGAAAATAAAAAATCCGGCCTGTTGGTACAACCGGATTCAATTGAAGAATTAAGCGAAGCGCTGGTTTGGGCTGCTGAGCACCCTGAAAAAATGAAAGAACTTGCCAAAAACGCACCTCCTTTGCCTTCACTCGCAGAAATGATAAACAAAACTACTTCTTTGTACCGTTCTTTCCAAGTCCAGCCATAATCTGGGTTTCAACATCTTGACCCTGAGCGTCAAATACTACTCCCCGCTCATGAGCCAAACCAAGAGTGGCTCTGGCACGAATTGTGTCGCCAATAAACTGGTAGATAAAAGCTAAACGCCAGTAACCTTCAGAAATTTTCTGGTCTTCTTCAATTGATTGTTCCATTAGGCGTATTGCTTCATCTTTGCGACCGAGCTGCAATTTAATGCTTGCCAACATATACATAAGTTGTTGGCGCCGCGGGCTCTTACTTAATGCGTCTACAAGGTATTCGTGTGCGGACACTATAAAACGCGGATCATTCGTAATGGCGTAACTAAGCTGGTTAAGCTGCGTTAACGTCATGTTGTTACGAATATCCAAAGGGTGAAGTTTAACATTCTCTTCAAGTGAAGTTCGAGTAAAATCAATAAATTGCACTGACTGCTCTTTGCCTAATTTTTGATAATATCTCCCAACCAAGTCAACCACCATGCGGGCAAGGTCGCTTCTAATATCATCAATATGGGGAGAGTTAAATTTTAGAGTTTCCTGCATAACAGCGAACCCGGTTGTCGGGTCTGTCGCAAAAGCGTTAAGTGCGTCGAGTGTTTTAATATTAGCGCGAGCTGGTTGAATTTCAAAAACAAAAATTACCGCCAACGCTGCCAGCCCAGTGAGCACAACCGCGCCGATCCCAACCGGCTGCGACGCTGCGGCTGTTTTTATTTTTTGAATATTATTCTCATCACTTTTAACAACCGCGGTTGTGCTCTGCGCCACGAGCGCCAGCCAAAACATAAAGTACAAATATGAAGTGGGGTTTTCAAAAACCGTAATATTCTGCACTAAATGTGCAAACAAAAAAGCAGATCCAATAACCACTACGTGCGGCTGGCTTTCACGAAAATTTTTGTTTCTCCACAAAACAACTCCGGCCACGCCAAAAACAGAAAGATATACTATAAGACCGAACCACCCTTGTACGGTAAGCGTGTTAAGAATAATATTGTGGGCATTATCAAACCAGGTTTCGCCATAACCAAATTCCAGCGAGCGTGGATTGTAATATTTGTTAAACGCGTAAAAAAAGTTGTTGGGCCCCCAGCCAAAAAAAGGCTTTTCGGCCGCGCTTTGCCAAGCAATTTGCCAAGCAATAAAACGAGTGCCGTTTTTAATATCAGAAAACGAAGTGGCGGACAAACGACCGATGGCCGGCAATGATTCCACCCACGCTGAATTACGATTGGCATACAATACGAGGACACCAAAGACTACAAGTCCTAAAATGCCAAGTAAACTATACCGCACGCGAGCGTGATTTTTTATAATAATTAAATAACCCACAATAGTTACAAACAAGCCTGCCAATAAACCAATAACTGATCCGCGCGTGCCACTAAAAAATATACCAAGTATGGCCAAAATACCCGCTAAACCATAGGCAAACCGCCAACTTGTTATTTTATCCTTGGTAAAAAGAAGCAAGGAAACAAAAAACAAAAACAAACCATAACCGCCCACATAAATTGCATTGCCAAGCGTGCTTGCGGTGCGGTCGCTACCCTGGTTTAAGAGTAATTCTGGATTGCCTTTTTGCAAAACTGCAATAAACATTACTATGGAACCAGCCAATAAAAATAGGCGCAACGCCCACTTCCAATCCGACCAGCTTCGCAGCACGGCGCCACAAATAAAAAAATAAATAATATAGTGAGTAATAGTAAACAGGCCCAACATGCGTTCGTGGTTGTCCCAAAAACTATGGTAGGCATCCACGCCTAAAAAAGTTGACAAACCAAAACTTAACAAGAACAACAAAACAGATAACGACAAAATAGAACGAATTGGCCGATACGATTCAAAATCTACAGCTAAAAGCAAAATGTAACCAGCAAGCATTATAGTAACCAGGGCGCGAAATAACAAAATTTTGGGGACAATAAACGGAAAAATAAACGACGACGGTACCACCACCAGCGGCACAAAAAATGTGGCGTAGATACAGAATTTAACAATCCGTTCAATGATATTTTTCATAAAAAAGTGTAATAATACCAGTATAGTATACCTGGCCTAAACAATTACTGTCAAACAAAAATAGCTCAATGAAAAACTGTCATTTCGAGCGAGGCCGGAGGCCTAGTCGAGAAATCCCTTTTACCAAAATCGCCATTTAACGAACCAAGGGATTCCTCCACTCGTCGCGCGAGCTCCTCAGTCGGAATGACAGTTATTAACCAAACTTAATAAAAAAATCCCGGACATGTGCCTTGGGATTTTATTTTTTCTATACTTGTAACCACGATTTAACTAATCTTGAGTACAAGAGAGAAGCGGTCGCCGTAGGCAACCGCGAGGTTAGATCCGCCGAGGGCGGAGCACCACCGAAGTGGGCTCCGCCCTCTGGCGGGGGTCTACTTGAAGCAGTAGGACTTGGCGCCCGCGTTGGCGCAGGCCGAACCACCGCTGTTCTGGTAGTCGACCCACGCCGAGCAGGCGCAGCCCGGCGCCCCTGGGCAGTAGTAGGTGGTGCCGAGTTTGTAGCTCTCGGACACCTCTCCACCAGGGGAGCAGTGCTGCCCGTCGCCGTAGCACTGCGACCAGCTCAGCCCGTTGACGGAGCCGAGCACGGTGGAGCAGCGGTAGGTACCGGCACCGAACTTCTTGGCGCAGGCGTCGAGGCAGCTCCACACGGGCGGCGGGTTGTTCGCCGGGTTGTTCAGGTCAATTTTCTCGCCCTCCGATCCGATGAAGACCGTACCGACCATGTTGCCGCACCTCTTGGTGCTGGGGTTGCACCACGGAATGATGCAATCGGCGTCCTTGATACACGCCTTGGTGGGCACGCACGGCACGCACTTGGCGCCGCCGCAGTCGACGTCAGTCTCGTCCTGGTTCTTGAGGCCGTCGGTGCATGCAGGGGGCTGGCAGGTGCCGTTCTTGCAGGCACCACCGGTCTTGCTGCCACAGTCGGCGTCGAGATTGCAGGCGAGAACCAGATCGGGCGTGGCCACGAGGTCCGGGGGGCGCGTCAGGTCGGGGGGCGTCGTGAGGTCAGGCGGGGCGGTGGTCAGGTCGGGGAGGGCCGCGTCCGGGAGCCGCGCCATGTCCCCCGCGACGGTGAGGTCAGGGGGCGGAACGGTGAGGTCGCCGGGGGGGCGCGTCAGGTCGGGGGGCGTCGTGAGGTCAGGCGGGGTGGCCTGGTCGACCGAACCGTCGCCACTGGCGAGGTCCGGCCGAGACAGGTCAGCGCCGCCGTCGAGCCGCGCGAGATCAGTGCCGCCGTCCTCAGGTGCCACCGAAGCGGTCACCGGGACGACGACGTAGGTGCACCCTTCGGTGATCTCGAAGGTTGCGTGCCCCTCGCCGACGATGTCGCTGTTGCGACGCACGACCAGGTCGATCTGCGCCTCTGCACCGATCGCCGGGTAGCCATGGGTGAAGACGAAGTCCATATTCCCTTCCGCATCCCCGTTGATGCTGGGGTCGAAGGGGGTCTGGACCGACACCCCATCGATCGTGAGGGTCGCCGTGACGGCGTACCCACGATCACGGACGACCTGGTCGAACTGCATGTGGATACGGACCGCGCCCTTGGGGCACGGGCGCATGTCGGCGCCGCACCCCGCGAGGAGGGCGGCGACCATCAAGGCGAAGAGGGTCTGGCGCATGGGTCACCTCCCCCCCGTGTCGGGGGTGGGAAAGAGGTTGAGGTTGAAGTGAACGGTCCCCAGGTCCGGGCGGGTCTGGGAATAGGTGGTTTCCCGCGAAGCTCCGACGCCGATGCCGACGCCGACCGCGACGAGCGCGGCGGCGCCCACGGCCGTCCAGAACCACCACTTCTTGTAGAAGGGCGGGCTGGTCGACGTGGGGGCCACGGGCTGGGTCGTCGGAACGAGCGGGACAGTCGCGGCGGGCGGGGCCGGGGCGGGGGCCGGCAGGTTGAGGTTCGGCTTGCTGCCGGCGTAGGGGGTGGCGGGAGCCGCGGGCGTGACGCCACCGTCAGTCCGCGTCGCGGGGGCGGGAGCCAGGGCGGGCGGAGCGGGCTGGGTGCCGGCAACGGCGGGGGTGGTGAGGGGCTTCGCCGCGAGCCTCTCCTTGAGGATCGCGATACGCTCCCTCACCTCCTTCTCGTCCTTCGGCTTCGTGTCGGCGTAGGCGGTGTAGAACTTCACCGCCTGCTCCCAGTTGCCCAGCCGATCGTGGCAGCGCGCGATGTTGTAATCGAGCTCGATGCGCTTGGGCTGCAGGAACTTCGCGCCCTCGAACTCCTTGAGGGCGCCGGCGTAGTCCTCGGCCTCGTACTTCTTTTCGCCGGTCTTGAAACGGACCTTCGCGAGGGAGAGGTCGGGACTCTCGATCTCGGCGACCGGGGCCGGCTTCTTGGCCGAGGCCGGGGCGGAGTTGAGGACGAAAAGCGCGAAGACGAGGGCGGCGATGCGGATGATCTGCTGGTACATGGGAACCTCCTCCGGCTTAGAGCCGGAAATGGGGACAAGCCTTGGGACAACCTTAGTCCCTTGGCACGGAGAAAAATTGGAAATTAAAAACTAGAAATAAGAAACTCGGGACGATTTAAAAATCCCCAATTTCCAATTTCCAATTTCTAGTTTCTATCCTCTCTTCGTGCCAAGGAACGTTATTACATTTTGTATTGCTTCAAATAGATTGTAAAAGAACAGTTTTAACATTCAAATTATGCCCAAAAAGACGCAATTTGAACATCCCTTTATACCATAAAATGAGCCTTTTGTCAATAGAAAATCCACTTTTATTAGTAAATAAACAAAAATTGTAACAAAAAACCCCGGCTGATACCGAGGTTATGTAAATCTACAGGCTATTTTTGAGCAGCAGCTTCGGTTTCTAACTCTTGAACAACTCGTTTGTAGCCTTGGTTACTAGGGTACGCCTCAACCAAAACACGATAAATTTTTAATGCACCAAGCACATCACCAACCCGATGCAAATAGGATGCTTCGGCCATCAAAAGCGAGGAAGGGTTAACCATTTTAATATCACCCATATGGAAAACAGCCAATACCTCGGCTTTAGATTTTTTTAAACGATACTCATAAAGCTCCGCTAAATATTTGTAGCCACTGTCATCGGCGGGAGAAATTTCTATAGCTTTTTTATAATAATTTTCCGCTTTGGCTAAGTCATCCACTCGTTCGGCCAATTTGCCAGCATTAAGATAAAACAAAATATTTTGTGCGCCAAATTTAGCAATGCCTTGTTCATATACCGCAAGCGAACGATTAAAAAATTCTTTTGGTCCGCCCAGTTCGCCAATACTCTTCCAAGCCAAGCCGAGCGAAAAATACAAGCCGGCTTTTTCTGGGTTTTTTTGTATTTCGGCCTCGCGTTGTTTGGCCTTTTCGTAGTTAGCAAGCCATTCGGGGTTAGAACTTATGGAACGGCGCACGGCCCTCTCCCCTCCCAAAAACCCCGTATACCAGAGTCCTGCCACCCCACCAATTACGACGAGTGCGACAACACCAATAATAATTTTTTTATACATATATTTTTATTGTAAATGATATTGTTTAATGAAGGCCGCGGCCTGGGGCGCGAGCGGCGGGTACATATCTATTGCCTGACGCACTGTCTCAAGAGCTAAATCTTTTTTACCGGCAACTGCATAAGCCGTAGCCAATTTTATATACCAATTCACATTTTCCGGTTCTTCGATAATAAATTTTTTATACCATTCAATAACTTTATCGTATTGTTGAGTCTCTGCGTAAAGGTCTATAATATATAATTTTTGATTGGGTGTCAAACTATAATAATAGCCCAACTTTAAGGCTTGTTCAATTTCGAGAAGCCCATTTTGTTTATCTCCGCTTGCTATATAGGTAAGCCCTAAAAACCAATGGCTTGTACTAATATTTGGCGCGGCGGCAACGGCTTGCTTTTGATAGGCCAGGGCAGTGGAAAAATCTTTTTTAAGAAGATAGAGCCGACCCAAGAAAAATAAAAATTCCTGTTTGCGTGGGGATAAATGGTAAGCAACCAGGAGGGCGCGCTCGGCATCGGCGTAATATTTTTCGTTTAGTTTCTCTCCTAAAACCATATACATTTGCCCCGACCAGACTGCAAAGAGCGGATTAGTTGGGTGTGTTTCGCTTTCCTTATCTAACACGTGCGCTGCTGCCAACGCGGCCGATACTGTAGACGTACTGGTTATAGAAATCCCTGATTTATCGAGCTGGGTAAACCTTTCTGCCAAAAAAATAGCGCTTTCGCCACGAAACAAACTTGGCAGGCTGAGAGTTTTTTGCGCATAATCTGCCCACGATTCCGCCGTGACCGCATTTTGGGCAGAGCGAAGGTAGTATGACACACGAAGAGGAAGTACATTGTATTTCCACAATAATATTACTATACATAGTATACCACCAACCAACCATACTTTTTTAAATGATGAGGCTTGGCTCTGCGCCGCCCCACTTGCTTGCGATAATTGCTCGGTACCAATGGATTGTTGACTGGATATAAATGCCAGCACCGCAAACCACATAAGCAAGCTGTTACTGGTTTCAAACAAAAATAAATTTGCCACAAAATAACCAACCAACGTGCCGGCATAAATTGCTCGCGCAAAAGGCGGCAGAGCTTGTCGACGTAAGATATAATAACCAGCGGCACAAAAAATACTTATATAACTCAATATACCTATTACGCCCGCGCTGATACCAATTTCCAAAAGCCAATTGTGTGGTTTGTCCCAAACCGTTTCTTGAAAACTATGTTTGAGAAATTGAGGATTAAAATATTTATTAAAAACAATAGTGTAATTTTCCATTCCCCAGCCGACAATTGGTTTATCTTTAATGCCTTGAAGCGCGATACGCCACGCCATAAGACGGGTTTCCCCGGTGCCTGAAATAAGCTGATGATAATTGATGAGATTGCCGAGTCTTGGCCAATTTTGACGAAAAGAATTAGATTGTCCAAAAAAGACTAAAATACCAACGATACCAACCGCACAACAAGCAGCTACGAAAGCGGCGCGGCGATATTTTGTACGAGACATATACACTATTCTGAGACCGCAGCCAACCACTACGCCCACAACCAAACCAAGCTGCGCCCCGCGCGTACCCAGATAAAAAAGGGCTGCCAAAAGTATAATGGTAGCCATGATCACAGCATATTTCCAAAAACCTTTTAAAATTATTGCTAAATAAACAGCCAGACCTACTGCGACTAAAAGATAATTAGCAGCAAATGCCCGATTACCAATAATGCCACCGCCAGAAGCGCTCTGCCACGACATTGGTAGCAAATTTGGGAAAAAAATAGTGAACGACACTACAAGCGATACGGCGATAATTACACCAAAAAAATAAAGCCATTCTTTTTTCTCTTTGAATATATTACGAAGAAATAGGTACCATATTACAAAATGCCACCACGTAAATACGCCGTTGGTTCGCGCTTGGTTACCCCAAAAACTATTGTTTACATCAAATCCGCTTAAGGCAGTGATAGTAAGTACTAACAAAAAAATAATCACTGACCAATCGAGCCAATTTATACGCCTAATTAGATTTTTGCTCCACAAAACTAACTTTTCTTTTTCTCCAGCCACGCGCAACCAATATATAAATAAACTTGCAACCATTACTTCCACCAAAATTTGAAAAAAAATTGTTTTTCCAAAATGCCAGGGAGAAAAGGTGAATGAAGTAAAAAGTAACGGTAATATCAGGCTTGCATAAAGACTGTAGCGTTGAAATTTAATATAATTGCAAGTCATAATAAAATACAATAATTTGCTAATTTTCGTCATTTTTTATTTTATTTTACTATAATTTTAATAATAAAACAACCCCCGCCATTGCGGCGGGGGTTGTATCGGTTGTGTACCGATAAACGAACGTTACTGCTAAACCACTACATTGGCTTAGTAAGTGAACGTCTTGAATTGAAGTGGCAGATCTTGGCCCATAACAGTAAGACTACTGCTTACGCCATCTGTCCACGTCACCTGGCTACCAGCGATTCTAACCGAGAGCGACTTCGTGCTCGCGGCGGCACTGGTGTCTTGAGTTACGTAGAATGTCTTGGAGGCGCCGGCTGCAATATCTACATCTGTAAAGTTTGCATCAGTGATAATAGTATTGCCAGACATAGCATACGGGTTACCAGTTGAAGCACCGGTGTACGTCCAGTATGTAGTAGCTAAGGCTGTTGTCGAAAGCGAATCCTTATAGACATTCATGGCTTGGCTCATGGAAGCCCCAGCCGCGGCTGAGATCGTGGTGGAGAAGTTAAAGTTAACTAAGTTAACTGTAGCTGTGTACGATCCAGAGTTAGCTAAGTTGGTAATTACAAACTTAGCAATTGTCTGAGCGGATGATGGTGAAGAAGCACCACTTGGTGTATCGGAGGCCCAAGCGGTTGTAAGCTTGGCGCGATACAAGGTGGAGGTAGAGCCATAGCCACCAATAGCACCCGCGAATGACTGAATAGTTCCAGAATCAGAAATTGTTGCTGTCAGCGAAGTTCCAGAAGAAGCGCCGGTAGCTGTTACTGGATTGTTGCCTGAAGAACCATAATAGGTGCGTAAGACAACTAGAGCAACAGTTTGACCGGTGGTACTAAGACCAGTGTCCTCGTAGGATGTAAAGTCAACCTTTACAGACAAGGTCTTGGAAGTACCCTTGGCAATCTGGAGATTGAGGCTGCTGAAAGTAGCATGCGAGTATGTGGTGGTCGCTGCATTAGTACCAGCCACAGTATCACTGAAGGCTGAAACAGCGCTGCCTACCTGTTGACCGGTTGCATCATCGACTAAGCGAATATTGCGAACGGTACCGGTAGCTCCGCTACTGAAAATACCACTTACTACTAATTGAGTAATATTTACCGCTTCGGTTGAACTGGCAGAAATTTTGAATTTGCCAATAACCTGATCGGTTTGACCCATGAGTTGGTTAGTAGCAACGGATGTATCTGAGTCGGTTTGCACCATTAAGGCGCCGGACGAAGATACAAACATGTTCTGCAAAGCTACGGCAGTGCTGTAGCTGGCATCGGTACCGGTATTCTTGCCGGTAGCGGTTACTGAGTCAACCTTCATGATAGCGGTGGCAGAAAGTGAGGCCTTAAGATCGGCGTACACATCAACCACGTATTGAGCACCATTGGAAATAGTAACAGCTGGAGTGATGTTAAAGGTGTTGCTGTTGTTTCCACAGCTCGAGGTTCCCGGGTTAGTCCAGGTGGCTCCGAGTTGTTTACCAGAAGCATCTTTCAACAATACATTTTGAAGGGAAGTTCCGATACAGTTGGAGCTATTGTCCTTCAAAACTACTTGACTGAGTTCTACATCTTCACCCGCGCCAGCAGTAACCACAAAGGAGGCTACTTTGACGGCCTGGGCATTAACTGGACCAGTTGGGTTAGTCGATGATTTGTCGCCGAAGGAAGCGTTCTTGGTAACATTAACGGTACCGCCTTTTACAGTAAGAGTGTTACCATTCTTCAATACGGAACTTACGTTCGTAAGAGAAACAGTGCCTTGACCATTGCTGGAACCGGCTGGGGTGCCAACAGTTATTGTTTGACCAGCACCAATAGATGTATCGGTGAGATCGGCAGAAATTTCTACCTTAGCAGAAGTTCCTGATTTTACAATAAAGCTACTGCCAAACGTTCCCCAACCATTGTTGGAAGCACCGTTGGCGGTTAAGCTTGAAATGGTTGAACCAACTTGCGATCCGTCAACCAAGAGACGAACATTCTTGAGGACAGGTGTGGCAGGGCCACCGGTAATGGTACTTGATACGTTGAGACTTGAAACTTTGATATCTTCACCATTGGCTTTCCACATGAATCTGGCGAGAATGGTATTAACGGAGCTTGAAGCTACGTTACCAGTCGGAGAATCACTGGACAAGGTCTGGGAAAGAGTACCCGTGTTAACAGTCCAGTTTACTGAACTGCTGCCACCAGCTTGCACAATCGTGAAGCTGTCGGTACCGTTTGTCTTTACAAACACACCATAGTTCTTGTCAAAGGTAATGACATCGCCAGAATTCTGGATCGAAGCATAGAAGGTACGATTGGTACCGCCAACAACGTCAGCGCGGACGCTTAGTTGTTTGGTTTGACCCTTTGTAATAACGTATGGAGCGCTGGAGAAATCAAAGGTAACTGTCTTGTCGGAAGCCATCTCAGCGACGGTAGAACCAATTTGAGTGGCGCCGGCAAAAAGACCGAAATTCTTCAAATCACCTGGGTTGACAGAGCCAACCATAGTAATTTTGAGTTTGCGTAATTCCATGTCCTGGTTACTGCCTTGGGCTTGCATTCTCCAAACCTCAAAGTTAGTGGTTCCAGGATCTACAGTACCGGCCACAGTTGGGCTGACGTTGGAAAGCGCGAGCTTACCAAGATCAGTTACCGAAGCAGTGGTAAAGGTGTTACCAACAAGTGGGAAAGAACCGGAGCTGGCGGCTGGAACTACGTCGGAAGCGGCATTAACGCCGAACGACAAAGTTTTACCGGCAGATACAGAATTCTTAAGATCCAACTTGACTAAAATGGTCTTTGAGCTACCCTTTGAAACGGTGAAAACACCGTTAGAGTTGCTGAAAGTAACCATGTTGTTGGCGATGCTTGGGTTGCTTGCAACCAACATATCCCCATCGTAGAGGTACATGTTGCTGATATCAGTATCAGCCGAGACACCACCACGCTTCAATTTAAGACTGGTAACTTTAACGTCTCCGTCATTACCAGCAGTGAAGACAACCTTCAAAACTGGAATCATGGCTTGAGCACCATTTGAAGTGCTGGCGTTATCAGATACTACAGTTGCGGAGAATGGGTTGTCCGAAGCCAAAGCTAAGGAAAGGCTACCACCGGCTACTGGAGTCGTAGGAGCTGCAACACCACCGCTTTGTGTTTTGTCAGTTAAAGCTTTTACTTCGGCGTCAATTTTATCGCCAAAGCTCATACCAGCAATCATGGCATCAGTTACCACGTGTACGAATTTGCTCTGGAAACCGTTTGCGGTCATACCGGTCGCGGTTACTTCGCGCAATTTCATGTCAGTGTCAACATACCATGTCTTGCCACCATTCATGACGAGCATGCCTGGGTGTGGTTTGCCTTCTGTTACGTCAGCACCACGATTAACGTAGTGTGGCCAGAAAGCATCCGCCACAGTCATTACCTTATAACCAGTTCCGTAAAGAGCTTTCGCTGCTTCTGGGGTAACTTTGGCTAAGGTATTGCCTGGTTCAACTACGTAGAGCTGATCAGATGATGGGCGTTTTACAACATATGAACCTGGGTGGAAGTTAACCGCGCCAGGATAGGTTGATGGAACTTGCAAAGAGTCAAAGCAATCCTGACTGACGGAAACATATCCGCCGTAGGTCGGGCGCCAACTCTTGAACTCATCGCCACTTGGGAAATACAATACTTTATTACTATTATTTACAGCGTAGATAGCAGCCTTGCCGGTAACTTTAATCATGTCACCTGGGTTAAGGACTGGGCACGAAGCCGCTTGCGCGACAGACGGTACCAATACCGAAACCATGCTGGACCACAAAATTGTGGACGATACTACGCCGAGTGTAAGGGCTTTTTTAGCAATCTTTAATACATTCGACATACAATAAATTAATATGAACCCCAGATGGCTGCGCCCAGAAAAAATTTCTGAGTCAATCACTCTAGGGCCGTTCTTACGAGAATTTAAAACCCCCGCAAGATACAACCGAACAGGCGAATCCTTTACGGACCCTCGACCTTGGAGCACTGTTCATATTCGATAAACTTACCTCTCTCAAACAACCTTCGCGGTCTGCCAAAATTATTCGAGAGAGATAAAAATTAAAATTATTAAAATTATTTCTTAATAATAACGTTAATAGGTACCACCACTGGGGTAGAGGTTGGTTTTACCACAAGTGTTGAGCTCATAACAATAACCGGACCGTCTGCGCTGTTTGTTAATGGATTTGATTTTATGGCTGTCGTGGTTACAACTGCCGCATTAATATCCTCAGTTGAATCTTTTATAACCTGTACAATTGGCAAAACAGTTTGGGCTTTCTGCAAAGTTGCGTCAGAAATTTTTTCTGCTTCTTTAGTTGTTTCATTGGCTTCTTTCAATTTATCAACCACTTTATTCAAATCTCCATCCGAAAGTAACTTTCTGGCTTCAGAAACATTTTTATCTACCTGAGCGGACATCGCCTCTGTTTTAAGCACCGCGGCCACAGTTTGATTTGAAACCGCCGCCAGTTTGTCCACAAACTGCTGTGTGGTGGTAACCCCCTGGGTCTTATCATCATTTACCAAATTTTTTACTTCTACTTTCGCGGCATCAACAATAATTTTTACTCCAGATACATTTTGTTTAGCATCACCCGCTTCTAGGGCGGCATCTTGAATTGTTTTACCCAAAACGTTGGTTACTTCATCCTTAGAAATAGATTGATCACCATCTAAATGTTTTGAAACAATAACACCTACAGCTTTTAAAGAAACGTCCTTTACCAAATCTTTGGTTTCACTCACCGCCTGAGAAGCAGCTTGGGTTTCGGGGGAAGAAGTGGTATTCAAACTAATTTTAACATCTTGGAGAACCGTTTTAATTTGTTCTGCATTTTGTTTTACTTCTCGAACCACGTCAGACGGAAGCGACGTACCAACATTTTTTCTTTCATCATTTAAACTTTGACTCAGAGTAGAAATTTCATTTTTTAAATCTGCCACAGTTGCCACTACTTGCGCCACCGTTCCCGGGTCATCACGTGTAATTATTTGACGAGTTTCTACAGCGCGACGTTTGGCAAATTCGGCATGTAATTTTGTTTCGGCATTTTTCCCACCAATTAAGCCAGCCACGACTACTTGTGTTTTTTCACCGGCACGCTTGGCTGGATAAAGCCAATCACCCGGCAAAGCTTGATACGCAGCGTCTACTGCGCCAATTGAACCAGTAGTAATTATAAGAGCTGCAATTACCACTACTGCCATCGGTCTAACTATAGTATAAACAATTCGTTGTGGCACAAACACACTCATGGCAGACCAAACATTTTGCCAGCGATCTGTTTTACTTCGCAAGCTGGCTGGCGGTAACGTATTGTTAATTTGAGACAACAACAAAGCCCGGTTGCTTTCCAACCATTCCTTACGCGGGTTAATTTCCGCTCTTCGCAAAGATTTTAATTGTTGAATCAAATCCTGATTCCCCATAGTATTGTACATTTTTATTGCACGGTTACCTCAACATCTATTATCTCTCGTAATTTTTTTAGCGCGCGATGAAGGGTTACTCGTACTGCTACCCTCCCTTTTTCTGTTATCGCCGAAATTTCATCGATCTCCAATTCATCAATATACTTTAGTGTCAAAACTTCTTGATATTCTTGTTTTAATTTTTTCAAGGCTATAAACAGTTGTTGATTCTCTGCCTTTACATTCATAGCCCCGAGCCACTTTCCTTCATCGCTGGCGTCAATCTCTTCATCCGTAAAAATCTCTGGCTTGCTTGCTTTCTGACGATATAAGTCTATAATGCAGTTGCGCGCAATTCTGTAGAGAAGACCACTAAAACTTTCCACTTCGCGCTTCTCCTGTATATAGTGCCAAGTTTTCAAAAAAACTTCGGATGTCAAATCTTCAGCTTCTTCATGTGAAGAAACTTTAAAGTACACAAAACGATATATGCGCGTTAAATATATATCATACAGAGCTGCAAAAGCTTCCGGGTCGCGCTCGGTAAGTAATTTGTAAAGAAGAATTTTTTCGTTAAGCTTACTTGGCATTTTAGAAGACGTAAAAAAAACAAAAGTGTTACACTTTAGCTCTTCCAGTATATCAGATAACCCGCTAAATGGTCAACCAATTGAGCACAAATATATCATCGGTCAATTTTAGTTAGAAAAGATTTTAAATTCCAAATAAACAGCCTGCCACAAATATTTTATGTAGGTGTTATTAGGGTAAACAATAGTGCAACTCTGTGTTAAATTTTACAATTTGTATACAATAGTGTATACAATAATTGTATAATATAGTGTACACAAAATAAATATTAATACAAAACAAACAGAATCTATCCTAACATAAAATCATCATTACTTGACAAAAATTCAAATTTTGTATATACTATAGTATACAAATATGAATGAAACACCATTAAACAAACCAAAAGAATTAATCCGGGTATCTATTTCCGAAGCAGGCAGACTGTTCGGAGTTAACGCTCAAACTATCCGTCGCGCCATTCGTGCCCAAGAGGTAACTTACGTGGTAGTTGGCGGGCGCTATAAACTTAATTTCGAAAGCCTAGTAAAATGGTCACAGCGCCATACTACTATCAAAAACAAGCTCATGCAAAAAGGAATCGGCCAATTTGTTGATAAATGGAAGATAAAAAACCCCCTGTTCTCTCCCAATCCAAAAACCCTCTCCCCTACTCAACCAAAAAATTCTGAACCACCACCTCCAACATCTAACTAAGCAATCTTAAAAAACCATCATCCTAAACGCCGGTGGTTTTTTAATTAATTTATGCACACAATAAATAAAAATAGAATTAATCACGAATTGACTTTCAACCAACATAAATTTAATTTGACAGTATTACCCTAAAATCGTTATACTTTATATACTAAACTTAAAAGAAAAATGTGACCTCTTTTTTTCACAAATTATACCACAAACGATATCATGGTATTTATCAACATGCCCAGCAATTGTTTGTGTTCGATCTCGTGCTTCTTGGATTGGCCATCGCCTTTTTCGGCGCCAGCATTTTTTTCTTCTTTTGGAAACCGGGCACAACCGGCCTCGTTGATTTTTCAATCTCTCTCGGCACCTCGCGCATAAAAAGTGGCGAACGAGTTGAACTGTCCGCAACATATACCAACCGAAATAAATTTACCCTTCATCAAGCCGCTATCACACTGCGGCTCCCTCCGGGTTTTATAATTGACTATAGTACAATTTCATCTTCAACTTTTTCAGCAGAAAACGGATTTACTCTTCCCGACATTAAACCCGGGGCTAAGGGTAGCGTTGTTCTCCCCGGTATACTATGGACAACTCCTAACTCCGAAATAAAAATTATAGGCACGCTTTCATATCGTGCCGATGGGCACACTAGCACCGAGCAAAAATTAAGCTCCACGCTCGTTGAATTACCTGCGAGTATAGTGGTTTCCTCTTTTTCCTCCGCTTCGTCCTCTTTCCCCAACCAACCACTCCCGTATACTATTAGTATTTTTAACTCAAGATCAACCGACGTACCAAATATTTCGATTGTTACTAACTGGAAACAAAGCACCCTTGAAAAAGAAAAATTTGAAAATATTTTCCTTAAAGGAGGCGAAACAAAAACATTTACCGGCACACTTACTATTCCAACTTCAGCGACCACCTTTAACGCGCAAGTGGTTCCAACTATCACCGTTGGCAAACAACCAATTCCACTCGGTAGAAATACTCAAAGCATATCCCTTATTAAGCCAGAAGTAAATTTGACCACCGATTTTCCTACCTCTCCACCCTTTATAAACAGCGGCGATGAATTACCTCTCCACATAACCTGGCGCAATAACAGCTCATTCGCATTTTCAAACGCTCAAATCCGTCTCCACTTTAACACGCATGCGGTAAACCTAATTGCCACAGCCAAAAATAACCGTCTCACCGTTGATCATGAAGATTTAATTATTAATAATCTTGCACGCACCGCCTTAACTGCACCAAAACCTGGCGCCACAGATGATTTTATAATTAACCTGCAACTGGCAAAAAACTTTGCCTCTTCCGACCCGACGAACAACCAACTTACCGTCTCTCCTACCTGGGAGGCATCAACGGAACTTGTTTCTGGACAATTGCTTAAGCAGTCTAGCGCTCCTCTCAGTATACAAATGGCTACAGATTTTTCCGGAAAAAATGAAATTCGTTATTACACCGCTGAAGGCGACCAGCTTGGTCGTGGCCCATTGCCACCACGCGTTGGCGAAACTACTAAATACTGGATTTTCCTTACATTAAATAACACCGTTAACGCCGTAGACAATGTTTCAGTAAACATCCCGCTTGCTCCCGGGGTTGCCTTTACCGGCAAACAAAGCGTTACTATCGGCCCCGAGCTCACCTATTCCGCAGACACTAGAACGGTACACTGGAATTTTAGAGAACTGCCCGCCCAAAGCCAAACCGGGTTATATTTTGAGGTTTCCGTCTCGCCTTCCCCACAGCAAATTGGCAACATTCTATCCATAACAAAAGAAATAACCGTACATGCAGAAGACACTGTAGTAGGCAAAATTTTTGACACTAAACTCCCTGCCCTTTCTAATCAGCTAGCATCGGACGATCGTGGAGCCAAATTTGGTGCCGCCGTTAGCGCCCCATAAAAAATTAGAACAAAAAAACACCGGCTTTAAACCGATGTTTTTTATTATTTTATTATTTGTTTCCAACCTGTGCTTTAAGAGCTTCTACTTTATCTATTTTTTCCCACGGAAATTCCGCTCTACCAAAATGTCCATATGCCGCCGTGGCTCGATATATGGGACGAAGCAAATCCAACGCTTCAATAATTTTACCGGGACGAAAATCAAAAACTTTTTTAACTGCCTCAATTAGCTTGTCGTCGCCCGCTTTTGATGTGCCAAAAGAATTAACGTTAATACTGGTAGGCTCAGCGCGACCAATTACATAAGAGACTTGTACTTCACAGCGCTCGGCCAACCCGGCGGCCACAATATTTTTGGCAACATAGCGAGCCATATAGGCACCAGAACGATCCACTTTACTTGGATCTTTACCAGAAAAACAACCACCGCCGTGCCGACCCATGCCGCCATAGGTATCCACAATAATTTTACGGCCAGTTAAACCAGTATCGCCTTGCGGCCCACCCACCACAAATTTTCCGGTCATATTTATAAAAAACTGGGTTTTGTCGTCAATATAATGGCTGCATATTGGCTCTATAACATGCTCAATAATATCTTTTCTAATTTGTTCAAGCGTTACCGTGTCATGATGCTGCGCCGCCACTACCACATTCTCAAGTCTAACCGGTTTATTATTTTCATACACAACCGCCACTTGTGTCTTGCCGTCTGGACGTAAATATGGCAATTCGCCACTTTTACGCACGTTAGCCAGCTGCTCGGCCAAACGATGTGCCAAAGTTATTGGGAGTGGCATTAATTCTGGAGTTTCGTTACAGGCGTAACCAAACATAAGCCCCTGGTCGCCCGCGCCCTGATCTTCCACACTGGTTCTGTTTACCCCCTGGGCAATATCAGGTGACTGTTCGTGGATTGAAACTAAAATACCGGCGTGTTCAGCATCAATGCCATACGCTGGGTCGGTATACCCAATATCATCCAAAACTGCACGGGTAATTTTTTGCACATCCACATACCCTTTGGTGGTTACCTCACCACCCACAATTACAAGCCCGGTAGTAGTAAAACATTCCACTGCCACATGTGAATTGGGGTCTTGATCCAAAAGACTGTCGAGCACCGCATCGGAAATTTGATCACAAATTTTATCTGGGTGACCTTCCGTAACGGACTCCGAAGTAAATAAATATGAATTTGACATAATATGAATATTTAATTTGGGATAGAAGGACGTTGTTGATAAGTAACCCGCTCGATCGACCACGAAATGGTAAACCAACCAACAACGAACACCATCAACTGAATAACAATCCCGATTTTCCTGTGGAGGAAAATCGAGGATCCTCGATTTCGCCGAAGCGAAATCGGGACGAACACCACTTTAATTTAATAATTTAAAAATACTATGCATGGTTATAAACATAAAAACCACCAGAAGCGGCACACTCAGAAACCACATATGGTGAGCGCCCGACCGGGAACGGGCAAATAGACCGGTGGTTCGTGCCTGCCAATATACCATAATCATTATAATTGCTTCAAGCCCTATAAAAACGCCACCGATAATACCTAAAATATTAACAAAATTATTAAAGCCCGCCAAAAATAACAAAATAGGAATACCAATGACCAAGCTTTGGGCGAGCCATTTGGGCAGTTTGTGGTCCCACACCAATACTTCCTTCAGCGCCGTACCAAGCCCCATAAAACCGGTGCTCATAGCAAACACTGCAAACACATTGGCTAAAATCAACACAAAACCACCAAATCGGGCTCCGAGGCCGACCGAGGCCACTTCGGTAGTAGTAAGACCACTCGCCCCTACCACGCTAAGAGCAAATAGAATATAGACCGCAATTGGAATTAAGGTGCCAATAATAACGGCTTTACGAAAACGGCGGCGATCATTACTAAGTAGTGCCCGCGCTTCGGCGATAGCCGGTGTGCCGTGGAGCGCAAATAAAATAACGCCATACGGTAATAAAATATTTTTGGGGTCAAAATGAGTCAAATTACTTACCGAAATATGTGGTAATAAGTACAGCGACAAAAAAGTAATACAGCCAATAACCAAAGCACTTAAAATTTTTTCTGCGACTTTAACGCGGTGGAGGCCAGCTAATATAAGACCACTCCCTACCGACCAAAAAATAACACTCCACACATCAGAATTGCCTCCAAGAAGCGCGCTCAAAGCTTTGCCCTCACCAATAATATAAGCAAGCAGCGCGCCCACCGCACTTACCACAGTAGAAATAGACAAAATTTCTTTAGCTCGCGGGCCTAAATACTTGCCCGCTAAACCTGGCAACTGCAAATTCTCCCCGGTCCGCCCCGCTACTTCGCTTATCATGATATTTAAAAATAACATGATAAGACCAAGAATTACTATATACGTGAGCCCAATTAAAATTCCCACTTTGGCAACAACATACGGTATACCCAAAATACCGGCTCCAATGGTCATGCCGGTAATCATAAACACCGCCTCGGCGGTAGTGGCGGTTTGTTTATACACGCCCTGGTGGAGCACCACCGGGCGGTCTACTTTCTCTGGCGCAACTGGCTGATTATACATGTGTAATATTTTAGCATATTTTTTAGATAAACGCTATTATTATGACCCTTAAGGGCTTTGAGTTACGAAACTCAACTGTCATTCTGAGCAGAGCGAAGAATCTCTGTCTTAATTGGCCAACGTTGGCCAAGTTAACAACCGGACAGAGATCCTTCACCCCGCTTGAGCGGGGTTCAGGATGACAAAATGGGTGTTTCGTAATTCAAAGCTTAAGGGGTTTGCCAATTGACGCATCTTATAATAATATGCTTTGATACACATCACATACTAACATTTAAGCCTCACCTGAGCATCTCAAAGGAGAGCGTGCTCTATGGGGCTGAAGTGGGTAGCTCCTTAAAAAACAAGAAAGGAAGTGTCCGATGCGCCAACTGGTTGTTTTGTCTCTGCTGCTCGCGGCTAGTTGCGGTGCCGATCGGCCGGAGCCACAGTGCGGTCCGGTGCTGTCCGAAACCCGCCCGGGGTACACCCTGACGGCCAAGTACATGATCGTGCCGGGCTTCCCGGTCTTTGAGCCGGCCACCCCTCCGCCGGATGAGGTGCCGGCGTCTCAGTCGGTCGCGGTGCTGATCAACGGCGCCATGCACGCCGCTGACAGCGCCGACTGCCAGCCGATCAACCTTGAGGGTGTGTCCCTGTGGCTCGGCTATGAACGCAGCAACTGGGTGCCCCGGATCGAGGTCTGGCTGAACGGAGTCCCCACCGGAGAAATTGGCTACGGCGGGGGGGACACCATCGGCGAGCAAATCGGCCCCAACTCTGGCTACTGGATGCCAGGCAGCACGCCGCTTCACCTGGAAAAGGACAAGCTGATTCCTTTCCAGGTGGTGTGCACGAACTGGAACGAGGCACCCCCAGGCGCGGCCCTCTACATCGAGTGGGGCGGCTACGCGTCCTGCTCCGCCGAAGGGACCGGCAGCTATCCGGTCTACGGCCACCCCCTCTACCACTCCGTCCACTCACCCAAGTAAGTCACCGAGGCGTCCGCATCAACTCCCGATGATAGCTCGGGAATTAAAACCACCCGATCTGTCACTTTTACCATAATACATTGTGATAAAAGTGATAGGGTTGTTTTTTAAAAGTTAATGAAATCAAGATGGGTTGATTTTAGTAACTTGTACTCCGGAATTAGTTTTTAACAAACTCACTGGGTTGTATAAAGAAATAAAATGAGCTTCAATCAGCAACACGACTCAAGAATTTATCTAGATCAGTGTGAAAATTATTGATTTTTTCTATTTTTACTTTGGTTTGAGTTTCAACTTTACGATTTACTTCATCTATATAAGACTGATCAATTAACTTACCACCCTCATCAATTTGGTCTGCCGACAAAGGAATCCACAACTTTCCGCTAATCCCAGATATGCTTACATTTGGATCAATAGATAAATATTGCGCTATTTCTGTATTTAGAGAAGCAACCATATTTTCTTTTGTTGGTTCTTCAATACTTTTCATTTTGATTATCAGATATCTTTCTATATTGCTTAGATGTCTGGTTGATAAAACTTTCCCGTCAGCCTCTACTGATTTTATTCGTGGTTCAACCACAAATCTTTGCAAATATTCGTGCAATTCATCCTTGTCGAGACTATATTGCCTGGCCAATAATTCAGCGTCATTGCCTTCTGCTCTAGGTGTTGTTTCTTGAGCCATCCATTTATCTAAAAATAGTAATTCTAATTTTGGAACAAGCACTCGCACTCCACCTAAATCTACTGATTCGGCAGTCTTATACAGTAGCCCAGGAGGTATATCTTTAAGACCTTTTGTTTTGGTTGGCGGATAATACTCCTGGGCTCCAAATACCTGCTTAAATCCTGGAGTATAAACCGGCTTAGCTAGACTTGGTGTTTGTTCAGATGTTTCATTTTCATAGTCAACTCCGTACAATTCAAAGTCGGAATGTGTCCGATAAGGAAAAACAATTTTCCTTTTTTCTCTTCCAACAACTGTTCCCCTCAGTGCAACCTCCACCCCAACTCCCTTTCCTAACAAATAGTTTATTTTTGTATCTTCCCTTTGGGGCCACAAAGAAACGGCGAGATAAACTTTTTCATAAAAAGAGTCTTCTGTTGGCATATCAATACCTCCCTTCCCTCTCGTCGATTCGTGCCACTCGTGAAGTTCTGCCAATTTTTTTGGCGAAATATTATTTGAAATAAACCCACCGCCGCTCACCTCTAAACCCATGGATATAAAAAGTTTCTTTGCTTCCTCAATTTTTTTGTGAGCCATGTCGGGTTGGGTTCTTTCTGTCTCCCTTTGTAAAACTTCTGTTATAATACCACCATGCCTATTATTGCCTGATCCTGTCATAGTTTAAAATTGCTACTTAATAAGTAAACAAATTAAACTCTTTTTTCGTCAATAAGTCAATCAATTTATATAAAAATAATCTTATTTATTTATTGCCAAGCCAAGCAATATGTGGTATGTTCCCAACATCTTTAAAATATCAATTTTGTAACCAAATCTATGCGCTATTTTAAAACTCTCCTCTTTTTCGTCTGTCTTGTGCTGTTTACGACCATAGGTGCCGAGAGTAGTGAGGCAGTCATGACCGGATATGTTAAACTCACTAACCCCACAGGCGGTGAAGTGTACAATGATGGGGATACCGTAACTATAAAATGGGATTCTTCGCCAAACATTGATACTGTTACCATTGGGTATAAAACCTGCCCCAGTTGCTTAGACTGGATTGCATTTCACATACCGAACACAGGATCATACGTTTGGAAAATTAACATGAGCAACAATGCTAACACTAAATTCTATATCGACCTCATAGGCGGTCAAACAGGTGAAGGAAGTGTTGAAGATTTGTCGGGTATTTTTACCATTAACCATCCGGTTGTGACAGGTTGCACCGATTACCGCGCTTCTAACTACAACCCAAAAGCAACCCAAGACGATGGCTCGTGCGTGCTCCCCAAAGCAACAACGGTTACGAGCCCCACAGTAGTATATGGCTGTACCAATAGAACCGCCACCAATTATAACGCCGCCGCGACGAATGACGATGGATCCTGTACGTTTGCAAAAGCAGTAATTACCCCCACCACCAACGTAGTGTATGGATGCACCGATCGTGCCGCGACTAATTACGATCCAAACGCCACCCATGATAATGGTTCATGTGCGTTTCCGAGTGTTATTAAAGAGTCTCCTCAACAAGTAAACACACAAAACACCGTCGTTGCTATCCAACAAACTGCTATTACGTCCATCACCCAGGTGCAGATCAACAACTATTACTATTTTCCCGGTTCAAAATCAACGGATTTAAAACGCACCGATCCTGCCCGAGTCAAAAATTTTTCCCTGGATCGCGCTAACTTCATGTACTTTACATTTTTAGGACAGGCCAATTTGACCAGCAAGACTGCTGCCGACACCTTCAAAAACCTCGACAACATGACTCACCTGGATTATTACTACGTCTGGTTTGAGTGGAAATTCTGGGCACTGTTTAAAACCGACGTTAACTGCACGTTCTACGATACAGCCAAGACACTTACTGTCGATTCACCGGTTACCTTAAATGGTCGTGCACTCCAAAAGGATGAATATACTGTTGCTCTCACAAAGGAGGGGGCAAAGAGCGTTACAGTTAAATCTAGCGCAATTACAAAATATGTGAAAGAAGGGGAGAAAATTACCATTGCAATGGCACCCTCTTTTACTAGCAACCTGTCTTCTGGCCAGACTGTTAAAACCACCAACGATAAGTTTGTTATTTCCGGAACGTCCACAAATCCTAATGCCCAGGTATTTCTTAACTTCAACGGTGAAAAAATTGAGTTGGCTGTTAATACAGATGGAACATATAAAAAAACACTTACGCTTGAGAACGGTGAGAATTTGTTGAAACTTCTCGCTTATGCCGGCAACAGCACGGAACCGTTTTCTACCGTTACAAGCACTGTTATATTCAAACAAAATATATCTCAGTCCAGATCGTCGACAATACCAATTGCGGTTGCTCTAGGAGTAGTAATTATCGGTGGTGGGACATGGTTGATTAGACGATTAATAAAAATTTAGGAAATCACAAAAAAAATCTTCACCTTACCATTATTTGGTTATAAGACGTCACACCAAAAAAATTAAAAACCACTCCGAAATAAATCGGGGTGGTTTCATTTTCACAAGATCCCCACTGTTATGCCCACTTTTGTTTTGTAGACATAACAGTGGCGGGGGACCTTGCGATCGCCCCGCCACCACTGAATCGATGATGGGACGAATTCGTAGGTACGGCGCGCGCCGCGGGAAGAACGGGGGTGAATCAGTCCGTGAGCCCGAGGTGCCGGATGATCTCGCCGTGGAGCCGCAGCGTGGCAGCCCGTGCCGCCCGGGCGTAGTCGTCGCCCTTCGAGGCGTACAGAATGTCGCGCGAGGCGTTGACCAGGAAGTTGCCCTCGCCGTCGGCGGCCAGGGCCGCCTTCACGGCCGACTCCAGATCGCCGCCCTGCTTGCCGACGCCCGGGATGAGGAGCGGCAGGTTCGGCGCTACCTCGCGCACCGCCGCGATCTCGATGGGATAGGTGGCGCCGGTGACCAGGCCGCAGTTGTTGTTCGCGTTCCAGCTCGTGGCCACGTTCCTGGCGACGCGCAGGTACAGCGGCGTGCCGTCCGGACCGAGAAAATCCTGGAACTCGCCCGCGCCTGGGTTCGAGGTCCGGCAGAGGACAAAGACGCCCTTGTCCTTGCGGGCGAGGAACGGCGCGAGCGCCTCCTGCCCCAGGTACGGGTGGACGGTGACCGCGTCGCCGCAGCACCGATCGAACAGGAAGCGGGCATACCCCTCGTTGGTGTTCCCGATGTCACCGCGCTTGGCGTCGAGGATGATGGGAACCTGCGGGCACACCGACCGGATGTGCTGACAGATCTCGACCAGAAGCTGGAGACCCTCGGGGCCGAACTGCTCGAAGAACGCCAGGTTCGGCTTGTAGGCGCCCACGAGGTCGTGGGTGCTCAGGATGATCTCCTCGAGGAACCCGCGGACCGCCATGGTCCCCGCCTGCTCGGTGTAGCCGGGGATCTTGCTCGGATCGGGATCGAGCCCGACGCAGACGAACTTCCGCAGCACCCACTGCGCTTTCAGCATTCGCACGAAGCTTCTTGCCGACATGTGCACCTCCTAGCCGGGATGGCTGGTGTAGGCCCATCCTAACAGACTTGATTTTTTCAGTCAATGTAATGTACTTACCCAACAAAAAACAGAGGTTTTACTCTGTTTCAAATGGCGTGCACGCCAAGGGATTCGAACCCTCGACCCCCTCGGTGTAAATCCCGACAGGTCGGGACTCTAACCAACTTTAGCATTATTTTTTATAAAATTTTTTAAAGCAATTTTACTTTTTAAGGATTTAAAGTATTTTTCTCTGGTCATCGCGACCTTCCTGTCTTCACAAACTTCAAAATAAAGGAGTGACCAATTTGTACCGTATCGACTCGTGTAATTTCCTAAACTATTTTTATGTTCAAATATGCGCTTTTTTAAGCTATATGTTTGACCTACATAAAATTTATCGTGGTCTATATTGTAAATTATATAGACGAAGCATTTCATAATGTGCACGCTGGGGGATTCGAACCCTCGACCCCCTCGGTGTAAATCCCGACAAGTCGGGACTCTAACCAACTTTAGCATTATTTTTTATAAAATTTTTTAAAGCAATT
>CAZHNI010000002.1:0-46119 GCA_964533715.1 uncultured Gammaproteobacteria bacterium | reverse complement strand
GCATTTCATAATGTGCACGCTGGGGGATTCGAACCCTCGACCCCCTCGGTGTAAACGAGGTGCTCTAACCAACTGAGCTAAGCGTGCTAATATTTTAATTTCTTTGCTTTAACCCCCTCGGTGTAAATCCCGACAGGTCGGGACTCTAACCAACTGAGCTAAGCGTGCTTTATTATTAACTTTTCATTATTTACTAACATCACTCTAAATATCAATTGCTCCCCACAACATAATTAAGACCAATCCCGACGCTCCGCTTTGCGGAGATCGGGACCCCGACTTTACGTCGGGGCTGAGCCTCGCCCGACTGAACGACTTCAGTCGTTCGGGCGGGTAGGCGTGCGCAAAAACTTCATTAATAATACCGAACAACGCTTAAAAAGTCAATGGATACTTGCCTACTCAACCTTAGATACATTTTTAATATAGTCTGTAATTTCCGAGTGCCCGGTTTTGCCCATCCACTCCCACCATTCTGCTCCCCACAAATATGCCCGCGGCAATCCAATTTTACGTGCATAGTCAATATTTTTCTTAAGTCTAGTTAAATCCATAGACTTGGCCTGCTCACTAAGCGCTACGTCAACTATATGTTGGCCAGGAATCCACGGCTCAGCCTGAAGTTCAGAAACAAAAGCAGTGTTAACACTTCGGCCTACTAACCACAATTTTAAACGATAAAAAGCCGCCGGCAGCCAGTCATAACTGGTATAACCAAGATACTTGTTCCAAACCACTC
This sequence comes from uncultured Gammaproteobacteria bacterium, assembly GCA_964533715.1. Classification (GTDB taxonomy): domain Bacteria; phylum Patescibacteriota; class Patescibacteriia; order Magasanikbacterales; family GWA2-37-8; genus CAZHNI01. The sequence goes on along the minus strand of CAZHNI010000002.1, from coordinate 45,380 downwards.
GATACATAGTGGTACCAAAATATTCGGCGACGGTCGCAGTCCTGCGCCAGGTGGATAGTTCACCGCTATCGGTAACCATCCGCGGATGATTGGCGTCAAGCTGCTTAACCAAATTCAATTCTTGCCTCAATTCATCGGTACTAAATGCCGGGCATTCACCAAATGGTAAAAATGGTTCATTTTCTACCTGCCACATTTCTAAAAACTGGTTACTGCGATAATGCGTTACTACGGCAGCAATATATTTTAAACGTGCCGCAGTAAATTCTTTTGCAGATAATTTACTCGCCCACACCGGAATATGACACTCCGGCCAACGAGGAGTCTTTTGCCCGATGGCTAAAGTAATTTTAGCGCCGCGCTTCCCTGCCTCACTCACATACCAATCTAAATCGTCAAAGTTAAACACTCCGGGAGCTGTTTCCACTTGGTTCCAATGTGCCGCCAAGCGAATATATTTAAATTTCCAATCATCGAGTACTTTAAAATATGTTTCACCAGCGCTTAAACCGAGATACCGCGCAAATACTGGATCAAAACTAACCCCCAAAATCATCTTTTGATTTTTAAAACTCCATCCCAGTAAAAAAATGTACAACGCAACAACCGCTATCGTAGCGGCGCTAATTCCAACAATACTTTTTTTAGATCGAGACAACATACTTAATACAATATTAACTAAAACACATTTATCGCCGCATCAATTGTTTGAGTCCCGATTACTCGGGACGAGTTTTGATGCAAGAAAAATGTGTTTTAGTTAATATAAATTAAAATTAAACGATAAGGAGCGCCAGTCCGCATCCAATAATTCCAACGGCCACAGCCTCTTGCAAAACTTCGCTGCGCGTATATTCCTCTTTAAATAACTTGGGGATAAATTTGGAAATAAGCGCTACTAAAATAATAAGAAAAGCAAACTGGAGTCCGCTGAGCGCGTTAACAATAGACACGCTACCAAGTGCGATAGCGTACTGCACGAGAAGCGCACCAACTACTCCAAGCACTTTGTCTACTGTTACGGTTATAATTTTACCCGCGCGTGTTTTTGTTTTTGGAATAGGTATTCTTTTCTTTCTAACAGAAAAAAAAGATCGCCATACCTGTGGCGAAAAAATGAATAACAACCCAAGCAACCCCATGGCGCCGCGTGTCCACACGAGGCCACTATAAAAACCATACACATCATATATCATTTTAGCAGCCACATTAGAAAGTGCGAAGAAAAATCCAGCTACAACTACCCAAATCATCCCTCGGTGCCAGCCGCTATTTTTAGAACTTTGCTCAAACGATATAATTATTGACCCTAAAACTAAGAGGCCGGTTGCAAAAAGCTCATGCCCCTTGAGAGCCTCAAACGAAAAAATAAATCCAAACAGAATAGTAAAAATGGGAATAGCAGCACCAATAAGAGGACCGGCGTGGCTTACCTCACTTGCCAGAAAGCCCTTGTACATGGTCCAGAGGGCTGCAATAAAGGCCCCGCCCGATAATAAACTCAAAAACACGTCCGTAGCGTTGTGGAGCCGCACCACACCAAATGGAACAAGAAGTAAAATTAAAACTAAGGGAGCCGATGAATAAAAAGCCACCACGCTCGGCGCCACTTTTTCCTCCGAAACAATAAATTTATCTAAAATTGAAACAACCGCTAATAAAAAATAGCCACTGAGCGCAATATATAACCACATAGGCAAAACTATTACGCCCATAGTATACCATAATAAAAAAACAGCCACTAGGCTAGGCATCTTCTCTCCCCAAAAAATATTTATGAAGAAAAGTTGCCGGTCGTCCAGGGAGCCGACCACGCCTCGCACGTCCTGCTGGGACATGCGCCACAAAAATCTGCGGAATGACGTTTGACTCTACCTGGACGACTTTGTCCCTCCCTCTACAACACCCCCCTGGGTGCCGGCCGCTCCTTGGCCTCGGGCTTATCGGCGTCGGGGTCAGGGTCACCATTGAACCACGAATTGGGAACGAACACGACCACCGCGAAGGGATCATGGATGGGGCGGTAACCTGGTGGAACGTTGAGGACGTGATTCTCGTCGTGATCGGCCATTTTTGGCCTCCGGCTGGTCGATTGCGACATGTGCCGCACTCGGTATAACCGACCAAGCGAAATTAATTTTTTTACCGAGGTGTTATATTCTACTTTTATTTTATTCAAGAAGAACATAATACCGTGGTAAAAAAATACCCTCGAATATTCGAGGGTGATTATGGTTTAAAACTTTTTTTACTTCATTTTTTTACATAACCATAATCACCCCATGATAAAATGAGGTTAATAATATTAATTAATTGTATTTTTAAACTTACCATAATCAAAACAATTTTCTGTTTTTTCTATGATGTGGTTGGGCGCGCGATTTGGCCCGAGAGTTGCCATCAGTTGGGCAACTTGGGAGTTGTGGGTTTGGGCACTGGCGCGCCCGGCCGGGGAGGCGGGAGCCTGGGGCGTTTGACGATTTGACTGGACGGGGGTGGGCACTGAATAATGTCCATAGGCTCCTCCTGTGCGAGACTCGCTCGCACCAATAAAACGCCCTAAAGAATTTTATCGGTACGAACAAACACTCGTTTTTTATAAAGAACAACTTTTTACTTCTTTCGTCCTATCAAAAACAGTCTGGACTCATCAGTCTCGATATCATCGAGAGAGAAGTAGAAATATTTTTATTTTTAACTCGCACCAAACAGATTCTAACTTTTAGAGACTATTCGGTACAGTCAAGATTGATAGGCGGAGGGCGGCGAAGTCGAGTGAATCGACTGCCGCCCTCGCGCGGGGGGCCCTCCTGTTGGGGGTGGTCGTGCCGGCGGAGCCGGGCTAGGCCGGGCTCGTCGCCGGCAGGGGGACCGGGGACGGGTGCGCCTCGGTGGCGGTGGCGTCGCCGACGCTCGTCGGCGTGCCGGTGGGTTGCGTCGACCCGATGTTGACGTTCGGGTGGGTGACGCACACCATGCACCGCAGCTCGGCGTTCCAGCGAACGCGCAAGTTACGACTGTCCCGCGACGGGCGGGTGCAACCGCAGCGGAGCGACCGCGTATTCGTCGGGACCGGGAACTCCTGCGCCTCGTTGGCGCGGGCCTTGGCCTCGATCTTCGCGAGCCACGTCGACAGATCCGGCTTCGCCGGGGGGGGGACGTAGTAGTCGGGGTGAAAACGGGTGGACTCGGCCATTGGGACACCTCCGGGCACACAGGCCCTCCTTTAATGGTGAAACTGCCAAAGAAAACGGGGACGGGGTGAGCTGGCTCGGAAAAATTCCGAGCTACCTTACCCCATCCGCCTTTTTACTTTTAAAGAACAATTTACATTAACCCCGACAAACGGGATTGATAGCCAGATGGGTTATCCCTCAACTTCGCTCGGGATCACCTCATCGCTATCAAAAAACCCTGAGGTTTTATCTCAGGGTTTGTTTAGTGTTTTTTATACGCCTTTATAAAGCGTTTGCACTATACTCACCCCAAGACAAAAATGGAAGGACCAATACGTAAACACGGGTCACCTTAAGGGCGACCTTGCGAATAATGGTCTGAATTGCGGAGTGATTTAAATGCATATTAAATTGAGCATAGCATACAATTTTATAAGGCTCAAGCCAACTTATCCACATGTATCCACTTTAGGCATAATCAACTGTCATTCCGAGTGAGCCTCGAGCAAAGTCGAGAGGCAGCGAGGAATCTAGGTCACTTTTTGACGAACTAGATTTCTCACCAACTCGGCTACGCTCGGAGTTCGAAATGACAAGTAAGTAATTCGGCCTCTTCCATAGTGCCTTGACAAACGTCTGAAAATGTGGTATACTTACTCGTTTTGAGGCTATAGTTGGCCAAAAAAACCAAAAAATACCTATGAAAATAGCCATGATCGGACAAAAAGGCATCCCTGCGCAATATGGCGGTATAGAACGCCACGTAGAGGATTTAGCGACGCAATTGACCACACAAGGCCATGAGGTTTTGGTTTACTCCCGCAAATGGTATTCACCAATGAGCGGCCGCTACAAAGGCATTAAAGTTGTTACCACTCCTACTATACATTCCAAACATTTGGATGCTATTATCCATACCTTTACTTCTACTATCCATGCTATTTTCCAAAAGGCGGATATTATTCATTACCACGGTGTTGGTCCAGCTCTTCTTGCTTGGCTCCCACGTATTTTTGCGCGTAGTACCCGCGTGGTAGTTACCTTCCACTGTATCGATCGTTACCACCAAAAATGGAATTGGTTTGCTCGCCTTATGCTTCGCCTCGGCGAAAAAGCCGCTTGCGTGTTTCCGCACGAAACCATTTCGGTTTCCAAAACAATTCACAAATATTGTCTTAACGAACACCAAACAAATACCACCCTTCTTCCTAACGGTGTTATGACCCCGCCCCCAACCAGCGCTAATTTGTTATCTCGCTGGAAATTGCTTCCGGGCAAATATCTTCTCATGGTGTCACGCTTAGTACCGCACAAAGGTGCCCACTATTTGCTGGAGGCTTGGCAATTTGCCAAAAAACAATACCCAGAATTACTACGTGAGTATAAATTGGTTATTGTTGGTGGTAGTGCCTTTACCGATGAGTATGTGGAAGAATTACATTCGATTGCCGGAAATGATACCAGCATAATTTTTACTGACTGGCTTTCGGGCGAACCGCTTGAGCAACTTTATGCCAACGCTGGGCTCTTTGTGCACCCGTCTGAAAACGAGGGGTTACCACTTACGGTGCTCCAAGCTATGAGCTATGGCCGCCCAGTTTTGGTATCTAATATTCCCGAACATCAAGAAATAATTACCGATCCGCGCTATTGGTTCACCAACACCAGCATCCGCAGCTTGGCCGATAAAATAATCGAACTTCTTAAAGAACCAAAATTACTTAAAGAAGCTGGCAACTCCAATTCATTACGTGTTGCTGAGTTCTACGATTGGCAGGTTATCTCCCAAAAAACCGAAACCGTATACCGCGATTCAAAACATAAAATCTCCAAAATCTCCAAATTAGAAATTGCTTAAACAACAATCAAAACAAAATCCCTCGAGCATCTGCCGAGGGATTTTTTATACCAAAGTATTATTTATGTGCTACAACTATCATGTTACGTCCACCCTTTTCAGTGTTTGCGGGGCCAGGGCCATACGTCACGCTATCGGTTATAAAACCAGCCTTAGTAAAAAGTGCTTTAATTTCATTAGGAATAAAGTGATGATAGTAACGCATTACTTCAATTTCTCCTTTTTGAGTTTTCCATGGAATTAAAAAGTCCTGGTCCCCTATTTTTTTCCAACCCTTCTTGAATTGGGCTTTGGCCCAATCGCTCCCCAAATTCCAAACAAGTACAACTAACTTGCCGCCGGATTTTAATTCTGCGTATATTTTGGTAAGAAGCGCCAGCCGACTGGCCTCGTCTGGTAAATGATGAAATGAAGCAATGCAACAAACAATGTCAAAATAATTATCGGGAAATTTTTTAGCACGCTTAGCGGTAGAATAAAAATGCGCCTGACCTCCCTTAATTTCTTTAGTATGTTTGCGGCGCGCAATTGCAATCAGTTCTTCACTCTGATCAACCCCTACATAGTGGATATTTTGCATTTCGCGAAGCATTAAAAGAAGCCGACCATTACCACACCCCCAGTCGAGGATATATTGACCGTTTTGGAATAATGGCTTAAGCTGTTCTAGTTCGGGCCAAACGTCGTAGCGGGTACCCGAAAAATGCTTAGCAATTTTATTGTAATCTTCGCGGGTTTTCTTTATAATTCCTAAGGGCGAGTCAAAAAGAGAGCCTCGTTCTCTTTTTGCGAGACCTGACGGAATTTCAAGCTTGCTTATAATCGGATGCATATGACTATTGCCGAAAAAATTATTTTCGCCGCTCTCAAGCTTCTTCCAAAAAACGAGGCGGAATTTAACGTTCTTAAACGATCGATGGTAGCACAATCAAAATTAAAAACCAAAAAATTACCATCCAAAACTGAATTGCTTTTAGCCTATCACACTCTTTTAAAAAAGAAAAGAATTACGCAAAGTAAAAATTTAGAAAAAGTATTAATGCGCCGCGCGGTCCGAACACTGTCGGGGGTAACCATTATTACTTCTCTGGTAAAACCCTACCCCTGCCCGGGGCAATGTGTGTATTGCCCGCTCGATGAGCGCATGCCAAAAAGTTATTTATCCGAAGAGCCAGCTGCCATGCGTGCTTTGCTTTTAAAATTTGATCCGTTTGAACAAATGGCGCGGCGCATTGAAGCCTTAGAAAACAACGGACACCCCACCGACAAAATTGAATTTATTGTTAAGGGTGGTACCTGGAACTCATATACCCTGCAATATCAATATTGGTTTATTTTGGAATCGTTTAGGGCATGCAACACCAGAACATTAAAACACCAGAACATTAAAACACTTACTGAACGAACGCCACTTACAGAGTTGCGGGCTGAATTAAGACGACAGCAGCATCTGAATGAACGCGCCAAACACCGAATAATTGGCTTAACTCTGGAAACGAGGCCAGACTGCATTACTCCAAAAACTTTGTGGCAGATGCGCGAAATGGGCTGTACCCGTGTTGAACTTGGCGTACAACATACGAACGATGCCATACTCGAGCTCACCAAACGCGGACATGATAGTAGTGAAGCCAAACGCGCCACCGAACTCCTCCGTAATTTTGGTTTTAAAACCGATTTCCACCTGATGCCACAGCTACCGGGCGCTACGCCGGAAACTGATTTGGAAATGCTCAAACTCATTTTTACCGACCCAGCCTACCGACCGGATATGATAAAAATTTATCCATGTTCGGTGGTTAAAGGTTCAGAATTATACGATTGGTTTAAGGCGGGAAAATATCATGCTTATCCAACCGCTGACCTCATCCGAATTCTCAAAGAATTTAAAACTATTGTTCCCTATTACTGCCGAATTTCGCGTCTTATTCGTGACATCCCCGGGCAATATATTGAAGAAGGCAATAAAGTAACCAACTTGCGCCAAGTTATTCAAACTGAATTAAAAAAAGAAGGCCGGGCCTGCAGATGTTTGCGTTGTCGAGAAGTTGGTCATGTAGACATTGAAAAAATAAATGATCTTAAACCTCATTTATTTGTAGATCGTTACAATACTCAAGGCGGAACAGAATATTTTTTAAGTTTTGAAAATAAAAATCGCCAAGTAGTGTTTGCCTTCTGCCGCCTTCGGATAACCACCCCCAACCCCTCCTTCGTAAGGAGGGGAAATGAATTGCCCCCTCCTGCCCGAGGAGGGGTGGTCGCCTCAGGCGACCGGGGTGGTGGGAGAGAAAATCCATTTCCTGCATATATTCGGGAATTGCACACGTACGGCCAGCTCGTTAAAATTGGCAAACGCCAGGCTGAATCAACTCAGCACACTGGTCTTGGAAAAAAATTAATACTTGAAGCGGAAAGAATAGCCAAAAAAGAATGCGCCTCAAACGAAAAAAAACTCGCCGTTATTTCGGGAGTTGGCGTAAGAGATTATTATCGTAAACTCGGCTACAAACTAGAGAATACCTACATGGTGAAAAAAATCTCTTCTCGGTGGTCAAAAAAATATTAATTCAAGACACCCTGGGGGTTTGGGGGCGGCCTTGTTTGAGCTAATATTAGAGAATGGTAAAAGTTACTCATAAGGCGAGTTAGCCGCCCCCAATGGTTTTTGAATACTTTTTGCCACCAAAAAGTATCTGGTAAAAAGAGTCCCATTCGAATTCACTAACTAAAAAATTCACGCGCGGCCCGAACTACCGCCACATTTTTTGCTCCTCTCAATTTAACTTCCGCAATATTTTTTTCATCAATCCCCCCAATTGCTAACCACGGTACAGCAATCTCTTCAGCCGCTTTTTGTATAACCTCGAGCCCAACCGGCATCCGCTCTGGTTTCGTGGACGTCGCATATACGGGGCCAATACTTACATAGTCTGCTCCGCTCGCGGCAGACGCACTCAGTTCTTCAAAAGAATTGTTGGAACGGCCAATAATTTTGTTACTCCCAATAATACGGCGGATGCTTTCTGTATCACCGTAATCTTGTCCAACGTGAACCCCTGCCACCGAATAACGAGCCGCTAATTCGGGAAAATCGTTTAAGATAAGTAAAATTTTATCTTCTTGGTTCTTATTCATCCACCCAATAATACCGCAGAGCCGCTTAAGTTTAACTTCCGCTTCCACTTTATTTTTTTCACGAAGTTGAATAATTTTAGCACCGTGCTCAGCGAGCCACAAAATTTCTTCCACACTATCCGATAGCGGGTACACAATCCCCTCTTCAAAATATTTATGTAAATAATATTGAGGTGTTTGATACAAAAATTCGAGTTCAATTTCGTACACAATATATCGCATTTCAGCAAATTTTTTGGCGGATGTGAATTGATAGACAAGAGCAAACTCTTCCAAAACGCGCAGCGCCTCAGTAACTCGCCTACTATTAGCCTGAACAATAGAGAAAAGTGAGTGACGGCTACTACGCGCATGTAAATCACCGGCACCAACGTCTCGGCCTACTCTAGCTGATACTAAATGAGCCCTCCCCCATTCATACTCAAAAATCGCCATATCGTGGCGCATTTTTTTTATTTTGGTAAACAAAATTTCACTACGCAAAACAAAACGTGCGCTGTCATCAAGTACTCTAAATCCTTCGCGTACCCTGGCAAAGTTGGCATCAATAATGGCCAAATCTGTGTTCATAATAGTTGGTTGCCTAAATTATGGCCCAATGGTATCATAACAGATAATCCTTTACAATGGCTATTTATGGAACTCCCTCGCGGGTCAATTATTGCTTCGGGCCCGGTTATTATAGAAAATAATCGGGTGCTTTTAAATAAGGAACAAAAACCAACCGGCCTAACGCCGTGGTTTTTCCCTGGTGGCAAAGTTGAAAATTTTGATCTACCGCTCGAAGACACCTGTATGCGTGAAGCGCGAGAAGAAATGGGAATTGAAATTGAAATTATTAAACCTCTTAAAACTACGCTGCAAAAAATGCCGGATGGGACAGTAACAATTTTGGTTCATTTTTTAGCTAAACGTATTGGCGAAATTAAACCAGGAAAAGATATTATAGAGTGGAAGTGGCACGATATACACAATTTACCAAAAGATTGTGCGCCAAACGTCTATGAAGTAATTAAAAATTATATAAAAACAGAGTTATGATTGAAGAATCACTTGAATTTAAGTAACGAGGCAACTTTACTGTCATTCCGAACGAACGTGAGGAATCTCTGTCCGATTGGTGATTGAGACAGAGATCGTTCCTGCCTGCCGACAGGCATGGCGTTAGCGCTCAGGATGACATTTTTGTTTGTTGTTTTATTTTTTATTTTGCTATGTATACTCACACACTAAAAGAATTCGATAACGAAATTTTCGAAACGATTGCTCAGGAAAGAGAAAGGCAAGAAGATGGTTTAGAAATGATCCCTTCGGAAAATTTTGTTTCTCCGGCAGTGCTCCAGGCTCTAGGGTCAATACTTACCAATAAATACGCCGAAGGGTACCCCGGAAAACGTTACTACGGTGGCAATCAGTTCACCGACATTGTAGAAAGTCTTGCAATTGAACGAGCTAAGACTATATTTCGATGCGATCATGCTAATGTACAACCGTTGTCAGGCAGCCCAATGAACCAAGCTGTTTATCTCGCATTTCTTAAGCCTGGCGATACAATTCTTGGTATGGACTTAAGTCACGGTGGTCACCTAACGCACGGTGCCCCGGTGAGTCACATGGGGAAATTGTTTAATTTTGTTCGATATAAAACTCATCCAGAAAATAAGGGAAAAATAGACTTTGATGAGCTATTGCGCGTCGCAAAGGAGACAAAGCCTAAAATTGTACTTTGCGGTTATACAAGCTACCCTCGCGATTACGATTATGCTGATTTTAAAAGAGTCGCTGACGAGGTTGGGGCAATCACCATGGCAGATGTTGCGCATATTGGAGGGCTAATTGCCGGTGGGGCTTTACGTAACCCGTTTGATTACGGGTTTGATATCGTAACTACTACAACTCACAAAACTCTACGCGGTCCACGAGCTGGGATGATACTTTCAAAAGGAAAAGTTGGGAATCCATTCAAAGAACCAGAAATGACAAAGGAAAATATTCCCACTATAATTGACCGCTCGGTTTTCCCCGGTCTCCAGGGAGGGCCGCACATGAATACAATCGCTGCCATTGCCGTAGCCCTCAAAGAAGCCTTGCAACCAGAGTTTAAAGAGTATGCCAAGCAGGTTATTAATAACGCTAAAACCTTGGCAGAAGAATTAATGAACCTTGGAATTTCGCTGGTGACAGATGGGACAGATAACCACATGATGGTAGCTAATACCATTTCTAGTATTGGAATAGATGGGGCTTTAGCCGAAAAAACACTTGGCGAAGCTGCTATAACTGTAAATAAGCAGGTCATTCCAGATGATCCGTTGCCTCCCTATAAACCAAGCGGAATTAGGATAGGCACTCCCGCCATGACAAGTCGCGGTATGAAAGAAAATGAGATGAAACAGATCGCTACGTGGATCAATGACTCACTAAGAAATCACACCGACCAAGAAAAATTAAAAAAAATTAATAAAGAAGTACGAGAACTCACAAAAAAATTTCCTCTCTACCCAACTCTTCCCTAGCAACATCTTACCCAAATTAACAAAAAAAATAAAAACAACTGGCCACACCTAACTAAATTAAAAATTTTTAGCAATGTTTAGCACTAGTTATTTTTAGAGCCACTATTTTTTCCTGTCTGCAACATCCTGGCTGTTTCTACACGTTGATTTATAATTCCAGCTTCTAATAAACTAATTGCATCTTCCCATACTCGCTCTTCTGCTTTTAAAATACTTTCTCTAATTGCAACCTGTTGAGCCGAGAGCTCTCCATTGTCAGTGTGGACGTTATCAAGCTGCCTTCTTATTTCTCTTAATCTGCGATTCAATTCTTTTATTTGACTTCTAATTTCTGCCTCAAAAGTTCGGAAAAAATCATTATTATCAACTTCGGCAAAAAGAGCGGTCATTCTTCTTTCATCCATTGGCAAACTGCCGTCCGTAGACTGTATGCTTCCAACCGGTTTTTCGTTAATAACTTCTAACATACAAAATGTTTTAAACTTTATTAAACTCCTTTAACTGCACGGCTAGGGTTATCTTTATTGTGGAGTAGCGCCAAAACTTCATCAATAAAAGCTTCTGGTCTGGTACTTATTTGTTGTTTAATTCCTCTTTTACATTCTTCTTGATCAGTGTAATTGGTGCATACATAGTTTAACTCGGGAAAATATTGCACACAGGAAACCATTGCTGACATTGCTGAACCATTGTCGTCAATATCGCCTCCCTCTCGCACTGTCTTTAACGCTTCGAGTAATGCCGATTCAGTTGTGTTGGGTCTTTCTTGAGCTCGATGATGCATAAAAAAATTTAAAAATTAAAAATAAAAATTATTTTATTTCTCTCACTTCCACCAAATTGACATTACCTGCTTGGCCAACTGGTTCACCGGCCACAATAATCATTTTGTCTCCGACTCTGGCAATTTTATGCTGTTTTATATAACTAACTGCCCGCTCTACCAATTCTTCTAAATACTGGCACGGGAGCATAACAAAAGGTTGAACGCCCCAAGAAAGATTAAGTTGTCGCCATACAATTGGTGCGCTGGTAGCAACCATAATAGGCAAATTAGGGCGAACCTGACTAATTAACCGACCAGTTTCTCCGGAAATTGAGGCGGCTAAAATAAGTTTAGCCTTTACTTCTTCGGCCAGCATGCGCGATAATTCGGTAATGGCTACTTCGGTACTGGTACCGTGCGCGTGTACTGTTGGCAAATCTTTATCATCATAATGAGACTTTTCGGTGGCGGCAATAATATCTGCCATGGTTTGGACAACAATTATTGGGTGTTTTCCGGCTGCGGTTTCATTGGTAAGAAGTAATGCATCGGCATGGTCAATAACCGCGTTAGCTACATCACTCACTTCCGCGCGTGTTGGTCGGGTACTCTCACGCATTGAGTCCAAAAGCTGAGTGGCCACAATAACCGGCTTAGCCTTAGCGTTGGCCGCATCGATAATTTTTTTCTGCATTAAAGGAAGCTCCGCCCCAGGCATTTCAAGCCCCAGGTCGCCCCGCGCCACCATAATACCATCCACCACTTCTAAAATTTCTTTTAAATTGGACACGGCTTCATGACGTTCAATTTTAGCTACTATAAAAATAGGCTGCTCTAAAATAATTTTTTCTTCTTCGGCTATTTTTTTGATTAAAAATTTAATATCCAAAATATCACTGGCCGAACTTACAAACGACATCCCTACCATGTCTACTCCCATTTTTATTCCAAATCGCAAATCGTTTTTGTCTTTTTCACTAAGAGCCGGAATATGCAAAGAACTGTCTGGTAAATTTATGCCTTTATGGGATTTTACTATACCACCCTCAACTACTTCACCAATAATTTTGTTACCATTTACCACGGTAATTTTTATTTCTAACCTGCCGTCATCAATGAGTATGCGCTCACCTGGTTTTAAATATTTATGGAGTTCGGGGTGATCCACTGGCAAATCGCTTCCAGCATAAATTTGCACCGAGGTATTAAAAGTGACCAGCGCTCCTGTTTTAATTTCTATTCCAGCATCTGGCATGGTACCAATGCGGATACGTGGGCCTTGCAAATCTTGTAAAATTGCAATTGGTTCTCCTGTTTTCTTTTCTACGTCACGAATTGTTTGAATAAGTTTGGCGTGGCTTTCATATGTTCCGTGCGCAAAATTAAGCCGGGCAAAATTAAGTCCGGCTTTAACCATTTTTTCAAGCGTTGTGGCATCTTCACAGGCAGGGCCAATAGTCGCTCCTATTTTAGTATATTTCACCATAAAACTTACTTAATGAGACCTTTGAGCTGCTCTCGCTGCAGGTCGCTGAGCGGCAACACCTTAAAAAGTTCTTGGAATGAAGCTGTGTTAGCTTGTCCGCCCGCCGAGACACCTTGCAACAATGCCCCGTACTTCTCTTGAAACTTGCGGTAAATAGTTGGTGCATACACTACCGCTAAAACAAGTGGCGCTAAAATGAGTAATACTCGAAACCAACTTCCAATCACCATCCACAAAAGTTTAGCATTAATTTTTCTATTCTGTTCATAAATAATCTGTGACCACTTCAAATTCTTTTCCATAAGTTCATGGAGACCAACCGAAGAAACGCCTGGTTTATTATCTGGCTGATTAGGCATATTCATATTTTCAGGAACGGTTGGAATTTTATTATTCACGGAAGAAAAATTTGTCATACGCAAAAACCAACTTACTTTTTAGCTAATTTCTTTAACTCTTTTTCAAACGTTTTAACATCTTTAAAATCTCGGTACACACTGGCAAAACGAATATAGCCTACTTTGTCAAAAATGTGCAAATGTCTCATAACCACTTCACCAATTTCGCTGCTGGCAATTTCGCGCCTCTTTTTCTTTTGAATATCACGCTCAATAGCATGCATAAGGCGCTGGAATTTTTCTTGCGTAAAAGGACGCTTCGTAAGCGAACGGCGTATGCCATTTTCTATCTTATCACGCATATAACTTTCCCGGCGGCCATCCCCCTTCACCACAATAATATCCAAAAGTTCAATCTCTTCGATCGTCGAAAAACGATAATGACACTTATCACATTCACGACGTCGTCTCACCGACCACTCATCTTCAGCGGAGCGGGTGTCAACGACGCTGACATCCTTATGGTTACACACTGGACAACGCATATAATTTGACGAAATTATGCCGCGCAACGCTTGCCTGCCGGTAGGCAGGTCAACTTTGAAGCACAGCCAATTTGTATTTTGTATTAAGACCCCATTTTCTTACGAATAAAAGCAGGAATTTCTAAATCATCATCTGACTGAATTTGAGTAGGATTATTCTTTGTAATTCTTGAATCATCAATTGGGTTGGCCACCGGATTAAAAGGATTGTTGCGCTGAGTCAAATTTTTAAATCTCTTTTCTTCCTCTTCCTCTTCGCGTAGTGTCTTGCGTAAAAAATTACTAGGAGTATATTTGTTGCCAGAAAAAAATGAGGTTGCTGGGGCGGCCTCTTCCTCAAGAATAACACCTGGCCGACGACCATCAAAACCGGTTGCAACTACTGTGATTCTCATGCTACCGGTCATTGACTCATCAATAACCGCACCAAAAATAACTTTCGCTTCCGGAGCAGATGAACTGGTAATAATTTTAGCAGCTTCACTTACTTCATGCATAGTTAAATCCGGACCACCCGTAATGGTAAAGAGTATCCCTTGCGCTCCATCAATTGAAATTTCTAAGAGTGGACTCGATATCGCTCCTTTGGCTGCTTCGACAGCCCGATTTTCTCCGGAACCAACACCAATGCCCATAAGAGCCGACCCTGTGTCCCGCATAATTGTTCGCACATCCGCAAAATCCACATTAATAAGACCGGGGATGGTAATAAGCTCAGAAATTCCTTGCACACCTTGTCGTAAAATATCATCCACAATACCAAAAGCATCAAGGAGGGTGGTCTTTTTATCAATAACCTGCAAAATACGATCGTTTGGTATAGTAATTATTGTATCAACATTCTTGGCGAGTTGTTCCCATCCTTTTTCGGCGATAGCGCTGCGTTGTGGCCCTTCAAAAGAAAATGGCTTAGTAACTACAGCCACGGTTAAAGCGCCGAGCTCTTTGGCCACCTGGGCAACGACTGGCGCCGCCCCCGTGCCAGTTCCGCCACCCATACCACATGTAACAAATACCATATCGGCATCCTTAAGCATGTCACGAATCTCATTCTGCGATTCCTCGGCAGCCTTACGCCCGATATCTGGATCCATACCGGCACCAAGACCGCGCGTTACAGATTTACCAATATGTAGCTTACCGGGAGCGGCATTATGGTGGAGCGCCTGCACATCGGTGTTCATGGCAATAAAATCAACGCCACGAATTTTGGCCCCCATCATACGAGTTATTGCTGACCCTCCGGACCCCCCAACTCCAACCACTTTAATTTTGGCGAATGCTTCAATATCAGGTTTTACTTGTGGCATATATAAAGAAAAAATTTTGTTGAACACTTTTTGTATTCAAGCTTTTTAAAAAATACTAAGCGAAGTTTGTTCGCTTAGTAGTGTAACCCTCGTTATCTATACTGTCAAGGACAATAATACTCTAAGGCAATAAAGCTTTAATCCATTTTTTCAACTGGTTGGATGCCGAAGATATTTTTCTAAAATTACCTATTCCAGAATGAACAGCGGTTTCAAATTCTTTGCTCCCCCACTTAACCAAACCAACCGCTGTAGAAAAAGCCAAATCGTTTACTTTTTCGGTAACGCTCATAACTTGAAGTGGGTAACCCAAAATGGCCGGTAATCTAAGTTCTCGTTTAGCAACCTCAACTAAGCCTGGTAGTTTGGCGCCACCACCCGTAAACACGATGCCAGCAGGAAGTAACCCGGACCGCTTCACTCGAGCAAGTTCAACATCAATTTTGTGAAATATTTCCTCAACACGAGCATGAATAATTTCACTTACGTATTGTTTTTTTACTACCTCATGATCAGGAGAACCAAATTCAAACAAATCAATTTCTTCACGTTTCGAAACCTCATCTACTCGACAATCACCCGAGTGAATTTTAACTGCCTCGGCTAGATCTATTGAAGTACGAAGTCCAATAGCAATATCGTTTGTGATATGTTCCGAACCAAGCGGAATGACGGCGGTATGAAGCAAATCCCCTCCCTCAAATATAGCTAAGCTTGTGTTTGCCACTCCAATATTAACAATAATAACACCTAACTCTTTCTGTCGTTCGGTAACCACACTCTCGGCAGTCCCCAAAATAGAGAGAACTAAATCATCGATGGACAAACCCGTTCGGTACACTGCTTTAGTCAAATTTTTAATCTGAGACGATGAGCCTAAAATTATTTGCGAATCGACTTCTAGCCGAATGCCTGTCATGCCAATAGGATCTTTAATATTATTTTGTCCATCAATAGAAAAACTGCGCGGCAACACATGCAAAACTTCATAATTAAGTGGCGTAGCTACCGCCCGTGAAGCATCAATTGCTCTTTGCACGTCCTCTTCGGTTATTTCATTATCGGCTTTAGAAACCGCCACCACTCCTTTGCTTGCTTGAGACAAAATATGCATCCCGGAAATACCTACAAACGCGTTTGTTACTGGAGCTCCAACCATACGCTCAGCATTTTCAAGACAAGCAGAAATTGAAGATACCACATCTTCTATACTGTTTATGACCCCTTTGTGGATACCGTTGGAGGGAGCTTCGGCGGCCCCAAAAATATTTAATTCAACGCCGCGTTCGTCTTCTCGTGGTAAAATTTGTCCCACGGCCATACGCACCGAAGAAGTCCCAATATCGAGGCCTGCAATAAGTTGTTCACGATTTTTACGCATAAATGTACCTTCTCAAGTTCCTAACATAAATCAACTTCAATAGTATACACCATTTTGTTTAATGAATAAAGTAGGGCACAAAAATAATTAAACCAATTGTAAGGGCTGCCAAAGAGGTAAGGAGTACCGCCCCAGCCATAATATCTTTAATGCTTTGGACATACTGATGAAGCCTCGGTTTGAGCAAATCAGTAAAGTATTCTAAAGCGGTGTTGAGGAGCTCCATAGTTAACACCATAGTTACAAGCAAAAGTACCACAACTCGTTCGGCCGACCGAAGCGGTAACCAAACGGATAAGCTGATTGCAAAAATGGCCACTACCACCTGGATACGAAAATTTTGTTCAGTCCGAAACACAAAAGCACACCCACGAAGTGCGTCCCGAAAACTTTGAAAAATACGAAACTTAAACATACTATTTTAAATCGAGGTGGAAGCTATCTTTACCAAAGACTCCTGTAAACTAAACATCTTACGAGCCTCTCCTCCTTCCATGTGGTCATAACCAACCAAATGGAGAAGCCCGTGTATCATCATTCTAATATATTCTTCTCGCGGCGTTGTTTTAAAACGCTTAGCCTGCTTTCGAATTATTTGCGGACATACATATAACTCCCCCAATGTCTCTTGAAAATTCCCCTTAAAAAGGGAATCTTCCCGCCAGGCAAACGAGAGCACATCAGTCGCCTTATCTATTCCACGAAATTGTTTATTAAGCGATCGCATTCTCTTTTCACCTATAATAGTAATAGCCACATGACCCCTAACCAACGGCTCACGCTTTCCTACCAAAAGCACCAATTTTCGCGTCGCAGCGGGGTGTATTATTCCGGGTGTCCTCTCTACAATTTCTACCTCTATCATAGTTTAAGGGTGGTGGTGCTCTTAGGCAAAAAACTGTTACTTAAAGGAGTGGCCGTTGCAGTTGGGGTAAGCTCAGTGTCAACTCGAACGGGGATAACTTCACTCGTCTGAGAAAATCGAAAACTACGCGCCAACATTTTGGCCACCAAACGATAATTAGCAACTGGGCTATTGGTTGTGTGATACGAAATAACATACCAATATTTTTTATCTTCAAAATAGTAGACCAAATAGTCATTACGCCGTTTCCCTTTTACTTTAAACACACTCTCAAATGGGACAATATCACTCAATCTTTCCGAAGGTGCGGCCGTAGCAAGCCAAGATTCAAATGTCTCATCCGGATTCTTATCTATCACTCGAATTTCAATGTATTCTCCCGTAATAGAGCTAAACAGCACATCACGGTAATCGGAATTAACATTACCAATCGCCCAATTTAATGGGTAATATATCTGGTAACCAAAAAGAGGATTTTCCCAATCTTTAACTAAACCGGAGTCAATAATTTTTTGCGGTTCCTTACCTGCCGGATTATATAAATTAAAAACTTCATGAGCGTCAGTATACCTATCATTATCAGTATCAGGAACATTCGGATCGGTGTGAAATAATTCTTCTTCAGCATCCGTCATGCCATCATGGTCGGTATCCTGGCTATCACCAATAAGAGGCGAAGGTAAATCCAAAGCCGATTCAACCGTGGAAGTAGGTGTTGTTTGTTGAATGATTTCGGTAGTTGTGGTTGGTGGATTTATGATTGGTTCTTGCACCGAAACTAGCTTGGGAGGCACTGCTGGTAAAGATGACGCCGGGGCCACCGCTACTTGGCGCGCCTGCCTCACGTAATACCACGTTGAGACGCCAATAAAGGTAATTAAGAGGATCCCAAATACCCACCACCAATGCTGAAAAAAATTAACTTTCTTAATGCTGGGTAAGGTTGGCTTATGTGCAGTAGGTGGTGATATTTTTTTGTTAAGACTGCCCAAAATAACCTCGTGTTCTACATCTTTAAATTTTACCACCGGATTCGCACCAGCGTAAAACTCCCGTGGAATCGTTTGGATCGCCACGGTTGATTTTTTTGAGGTAGTGCTAACTTGTTTTTTTTTATTCCACCACATAATACTACTACTTTACCTTAGATGTACTCGAAACAACAGCTGGTGAGCTGGTTGCCATAGGTAACTTGCCTGGACCAAGTGGATTGTAACCATTTCTCACTTCCTTACCATCAGGATAACCATCATGATCAGAATCAGGATTTAACGGGTCTGTGTGCCATTTTTTAACTTCTTCACCGTCAGTGAGGCCATCGCCGTCAGTATCCGGATTAGTTGGGTTAGTTTTATAGATGTTAATTTCTTCCCCATCTGTCAATCCATCATGATCAGTATCGGGATCAAGCGGGTCAGTCCCCAATTCGCGTTCATGAATATCAGGTATACCATCTTTGTCGGTATCGGTTTGTTCACCAAACAAAATTTCATCATTTTTGGTTTTAGAAACAACATCAGCTGTAGTACTTGCGTTAACCGCTGGTGCTGTCACAGGTTTAATAGTTGGCGTCTGTACTAAAGGAGTTTTTGTTGGAAGAAGGGATGAATTTAATTTTGAACCCAGCGCCTGAGTGACTGATTGCTGAGCTTCAGTAAGACGCTTTCCATAATACCATATTGCACCAAAAGCCGCTGCTCCAATTACTAATAAAATAAACAAAATTAAAATGATCTTACCGATAACTGGTTTTTTGGTAGGCACACCAACCAAAGGATAATTTACCGGGGAGGCTGAGGAGAGGGACTCAACTGGCATGGTGGCAACGGCCGGCATTTTTTTCTTTAAAAGCCCAGCATCTACAGCGCTCGGTGGCGAATCTGGAATTGTTTGTTCATCTCCTCCTGATGGTTCAACGCCGGCAAACATATCAAGCGGTTCGGTAGGAAGATTGCTTGGAGCGGCTGCCTGATTAATGGGTTGATTTTCAAACATACTGTTAAAAATTATTTTTTATATTTTTTAATTTATTTTGGTCAATTTTACCGTTAGGTAAAATAATCCCCCGTTGCACTGCCCAACCATCCGGATGGCCAATACCATATGTGTCTTCTTTCAACGGATCGGTTTTATATATGTCAATTTCGTCTTTATCGAGCAAACCATCCTGATCAGTGTCAGCCAAAGTTGGGTTGGTGCCATATTTTTTTTCATCTTGGTCGCCTAAACCGTCAAAATCCTGATCGCTTTTGGTGGCCGCGACAAATGATTCGGCAATTTTATTTTGTTGGTTAACTTGAATAGGAATTTTAGTGGACACATTTTTGGACGCAATATTTTTTTGCCACCAAATAAAAACACCTGCCAAGCATACAAACAGTACCGTCGGTAGCCCAATTACTATCATTCTTTTCATAACATTTAATGTTTAAAGAAGGCTGGAGCGGTTACAATAGCATTGACTGGCGTAAGGCGATTAGCCAAAGGTTTTGCTTCTCCAAGACCATTCAAATAATTATCTAAATTAAAGACCTGCCAATAATTAGCCGTTGAATTTTGAGTTGAAAAATCTGCCAAATCCAAAGTAAATGTTTTGTATGGTGGCATAAAATAGTTGTATGGAACAACACCACCGTCATCTGGCAGGTATACATCAACTTTTAACTTGGCAGTTGTTTTGTATTTTTTGAGAGGGAAGTTGGGCCCCGGTGTACGGACATAAAATGAGTAAAAACTGCTCGGCATTTTGGTGGTATCTACCGTAAAAGCTTCTTCATTAATTCCCCCGGCAGTTTGTCCAAAACCATGGTACCAAATAGCACTAAATTTCTTAGAAGGAGTTTGCGAGTAATAATTAGTGCCTTGAGCAGGGACAAGACCCGGCCCCTCATTGGTGAATGGGACTTGATTAACGTCAAACCCTACTAACCCGGCAATAAAATCAGTTTCTTTATTATCAAGCCAAGTAACAACAATGCGTATGTTATTCGGAGTAGCACTTTGCGGTATCGGGTCAACTTTAGAATCTTTCAACCCAGCCACGCTCATAATTGGTGAGAGAATTAAATCATACTGCCAGGGCTGAGAATTTTGAACTACAGGAAAATCAAAGCGATGATTAGGGTTTGGGTCATACTGAAAGAACCCTTGATAGCGTGGCAAGCCGGTAGAGCACAGCGAGTTCGAACTAAGCTTCGTGGGGGTCTCATAATCAAGATTAATGAACGTGGACTTATTGGTCACCGCATGGTTTTCAATATGGAAAATACTAATTGGAATATTCGGCGAAATAATATCTAAATAAAACTTTTCGAGCGTCAAATAGAGCGGATCTTTAGACTGAGGTTCTAATACATTAAGTATATTACCATTGATACTTACGCCATTAGGATCAACACCGCACGAAACACAGCTATTAGTACCCGTTTCTTTAACCATTATTTTTGAACAATTGTTGGCGCAATACTTGGTGCCTTTAGAGAAAGTTTGGGTAATTTTTTGACCAAGTTTATTTATAAACACCGGCTGTAATTCATCGGCACAAACGCGCACCTTATAGCCACCGTTTACTTTATTGTTATAAGTTGAGGTTGCATCTTGATTCCTGGCATAAATAGTTCCCTCATTCATATCTGTATCGCAAACTTCGCTCAATTGAATTTTGCCATCGCCACAATATTCAGTCGGCTGAACGTCAATCACGTGTGCACAGTCGGCAGAACAATACGAGCAAGATTTTCCATATGAAGGGGTACATGCAATACCGTTGGCTCTACCTTTGTCACATACTTCCGTCTTCGGATCAACTACTCCATCACCACATTTTCCAGCCACCGCTATGGTTGCATCCTGGCTCTTTACTTGGCATACCCACGAATTCTCAAAATGATTCCTAATCTCTGCCGCCGAAAGTGTTCGTTTATACATTTTAAACTCATCAATATTCCCCTGGAAAAATAAAGCACCTTTGCCAGACCGCCCAATAGTAATTGGCTCCTTATTCAACCCAATAAACGGCTGAGCTTCCTTTGTTTGATTTGTTCCCTGCAAAACGCCATTAACATAAATTTTAATTTCTTCTACACCATTCTGAAAAATATATGTCCCCACGATATGCGACCACTGGTTAAGTGGTATATCAACCGCCGAATCAACCCCATGAAAAGCACTACTATCTGAATTCCAAATAATAAATCTCTGACGATGCTCGTCTTGATTTTGACCGCTATTAAATTCTAAACCAAAACCACCGCCCACTCCCCAACCACCTTTTTCGGTCACTCGCTGCCAACGCGTACCATATGTTTCCGGTTTAATCCATGCCTCAACCGAAAAATTTGTGTTGGACATAAGGGTAGGACTGTCGGAAACTGATATCGACTCTTTAGACCCATCAAAATGAACCGAGAACCCAGAATGGGCATTTTGATCGACGGTTGGACAATCACCCCCAGCCATAACACAAGCCGCGTTATTGTTGTTCACACTTGCATCTTCAAAAGCAGTAGTGGCTTTATCGTTATTAAAACGGAGCCACATACCAACTTGGTCGTCAATTTTACACAAACTATTACACAGTCGAGTTCCACTTAAATTACCAACCGTACAACTTTCGTTGCCATCACACTCTTCGCCAAACTCTGGTTGCACGATACCATCACCGCAGTAAGGACCAAATGATTGGCAATCAAAATTGCAGGAATCTTGTTTGTTGCCATAACCATACAAAACACCGTTCTTAAACTTCTTTGGATCCGGGGCACATTGGTTAAAGCGAGTTTCAACCGAAAGTCGGACTGGTCCATTGCCAAATCCAAATAATTTGGCGTTGACACCATCAAAAGCTAGCTGACACATAGAACCGCTACAGCTAGACAAACCAAGTGATGCTGTACCAGCAATCAAAAAAGTTTTATCAACTACCTGACAATCATAATCGATATCTGGGGTCGGATTTTTAGCATTTTGACAGGCAGCAAACAATATATTAGTCTTGCCACTATCAATTTGCCCGCCACCCAACGCAAACCAAGCGTTACATTCTTGCAGACCCTGACAGGGTTGTTTATCATTTGCTCCACCAACACAGACTTTATTCCCAACATCGCACACTTCATTTTGTGGGTTTACTATATTATCACCACAAAATCCAGCCGAGCCATTTTTTCCTTGCGCTTCAACCAAGCCATTACATTGACTATTACAATGATTATAGGTGTTGTTAAGCTTTCCATCGTCGCAAATTTCTCCTGGCTCAATTTTTCCATTACCACATTTTGCTAAACTACTACAGGCAATATTTTGTGGGGCTTTCCAGGTACAATTAGCTCCACATTCTTTTACAGTATAATTACCTTTGGGATTATTAATACAACTGTTTTTATCAATAATTTTGTAACCTGGCGGATCACATGTTTCTCCCCTGCCCCAATTAACCTGACCATCACCACACGTACCTTGGTTAAGAGTAGTAATCTCTTTGTCTTTGTCACAAACCAGAGAAGGAAATGCAGTGCCACCTAATCCGTATGGCGTGGTAGTTGATAAATTGAGCCCGGCAACAAAACCTGCAAAACTATCTTTGCTGAGTGGAATGGAATCCTCAAAGTGAGAACGCAGTTCAAAACCGGTTGAGGTAGAAAATTTATAGCGATAGGCATAAGATGTACTAGCACAAGCAAAGCTAAAACGGCGATCGGCTGTGCTCCACCCAGTTACAGAATCATGTAACACACATGAAACAGGATTTTTATTAACATCAGGAGGGCATATTACATCGGTGTCTGGGTTATCACCGGTACAAAAATTACCCCAAGACTCGGTACTCGTACCACAAGTGCCAGCTCTGCCTAGTTGATTAATTGGGTCTGTCGGGAGCCCAGTCCCCAAAGCATTACCAAGAACCGACCAAGAAGACCACACACTCATCGTCTGACCACTTAAGTAGGTGCCTTCCTTAAGATCAGGGTATGAACTTTTGGCGTCTACATAGCCTTTAAGTGCTCGGTCGATAGTTTGGATATCGTAGAGACGTTGATTATTGCGGCGCATTTTATCAATTGCCACGGAACATACTTGCCCAAGAGGACAATCAAAATCATTACCACATTTTTGCGCAAATAGTGGTTTGTCTAAACTATATCCACAATAACCATAATTTGCTAGGTTATTATTGAATTTTAAATTATTCAAAAGCCGCTCAAATACTTGCCTGGTTTCTGGTTTGGCATCGGCATTAATACTAAACAAATAAATGGTACTAAATAGACTCTGGGTGCTAGTAGAATAATTAAGCGCATCAACATAAACATTATTACCATCGCTTACCGCTGGGTAGTCACCCACCTTAAGATTTGTGACTTGGCCAGTAAAGCCTTGGCCGCCAGCTGATTTGTCACGTGCGTACCATTCTTGTGCCGAAAGATGCTTGGGGTTAGAAAAAATTTGAATTCCAATTACATCATTATTGCCAGAGGTATTGTTGGTAAAGATCCAACGCTTTAATGGCTGGTATTTTTGACAACGCAGCGGCGTAACTACACCATCAGCAAGACAAATTTTCGCTATATTGTTTTGTGTCCCCCAATCGGTGAGTTCTTGATTGCCGGTACAAGCTCCTTTACCCGGTTGGCAACCAACAGCCTGATTTTTACTATCAGTAAAAATTCGTGTCCCCGGGTTAGTGGTGGTTACACCTCCACACACTCCCGTATCATTAAACCCAATAAAATAATTAGTCTTATTGCCGTAGGTAGTAGTTGTAAATTGATTACCACAATCTTCGTCGGTAGTGCAACTATTACCAGTAACCTGGCATATTCCTTTTGAGGAATAATTTAAATCCTGTGCCGTAATATGCACAACAGGACGCAAATATGGCAAATCATCAAACTTGCCAGTAGACCCGCTGTCGGCACAATAGTAAGTACTAAAATGGAAATAACCGTTTTCTGCTTTTACAACCTGAGAAGGTGGAATCTTAGTATTAGAAAATGAATCAAGGCTAATATCGTAAGCATCGTTGTTGTTTTCACTATCTTCATACGGGAAAATAACGAATGGGCCCTGATTTTTATAATAAGCTTCTTTTGGCGGCCAGGGATTTTCGCACAAAAATACTGTGACATGTGATTTGCCCGTACCTACAATGCCACGGGTAGGAGTAAAAATATTATCGGTTAGCCGCGCCGCTGCCCACACATCTACCTCGCCATTTCTATTTTTAGCAATCGTACTACCTATACTCGATGTGGTGTTGGCAACATCCACAAACAAACTATCGAGCGGCCCCCATAAATAATCCCATGCATAAAACCCGGGGATTGATTGAATAAAAGAACCATTAACTGTGGAAGCTAATGCTTGCATGGTAGTACTCGCGCCCGAGCTAGAAAACAACCACTCTGGAGGAAAAATTTTAACAGCACTAACCTCACAAATAGCGGAGTCAGTTTGAAAACGCCAATTTATATTTTTAATGTTAGGATCTGAATTTTGACCAATCGAAACTCCATTTATGCTACGAAGGCCCTCTTTGAGGATAACAGCATACGGTGCGTTAAATGATAGCGGCTTAGTGAGTTGTACCCAAACGCTTGAGGTAACGAGAGAACGACGAAGCACTTGAACACCACCTAAATCATCCCCTGCGCACCAACGAGAAGGTTCGGGGTTAACCGCTTCTGCAGTAAGACCAAAAATAGAACGGAAGAAAACGGCAATTTTTACCCATACTTTTTTATACCACGGAAGATTATCAAAACCAGAAACTCCAGCCAATTTTCGTATTAAATTAGTAACATCCACGGGGCAGCTATTGGGATTAAGTGGGTTAAAATCAGCTACATCAATAATTTCTAAGGCTCCGGTTTGACCACCGTTTCCATAGGATGCCACATAGGCAAAATCACCATCTACAAAAATACCAGATGGCTGCACAAAATACGCTTGTGGATTTTTAGTATTGTCCGGACCAATATGGGCCGCTTTTCTTGGCAAAGTTGAACTCGATACGTCAATTATTTCTAAGCCTTGGCCACCTTGAGCGGTAACATAGGCATACTTACCGTTAAGAAAAACATCAAGCGCTTTATTAAGATTCAATTTATCTTGGCCATCAATAAGTGTCGACTCGATAACTGGTTTTGTTTTATTGGAAATATTAATAATACTAAATGAACTATTTCCAAAATTTCCTGTGTACGCATAATTTCCTCTTACCGCAATACCATAAGGGGAACTAAGAACCACAGAACCAACCGCAGTCAATTTGGTGGGGTTAGAAATATCAAAAATAGTAAGCGCTTTAGAGGCAGTAACATAAGCGTAATTACCAGACACCGCCACTCCAACCGCTCCGGCAAGCGTAGCAACCGTACCTTTATCAACTGAACCAATCGGTCGCGGTTTGGTTTTTTCGGTTACATCAATAGCTTGCAACGCGTCGGAACGATTAGATACAACATATATAGTATTACCGGAAATAGCCACGGCATAGGCACCATTTAATTTTGCCTGATCTGATTTATCAACACTTTGACCGTCTTCAAGTGACCCAAGGGCTTTAGGAGCACGCGGGTTGCTTATATCAAAAATTTGTAAAACACCTTTGATATTATTGTTATCCCCCGTCGAAACAACATACAAATAGCTGTCAGAAATAGTAAGGGCTGATGGGAAAGTTAGTTTGGCGCCACCATCTCCATCCATAATAGCAGTTACATGCTTAGGATTTGTCTCATCAGACACATCAACCACCTCTACTGCCTGACTTGAGTGAGACGCAACATAAGCATACTTACCGACTACTGCCACTGACAAAGACCCCGCCAATTTTGACTTAGGATCAGAATTAATATTAATAAGAGAACGATAAATAGGCGTAGGAGAAGCGTTGGAAGAACCAGTAACGCCATGAGCCAGAATAAAATTGTTAGGTACGCTCGCTGGATCAATAATTCCATTAAAACGTGCTTCTATATAGGTATTGGGACAAACTTTAGTACTTTCCTTAACTGGAATCATTTCAACTAACTTTGGCCGAGCATAACAACAGGAATCATACCCAACACCATAGTCAGTCGATTTAAAATAAGCCTGACACTCAGCATCTGTTTTGTAACCACAAGGTATTGTGAAGGTCGCTTTACCCACAATAGCCCCACCATTTTTTGTTTTTTGATTGGTAGAAGCAGAAATAATACTCTGCTGCGCCGGTGGTTTACTGTTGGGCAATGGCTGCCCTAAACCAACACCAATTGCTAAACCCCACGGATCTACTAAACCAACATGATCTTGAGAAATTTTGGTTTCACAAAATGGGTCTTCGCCAATCCCCGACTGCCCATTCACGTCAAGTCCATCACCACATACCGATGGAGTTGAATATAAAAGCGATGACCCGGCATATTGTCCCTTATCACTATATCCCTCTTTTTTGGGAGCAAAACCAGGCTTAGAGTGATCGACTCTATTTTCTAAACAAGTACCCGAACACCAGTCAGCATGTTTGCCCTTGCCCAAATCACAGCCAGCATCTTCATCTGGGCTCGTCACGCCATCACCACATTGACTTGAAGCTTGACTGCAGGCTTTATCAAACTCTAATTTTGTAAAACCGCCATACCCGCCCTGTTTATCATTATCAAAACACCATTTGGTGGAAAGACGGGTACCTAAATGTAAACATTTTTCTGAACACCCAAGACCGGAATCTTGCTTCGTAAGATCAGGAGCTATCTCTAAATCACAATCTTCACCACTGCCAAGAAACCCATTACCACAAATTGAAGCGTTAACATCTTTAGAGGCGGTGGCTGCAGACGAGCCCAAATGTCTACAATCGTTACTACAACCAATTTTAGTTTTATCGTCAGCAATGTCACATGCTTCCCCACGTGACGGATCAACCACCCCATCACCGCATGTTTTTGGATCATTATTACCAAGAAAACGACAATCTAATCCACAACTTTTACTTTTGTCAGGACCGTCACAATCTTCCCCGGCCTCTACCGCTCCATTCCCACACACTGGATAAATATCGCTCCCACCGCTTGGTATAGCACTACCACGCTTAACACAAGTATTAGTACAATATCTATTTTTTCCTTGTGTTTGGAACGATGCCACAGTGGCCACTTGTGTATCAGATGATTGCCACGCCCAATTTACAGACCACGGGTCAAGCCGCTGGCCAATTGTGGAGCACGCATCAGGCACCGAATATGGTTGTACTGAATAAACTGCGCGGTCATTTAAATAATGGGCCTGGTAGTCAGCCGGGTAAATTTCTGTGCGATCAATTTTACACGCTTCTTTTTTGGTTTTAAATCTCCACGTGAACTCTTGTTTATACGGTGCCCCCTTACTTTGTGGATCGTTCAATTTGGCCATTGACCACAGCTGCCTATCAACAATATTTGCGGAAGAAATGGTAACTTTATACAAACTGTTTGGTTTTAAATCATCATGTGGTACTGTTAGATAAAAACGATCCGACGGTAAAATTGATGGCGTCTCATTAACTTGCACATCAACCGTAGAAAAACAATTTTCATTCAAGCATTGCTCTAGTCGAACGGCTGTCCAGCCCATGTTGAAATCAGACATCTGCACGCTAAAACGAGCTCCCACATCCGCATTAGTACAAGCCTCCAAACAATTCGGCCAATAACCCGTTATTTCTGGCTTACTTAAATCTACTATCAAAGGGCTCACGCCGGTTTTCGAAACCAATCCGCTCTGAACATTAATTGAAGCGGTTGCTTTAATATTTACAAAATCGCCAGACAAACCAACGTCTACGGTGTTAGCCAAGGCTGAAGCTTGGGCACTTTGGTTAGTTGCTACTCCAAAAATATCAGCATAATTTTTTTCGGCTGATTCCCATTTCCAATCATATCCTTTCAAATCCATCATTATGCAGTGCTGAGTGCTTAACCCATTGCCAAAATAAGTTAAATCGCCAATTACGGTATTAAACAACCGATATTTCATGGGTGCTTCCAAAACTTGTGTCCAATAGGCATAAGGTGTTACAACCACTGCCTTTAACTTACAATCTTGAGTATCAGTTTTAAAAACAAAACAGTATGCGGAATTTTTAACATTAGAGCAGGGTTTATCGGCGGCCAAATTCAAGGCTACTTTTCCAGATGTCGTTTTAATATCTTTTGTTAAAACTACTTGGTACCAACTGTTGTCATCCCATGTACCAGCGTTTGGCTTAATTGTTAAGTACTGGCGATTTCCGCCCCCTCCACCAAATGCCGCTTTTAAAACAAAACTCCCCGGATCAAGTTGTACCCCCGACCCCCCAACACAATCGTTGCCGTCAATATTTTTACATTTGTTAACCAAAACTGTTGTGCCGTCTACCGAAGGAGCATCCATAGTAGTACTAAATTCTACCGTAGCCAATGCACCCCGACATACAGCGTGGTTGTCACCACCGGTATTAATTCCGTCCCATACTGCATTTGGTGCGGGAGTGGGGATATTTGTTCCTTGATCTGTACCGCTATCGCATCTTTCTACAACACGTGGTACTGCAATAATATTTTGGGTAGAAAAACGCCAAACATATGCCGTACTTTTTGTCTCTCCAGTGCATAACTCATTATTAGGCTTGCACAAACCCATATCAACCCCACTAGAGCAGCAACGAAAAGCCCCAAGCGATGAGCAGGTATCTTGCTTGGTACAATCATTGACGGCAAAGCTAACTGGATTGCTTATTTTTTTGTCTTCACCGCGGCTGATAATGACCGGGCCGCTGGCAATTCCAAATGGGGGGTCAGAGGCCGCTTGGTCCGCTCCTAATTTTTGCGACAATACTAAATTTGTTCCTGGTATGCGAGCTGTAATACTCTGGGGGTCTGCTCCCATTTTCCAAAAATATACAGTTGGCCCAGCACCAAAATATTCTCCTGACAAGACAACTTTTTGCCCACCAGCCATAGGAACCGGACCGGAAACTGGATCAATTTTACAAATACCGGGATTAGGCTGACCAGCTTGCAGCGTAAAAATATAATTATTGTCTGGCAAACTTACCTTTCCTTGCGATGTTTGCACGCGAACAAAATAATCACGTCCGATAATTCCTTGATCAAGATCAAACTTAACTATAATTTGATTATCACTCCAGTAACTGTTGCCACAAACGGCCGGAAAATCAAAGCTCCCTTTAATAGCTAGGTTTATTTGATCATCAAACAAAACAGTACCAGGAGTATTTCCAAAATTCTTACCTGTTATAGTAACGTATTCACCGTGGCTCCCCTTATTCGGGGTAACACCAGAGATAATGGGCGAATCTTCACTCACACCTTTTTGCACTACAAAACGAATACCATTACTTTCGATTCCATCACTATTCAAAGCTTTAACTCCAACCTCACCAGAATCAAGTGACGGAACAAGCACTTCATTAATACGGCTTGGCATCCAATTCAAACCTCCGCCCTTAGTAAATGAATTTACGACTGCTCTCGTTTCGCCAAAAACTACTTGGCTTTTACCGGCCAGCGGCCCTAAATTTTTACCAACCAAGGCAATTGCCGCGCCTGGTGAAGCGCTTTCCGGAACGGCAGCACACAGTCCGGGGTGGGCTTGGTTAGTAAACAAAAAATCCGATATTTTGGGACCAAAATTATCATTAGTAGCGTCTGTAAATGTGCGGTCGACCCCATTTACGCTCGTACTAGCAGTAATTATTTTAATTGGGCCTTTCAGGCCGTTAGCAAGCCCAGGAGCCTCAACCAAAATCTGGCGCGGACTCCAATTATCAAATTGTGGCGCACCAACACATTGGGCCAACTTGGTCTCCACCCAATCACTGTCATTTGGAATTGATGTACTAGCAAAATAAACTTTGCCTGGAGTGTTTCCAAAAAACAAACCTGTAATGGTCACAAAATCTCCTGGAGCGCTTGAAATTGGAGAAACGTTGGTAATACGCGTTCTATCTATACACAAACCATTTTCACAGTAACCACTAGAACAATCTACATCCTGCGTGCATTTTTGTCCGGTGCCGCTGCCACATGATCCACCCTGGTCAATACCAGTTTCGTCTTCGTCCATAATACCATTAAAACAGTGCTGCGGTCTTAGAACCGCCTTACTAGTTGCTATTCCCGTAAGACCAGCCCAATCATAAGCGGTAGACTCTAATGTATACGTCCCTGGATCCAAAAATGCAGTTGGCCATGTAACTGTCACCGTATCACTTTTTTTACAGCCACTTAATGTCTGGCTTCCCACAAAGTACCCATTGGCACGAAGCGTTAAATTTTGAACACCATTATCATCATTATAAATAAGTTTAACATTAACCGGTTGGCCAATTTGCAATGGAGTGTTTACGTCAGGATAATCAATCGTAACTGTTGGCGGCAGTCGGTCCACCCCCTCACCAGTGGTAAATAAAACCGAATTTTTACAGTTGGCCTTAATACTACAATTAAGCACTAACGTAGAATCATTTTCCGCTTTAATTTGACTGGTATCTTTAAAAATTAATTTATATTTTGTAGATGGATCAAAACAATCCGCCGGTCCACTACCACAATCGCCTGCGGCCGAAAAAATAATAATATTGCTCTGGGCACCGTAATTCCATGTACCAGAAACTGCTGCACCCGGATCACTTTCTTTTTCAATCACGATGTTGCTTTGCAAAGCGGCGTCAATTATCACACCGCGATTAAACACAACAACCGGATGAACATTACGTACACAAACATCTCCGCCAGATGGAAGTTGATCGACGTAAAAAGCATCACGTGGAAAGTAAGGATTGCCTCCCCCTCCTCCACCCCCGTTTGAGCCATTATCACCCTGCGTCGTAGCCTCTACCAATTTATTTATAACAAAACTAACAATAGCATAAGAAGATAAAACGATAGCCAAACCAATGGACGCATTAATTAAAATTTTCTTAGCTTCACCAATTTTTTCTTCATTCCCGCCGGCAGTCATCCAAATAAATCCAGCGTACAACATTAAAACAAGCGCAATGATGCCAAGAAGCGCCAAAACCGCCCGAATAATTCGCGCCACAACAATACGAATATCAAAATTCGCCAAACCTAAAGCCGGTTGTACTACACCTATACCAGTATCAAGCGGCTGTTGGCTTTGGGCAAACGTCAATGCCCCGGCCAAAAATATACCACCAATAAAGAGGGTTACAAAAAATCCAATTAGAGTAAGACGTCGAATTTTGATATTTACAAATTTCATGCTATTTTTTAATTTCTATTACTTACAGGCTATCGTCGCGTAGCAATTTTATACATCCATCCAAATCATTAGCATCTTTTACCTTAATAATACCATTGCAACAAAAGGCATCAGACGGAGTGCTAGAGCTAACCGGACAACACACATTTTTATCACCCCCATCGCACACCAATGATTCGTTAAGATGCTTGCCTCCTTGGTTGCTCCAATAACTTGAGCCACCGGCTTTGCCCGGGTTCGCACCTAAATCGCCTGGTCCCAGGGCGGGATAAAAACAATTAAAGTGGGCATCTTCAATGCTAGAAGAAACAATGGGGAAATAATATTGACGAATTTTGTCAAGAAACGGGCAATGATCAACAATTATTTGGGTTGAGCCATTTAGGTTAAACCAGATGCGAGGGACCTTGCATAAGGGTATAT
Source organism: uncultured Gammaproteobacteria bacterium (assembly GCA_964533715.1). Taxonomy (GTDB): domain Bacteria; phylum Patescibacteriota; class Patescibacteriia; order Magasanikbacterales; family GWA2-37-8; genus CAZHNI01. Next base: position 13,328 of record CAZHNI010000002.1, on the reverse strand, counting down.
TATCCCCACGTTTAGCCGGAGTGGGCTCTTCTTCAATTCCCAAATCGTAAATAGTTTCCACACGAATACGTTTACTTACATTCATTTGCCACGGATCATGTGCTCCCACAAACTCAGCATCAAGACCAGGGACAATTTTGTTTAAATAGGGGGACGTCAAATCTAATTCATCCTTAATTTTAAAATTCCAAAAAAAGTTATCTGGTTCTTTCCAGGTAGGAAAAACTGGCAAAACTGTAGTAGCCGTTTGTGGCTGGTTGTTTCGATTGCCATCCAATGCGTTGCCGGATAAATCCATAACACCGGAAAAAGGAATTGCTTCAAATGAATTTTTAGAAACTGTTTGAGCGGCACGCACTAATACTTCATACGAATCTTCTTTTACCGAATTGCCTGAACAGTTGGCATTAGGCGAATCGCATACCGGCAAACAGAAAATTTTTCCACCACACGCATTCGCACCACATTCTGTATCCGGAGAAAATTCGAGTGTTCGATAACCATTGGTCAAACGAAATGTCCCACTTGGTTTAAGACTGTTATCACTTTTTAAATAAACATTATTTCCATCTAGGACAAAGCTGTTGTTCTTGTCCTTAGTATCATTAAAGGACCCTTGAATACCAATAGGGTCAACTGGCTCACTAAAATCAATTTGGATAACGCTATTTTTTACTTCCTTGGAATTGAGTGCCGGAAAAACACTCGACACATACGGTGGTGTCCGATCTAAGGTTGTATTACAGGTAAATAACCACTCATAATAGTTATTCCCAATTACACTGCTGTTAAAGGCCGGCGGATTATTATTTTCCGGATCATCCAATTTAATACCTTTGCCTATATGGACCCGATACTCTACATTAGTAGAGTCACTCCCAAGCGGGTCAAGCGGGCGAAGAACAATTGTAAACACTTTGTTGTTTTCAAAAGCCGCTAAAATATTGGCTCCACGCACGGGCTGGTTAGTATCAGTTCTTACTATACTAATAAAATTTGGATCTCCTGCGCTGGCTAGCTGGTCACAAGCCCCTTCCCAATCCATCCCGCCATTACCAACCACACAAGTACCGAGTTTACCATCCCCACCTTTCTCAGCAACCCAATCGCTTGTTAGCAAAATTGGTCGTCTAAAAGTAATAACAATTTTAGTGTTACGCGGCACATCTTTTTGACCTCGCGCCGGGTAGTGATCACGAATAATACCGCCCAAAGCTCCGCTACCTTGAAAATTCTGCGTACCAGGAGCTCCAACTCCTATACCTCCACCGACCCCGCCTGGCACTCCCAGAAGAGTAATAATAAAACTGACAATAGCGAAAGCACTTAAAATAATGGCGAGCCCAATCGCCGAATTGATTAAATATTTTTTAGCTTCGCCAACTTTCTCTTCATTACCACCAGCCGTCATCCATAAAAAACCTCCATACAAAACAAGCCCGAGCATCACAATACCAGTAAGCCCCAAAGCCGCTCGAATGATACGCGCAATAATAATTCTAATATCGGTAGACGGGAGCCCAAGTGGCTGTTGTACAATTTGAAGTCCCTGTTGGACATCTGCCCCAGCTTGCTGGGCTAATGCTCCATGTGGAGCATACAGAAAAACAAAATAAAACAACGCCGCTATAAACACTCCTGAAACTGCAGGAATAAGCAAACGACGTTGTTTGGAGTTTGGTTTTGTTTGTATGTTGCTCTGTTTTTTACCCAAATCAAAAAACAATCCACATTTCGTTTGGGAAAATATCCAAGACAAGCAACTGGATTTTCTCACCAAAGGACTTTTGTCCATGATTGTATTGGGCTAAAACGACCAACTATCTTCGGTTGGTCTTTTTCACTAACTCTTCTGGAAGACGACCAATCTTTTTAAGATAGCCGATCTTCTCCGCCTTCGCCAAACGATGCAAGGCGCTCTTCCGTCGCATATTTTTGCTTTTTTCACCAGTAAAAAACCGGATCTTTTTTATATGCAAAATTTTGCCGGAATGTTGCCAGCGTTTTTTGACGCGGCGCATGAAGGTTTCGAACGTTTCGTTCTTGCGACGCTTAATTTCACTCACACTAATTCACCTCTCTTCTTAAGATTAAATTAATTTCGACTTGTGTATAGTATAAACCAAAAATCGGAATACGTCAAACTATTTTTAGTAGTGTCAAGAGCACATTAAACCTCACCTAAATTGAGTTTTTTCTTAAGCACTTGTTCAATCTTTTTCTGATCAATAATTTCTTGGACACCCGACTCCATATCACGCACAATTACTGTTTTGTCCTGTACTTCTTTTTGACCAAGAATTAAAACATAAGGCACCTTAAGGCTATTGGCAAGTTCAAGCTGAGTCTTAAGAGCATTCTTAAAAAAATTGAATGCTACCCGAATGCCGGTGGCGCGCAGTTCATTTATAATCCGCAGTGCCTGCTTGCGAGCTTCTTCACCAAGTTGGGCAAAAAACAGATGATAGGTTACTGGCGCAACTTGTATAGGCAAACCGGCCTCGGCGTAACGCTTAAGCGCCGATACAGCCCGCTCGACCCCCAACCCAAATCCAACTGCCGGGGTTGGTTTGCCTCCCAATTCTTCAACTAACAAATCATATCGGCCACCGCCACAGAGTGCACTTTGGGCCCCTTCACCAGCATTAGTTTCATACACTTCAAATACCGTATGGGTATAGTAATCCAAACCACGTACTAAGGTGTGGTCAAGCACATACGGAATTTGTAATTCATCCAAATATTCAAGCACCTTCATAAAATAATTTTTGGAAGATTCATCGAGCCAATCAATTATCTGCGGGGCAGTTTCTTTCACCGGTTGACAACCTTCCACCTTGCAATCCAACAGTCGAAGCGGATTTCTGGTTAACCGGGCCTTACAATCGTCACATAAATACGCTCGTTTGCTACGATAATAATTAGTTAATTCGGCCACATACCGAGCCCGCTCTTCGCGCGTGCCAATTGAATTCATGTGGACCTCGGTTGCTACGCCTAAATCCTTAAATAAATTAAATGCAAGCAAAATTAATTCAGCGTCAAGAGCTGGATCCTTCGCGCCAATTGTTTCAAAATCAAATTGATAAAATTGGCGATATCGCCCAGCCTGCGGTCTGTCGTGACGAAAAACCGGCCCCCAAGTCCACACCTTTACGGGTTGCGGCGCATTCCATAATCCATGCTGGATATAGGCACGAACAATTCCGGCGGTTGGCTCTGGTCGAAGGGCCACACGTGTACCGTCCTTATCTTCAAAAACATACATTTCTTTATCAACAATATCGGTGCCGCGACCAACCGAACGCACAAACAAATTTGCTTCTTCCAAAACAGGCGTTTCAATATGACTAAATTGAAAATATTCTGCTAACTTGTCCATACCGCGGTACAGTGCTTTCCAATACTTTTCATCTTTAGGCAGCACATCATGCATGCCTCGCAAAAGCATGTAGGTACGTTTGCCTTTAACTCCCGCCACATTTTCAGTAACCACTTCTGACTTTGGCGGAGCTTCTTTTGCTTCTCGCTTAACCGATTTAACAGCCGACTTAGAAACTTTATTTTTTTTCTTCATAACAAATCATCAAGACAATTAATTAATATAGCTCGGAGTATTAAAAATTTGCACTCTACTAAGCGGCCAACCACGCACCCATGTGCGACCTACAATGGAGGCGCGTTCAATTGGACCAAACCTCCTCGAGTCATAACTATTATTTCGATTATCACCAAGTACAAAATAACTATCTGGCTTCAGGACAGTAATTTTTTCTCCGAGCGTCAAAAGATCCGGTGCTAAGTATGTTTCTTTAAGTTCAAAACCTTCGGGATGTTCCTGATTGTAAATAGTTATTCTCCCCTCAGCCACTTTAACTCTTTCACCTGGGAGTCCAATCACACGCTTCAAAAAATATTCTTTTGGATTGCCGGGATTTTTAAATACAATAACTTCACCGCGCTCAATTGGCCGAAATCGATAACTGAGTTCATCAATAATTAAATATTCATGGTCCAAAAAATTTGGTTCCATAGAAGCGCCTTTTACATAAAACGGTTTAAACAAGTAATATCGAACAAGTGCAATGGTAATACCAGCCAAAACCGCTACTTTAATAAGCTCTAAAATAAAAAGGCCGAAGGTTCCAAGGCCGCGGCTTAGCCAATGTAAAGACGACGATTTGTTTTCATTTTCCATAAAAAATATAAATCCAATGGTTATCCACAGGCAACCATGGCCTATTTTACACTAAAAACCGAATCTTGGCAAATAATCATTATATACGCTCCAGGACAACCAAACCCTCAATGTGCGGAGTACGTGGAAAAAAATTATACAGCTGAGAAAAGACCGGACGATAAGCAGAAAGTAGCTGCCCGACATCACGAGCCTGAGTATCAATACCACATGAAAGGTAGATGATACGTTCTGGCTGTATTTCCAAAAAACGCTCAATGACGCTACCATGAAGCCCCGTTCGTGGCGGATCAACAATCACGGTAGAATCTGGAGCAATATACTCTAAACTGTCCTCCGAGCGAGCCCGATACGCGGTTGCATTAGAAATAGAATTTGCTTGAATATTATGCTGTGCCAAATCTACCGCCTCGGCATTTTCTTCAACGAGCGTAACCGACGCTGCATCTTTGGCAATCGCGAGCCCAATCGCCCCCACGCCGGAATAATAATCAACAATTTTTTTGCCTGCAACCCACGGGTGAATTGCTGTAATTACTTTTTCAAAAATTGATTTGTTCACTTGAAAAAAACTGAGAAGCCCGAAACGCAAATTAACACCATCAATATATGTTTCTAAAAAATTTTGCCCAGCTGACTGAAGAAGCTCAGTAGGTACTGATGCCGGCGAACGATAATCAGAAAGATACAGTTGCACACCCAATGTCTTGTTAGATAAAAGCTCGGTAATTGGCAGATCCATTTTATCCTTTATAAACAAGGCAACGGCGCTATGACCATATCCATCACTCCTGATAATCGCACTTTTGAGTGAACGGCGGGGCACTTTGTATTTATTAAGGAAATTAAGAACACGCGCTCCCGCTTCTTGAATTTCGAGCGATGCTAAAACACACTCTCCAATTGGTCGCAAATGATGTGTGCCGCGATCGTGAAATGCAAAATACAATTGATCTCCCCTACTGCCCGAGGAGGGGTTGGGGGAGGTGGGAGCATCAATATAAAAATTGTACTCCATTTTATTGCGATAGTGATACTGTTCATCGGGTGATTCGATAACAAGATTAGATAGCTCTAGTTTGCCCAAACGACGATAGGTTTCTTTAGCAATTTCTATCTTCCACTTATTTTCGGCAGCATAGCTAAGGGTCTGCCATGGTGAGCAGGACATAAAGTGATCGTCGACTGAAGCAATACGATCCGGAGACGGCGTTATAACGTTCGCAACAACGCCTTCAACAAAGTTTTTCTTTTGCTTGGTAGGAGTAAATTCAACCGTCTCTCCAGGGTAGCCGCCAGTTACAAACACTACGCGCTCCCCCATCCGGCCCATCCCCTGACCGCCAAAAACTAATTTTTCTATTGTGACTTGGGGCATACTAGTATTTATCAAATACCGCGGTAAAATAACTAGTTGTTTTATTTACAAAATAATTGCTATAATTTTGAGAATTTTTGTGTTGCAAAATTTTAAGTTTAGCACCAAACAACTCTTGTTGCAAACGCATATTTACATACAATACCGCGGCCGAGTCCAAATGATCTGGCTGTGTTAGATTAAGAACTTTTTCTGCTTCTCCCGACTGTATAGCCAAAAGCGTCTCTTTATCTTTAAGGTTGGCCTCGCGCGCTGTTAGATAATGAGAAAAATCAGTGCTCTCCACAAATAAAGTCGAGGTTGGCGACAATATTTTTTTAAGTTCCATTATTAGTGGGTTCAAATCTTTTTCGTTGGCATCTGCTTTAATTGTTACAGCAACCACATTGGCACCAGGGAAAAAATATTTTATAAATGGAAGCTCAGCGCCAATACCATGCTCACGATAAAAAAATTCCCCGTCCATAACTCCTTTAATTAGCAAAAGCTGGTTTACTATTCTAGAATCTGTTTTAAGTTTACCAAACACAGTATTAAAATCACGTTTGGCTACTGTTACTGGAGTTGACCCTAAATTAAAGTGATCTGGACTCATTACAATAACTGTCTGCGGACGCGCATTTCTAATACTAGCGAATGTTTCTGCTATTAAATCTTTAGCCAGCAAATGATGAGGCGCAATTAAGCCAGTAACTACAAGAGACGTTGGTTCAACTCTCATAGCGGCTTTTATTGGCTGGAGAAATAACTCCTTATCACTATACTGCGGCGGAAAAGGCGACACCGATCCCATCATAACAGGAGGGATCGCTATCATTACATACAAAAAAATAAACAACGCAAACAAACTAATACCCACTCCTAAAATAATAAGACTATTTCTTTGCACATTATTTTACAAGCAACGAATCGTACCAAAAATTTTTGCTTGGCAAAGACGTGGTGTTGCCATAAACCTTTGCGCGCCATTCTTCATCGGTGGCGCGAGGGCCAATGGGCTTGGCAAATTCCACATGGTTAAACACGGGGCTAAGAACCAAACGAGGGCTATTTTCGTTTGACACTATCGCAAGCATCAAATAGGGGCGCTCCGTGCCTTCATATAATATTTGGCCGGTTACAGCGTCGGTATGAATGTCGGTGACGAGGGCGGTTTGCCAATCATTTGGCCCGGGGTCTTCGGCCTGGAAAGGATCGGCCACAAAAGCTAAGTTGGTAGTACGCAATTTTTCATATTCTGCGTCCGTAATAGGCTGGTTTTGCAATTCTTTTTCGGCGAGTTGAGAGTAGAAAGTGATAATATCACCAAATTCACGGAGGCGCTCCCTGGCCACATGATCGGTAAATACGTCGTGCTGTTTAAATAGCTGCTGATTATAAGTTATAAGAGCAGATAGCTTACGCCAAAAAGTTAAATTTGGCTCTACAAAACCCTTTGGAACGGGAGGAATTTTGACTGATTCGTCTCCTCCCCCACCAAGCTCAGCGTAACTTTGTTTAGCATAAAGCACGGTATCGTGTTTAAGTTCAGTGTAAGAACCAAGAAAAGTTTGAATTTGTTTGTCGGCAAAAGTAGTGGCCTGCATATACAACGGATAACCGGCGCCGTAAGATTTGGTAAGCGAACCCAAGAGATAGATCCAGGCACTCGAAAGGGAACTAAACCATTCGGTATTTTTTACGGCTGACAAATCGGCTTGTTTCTTTACCAACGGTTTAGCCACAAAGGTGTCGGCATCTCCAGATGTAAAATTTCGTTCTTTAACCAAGAGAGTCTTAATATAATCAGTAGCTCTAGCATCCCCCAAAGCTGCCGGCACAAACAAAGCAGAGGGTAAACTCGGTAGCGCCACTCCGGTCTTTTTCTGACCCGCGGTTAAATCATTTAGTACCCAGGCATCGTAGGTAAAGCGTTGACCAAACAGACGGAAAGCCAAGGACTGACGCAGTAAATCGGACTTGGTTTGGTTGGGGACATTTTCATCAATAATAACGTCGGAGATAATACGCGGTAGTCTAAGCTGATAAAGCTGGGCAACTTCTTTATTCAAAATATCCTGGCTCACTAATTGCTCTGGTTGATACTGGGTGTGTGCTAGAATCTGATTACTAATAAAATCGTTCCATTCGGTATACGTCAAATCGTCACTCGAGCCGGCATAAAACCCAGTGACGCCCATAATACGCTTCCAACTAGCGAGCGGCGAGCTGCCAGTGTCAGGAAGCTCTTGCCCAATCGCTCGCCATAATAAATTGGTATCCGCTAGACCCTCATCACTAGATAAAAAATAACTGTTGCGCCCCAAATACATCATGGCGCGGAAATAAGCGCGCAATTCCGATAATTTATTATAATGGCTCCGGGGCGTGTACTGGGAATAGTCGGCTCTAACTTTAGGTGCATACACGCTAAAAAGCGGCGAAATGGCTAGACCTTGATGAGCATAAATAAGTTTAAGTTCGTCTTTAGCTTGGGTTTGTAGCGTCACCGGGAGATCCTTGGTATATTTGGCGAGGATGGTTTGGGCGTTAGCCAAAGAATCGGCGGTTTTATCGGCAGCGGTAAAAGCCATTTCGGCTTCGGGAGAATTAAAACCGTCCGGCTTTGCCGGACCATGGTTTTGGAGAAGCGTGGTGGCTACGGCTACTTGCGCCAAGAGACGCTGATAATTGGATTTTAATGGGGCTGGTGCTGGCTGATAAACCAAATCGGCGTTATAATCACGTTTTAAATTGGCTGTTAAACCAACCAAAAAAGCACTAAGCGTGGTACTGAGCTCGTGCTTCTCTAGTTCTTCAAGCGTATTTTCAAAAAAGCGGTGATAGGCATGCAAAACTATGTCGGGCGTGACGAGCTTGGCATTTTGGGGCGCGCGCAGGGAGATGGATGATGGCCCTTGAATCTTATCAAATGATTTTAACATTTCGTCCCAACCATTTTCATTTATAAGCGAACTACGCTCAAGTGGAATAAGTAAAAAATTATTTTTCAATAAATAAGCTTCTTCTGCCGAACTCAATTTAATGTTATAGGCAATTTGAAGTGCCTTGTAATTTTTAATATCTTTTAAGGAAGCAACCTTTTGCTCAACAAAATTTGGAATAATATCAGAAGAATTTAGCACATTAGTATCTGGCAAAACAGGAGACTCACCCGGCTTCCACGATTTGTTTAATTTGTTATCATCATTCAAGGAACCATCATTTTTGTCTTGGCTCTCTTGTGAAATTTCATTAGAAATTTGTTTCGATTCATATTTATTCGCGGATGTGGTCTTTTTAAACAAATTTGGCTGCCAAAAACGAAGGCCTCCTAAAATAATAATTACTAAAAATACGGCCCCTAAGGCAAGGCGCCAACGATTAGCAGAAGACATAGAAAAATATTTTTTAAATGTTTTAATGTGTGGGCGTGCCTGGAATCGAACCGGGGACCTCGTCATTATCAGTGACGCGCTCTAACCATCTGAGCTACACGCCCTCATCTTCGCTAAAGCTACGATGAGTAAACTTTTTGCGCTATATTTTACGGCTTGCCGGCCGTAGCCTTGACCCAAGTCAGGGCGAAGGCTGGTGGGCGACAGAGGAGTTGAACCTCTGACCTTTACAATGTCAATGTAACGCTCTAACCAACTGAGCTAGTCGCCCTTCATCAATTTTAGGCTTTCATTCTGCCCCGACCGAAGCGTCGGGGCTGAGCTAGTCGCCCTATTTTAGAGTATTTTTCAAAGAACTGATAGCGAGTTATTGCATTAATTTGTTTATAATAAGCCGAAATAGACACTGATTTTCTTGGCGTCAACTGTTTGAGGCGTAGCCGAGTTTTGGCGCCAGAAAATCAGTGTCTATGAGGCATTAAGTAATAAAACTCGCTATGAGCTCAAACAAAAACAAGTATACCAAAACTAATAGAAAAATCAAGAGGAAACCTTAATTTATGGGTTTCTACTTGATTTTCAAAACATAAATAGGATACCACGGGGCCGAAGGTTCTTTACCAAAATGCTTAATAACAATAGTAAAATACTTTTTTACTTCTTTATCAAAATCCTCTTGGACCATCACAGACAGGGGATTTTTCTCCACAGCCATCGCCTTAATAAAAAACTCATAATCACTGCGGTGCATAATCCCCTTGATTCCAACCTCTTCAAGCGCCTTGTTAGAGGCAGTAATACTGCACATAGCGGTTACCGGGTCTGGACAACACGCATACACGTATTGCATTGAGGTTTCGTAAAATGAATATTTTCCGGCAAACTCCGCGTTGTGTTTCTTCAAAACCTTTTCTAAATCAACTTCCGAGCGATCGGGACGTAGGCACTCTCGAGCAATAAATAAACCGTCTTTTTTAAGATGCTTAACAATTTGCTTAAAAAAGACATCATAATCTTTGGTATGCAAAACTCCCGGCACCCAATCGCCAAAAATTAAATCAAATTGTTTGCCCAGCTCCATGGTACGCCAATCTTGCTCATAAAATATTTCCTTGCCTTTGTATTCCATTGGTTGGCCCGATAAAATATCGTAAAAATTTTAGAAAAATCTACCACATGCACGTTCATTCCATTTTTATGGAGCATGGAACGAAATTCAACGGTGGAACCTAAAATCAGCGTGTCTTTTTTGCCTTGGGCCTTTTTATCCAGCGCATATTTTTCAAACCAGTCCACCTCACTTGGCCACGGTCGCGCGGGGGCGGGTAAATTTTTCCAAAACTCGGCTTTGGTTGGTTGCCAATTGGCGGTTGCCATATTTTTTGAATTATTTATTCTTGGGCTTGAAATGAAAAACGTAAGTAGAGTCGGCCACATAAGTAGGATCTGGCACCAAATTAATCATTTCAAAATAATTAAGAATTATTTTTCTTTCTTCTTCCCAGCGACCGATATGCCAAGATTTACCACGTGGCAGTATCCTCAAAAACTCTTCTGTGTAAGCGCGGATATTCGCGTTCGCGCCATATTTTTCTAGGAGTGTATACATTCGATCGGTTGTGGCCACTGATTCCTCACTACTAAAAAACATCAATTTGTTCAAAAATTCAGTAACTGACGCCTTGGAAAGAGGCACCTCAGAAAAATGGCTAACCAATTGATCCGGATTATATAGAATGGTGTTAGGGAATCGACTGGATAACCGAGAAATATACGCACCGCTTGGAGCTAAGATGCGCCTCATGTTTTCATAAAAATTCTTGTGGGCGGTGAACGGGACATTCATATTTACCTGATCGCCCAGGATCGCGTGGAAATGATTATCGGGAAATTTAGGATCCACCCAATTACCAACAACGTGCTCCTCGTGCAATGTAGCTTTCGTTTTCATGAGTGATGTCATGGCGCCAATCATCTCCCTATTCAAATCCAGTAGCGTTACTCCAAGTTCCGGATGTTTTGCAAACATGTCGCGCAGTTCTGGTGTAGCGCCAAGCAATAAAACACGCGGCTCGGCAATACTGGCAAGACTTTCGAGCAAAAATCTCTCGTACATTTTTATGGCATACGGCGATGGGTGGTTGCCGTCGCCAAGACGCGCCCAGCCATCGGCGATTGCTTTCCAGCCCAGTCCATAAGCCGAACTGGCGCTTTGATCGGTTGAAGATCGATTCATAAAAATTATTTTTTAAACATCACCACAGGGACATCAACCGAAAACCATTCACCACCGAAACGTACGCCATAGAGCGTAGCGTTCGCTTCAATCGTTTTACACAATTCAACAAAATTTGGAATGTAATACTTGAGCGAAATACCTTTGATATTCAGATCGGCAAAATATTGCAATTCTTCTTTCTTCATTTTTCCGGATTTCTCCAAGCTGACAAATTTTTCCCACAAATCCACAAAACTGCCAATTTCTGCTTCATAGTTATAAACCGACTTAAACATGCTTGCCATGATAGATTCAAGTATTGGGCGATGCTTCATTTTAGTGCGGTAAAATTGCAGTCGCTCGGCTAAATCTCCCCGGACAGAATCATACCGCGCGAATGTTTTAAGCATACACGTTCCTTGTATTCCAAGTAAACCAGCAATATTCCTAACAAAAGCAGGCACGTCCGCTTTGGGGATAACATTAAGACAAAAATCTCCAATAATGAGGTCGAATTTTTTCTTGAGCTTAACGGTACGCCAATCCCCGACCACCAGCGTTTCTTTAAACTTCTTTCGCTTCATTAAGGATCCCAAAAGATGGTAATTTTCTTTATTGTATTCAACTACCGTGCATGGTAATTTATACTTCGAAAAAAGATCCCTAAATTCGCTCGTGGAACCCAAAACCATAACATTTGGTTTTTTCTTACGCTCTAGAATTTGTTTTAGAACTTCTTCATATGTTTTCATTTCGCCGGGTGACGGGCGATCCGGCGGCGTCCACTTATTCCAGGAACCAGCCAGCGATTTTGTCCAAGTTTTTCCTGCATTTTTCATAAAATTAATCTTTTGTCCGCGGTTCGCGGGCTTTAAGAGCAACACGGTGACGCGCTTTAGGATAATACATTTCGAGCAGACGCAACAAGGTTTCCGGACGCAAATTTTTTAAATCATGAATCTCCGGTTCAAATTGAGTTTTATCATCAATATTAAGCCCACGACCAAGATGGTTGAATAACCTGTTGGCCCCGCTGGCTTTAAGGTATTCATCATTTTCGCTGTGCACTAAGGCCATCATAATATGCTCCGGAATTATGCCTTTATACACCTCTTCAACAATACGATAAAACGCCTCCTCGTTGGCTTTAGGGTCACCCAGATTTATACGTGTCTGGCAAAATTTCATGTATTCTGCAAACGGTGGGAAGCCTTCGGCAAAGTGGCCTTCACCACCGACACCGCCGGCCAAACTAACCATATTTTTTATTTTCGCTAAAACTTCCGGGGCAACATGCCGCAAACTGTGAAGCGAAAAAGGTGCCCCTGCCGAATGGCCAATAATTTTAATTTCATCAAACTTTTGGCCCAAAATATTTAAAGCAATCGAAGGCTCAAAAGCTAAATCATCCATATTTACTTCCCTGTTTTCTCCCAGCGTATCCCCCACCAACTGCTGGCGCTCTGGGCAGTGTACATACGCCTCTGCCTTATCCGTCTTGGTGCGCGTACCGCGGTGACGCAAAGCCATAACGGTGTACCCTGCGGCAACTAGCGCGGCCGCGTGCTTTTCTTCAAACCAAGTGGTTCCGTCTCCGGGCAAACCAGGCTCCCACAGTATCAATTTTCCGTTGCCCTTATCTTTTGGCTCGTAGAATTTACCTTCCACACTTTGACCTTCATGCTGTAATTTTAACCAATGGACCTTAGCTTCAATTTCTTTGCCGCTCGCATCACGCTCATTATGCAATTCAAAACTAAAATTTTTATCAACATTTTTTGCGTCTACAATGTCAACAAATAATTCTAATGGTGCGGTTTCTCTTCCTTCAGAAGTCATATAAACCTAAATAATAACTTATTTTTTACTTCTTGTTTGAACTTAAAATTATTTTCCATAATAGCTCTTTCTGCCTTATTTTGCAAATAACAAAGCTCGCCTATTACGGCGAGCTTTGCTTTTAACAACAACAATGTGACAAAGACCCAGTCTATCGGTGTCTTCTCAATAGTGTCCCAACGCGAAGTCGGGATTATTAAGAATTCATTCCTGATCATGATGATCTGAATGTCGACAGAAGATCGCAGTCTTTCGACTGAGTTTCTCCAGAAAGGAGGTGATCCATGAGCAGCTTCCGCTACCCATGCCTTGTTACGA
>CAZHNI010000001.1:98102-137070 GCA_964533715.1 uncultured Gammaproteobacteria bacterium | reverse complement strand
TGTCTTTTATGATAGCAGATTTTGAGGTGTTGGGGGAGTTTCGTAATTCAAAGCTTACAGGTGGATTACTAAGGACGAGTATGACAAAAAGTTGCAACAGCTCAAAGATAGACAGTACCAACTCAATATAGAATTAGAGGAACACACGAAAGCCGACCACGACTACCATATCCATATTTCTACGGTAATAAACCTCTCTCGTCGCATCAAGGTTATTTTTGAAAGTTCTGAAATACAAGAAAAAAGGGCTCTGTTAAGATTTTTACTTCATAACCCTCTTGTTCAGGGAAGAAAGCTGGTGTTTGAGCTAAGAAAACCGTTTGATACGGTACTTCAATTAGCTCACAACCCTACTGTGCTCCGAGGGTGGGGATCGAACCCACGGCCAATTGGTTAACAGCCAACTGCTCTACCGCTGAGCTACCTCGGAATAAGAGTACTTATCAAAATAATCATTCCGATAAGTATATAATATATTATTAGGTTTGTCAAACGAACGAACGGCCAAAAAATTTTATAAAAAATGTACAAAAAACCCGCTAATTAAGCGGGCTTTATACAGATAAAATTTAAATAGCAAATATACCTGACTTGTCGAAAAATTCGAAGTTACTGTTCTCTGGTCGAACAAAAATCCGATAATCATTTGTTTTTTTGAAACTAGAATCAGTTAGGTTAGTTTGAGCGGTAGTAATTATTCTTTCTTGACAAGAATGATCGGGACAATAGATGTTTACGGTATATTGAATAGCGCCAGCTTTCGGTGTCCAGGCCAACGAGAGCCCGTTGTCGTCAAGTTTAACCGAATTTGTATAAATACCAAACGAACTTACGCCATATGAAATAGTTGGTTTGGAATAATTAAAATTAACGTAATTTGACCACACACCATCAGTATCATTCAAATTTTGGCTCCAAACACGAAAACGATATTCTTTATTTTCGGGCATAGCAATTCTTACTTCCATACGTCCTGGAGTTTTGGAATTGTACCAAGCAGCATCTGCGTTTACTGGAATATCCATATAATTATACCAACCATTATCCTCCCCACAAGAATTACAATCTATTTGTAAACGATACTGTTTAACTCCGCTTGCTTTGTCCCAGGATAAATTAGCTGCCTGCGCTGGGTAGTCTAAACTAAATTGCAAACCAATCGGGCCAGCATTTTCTGTGATTTTAGTTGGTCCGGTATAATTAATATAATCGGACCAAGCTGAGTAGGCTCCGTCTGAATTCTGACTGCGTACACGGAAACGATAATTTATTTTTTCCGAAGCTGTCACACGTACTTCTGTACGTCCGGGAGTAGCACTCATATACCAAGCAGCCGACGGATCAATAGGTGAGTCAATAAAATTTGACCACCCCGCGGCTGCTCCGCACCCCTGACAATCAACTTGTAATTGATAGTTAAGAATTGAGGCGCTTCTGGCCCAAGATAAATTGGCTGCTTGTGCATTAGCATCGACAGTATACTGTAGATTCGTTGGGGCGGCGGTAGCAGCGACAGCCGCGGTTGGTATAGTGACAAAATTTGAAGTGCTCGCGTTGTTAGTACAGTTTACGGTAAATTCAGCTTTGTTAGAAATAGAAAACCATGGGTAGATTATTTGAATTGCCTCCCAATTTGGGGAATTCCCAGATTGTGTGGATGAACCAAGCGTCCAACCATCTTTTACTTGTTTGCTACCAGGTTTATCAAAATATATTTCTTGTACTGGAGCAGAGGCGCCGTCACTCCTAATAAATCTATATTGTACCTTGCCAACTTGGTTAGTAGAAATAGTTCCAGAAAACCACAGTGTGGTCGGACAAGACCCGATGTAACGAGAATTTTCAACCGTTAGGGATGAATTGTAGGTTGGTTCTGAAACTGGAAAAGTAGTATCAGCTTTTGGAACAACAGTTGGAGTAGCAGGTTGTTTTTTGTAAACAATCCTAGTTACTCTTATTTTAATATATATATCATTAGCTTCATCATAAACCGCGTAAACACCTTTGGCCACCACCGGTAAACCAAGGCGATTATATTTTGTTACAGAAGCATTGGGCATTTTAGAATTAACACCACGTAGTCGAATTATCCCTCCCTGGCCCTCATTATTCCCAAAAAACAGCAGTTTACCTTTCTCAGAAATAACATAAAAGGCTCCACCGGAATATGAAGTATATTCCTCGTCGACAAAATTATAACCTGCCTGGTCATCATTATCATTCAAAGTTTGTAAAATGATAGTTCCTGTGTGAGGTCCAAAATCATCGGAAAAAGAATAGTTTAAAGTGATAGCTGCATAGGGTGCTCCGGCGGCCATAGCCGTCTGGACACCAAAAATTAACGCAGCTAACAAAAATGGTAGAAATAACCATTTTTGTTTAAAAAGTTGTATTGTAGTTTTCATATTTTATTTTATTATTAATAATAATATTATATCCCTTAAAGGGCAGTTTTGTCAAATAAATAAGTTGTAATTGTATAATAATTTTACACAAAAAAACACCCCCGATAGGTATCGGAGGTGTTCTGGGAAATTGTTATTTACTAAGTGTCATCACAGAGGAAACCACGCCACCGTTATCATTAATAACGCCCTGGTCGTGAACAATTCTCTTTCCGCCAACACTTGAATTAATGAGGTTAATTTTGCCATGATCAGCGGCAAGCACATCGCCACTAATAACACAATTTTTAGCAGTAATTTCAACATCATGTGTCGCTTCAAGCGAAATGGCGGTACAATTTTCCAGCATAATTTTAGCCCCGCCCCAGCTCCAGGCCACTTCCGATAAATCAGAACCCTTAATCATTAAGGTGTTGCCTTCGCCAGCCAATGGATACCAGCTGCCAACGGTGGTATTAATAAGACGAATGTTGGTAGTACGGAAATTAATGAGGCGGTTATCATAGTGGCCTGGTCGCAAGTTATCAAACGAAGCAACAGAATTTTCTGCTGGCCAACCAATAATGAAACTTACGTTGATTGGGTTCGTATCACGAATGGTAAGATTACTAGTTGGGTAAGCGGTTACGGCCCATTTTATTGCTTTAGAGTTAGAAATATGGAGCTTCATGTACAAATTACGATCGTTGGAACCAGGGAAGGAATAGTCTTTAATTTCTGTAGGAAAAGCTTCGTCAACAATCGCGCCACCACTTAGTTTAAGATCAAGCATCATTTCAGAAGCTTCGGCAATGTCTACATGAGCTTGGTCGGCCAGGCTGCCAAAAAATTTAGTATTTTTTGAAGTAACTTTTGTATTCTCGCCGATTGCAAACCACACCATGAAGTTAGTTGTATCGTTAACAGGAATTTGGACATCGCTCAACTTTAAATTACTGTAACCTTTAAAATTCCAGGTAACGCCTTTATCAAAGTTAAGTTCACTACCAATAACCGCAACCTCAGCGTATTTTTCAGCGCGTAAACCGGGAATAGAAGTGGCCCCGGAGGCTTTACGTTGCTCAAATAAAGAATTGCTAATAACCAAACGAGAGTTCTCTTTAAGAATGATGTCCGCGTATAAAATATAATGGGTATCTTTAATTTCCATTACCTCGTCAGCCCCAAGCACAATTGGTTTGGTAACAATAACCGTATCGGTATAACGGGAAGGAAGCGGTTTATTTACTACCGAACGAACTGGAGGCTCGGCCGGAGGAACGTATGGTTTAAAAGTTGGGTATTTAATAACCGGTTTTACAACTTTTTTTGTAGGTACTTTGGCAACTGCCTTTTTGCGGGCTACACGTCCAAGTGGGGCGCGTACGGCGGTAGTTTTGGCAGGCGCAGTAGTTGCTGCTAAAGAAATGTCAGACAACAAAACAAAACTGGCTACAAAAGCAAATACAGCTGCAAGCATCGAGGTTAATTTTAGGACATTCAATTTCATATAGGGGGTACTAATATTTAAAAAATAACCATCTAGTAAACCATAAAAATCGAAGTTTGTCAAGGGAAAAATAATAAAAAATTAAATTTTGGCTAATATAAAGCAAAAAATTTAATTTTTTAGCTCTGCAATATCTTTTTCATAACGGGCAGCCGTTGCAATTACGTTATCCCCATAAAAGCGGTAACGTGAGTTAGTTGAGCCAGAAAAATAGCGCATAGCAGCTTTCCATTCAGCATTTTCGGTACCAATACCACCATCGGCGGTTAATTTTATAGCTGCCGCCACAAAAGCATCTCTAATGTCCCACGGGTTGGCAGTTTTCCCGGTTATTGCCGTCACTCGTTCACGATAACCCATCCACGTAGAAGGTATAAACTGGGCTGGCCCCATGGCTCCGCCCCAACCAAATTGTTTGCCCTTGCTGTCCTTCATGGGGCACGAAACCTGTGTAACATCCGGATCAAGTCCGAGATCTTTGGTAATTTGTAAAAATGGTTCCTGATCACGGTCTGGTTTCATAATAACTCGCCAACCCTTTTCCGGTGGGTCTCCCGCCCGGTTGCAGGTACCAACATTTTTACCTAAATTAGATTCCTGTGTTAAAATGGCGAGCAGAAACGCCGGTCGAATTCCTGTTTGTTTGCCTACCCATTGCGCCATGGTTACAGCCTCGCCAAAATTAATTTGTTTGACTCCACCGAATAACTCATAAATACGGCTGCGTATTTCCGCAGCCCGTTTTTTGGTATCTGCCAAAAGCGTTTGATACAAATTTTCTTGGCCTTTGGTTTCAGCAAGCAAATCGTTTTGTTCGCCAATAGACCCGAGCAAGGCTTTTTGTTGAATGGATTTTAACGAGAGAAGTTGCTCCGCGTCGGTCCGTTCGGCATCATATATCTGCTTTTGATTCTCTAAATCTTTTTTAATTTGCCTTGTTTCGTTCAAAATTCTTTGCAAAGAAAAACTAATTTTATTGTAATTTTGAATTTCAGTAAACGCATCACTGAGTTTATCGTAGCGGGCTAATGTAATAAAAAAATTTTGGTCCTCTTGTTGTAAGGCTTTTACGACCACAAGGAGCTGATTTTGAAGACGCGAGGCGCGGTTTGTTTTTTGTACAATGGCATTCTGGGTTGTTTGGAGTTTAGTATTTAATTGGTTTATTTTAAGCGTTGTTGCTTTAATTTGTAATCGTAAATAGGTTTGCTCGGTCTTAAGTTGTTTTATTTTATTAAGGAGAGTAGTTTTTGTTTTTTTAGTAGATGAGAGCTCTTGTTCCAACGAACTTATCTGTGCCTCGATGCTCTGCAACTGTTGTTCCAAGTCCGCTTTCTGTAAAGTTAAGTCATTGCTCTGCTCGTCTGCTTTCGTTGGTAAAATAATACAAAAATTAAGTATTACAGCGAAAATAATTGAAAAAATAATGAGTTGATTTTTCATAGATCCCATCTAGTATATCAAATATAGGCGCCTCTTCCAATATGTGATAAAATAAAAGTTATATGAACTATCTAACAAGCGCTCTATTAAGGCATATTCCCGATAATGAAATTACTTTTCAATTCGTCCGTTCCTCCGGGGCAGGGGGGCAGAATGTAAATAAAGTCTCCACTAAGGTTGTTGCCGTTTGGGCATTTCAGAATTCAGTAATTTTGAACGAGGAACAAAAAAGACTTATTTATAACAAATTGTCCAATCATTTAAGTAAAAATGACGAAGTTGTAGTCAGTTGTCAAACAGGGCGCTCACAAGCCCAAAACCGCAGCCGCGCCGTGGCACGCCTCAACGAAATGGTCGCCAAAGCATTGCTTCCTAAGAAAAAGAGAATTAAAACTAAACCCAGCCGTGTTTCACGTGAAATAAGGCTGTATAATAAAAAAAAGCGTGCTCTGATAAAAAAGGCACGTTCGCTCGAGGATAAATTTTAAGGTAAATTCACGCTTCCGTTGACATCATGAGATGAATTGATATAAAATAAGCACCTATTTCCATTTGCCGCCTTAGTTCAGTTAGTAGTAGGCCTGCCCGCCTTTGCCCAAGCCCCCTTAGTTCAGTGGTAGAACAGTGGTATCGTAAACCTCAAACGTCAGTCCGATTCTGACAGGGGGCTCAGGTGAAGGCAGGCGGAGCACAACGTAACGCGTAGATTCTCAATTCTATCATTCAAGGCGGCTCAGAATTTTATCCACATCACCCAGGTGTGTTTTTTTATTTTTTTGGGTGTGGTATAATGAACGCACGAATATAGGTTGATTTTTGTTGTCAGAGGAATCTTCTTCGCTCCCTGTGGGTCGCTGCGAAGTGATTTTCCTCGCGAGAGTAAAATCATATGATAAAACTCGAAGGTGTTAAAAAGATTTACCCAACATCAGGAATGGTTTTGGAAGACATTAACCTCCACATAAAAGCTGGGGAGTTTGTTTCAATTGTGGGCCAAAGCGGAGCTGGTAAAACCAGCCTCGTCAGGCTCTTAATTGCGGAAGAAAAACCAAGCATCGGCAAAATAATGATAGGTGATTGGGATATTACTAATATTTCACCAAGCGTAGTTCCTTTTTTGCGTCGGCAAATTGGAGTTATTTTTCAAGATTTTAAATTGTTATTCAAGAAAACTGTTTTTGAAAACGTGGCCTTTGCGCTTGAGGTGGCAGGGGAGAGCCCCTGGCGTATTCGGCAAATAGTGCCACAGGTTCTTAATATTGTTGGTCTTCATAACAAGCAGGAGAGTTACCCAACCGAACTCTCTGGCGGAGAGCAACAACGCGTAGTAATTGCCCGGGCCCTCGTTCATCGTCCAAAAGTTATTATCGCGGATGAACCAACCGGGAATTTAGATTCAATTAATACCGCCGAGATTATAGAGATTCTTAAAAAAATTAACGAGTTTGGCACCACCATTCTTTTGGTAACACACAATCGCGAAGTGGTTAATCATCTTCGCCGCCGTGTTATTACCATTGCCGATGGTAAAATTATTAATGACGAAATTGAAGGCAAATATACCCTATGATAGGCGTTTCTTTTTTACGTATTGTTAAGTTCGCTTTCCAAGATATGATACGCAACATCGGTCTTTCTTGTATGACCGTGTTTATTTTGGTTTTAATGTCGCTCTCCATTAATGTTTTGTGGTCACTTGATGTCGCTACATCCGAAGCAATTAAATTAGCAAAAGATCAAGTTAACATGAGTTTGTATTTAACCGCCACAGCTACCGATAAAGATATTGATGGCCTAAAAAAATATATTCAATCTTTCCCGGAAGTAACCACGGTTACTCTTATTTCGCGTGATGAAGTGCTTAAAAATTTTAAACAACGCCACCAACTGACACCCGAAATTCTCGACGCGCTTAAAGAACTTGGCGGCAATCCGTTTGGGCCAACCATCATCATCCGGGCGCATGAACCTGAGGATTACAAAAAAATATCCGGCGGTTTGGACATTCCAGATTATGACCGGTTAATTGAAGGTAAAAGTTTTGCCGAACATGAAGAAGCCCTTACTCGAATTCAAAATATTACCAACCGAGTAGAAAAAATTGGCATGGGGCTCACTGCTTTATTTGCCCTTATTGCTTTTCTCATCATTTTTAACACTATCCGAGTCGCCATCCAAACTCAACGCCGCGAAATAGGCATTAAACGCTTGGTTGGCGCCAGCAATTGGTTTATTCGCGGGCCCTACATGGTAGAATCGGTTTTATTTACTCTACTTAGCGTTATTCTTACAGCCGTTATTATTTATTTTTCACTGCGCCGCATTGATCCCTATTTGAGTGTGTTATTTACCAACGGGTTCTCCTTGACAAATTACTATCATTCGCATATGCTGTACCTGTTTGGAATTCAGGGTTTAGCTGTACTCGTGCTTACCATTTTTTCAACTGGTTTGGCTATGAGACGACAGCTTAAGGTATAAAATTCCGAGGTCGCCTGCCTGCGCAGGCAGGTCTAAAGGTAGAGCCATTATGTGGTTTGTTTATTTTTTGCAAAGCACAATAAAAGAGAATTGGATATACGTAGGTAGTACCAATAGTTTAGATACGAGATTACGTGAACATAACGCAGGAAAGGTAACCTCGACAAAAGCTTATAGACCTCTGGAGATTATTTATACCGAAGAATTTGATTCTGAAAAAAAGCTCGAAGTAAAGAGCAATATTATAAAAGATGGGATGGAAGAATTAAAAAGACTGAAATAGTAGAAAAAATAAAGATTAAAAGTTAATTCCTCCGAGGTCGTCTAAAGGTAGGACATGAGCCTTTGAAGCTCAGTATCTTGGTTCGATTCCAAGCCTCGGAACAATTTAATGGATTGGAATCGAACGGGGAGGGGTCGGGAACCGGGAGGTTCCCGTAGCGGAGGTTTTGGAACCGAAGGGTTCCAAAGAAGCCATAGGCTGAGTGAGATTCCCAAGCCTCGGAACGATTTAGAGTTGATTCAAATTAAAGGCAACTTAAACTCTTTGTAATTAGGAGTTTTTTTATTTGCTAAGCGTTATTTTTTAGTGTAAAATATAAGAATTATATGTCTTATTCAGTTACCCAGAATACCACGTTCTTAACGGTTGCCTCCGTTTTGCAAAAGGTTATTTCTTTTAGCTATTTTACTATAATTGCGCGGCTTATTGGGGTAGGGAATACCGGACAATATTTTTTTGCCATCTCATTTACCACCATTTTTTCAGTCATTGCCGATTTTGGTTTAGGGCCTGTTTTAACTCGTGAAGTTGCTAAAGACCCAAACAACGCGGAAAGATATTTAAATACTGTTTTTTATACAAAATTAATTTTTGGTATAATTGCGTATGCTCTGGCTTTGTTCGCTATTAATGTACTCGGTTATCCCGAGAGTTTAAAACAGCTTGTATATTTGTCCGGCGTCACCATGATTTTTGATAATTTACAAACCGCCTTTTATAGCATTTTTAGAGCCAAAAAAAATCTTATCTACGAATCCATCAGTATTGTCGGTTCGCAAATTATTACTCTTGTTATTGGCTCTATTGCGCTTTTTAACCATTGGTCATTACTCTGGCTAATCGCAGCCTACACTATTCCCAGTTTTCTTAACTTTTTATTTGTTGCTTATTTTCTTAAAAAACAATATTCCCTGCGATACCGTCTCTATTTTGACGTTGGTTTATTTAAAATTTTTATCGCATTGGCCGTTCCGTTCGCACTCGCCGGGATCATTTCTCGCCTCTATGCCTACACCGATTCAATTATTATCTCGAAATTTTTAGGAAATGTTCACCTAGGTTGGTGGAGTGTGCCATATAAAATAACATTTGCTTTTCAATTTATCCCAGCAGCGCTCTCGGCCAGTATCTACCCAGTAATGAGTGCCCTTTCGGCAACCAATCCGCAAAAAATTGCGGATCTTTTTCAAAAATCATGGCATTATTTGCTTGGTGCTGTCCTTCCTATTTCAATTGGTATTTATGCGCTCGCGCCAAAAATTATTGTTAAACTGTATGGAGAACAATATGCTCCATCCGCTCCAATTTTAAGAATCCTGCTCGTTAGTCTTATATTTGGTTTCTTAAGTTTTATAACCGGCGCGCTTCTTAACGCCACAGGGCATCCCAAAATTCAAACAAGTTTGTTCACGGTAGCTTTGCTAGTAAATTGTGTGAGCAATATAGTTTTGTTACCTCGACTTGAGCTCGTCGGAGCTGCTATTTCAGCGCTCATTGGCAATCTTGTTTTGTGTTTTGGGGGGCTATATTATTCTCGTCGTTTTATTGTTATACCATCCGGCCCGCTCTTTAAATCAGTTTTTCAAATATGTTTGCCGGCACTGGCAATGGGTTTGAGTGTCTATTTTTTAGCCATAAAACTAAATTTTATTTTTACCATTCCGCTTGGAGCAATCGTGTATATATTATTACTTTTCGGTACAGGGGCCATTACCTTAAGCACTCTTAAAGAAATGTTTCTCAAAATAAACGGTAAAAGTCCGTCTAATATATGAAAAAAATTCTTGTCATAACACTTGAATATCCCCCACAAATTGGTGGCATTGCATCATATATAGATAATTTTGTTTCCCATCTTGACCCAAACAGAGTTGTAGTATATGCACCAAAAGTAAAGGATGCTGGTGTATTTGATGGGGATCATCCATGGAAGGTATATCGCTACAAGCCGTATTGGTTTTTGTGGCCGCACTGGCTACGTATGTTTTTTCAGATTCGCCATATTGTTAAACAAGAACAAATAGAAATTTTACACGTACACCACTGTTTGCCGGTTGGGTATGTGGCTTGGCTTATTAAAAAAATGTTCAAAATCCCGTATGTTGTTTTTTTTCACGGTACGGACGTTGAAATGGCCTCAAGAACTCATCACAAAAAAGAACAAATGCGAAAAATAATTAATAATGCAGATGCTGTATTTGTTAATAGTGAATTTTTAAAAAATAAATTGTTGAATAAACTTGAACAAAATATTTCTATAAAAATTGTGTATCCATGCCCGGCCGACTCTTTTTTTCAAGTTATACCACCAGATAAGTTAAGACAGCTTAAAGCTCGTTTGGCTCTGGATGGAAAGAAGGTTATTGTAACGGTAGCTAGATTTACGGACGGTAAGGGATACCCGCACCTTGTGAATATGTTTCCTCAGATTATACAGTCTGTCCCCAATGTAGTCTGGCTTATTATTGGGGACGGTCCAAAGCGACAAATGGTAATGGAGCAAGCGCGAAAATTGAATGTTCAAAATAGCATTCGTTATGAGGGTAATATTCCGCACGAAGATTTACCGGCCTATCTTCAAATAGCCGATTTGTTTGTGTTGTTAACGCACCCAGACGAAGGTCGTGAAGAGGGGTGGGGGACGGTATTTTTGGAAGCCGCTGCCTCTGGTTTGCCAGCTGTTGCCGGGCAATCAGGCGGAGTTGGCGAAGCTGTAAAAAACTTAGAAACTGGTTTAGTTGTTGATGTCCACCAAACAAAAAGTGTTATTGCTTCCATTGTCGGTTTACTTAACAATACCAATTACGCTCGGCAAATGGGGGCAGCCGCCAAAGCACGAGCTGAAACTGAGTTTAGATGGCAGAAACAAATGTCATATTTTAGATAGGGGTTTATTAAGTATGTGGGGAAAGATAGTATTATTTTTAATAATTGGGGCAGCTTTCTTGTTATGGCCAATTAAAAACCATCAGATTGTCTACGCTACCACAAAACCAATAGTATTTTTTCTTGCGCACCAGGATGATGAAATGTTTCTGGCGGGGGCAATCCGGCGAGCAGTCGAAAACCAAATTCCTGTTAAGGTTGTGCTCGTTACCGATGGAGGGTCTTCAACAATGAGATATGTATTAAATGGAGTTGATGAACACAACCACAAAGTATTTTGTATTATTCATGGGATTAGGCATAACCCAAAAAAGGAAGGTTATGCGCCATTTACTCCGGAAAATTTAACCATAGCTCGTAATCGAGAATTTTTTGAGTCCATTACCAGTTTAGGGGTACCCTCAAACCAAATATTTTTTGCAAATGCAGCCGAAAAAAATGGTAACAAAAAACCAACGTATCATGATGGCAATTTAACCGTAACTATGGCTACCAAGATGATTCAAAAATATTATTATCTTTTTGGCGATGGCACCTATAGTACACTGATAGCTAAGCCACCACGCTATAAGCAACATCACGATCATCGTGCTCTTTCGGTAGCTTTGTATAATTTTACGCCTATTCAAGACAAAATATTTTTTTCCGAAGACCCTTCTTATGGAGCACCTATTCCGCTTACGGCCTCGGAACAAAAGGCGAAACAAACTGCTCTTCGGTCTTATTATGAATGGAAACCTCAGAAAGGACATTTTGCTATTGGCGAACATTCTGTAAAAAAAATGCTTGATTTTTGGAGTAACAAACAATTTGAATATGAAGTTAAACAATAATACAGAATCTATCTCAGTTATTATTCCAATTTTTAACCACGCCGGCACAATAGAAGAATGTCTTTTTAGTATTTTTAAACAAACCTATCGCCCTCTGGAAGTAATTGTTATAGACGATGGTAGTACGGACAACCTAAAACAAATTTTAAATGATATATCCAAAAAAAATTGGTTTAAATCATTGAACACAAAAATTATTCACCAAAAAAATAAGGGTGCAAGCAGTGCTCGCAACAGAGGGTTCGGCCAGTCTAATGGCGAATATGTTATATTTTGGGATGCGGATACAATTGGTCGACCAGAGATGTTGGAGAAGCTTAAGAGGCAATTAGATGAGCGTGGGGAAACAAGTTACGCCTATAGTCAGTTTAAGTTTGGTTGGAAAAAAATAAAAAGTCAAGCATTTAATGCTAGCAATTTGAAGAAAAATAATTTTATTGATACCACATCGCTTATTCGTCGAAATGCTTTAAACGACGCAGTTGGTCCATTTGATGAATCTTTAAAACGTTTCCAGGATTGGGATCTGTGGTTAACTCTTCTTAAACACAATAAAACCGGCATTTTTTTGCCGGAGGTATTGTATACAAAAATTGTTCGTGGCCGACAAGGCTATAGTAGCTGGCTGCCGAGTTTTGTATATAAATTGCCTTGGAAAAGTAGACGAGTTCAGGAATATGAAAAGGCAAAGGAAATTGTTTTAAAAAAACACCTGCTTTTTGATTGTTAGTATTTGTCTTTGGCGCTAGTAAAAATCTTCCTAATTACCTCATCAATCGGTACCTCGTTAATAAGTACGTCATCTACGGGGAAATCATTAAGAATTTTGGAGGCAACTTGTTTGGTATTTTCTTTGGGCACTTCTATAATCGCTCGTTGGGGTGTAAATTCCACCACCTTACCAAATTTTTTTAAATCTTCTTTTTTGACGTTTTCGGTAAAAGTTATTTCCAAAACTTTTTGGTTAACGTATTGATTGACCAAACTATCAAGCCTACCATCATAAATAAGCGCGCCATGATTAATAATTACTACGCGTTCACAGAGCGCCTGCACATCTTCCATGTAATGAGAGGTCAATATAATGGTGGTTTTTTTAATTTTATTATAACGTTTAAGAAATTCACGGATATTTTTTTGGGAGACCACATCCAGGCCAATGGTTGGCTCATCCAAGAATAGCACTTTGGGGGAGTGGAGTAGGGCGGCGGCAAGCTCGCACTTCATGCGCTGGCCAAGTGATAATTTTCGCACCGGAATATTCAAAATATCTTTGATCTCCAGAAGTTCGGTTAATTCCGCCAGCGTTTCATCAAATTGTTTTTGAGGTACTTCGTAAATCTCTTTATTCAAAATAAAACTTTCCATCGCCGGTAAATCCCACCACAATTGATTTTTTTGACCCATTACCAGAGCAAATTGTTTCTGGAAAGCCGCTTGTCGCTTCCAGGGCGTAAATCCAAGTACGCTAGCCTCGCCTTCGGAAGGGTAAATAATGCCGGAAAGCATTTTAAGCGTGGTGGTTTTGCCGGCGCCGTTTGGCCCAAGAAAACCAACCAGCTCACCTTCGTTAATGGTCAGGTTTATTTGTTTTACCGCCTCGGTAAATAATTTTTCGCGATGAAATAGACTTTTTATCGAATTCCAAAAACCGGGCTGTTTTTTGTAGTATTCGTACGTTTTGGAGAGATTATTAACGTTAATTATTGGCATAAATTTAAAATAAAGACCCTGTTATTTTAAACCCGTTCTTTCTAAAATAAAATTACATTGTGGTGTTTTAGAACTAATAATTTTATCATAAAACAGCTTATCAATTTCCGCTTGTTTAAGTGTAATTTCTAACTCGTTATTCACAATTGATTTGCTATATTCCGTAGGATTGATGGCTTTATTTACAAATCGGGTTAGGTCTAGCTTGTCTGAAACCACTCGTGGACCACCTGATATGCCGTTACAATCTTTTTGTATCATAATAAATTGGTATTGGTGCGGTTTATACTCCTTTATAACTAAAAAGTAATTTCTTTGTATAGCATCAAAATCAAATTGCGACAAATTGTAAGGGGTATTGGCGGGAGCGGTTAATGTTGGTTCATTTGTAAAGAAAATAATTTTTACAAATAAACTCGAGATTATTATTAACGCTAAATTTAGCAAAAAAACTATACTAAAAATTATATCATAAACCAGACGGAAAATAATTATTTTTTTGTAAATATATTGTTTGTAAATTATTATTGCTCCATGTGTAAACACTATTAAAAAGCACAAACTAAAAACCGGAATTAAACTATACATCAATATAAAATATAAAGTGGAGTTAACGCATGAAATTGGGATATAATTTTCAAAATCAAGGGTATCGGCTTTGGTGGGTGGGTTTTTTTCAAGTATCCGTAATTGTTCTGTTATTGGGCATGTTTGATCCCCCAAAGAATTAACATAATATGTTTCTGTTTTGGTTATTTTTATAGCCATTGCCAGGCAAAAAATAATAATGGGGACAATGAATATGAGTAGTGTCTTTTTCATATATTTTTAGTTAATTTTTTAACTCGACGCGCTGGAATAACGCTTAATCGCAAAATTCCAGAATTGTATTGCAAGAAAGAATAGTGTACCGGAAAAAATAAAGGCGTATATAACCAAATACCAGGAGAAATGCCCAATTAGAACCGAAACCGGCACGTATGCAGTAAAAGCAATTGGTATGGCGCTGAGTGCTACAATTTTGAGCGGCCTCGAAAAAACATCAATCGGGTAACGACCAGCCGCCATTATGGTAGCGAGCATATCATTAACGTTGTCGATTCGGTAATACCAGAACCCAAAAGTATTAACAATTAAGGTAAGTGAGTAGTTGATAATGATGGCGACAATAAACAAAAGTATGGCAATTAGCCAGTTACCCCAGGTAAAATATAAGTTGAATTTAATTAAAACCACAACTAGCAAAGCAAGTTCCATAAATACACGGTATAGAGCTCGAATTAAAAAAAATTTAGTACTAACTGCGAACAGGGGATTAATGGGCTTAGTGAGATGTAAGTCAAGTCTGCCATCAGTAATGGCATCTGGGATAGATGGTAAATTGCCGCCAAAAAATAATGTCATAATCTCGTCGGCAATCATCCAAAATAGTGTCATTAAATAAATTGAACCTTTACTCCATCCGGCAATTTCATTAGTTCGCGAAAAAAGAATATCAATCGATAAAAATAAAGTTAAAATCCACAAAAAATTAAACAGCATTCTAAGCCAGGTATCTTTACGATACTGCGCTTCGTAAGAAACTGCATTTTCGACAAATATTTTAAAAACTCTTAAATATTTTCGCATAGAATTAAATTCCAACTCCTTCATACGCGCGTACGCCCCGTTTCCACAGCCAAGCGACAACCAGCCAGGCCGCCAATATCCAGAGTGACAGGATACCAAAATCGCCGGCAATTTGGATGGAGGTTAACTGGCGCAGATAAATTTGTGCCGGAAAATAAGCTAAGTATTTAAACGGAAGGTAGCTGGCAATAGTCTGCAAAACAGGAGGAAAAAACGCCAGAGGAGCAATTTGACCGGAGAAAACCGTTTCCATGAGCGTTTTGATCTGTTGAATTGAATTGATTTCGCCCATCCAAAAGCTTGATAAACTGATTATAAACTGGATGGCTAAGGCCAGCAAAAACGCGCCCACCAGGGACGCAATAAACAAAAACCATGTTGCCGTGTCATGTGGCAGCACCACGTAGGTTGGGAAAAGAACAGCCACAGTAGTAAACAAAATAATTGCAATAATTGTGGTAACTAGTTTGTAGGTCAGTTCGTGAATAGACCGGAAGAGAATATAATTAAAGGGGCGCAATAAAAAACTATTTATTTGCCCCTCCATAATATCTAGGCGGACGACTCGGGATATGTGTGCGGAGGCCGACAGGCTGATAAGCCCCATGATGATGTAATAGGTAACAATATCGGCGCGAGAATAGCCGAGGAGCATCTGGCGTCCTCCGTATACGGCGAGCCACAAAAAAGGAAAAATTACTAAGTGTACGGTATCCGTAACGACCCAAATTAAAACCCGCGCGCGATAGGTAAGGTGGCGTGCTAGGTGATTTTTGGCAATTTGAGAATATTTAGACACAAATTAATTAAATTTTGGTTTTATAACAGCAAACAAATAAGTTAACCAAATAATCCCCAAAACATGAAACAGCGCTGGAGAAGTAATGTTAATTGTTAAGAGCGCAATCAATGAGGCTAAATAAAATTGTTTAGAACTGCTAGAATCTTGATAAATTTTAATTAATAAGTAGAAAATAACAAGTAACCAAATGAGTAGGCCAACAGTACCAAGCTCGTCAATTATCTCTAAATACCCCCAGTCAAATTGCGAGGTGGTAATCACTTGCTTAGCAACGGGGCTGTAAACAGTAACAGTATCGCCCAGGCCGTGGCCTATAAGGGGAGCAGATTTAATTTTCTCGATAATTTTTGGCAAAAGTAACATACGGCTGAGGGAGCTCTCTTCGAGTGAAGGTGAAACAATGCTCTGAATACGCAACCCAAACAGTTCCCAGCCCAAATTTTGCCCACGACTAGCAAGAAAATGAATTGACGTAAACGAAAAAATAAAAATAAAAAAAGAAACAAATGAAACAGTGAACCAGCGTTTCCAGTTTGTCCGGTTGAGTAAAATTAGCATGCCGACAGCCAAAGCAAGGAGATAAACGCGAGTGAGATTGAGAGACAGAATAATGAGGAGAGATGCAGAGATAAAGAGATAAAGAGATAATTTATCATTCCGGTTTTTCTTGGTATCTCCATATCCTTTTATTTCACTTTGTACCTCACCTTGCCTTGGCAACATTATTTTACTAACAGAGTAGAGTAAAACCGGCACGAGCAGCAGATGCTCATTAATAACAATACGATAAAAATGAAATGGCAGTTCGGTAATCTTGCCAAGGGCTACGTCGCGGAACCAATGATAATAGCCCCCTTGCATTACAAAGATACTGGAAGAAAATCCAGCAAAAGTAAATAAAATAAAAATAAAATTGCCAAATAGCGCGGCGACTATGGCGTTAGACGCCATATTTTTGAAACGTTCCGATTTTAGCAATCCACAAAGGGGGGAATAGTATAAAAAAAATAAGTAGGGGATGATGTCTGCTATAACAAGGTGAAGGTCGTGGTGAAATTGTAAATAACCGCGGAGCGCAGAGAGCCCGGCGGCTCCGATAATAAGAAATAGGAAGTAAGAAGTAGTTTTATTTTTTTTAAATATTTCATATTTCTTATTTCGTATTTTTTGCGTAAAGTATATACTTAATGATGCTATAAGCAGGCACGTTCGCAAAGACAATTGTCCGATTGCCGAAAATCCTCCTGCCCCGCCGAGTATTATCTCCAGCGCCACAATATACCAACCACATTCATCTTTTTTAAATAGCAAGTAAATAGTTATTAAAAGAACTATAAGGGAAACAACTGTATTTATTAGATTGGCTGAGTAGAGTGGGGTGGCGGGCGGAAAAAAATATGAAAAAATACGCAAGAGAGCGTAGAGAGCCAGAAACCAACCAAACATTTTTTTGTGCATAACTCTTTAGCCAAGTTTTGCTGCGTGAATATTTTTGTAGCCGCTGATAAAAGTTTTTGTATCCATGATTTTTTTGCCTTCCAATTGCAGCTCGAACACTTCAATTGAGCCTTGCCCGGTGCCTATAAGCAGGCGATCCGCGTCGACTTTAACTTGCCCCGGGAGAAGAACTTCGGCGGTTTTCTTAATTCCAAGTAATTTTAGTCGCTTGCCATTCCATATTGTCCAAATTCCAGGCCAAGGAGTTAACGCGCGATATTGGTTGTAAATTGTGTTTGCCGAATTTTGCCAATCAATTTTTCCATCCTCGCGCGTCAGCATTTTAGAAAAAGTTGCCAGGGACTCGTTTTGCGGTTGTGGTTTAATGTCCCCGGAGATAAAACGGGGGATAGCCTGAATGAGTAATGTGTTAATCGCGGGGGTCATTTTAGTGCTTACTGTTTGGTAGGTGTCATCCGGGTCAATATAAAATTTTTCTTGGGCCAACAACGGACCATGGTCCATCTTTTCATCCATCTGCATAATTGTAATTCCAGTTTCGCTATCGCCATTCATTATCGCCGCGGGAATCGGCGTCGCGCCGCGATATTTAGGTAAAAGTGACGGGTGGACATTAAGGGTGCCATTGGTAGGAAAATCTATAATATTTTTGGGGATAATTAAACCGTAACGGAAGACGACGTTCAGCTGATAGGTGGCGGCGGGTAACTGGAAGGTTTTGAGTGAGCTCGGTTGTTGCACCGGAATATTATATTTTTCAGCCATAAGTTTCACGGGAGGTTTTTCTAGTTTCTGCTTACGGCCAACGGGTCGATCGGGTTGTGTTACTGCCAAAATAATTTTAAAATCCCCGGCAGTGGCCAGGGCTTCAAGAGTTTGAGCAGAATATTCATCAGTACCAAAATACACTATATCTATCATAAGTTATTAAAAAAAGTTACACTCGAGGAAATTTTGATTGTGGTTTATTCCGAAGCGGCGACAAGTCAATTGTTCGTAAATTTTTTGCTTTTTCGATAAAAAGATGTCCGTTGAGATGGTCGCATTCATGCTGAATAATACGCGCAAAAAATCCCTCGGCTACAAAATCGAGTGGTTGACCATGTTTATCCAAAGCTTTGACGTGAATTTTTTTATAGCGCTTTACTTTACCATATACGCCAGGTACCGAAAGGCAACCTTCTTCATCCCAATCTTGAAACACCGACATTTTTTTCCAACTGGGATTTATCAAACATAAATCTTCATGGTTATTAAGTGAGTTATAGGCTTTTGCAATGACACAAAGTTGAATTGATTTGCCTACTTGCACCGCGGCCAAACCAACACCGTCTTTAACATACATGGTTTCTATCATGTCTTTAATAAATTTTTGCATTTCGCGCGATCCAATCTCTTTAGAATCAATATCAAGACTTCTTTTGTGTAAAATTGGATTTGGTTCAAAAACAATATCGTATACCATATTACATACTTAATAATGTATTTGGGTTAGGGTCGACTTTCCAGCCAGGGGGCATTTTTTGGACTAGTAATTTTGTCCATTTTTTGTATTCCCGGTAGCTAACTTTAGCCAAAATAATATAATAAAATAAATTTTTTATAGCAGCTGGAAAGGACGGTGAAGGTGATAATATTGTAACGTCTGAAGTGTCTTTCGTCAACCGTACTAGTTCTGCGTGCCATTTGGTAGCCGCCTCAAAGGCTAACGTTTTATTAGGGAAACTTACAAAAAATTTTACTAAGAAATTAAATGGCGGATAGCCCAAAAATTTACGTGCCTCTAGTTCTTTGGCATAAAAAAGATCTGGTTTATAGAGTGACCCAAAGATAGTTTGGGATGGGTGGCTAGTCTGGACCATTATATCTTTTGGATTAAATGTGTAAAAGCTCGCAAGACGTAAATTTTGCCATAATTCTTCGGTGGCTTTATATTCCGGCACAAAAAAAGCCGAGTCAACATCCACAAAAATTATGAGATTAATTTTGTTCCAGGGCAAGCGCGCCCAAGCGAACTGGGTCCCAATAATAATAGTCCCATTCGCGTCTATTTTACTGGTGTCATTTTTTTTGTTTGCATCCATCAAAATAATGGGGCGTTTTTTTGTTTTAAAAATATTCGTTGTCTCTTTGTGTAGCTGCTCTGTGCCGGCGCCGTAGGTTATGGTGCGCGCTCCTCCGCACATACGGCAGCTTATTCTATTTAATTCAAAATAGTTGCAACGACCGCAAATAAGTTTTTGCGTACTTTCGTAATAAGTAAGTAAATTTGCGCAATGGGGGCAACGCAAGGTTTCACCGCAATCTTTACAGGCTACGTAGGTATAAGAACCACGACGGTTAAGATACAAAAAAGAAACACCAGTGCTGTTATTTTTAAGCAGTTGGACTGCGGCCTCACTAAGTGTTCCATAATTTCCTGACTTACGTTCTTCCACCATGTTAACTATTGATGGAAGTGATGATGGGAGTGTTAAGGAATTACAACTATAGACTCCTTTTGATGCGAAATAATACGATTCAACGCTCGGTGTATGTGTTATAAAGGATAAATTTGAACAGTGGTGATATGCCAAAAGAGTGGCTGCGTCTCTTGTGTGAAAACGAGGTGCCATATCCCAGCTTTTATACACAAAATTACCTTCGTCAATAATAACGATAGAATCTAGATTAAAAAAAGGCAAAAAAAGTGCTCGCCTGGTGCCAACGACAATAATATCTTTCTCTTTCCAAACTCGAACCCACAAGTCAAATAGGTTTTTTTCACTAATTTCACTTGTAATAACAATAGTTCGACTATGCGTCGACGAATTTAGTGTAGAAACAACACCCTCTATATAATGTAATTCTGGTACCAAAATTAGAGTCTGTCCATGTGAAGAAATTGATTGAGTGATAGATTGTTTTTTTTCAACTTCAGTATTAAATACCGCGAGCCGTGGCTTAGATTGTTTTTTTGGAGTGTTCTCATTATTAAACAGGGTTTCGTCATTCATTTTATTAAGTTTTGTTTTTTTAAGAGGAAGAAGATTTGATTTAAGCAAAAAACCAAGCGGGGTGCCGTATATATTAGCCATGGACTCCAAGAAAGAAAGTTGAGAATCATGCAAAAGTGGCCGCTGTGCGACCACTCCTTCGATGCTTTTTAATGATTTTACTGATCCGGCCGGTGTAAGTGAAAAATTGAGGACGATACCAAAATCAATTTTGTTCTGCAGTGGAATTTTAACCAATTGCCCACGCTCAATAATTTCCTCTAATTCTTTGGGAACAAAATATGAAAGGCTTAAAAGATGTGTTGGCATTCGACGAAGCGGAGCTACAGAAGCGATCATAAAATAAAATTTGCCGTCAAATAACCAACACCGAATGGGCCTTCATAGGACAATGACTCATAACGATAGTGAACTCCACGGAGCACTCCCATTAGTATTAAAAAGGCACGGAAACCGCATTCAGCAGCTTGGTCTACAAAATCAGAATCGAGCTGAAGCATGCCGGCTGTATTATGTTCCAAAAGCAATTCTTGAATTTTTTTATCAAATTCTACTCCTGTTGGATGAAAACCAGCCGGCGCATCTGTTGTTAAGGCGTGCGATAAATCACCCGATGCAATAACAGCAAAACGTTTGGTAGATTTCATAATATGATCTTTAATAAGATAACCAAATTCAAGATGATTTTTAGCATCCAAGTCAGCGTAGCCTACTGGCATAATTTTTACTTTTGGCAAATGTTTGGTAAGGTAGTAAAGAGGCACTGAAACACCATGATCTATAGAGTTAGAGCTAATTAAAACAGTTTGCAACCCAACGCTTTTCGCCGCCGATCGTATAGCTCCGGGCAAACTAACTTCACCCTCAAAGGTTAAATGTGTAAATAAATCACCGAACTCTTTAAAATTACTTGTAAATGTAGTGCAAACATTTAAACTAAAAGCATCAGAAAAAACTTGTCCATGCGGTGTAATTATAATAATACAGTCTGGTTTAGCTAAATATAATTCTTCTTCTAATTTTTCTAGAGCCGCTTTTGTTTTAGAAATTTTTTTTAAAACTTTCTCTCCAATCGCTGGAATCAAAAGTGGCGGGTGCGGAGTTATGGCCGCAAAAACGAGAGACATATAAATTTCCTCCAGCAAGTAAATTCTCTCCTGCCTGTCTTTGGCGGGAATAAAAAATTTTCTTGCAATTATAAAATAAAATTTATTTTTATATCATTCGCTTTTTGCAATCGTTACATTGCCACTCGCTATCCAGGTAGCAATTTTATTTGGCTCTTCAAAACGATGAGGGTAATCGGGGTTTCCTAAAGTAATAACAATATACTGTTTTTTAGTTTTCTTAGATTCAAGAAGCATTGCCAAAAGTGCTCCTGCCTCTTCAGTGTAGCCAGTTTTGCTTGCTAAAATTCGATAGTTTCTATTTTTGGCTACAATAATTTGGTTTGTATGCTTGAATTCATGATGAAAGAACTTATTTTTGCTCGCAACTTCATTAAATGAGTATGAAGTAAGCGCTAGTGTATTTTTTATAGTATTATTAGATAAAACCTTGGTAAAAATTTTTAGCAAATCACGAGCTGTAGATTTGTCTCCCTCATCTAAACCGGTTACATCCGTTAAACTAGTACTGTCGGCACCCCATTCTTCAAGGCGTTCGTTCACCGATTTAATAATTTGTGTTTCACTCATACCAGTACCTTGAGCTACCATTCTAGCTGCAGAATTGTTTGAAGCAACAAGCATGGTGGCAAATATGTCTTTATTACGAAGTTTGTCACCATCAACCAAACCCATGGCGTTAGTACCAGCGGCAAATTTGTCGTTAGAGTAAATAGTTGTCTTTTTTAAATCATACTTTTGTTCCAACGCCTCATAAGCAATCATTAATTTGGTCAAAGAAGCAATGGAGCGTTTTGTATCAATATTTTTTCCGGAAATAATTCGTCCACTCGGGTACTCCGCCACCACGTATGCGGGTATTTTCGTTTCTTTATATTGGTCAACCACAGTCGCGGCACTGTCTCCCAAGAATTTATCTTTAGATGAAAGTAAACTGTTGTTCAAGAAAAGGTGCTCGCCTTCCGGTAAATTCGCCAGGGTCAGCTGGTCAACCGTTACCACATTGGCATGCTTATACCCAAGCGCCTTAAAGGTTTCCTCATCGGCAATACGGCGTCGTTTACCACCCTCAACCACAAAAATTCCGCTACTGTCTGCTGTTTGTAAAAGCGTGCCATCCTTAAATGTTACTGGATTATCAGCTATTTGGTATTGGGAGATTTCCTTAACTTTGTGTTTTTCAATACGTAAATTTTTGTAGTTAGCATCAATTATGCGTTTATCGGTAATAGGGTATAAGGTATTGTCTTTAAGCAAATAGTAACTATTTTTTAAGTCGGTAATTTGAAAAATTATTCCTTGCGGAGCAGTGCTGCTGGCGGTAATCACCGGGCCAAGCGTAAAACCCGCAATATCAGCATCCGCGGCCTCAATTATTTCATCCGGGTTATAGCCTAATTTACGAACAATTTCATCAGATGCAAACGGTCTAATAGTTTCATAGTCTACAAGGTACGTATTTGAAGGTGTTTTAAGTAGAGAATAATTAGGAAAAGTAATTTCTGCTCCTAGGGCGTAATTAGCCAACTCAACATCAGAAACTACTACGGCCAAACGAGGATCAATTCGCGAAACTAGCGCTGATTTATTTTTAAATCTTCGACGTACCGAATTCTGTAAAAGCCAATAATCACCTGTTTCTTTAGATAAAAGGAGAGTGCCACTGGGGTACAACTGGCTAAACCATGTATCCCAAATGCGCCAAAAATTTTTATTGCCGTGTAAGTGTGGGGTGTAGGTATACAAAAAAGCCGTAGCCCAACTTTGTGGTGTAACATCTTGGTCATCAATTCGTATTGGCGTGTCTTTTTTCTTTATAAAAGGTTGATCTTCATGATCGTAGTACCAGCGCATAATACCCGCCGTGTTATCAACCTGTTTGCCAAAGCCTTTGTATTTTTGAATTTTAGGGTCATCCATGCTGCATGAATCACATACACCATACCCAGCGGCCCAATCAAGCTGTTTTTGGGTAGGGGAGTCGTCGGTAATTAAACTCTGTTCTTTCTGAAGGGTTACTAAAATGTATTTCGGATTAATTTTATAAGTCTGAGCCGCGTCATAAATAATATCGGACGCCGCTTTTACTGTGCCGCTAGAATCCTCCGACTGGTAATTACGCAGATAACTTCCTTTTGAATCCAAAAATTTTTGTACGTCTTGACGTGACCAGGTACCTAAATCCTGAAGCTCTTGGTCGGAAAGAATGAAATGAGGATTAAAATCACTTTGTGAATACACGAAATTTGGCTCAGCGAGCCCTAACAAAAAAATAACTATAATATAAATAGAAAGCAATTTTTTCATTAAGGTTAGTATAGCATAGATGTTGCTGGATTGTCATTATGATCCGTACATTGCTGTAAAACAACTATTATTTAGTTGTTTGACAACAATGTGCGTTATGCGGCTTACAAATTTTTTCTGTCACAAACTAAATCAGGCCATCGGTCTTCTACCCCGGTTTGTATCCCACCTGAAAAAAATTCGTAATACCAATCTTTATTAAATATATTTTTACGCTCGGGCGATCCTAAGCCATTGCGAATGAGATAATTTACGAAATTTACTGTTGTTTGAAGGGGAACCCTATAAGGCTGAACCGGCCGATCTGCTCTTGCGTAGTGTGTATGCTCCGATCGGTCAAAATCAACAACTTCTACAGCACCTCTATTTGCAACGCCTCCATCAGAAAAATAATGACCATCCCTTGGAGATTCATGCTCAATCAAATTTCTGGCTAGAAACGGTAGTAATCTGGGGCCATTATCTGCCCTGAGTAAGTCTAAAATTTTACTTCCCTTGTTTACCAAAAGGTTAAAGTTCCAAGCCGTTAGACGGTTATCTGTTTTAGAGGGTGCTGCTTGAGAATTGCATCGAATGATAAAACTAAACTTACTCCTTCCTATGGGAATTATTTGAATAATTATTGCCTTATCGTCGCTCTCTTCCGGAGGTCTTAGGGCCGCATCAATATCGGGAGAGCAGCTATAGGACAAATCGACATCATGCTTCCGTACGGAGGCTTGATATTTAGGAGAGTACCTATATACACAACGAACCCCCGAATGCTCTATTCCAGAATACTCATCTCTGTGCCCTTTGTAATATCCTCCAATTGGCTTAACCGATGTAAAAACAATATCAGGATATCGACGGGTATCATCACCACAATTGATTCCATTTTTGCGAGATAAATCTACTTTGCGCGCATTAATCAAAAAGTCAATGATTGCCTCGTCTATCGCCTTTCTTTCTGTCTCAGAGAGGGATTCGATTTGAGTGCAAAGGGTCCTATCGGTGTAGCAATTCCACATTTCTGGAATTTCGTGCTCTAGTCTTCTCCTTGTTTCTTGTAAATCAAACACAATTTCTGCTTGTATTTCGGCCATGTTTCTTGTCTCGGTGGGCATATAATTTTTTACTTTAATTCATTTAGTATTTTTCACACAAAAGTACTAAAATTAGTGTAGAAAGTTACCACAACTTTTGCCACTAATTTTTAGCACTTATCTATGAAAGCGATTATCCTCAAGCCCTACTCACCACTATTGGACAGAAATATTTTAATAAATACAACAATCCATTTCTGTCACAGGGAAAACTTGGTTCGGATACCAAGATTTCACGGTATAAGATTTTTCGCTACATTCTGTATGTGCTCCATGCTGGTTGCCATGGGAAACTCTGTATTAGTTTCATATTACTCTAATATATCAAATTTATGTTTAATTGACAAAACAAAAACGGCCCAAAGCCAGGTCGTTTTAGCCCGAAGTCTATTTGACACGAGGTTCCATGATAAGCTTTGATTTTTTAGCTGAAATATTCACTATACTTCCTGGAATAATTTTGCCTTCCACCATCAAAAGAGCCAATTGGTCAAGAAGTTCCGATTGAATGACACGTTTTAAGGGCCTGGCTCCGAAATCAGGATCATAGCCTTGCTTGGCCAAGAGTTTTTTGGCGCTCTCATCAACAATAATTTCAATTTTTTTATCTTCAAGTCGGTGTCTAATAATATTAAGTTGCAACTCCACAATACGTTCAATATTTGTCTCCGAGAGCGAATGAAACATAATTATTTCATCAATACGATTTAAAAATTCTGGTTTAAACCGCGTTTGAAGCTCATCCATTATTTTTGTTTTTATATCCTTCTCGCTTGCCCCCTTGTTTGCCCCGGCACCAAAACCAAATTCACCGCGTTTGTTAAGCTTTAAAATCATTTCGCTGCCGATATTGCTCGTCATGATGATAATAGTATTTTTAAAGTTTACTTTTCGTCCTTTCGCATCGGTAACATGCCCATCATCCAAAATTTGAAGCAAAATATTAAAAATATCAGGATGGGCTTTTTCAATTTCATCAAATAAAATAACGGCGTACGGCTTACGGCGCACCATTTCGGTTAACTGTCCTCCTTCCTCATAACCTACATACCCAGGAGGGGAACCGATAATTTTAGAAACGGTGTGTTTCTCCATGTACTCCGTCATGTCCACTCTAATCAAGGCTTCTTCACTATCAAATAAAAATTCAGCCAAGGCTTTGGCGAGTTCAGTTTTACCTACACCAGTTGGGCCTAAAAATATAAACGACCCAATAGGCCTATCCGGTTCGGAAACCCCAGCACGTGAACGGCGAATAGCGTTGGCTACCGATTTTATTGGTTCGTCTTGTCCTACAATTCGCTGCGATAAAATTGATTCAAGCTCAGTCAATTTTGCGCTTTCTGATTGCAACATCTTTTTTACTGGTATTCCAGTCCACCTAGCTACCACCGAGGCAATATCTTCTTCGGTTACCTCTTCTTTTAAAATGCCATGCTCCTTTTGTAAAACAGCTAACCTAATTTCTTCCTCATGCACTTGGCGTTGCAGATCTGGTATTCGGCCATAGCGAATTTCGGCGACTTTTTGTAAGTCACCTTTACGTTCTTCAATTTCAGCTTGTTGTTTAAGACGGTCAATTTCTTTTTTAAATTTATGAATTTTAGTAATAATATCCTTTTCATTTTTCCATTTTGCTTCCAGACCTAAGCTTTTTTCTTGTAAATCAGCAATTTCTTTTTCTACTTTATTTAATCGTTCTTTAGAATCTACGTCGGTTTCCTTTTGGAGAGCACGTTTTTCAATTTCTAATTTAGTGGTAGTTCGTTTCATTTTATCAAGGTCCTCCGGCATCGACGTAATCTGAAGACGGAGCGCTGAGGCGGCTTCGTCAATTAAATCAATCGCTTTATCGGGTAAAAATCGGTCGGTAATATAACGTTCGGAGAGTTTAACAGCGCCAATAATCGCCGCATCAGTAATGCGCACGCCGTGGTGCACTTCGTATTTTTCTTTAATACCACGCAAAATCGCAACGGCATCTTCTTCAGATGGCTCGTTAACCAAAACTTGTTGGAAGCGGCGCTCTAAAGCCGCGTCTTTTTCAATATACTTTTGATATTCTTTAAGTGTGGTGGCGCCAATACAATGCAATTCTCCGCGAGCCAGCATCGGTTTGAGCATGTTGGAAGCGTCAATAGCTCCTTCCGATCCGCCGGCGCCCACGAGAGTGTGAAGCTCATCAATAAATAAAATAATTTTGCCAGCCGCGCTGTTAATTTCTTTAAGAACCGCCTTTAAGCGATCCTCAAATTCGCCGCGGAATTTTGTACCAGCTATAAGGGAACCTAAATCAAGGGTAATTACTTCTTTGGTGCGGAGGGATTCTGGTACGTCGCCGTTGACAATTCGTTGTGCCAACCCCTCAACAATAGCGGTTTTACCTGTGCCCGGTTCGCCTATGAGTACCGGGTTATTTTTTGTACGGCGTGTTAAAATTTGCATTACGCGGCGAATTTCATCATCGCGACCGATAACGGGATCAATTTTTTCTTTTCGCGCTAGTTCCGTTAAATTTTTGCCATACTTTTCAAGCACATTATATTTACTTTCCGGTTCCGGGGAATCAACTTTTTGATTACCACGAACTCCAGCTAAAACTTTTAACACCGTGTCATAGCTAACAGAGTGTTGATTAAGAAGTTCACTAATAGGATTCCGTGTAGATAAAAAAGCCAAGAATAAATGTTCCACGCTTATATATTCGTCACCCATTTTTTTAGATTCATTTTCGGCATTCTGGAATAAGGCGAGCATGCTCGGCCCAATCATAATCTGGCCTGTGCTGCCGGTATTAAATGCTAAATCTTTAGGAAGGACCGCGAGTAGATGCTGGGTATCGTGAATTATTTTTTCAATCGGCACCATCAATTTTTGTAGTAGACTAACAACAATACCTTCGGGCGCCTGAATTAGAGCCAAAAATAAATGTGGTGGTTCCACATGTGGTTGGCCATGTTCGCTGGCAATTCGTGCCGCCTGCTGAATAGCCTCTTGGGATTTATTGGTAAAATTTTGTGGGTTCATAAAAATTATATTTTATCACTCAAGACATAGGAGTGATAAAATCAGTATAACAGGCCTTGTTTAAGTTGTCAAATCATGATAAAATATCTTAAAATTAAGCTAATTTATGATAAAAAACCTTATTTTTGACTGGTCCGGCGTAGTAAACGACAATATTCTAGCCACGTGCGAAGCCATAAATTACGTGCTCGGGGCACACGCTGTTCGCTATATGACGGTGGAGGAAATAAAAGCAACTTGGATACAGCCCTATATGCTTTTTTACCGAAAGTTTATTCCTGATCTGGGTATTGAAAAAGAAAAAGATCTATTTTATCTCGGTTATAAAAACGCTGTTCAAAAAAATCCGCCGTGCGCTTTTCCTGGTATGGTGGATTGTGTAAAACTATTCAAAGAAGCAGATTTAAAACTAATCATCATAAGCAGCGATCACACCGACATTCTTTTGAATGAGATTGATGAGTACGGCTTAAATGGAATATTTGATGAAATATATTCCGACGTTCATGACAAGCGTCTTGGCCTTAAAGAGATTCTAGAAAAAAATAATTTTTTACCAAACGAAACGGTTTTTATTGGCGATTCCACGCACGAAATTGAATCCGGCAAAAGTATGGGGATTATGACCTGTGCTATATCGTGGGGCCTCCAAAATGCCGATAGACTTCTTGCGGAGAGACCAGATTTTTTTGCGTCCACAGTTGATGAATTTAAAAAAATAATTTTGGAGCGCCACGCTCCGAGCGAACATATTTTGGGTGTCAGGGTTAGCGCTTTAAGCAAAGAACTGGCACTTAAAATTGTGAATAACTACCTAAAATCAAATTATCAGTATTCAATTTTTACACCAAATCCGGAGATGGTGGTAAAGGCGCAACGAGACGAATATTTTTGCAAGATTTTAAATTTCGGCAGTTTAAATTTGTGCGACGGGTTCGGGTTGTGGTTGGCGATAAAATTAAAAAAGAAAAAAGAAAAAAGAAAAATTATGACCGAGCGGATTGCGGGCGTGGATTTTATGTTGGATCTGTGTGCGCTCGCAGAGCAGGAAAATAAAAGTATCTATTTGTTAGGGTCGGGGAGTGATGAGGTTATAAAAAAAACGGCGGAGAATTTGCAAAAACAATTTCCGAAATTAAAAATTGTTGGATACAACTCCGGTCCAGAAATTTTAGAAGCTGAGAATGGTTTGGTCTGTCATTCCCGCGAAAACGGGAATCCAGAGCATCGCCAAAAACTGGATTCCCTTTTTCAAGGGAATGACAAACTTGTTGAATATATTCAGGCGGTAAAACCTAGCATCCTCTTTGTCGCTTTTGGCATGGGCAAACAGGAAAAATGGATCTATGAGAATTTGGCTAAAATGCCTTCGGTCCGCATTGCTATGGGGGTAGGGGGGGCTTTTGATTATAT
This sequence comes from uncultured Gammaproteobacteria bacterium, assembly GCA_964533715.1. Taxonomy (GTDB): domain Bacteria; phylum Patescibacteriota; class Patescibacteriia; order Magasanikbacterales; family GWA2-37-8; genus CAZHNI01. The sequence goes on along the minus strand of CAZHNI010000001.1, from coordinate 107,693 downwards.
TTCCGGATTAATCCCTCGGGCACCTTTACTTTTACGTAAAATTGGGCTAGAATGGGTATATCGTCTGTGGAAACAGCCGAGAAGAATTGGGAGGATTTTTAATGCGACAGTAAAATTTGTGGTTTCGTATGTTAGAAGTAGAACAACCAAAAGAAAAAGGCAGAAATAAACTCGTTGTAGAAATTGGATCGGATGGACGCCCCTCTTTTAGCGATGGCAACAGGCTTATTGCGCATGATGAATTTTATGTTACGGTAAATCGACAAACAGTCCACAATGACCAACGTCCCAAAAGACCCACGGGAGCTGAATTAGAAAAAATAAAACTGGGGGACCGTAAAGATTTTAGCCCGATCATCGGCGACGGGACTCGGGCCTTTCCAGAAGAATCAATAGACGAATTAATTTATACTAATGTTTTTAGCTATCCGCGAACTTCTGCTCCCATGGAACTTTTGTTGGATGGGATAAAAAAACTCAAAAAAGATGGTAGAATAATTATCACCGAAACCTATACTCCGGATCTATTCCAGCCTCAAGAAATGGTAGAATTCAATAGAAAAGGACAGCCTCTTGTTAACGAAGAGGCGTTTAGAATGGTTGGATTGCAGGTTGAGTTAGTCTCTACAGAAAAAAAAATTATTAGACTTTATAATAATCGTGGTGTAACAGATGGCAAACATTACGAAGATAAAAGAGCTTTTGTGTTAATTTTAAAAAAGATATGATCCGCACTCGTTTTGCCCCAAGCCCCACTGGCTATCTGCATGTTGGGAATCTCCGCACCGCTCTCTATGCTTACCTCGTCGCCAAACAGGCTAGTGGACAATTTATTTTGCGCGTAGAAGACACCGACCGGGAGCGTTTCGTGTCGGATAGCGTTTTATTCACATTGCGCGCCTTATATTGGGTTGGGGTTGTCCCTGACGAGGGAGTAAAATTTGGCAACGACGAAACAATTGTCCAAGTCGGTGATAAGGGGCCATATTTTCAATCGGAACGACTGGCAATTTATCAAAAATACGCCAATGAACTTTTATCGGCTGGAAATGCTTACTATTGTTTCTGTTCTTCAGAGCGGCTAGACGAACTACGCGAATTTCAACAAAAGAGAAAATTACCTTCCGGGTATGATCAACATTGTCTAAAAAATGTGGCACCGGAAGTTGCTTTAGAGCGCGTCAAAGCCGGCGAAAAACACGTGATAAGGCTTAAAATGCCCAAGGAAGGAGAAACTAAATTCAATGATCTTATTCGCGGAGAGGTTATTTTTAAAAATGAACTTGTTGATGATCAAGTCTTAATTAAATCCGATGGATTTCCTACCTACCACATGGCGGTAGTGGTGGATGATCATTTGATGGAAATTACGCACGTTATTCGCGGCGAGGAATGGGTGAGTAGCACCCCAAAACACCTCCAACTTTACAAATATTTTGGCTGGGAGCCGCCTAAATTCGCGCATTTGTCTCTTTTTTTAAATGCCGACAAAAGCAAATTGAGCAAACGTCAGGGTGATGTGTCGGTAGATGATTATCGCCAAAAAGGTTATTTGCCGCAAGCGATATTAAATTTCATGGCTTTTTTAGGTTGGAATCCAGGCACCGAAAAAGAAATCTATTCTTTAAACGAACTAATAAAGGATTTTTCTCTTGATAAAGTTGGCAAAGCGGGCGCGGTGTTTAATTTAGAAAAATTGGATTGGTATAATAAGGAGTATTTAAAGAGAATGCCGACCCCAGAAATGGCGGAACGCTCATTGCAATGGTTTAAGCGAGCTGACTGGTTTCAAAAATTAACAATTAACAATGAACAATTAACAAATGCGATTGGATTGGAACGAGAACGCGTAACCACACTTGCGGAATTGCCGGAGGCGGTGAAGTTTGTATTTGAGCTTCCAGAATACCAGAAAGAGTTACTCGTGTGGCGCAAGGGCACTATTGAAGAAGTACAAAAAATTCTCCCAGAATTAAAAAATTACTCGAGCACTTTTAGTGTTCAAGACTACAAAAAAGCCACATTAGAAAGCAAAATAGGGGAGTGGATAGAAGAAAAAGGTTATTCAACCGGTAACGTACTGTGGCCGCTACGCGTGGCTCTCTCTGGTCAACAAAATTCCCCTGGGCCATATGAAATAGCCGAAGTTTTAGGAAAAGATGAAACACTAAGAAGAATTGACGCTGCCATAAACAAATTATAGTGGTTAACAAAAGGCGAATATGCTATACTTATAGTATGCGTATTCGTTTTTATATTTTCGCGTTATGCATTTTTTCCGCGCTATGCGTTAGCGTGTATTTTGGTTTTGAGGCAAAGGCCGACGATTCTGATATTCAAGTATTAAATCAAGAAATCGCTTCACGCAAAGATAAAATAAAACAACTGGAAGAAACTATCAGTACCTATAAAAAAAATATTGGTCAAAAACAAACCGAAGCTGTATCACTAAAAAATCAATTAAGTATTCTGGATAATCACATTGGCCAAATTGAGTCGGAAATTAGTTTGACCAAAGAAAAAATTAAAGAAACAGAATTAGAAATTGAAGCACTTACTATTACTATTAACGAAAAAACCGCCACGCTTGAAAAGCAAAAAAAGATTGTGGCTAAGATGGTGCAGAATATCCATGCCCAAGATCAAAAAAATTATCTTGAGGTGATGTTGACGTACGACAATTTTGCTGACTTTTATGATGAAGTTAAACAATTGGAGAATGTGTATGTGGATTTGGGCCGATCGGTAAAAATAGTGCGTGAAACCACCGAGGATTTGAATAACCGGCGTTCGCAAGTAGATAACAAACGTCTCACATACAAAAATCTCAAGGCCGATTTGGAAAATCAAAAACAAAAGCTAGCGGAACAGGCACAATACAAAGGAAAACTTTTGGTAGACACTAAACAGTCGGAAAGGAAATTTCAGACACTCCTTTCGAGCCTTAAACAACAATATCAGGTTATTGATAACGAAGTGCGAACATTTGAAGACAAAGTTCGTAAAAAATTAGAAGAGCAGGACAAAATACAGGCCTCAGGCGATGTACTAATGAGTTGGCCGGTACCGAGTCGGGTTATCAACGCATTGTTCCATGATCCCGGCTATCCCTTCCGTCGCGTATTTGAACACAGTGGTGTTGATATTAAAGCTGCCCAAGGCACCCCAATTCATGCCGCTGCCTCTGGTTATGTTGGGCGTGCTCGGCGTTGTACTTTAGCAAGTTGTTACAGTTATATTCTTCTTATCCACACGGGCAATATCTCCAGTTTATACGGGCATTTAAGTAATATCACAGTTGCAGACGATGCCTATGTTAATCGTGGAGACGTAATTGGTTATTCTGGGGGGACACCGGGAACAGTTGGGGCTGGACCGTTTGTAACCGGCCCACATTTACACTTCGAAATTCGTTTAAACGGTATCCCGGTCGATCCTATGAGTTATCTTGTTCAATAATTTAAAATTTTTTTATGAAAATAGCAAAAAAATTACTAGCGCTCATTCTTTTGGCCGGCACCATTTTTTCTTGGTACACGGTTTATAACGATTTTGCTCGATTTTATGGTGTGTATCAAACCGTGTTTCGCGTTAATAATTGTATTATCCCGAACCCAGTTGTAACGCCATGTTTTTATGGAGCGTTTGCTTTTTTGGGAGCATTTATTTGGTCGATTTTAATTTTAAAAAAATCCGAAGAAAAACATCCCACTCAATATCGCAACCTTATATATTTACTTATTGGTTCCAATATTTTTGCCTGGAGTAACTTTTTATTACAACTACTTAAATTTCTTCGTGCCGGAAGTAAACCGGTTATCGGATGCTCAGGCCAGCTTATGACAAATCCGTTTACAACACCCTGTTTCATTGGTTCTGCATTTTTTGTAGGGGCGCTTATTGTGTGCAGTCTTATCGTCATTAAAAATAAAAAGCCACGCATTCTAGCGTGACTTTCTACAATCTTTTTCAATTATCTTTCCTTTTGAATATACAAATTTTCTATTTCTTCCGGGTCATTATTTTTTAAAATAGTTTCTCTCCAAGCATCATAGGGCTCATAACCAGTGCGTTTATATATTGATTCCTTCGTGTGAGGAGAAGATTGGGCAGCAATTTTTTGTATTTCTAAGCGAGTCGGTGCAACCAGAAGGGCGTTATCATAAGAAAACAGCCCGTTAAATTCTGGGTTATTTTTACAAAAATTTGGTAAATAGTGTAAATTAAAATCAGTTGGAAGTTCAATAACTCCTAAGTCAGGGTGAATACTGTTTGTTACAAAAATTTTATTGCCTGCAAAAATTTCATGGAGCGCTTCGCCAAATGAGTCGTAGCGATCAAAATATTTAAGTAGGCGAGCCTCCAATGTTTTTTCTTCATGAACCTCTTGGGTTAAATATTTATAGCTATACCCGAGCACATTATTAGGAAATCTAATAGACATTTTTGCTATTGCATTTTGTTCAAGTCGCTCTATTTCTGCTAATTGTTCGGTAGACATTTTCTTTTTGTGTCCCGCCATTATATCTCCCATTACTACTTCCAAATCGTCGTGCACAACGGCCATCAGTTGAGCCTTGGTAGAATTAAAACGATCACCAAATACTTGTTCCGCTAATGGCAAAATTTCTTGAAAAAGCCACAAAATCCGCTTAGAATGCGTAAAGAGGTTAGACCGATAAAACATCGGTTTATATACGTGGTAACGAGTTACCTTGCGCAGATCCTCCTCACGGCCAGTAAATGCTTTAAATAGCTCTGGATAGTTGATTTTTTGCATAGTAGTGCTATAGTAACCTAAAATTAAAGAAACAACAATAGTTTATGCCCGAGCCAAAATTGGGAGAGAAAGATGGAAAGAAAATACATTATTCCGTTGGAGCTATTATTGTACGCGATGGAAAATATTTGCTAGTTGATCGCCTTAAAATTCCATACGGCTTTGCCTGCGTTGCCGGGCATGTTGATGAGGGCGAAACCCCGGAAGACGCGATTCAACGAGAAATTAAAGAGGAAAGTGGTTTAAAAACAGAAAAAATAGAGTTACTTGATGAAGAATTTATTGACTGGAACGAGTGCCGGCGTGGGGTTAGGGGCCATTATTTTTACGTGTTTAAAACGGAAGCCGGCGGGATGGTTGCTTTTAATTCTCAGGAAACAAAATCTATTGGTTGGTATAGTATTGATGAAATCAAAAAACTTACACTTGAACCGGTATGGGCTTACTTGTTTAAAAAAATAGGATTACTATGAGAATTACCATTTGTGGTAGTATTGCTTTTTACGATGAAATGTTACTAGTACAGAAAGAGCTTGCAGTTCTCGGCCATGAGGTAAAAGTGCCTCCACCTATGCGTACAGGAAAAAGTGGCGAGGCTTTAAGCTCCAAGGATTACTACATAATTCGCCACAGCGCCAAGCCCGAGGATACGTGGGTTTGGGATGAGAAGAAACGGGGAATTATGCAACACTTTGAGAAAGTGGCTTGGAGCGAGGTGATTTTAGTTTTAAATTACGATAAAAATGGAATTAAAAATTATATTGGCCCGAATACTTTAATGGAAATGGGGCTTGCACTTTGGCTTAACAAAAAAATATTTCTTCTTAATTCAATTCCAGAGATGAGTTATTTAGAAGAAATTTGTGGAATGAAGCCAATAGTAATTGAAGGAGATTTACAAAAAATTGGTTAGAGACTTTTCGTAATTTTTTTCACAAGATATATCAAGGAGTCGCGAATACCCGCCGCGGCTTTTTTTGTATTTATCATTTTTAAATCCCTTTGTTCTCATATATATTATTTATTATTTCCGCGATGAAATTTTTTGTGAATATCGTGCAGTTTTTTATTAGTAACGTGAGTATAAATTTGGGTTGTAACAATATTTTTATGCCCCAAGAGTTCTTGCACCGAACGCATATCGGCTCCCTGGTCCAATAAATCGGTGGCAAAACTATGGCGAAGGGTATGCGGGGTAGCATCCACCGGTAGGCCGGCCATAGCAGTATATTTACGCACTAAACGTTCCACCGAACGGGGAGTGAGACGGTGTTCTCGATCGGTTTTGTTATTTTTTTGGTAATTTATGAAGAGCGGGGGATACATATCTTGAATTCGAGTTTTAAGATACTCTGCAAGCCAGCTTAAAGCTCGTTCAGAAAAATAAACTGTGCGTGTTGACCCGCCCTTGCCGCTAATGGCGATTTCTAAGTCGCTAATTTTTTTACTGATAATATTTTTAACATCGAATAGCCTAATATTAAGCGACGTTAATTCCGAGACGCGCATACCGGTGGAGAAGAGGACCTCGAGAATAGCTCTATCGCGCAAACCATCGAGTTCGGTCGTATCTGGCATACCAACGAGTTTTTCAACCTGGTCGAAAGAGAGAAATTTAATAATTTTTTCTTTGTCGGTAATTTTGGGGAGTTTAATTTTATCGCTCGGGAGACTTTGAATATCGCGTTCCGCAAAGTAAGCCAAAAGGTTGCGCAGAGCTATGAGATAGTAATTTTGGGTTGTTTTTTTAATAAAACGTCCCCGGTTGTCTTTTTTTCGAGAAAGATACAGGCGGTAGTTCCATACGTGTTCCTGGGTCAACTCATGCGGTTTAAGGCCTTCAAGAGCGTTGTCTTTAAGCCAAACCATAAACATTTTGAGAAAATTGTGGTAGTTGCGGGTGGTGACCGGGCTTAGACCTTTTTCAACCTCACAATAATCCAAAAAATTAGGGATTTGTTTAATGATAGGGGTAGAGGATTTATTCATAAAGAATTTTTTAGAAAGCCGGTCTATCTTAATATTAAACGACACTAAAGTAGTATAGCACAGACTAGGGGGCATAACAAAAAACCTTACAGCTATAGTGTAAGGTCACAAAAAAGGGGAGGTAAAACGTTCCTCGTTAAGATGTTTTTAAGACCTCTTGGTCGGGATGAGGGCCCTTCTTAGGTTGGGCTTTGGATGAATCAAACACATGCCGACACCAGTCCATTTTACAACGAACATCAGATTTTGTTCCAGGTTCAATTTCTTTATCCTTAAATAGTTGCCACATTTCACATTTAGGACAGCGGGCTTTAATCTTCATACAGGTTCAAATTAATAAGCGTGGTTAGAATTGTACCAGTTTTAGTAGGAAAAATCTAGTCTATAACGTCGCTTAATCTATGTTATACGACGTTACCAAACTGATTTTTTTACCGCCGTGGTCGGCGGGGTTTCTCGTGCAATTGAATTGTAATACTTTAATCGTACTCTATCTCCCCCCACTGGTCAATAGCAGTTATCCACACCCTACCGATTCGCTATTTCGTAAACTGTTTTGTGGTTGAGTTTAAAATGTTTTCCAATCTTTCGGTATGACCAACCTTTGACGCGGAATGTTTTAATTTTTTTATTTCGTTCTTTTTTTTCTGGTGTCATAAAACATGCTTGTTAATAAGCATATTATATCCCCCCATTTGCTATTTGTCAAACTCCCTTTTCAATATTTTATACAAGATCATCATCTCATTCGGCCGCATGTATATCCTCTCCCCTCTCTCAATTGTCTTGTCTGCGTACCCGAGCGTAACGCAATAATAATTCTCTCGGATTGCCGGCGTTCCGCCCGGCTCAAGCGTCAAATTTTCCTCCACGTGTGATTTGCTTTCCTCCTCCAACATTTCTCTCATTGGGTTGCCGCCATAGGGCGACCGGCGCAATAAAAAGGCCATATAAAAAACCGTCTCTTAACACCCCTTGGTTGTGAGACTTCGGGGCGTAAGGGACGGTTTAGTAGCTTGAAAATGACAAGCTAAAGCTATTATACCAAAAAATAGTACCCTTCGCCACTTATCTCACAAACCCTTATGGGGCCGACCAGATGGCTGGTCATAAGTGAACAAATGACGATATCACACTCACCTTTTTTCTGTCAAGATGGTATACTACTTTCAGTATGCTTGAATTTCTAAAAGAGCTATGGGCAGTTTTAAGCCGTTTGCGCTATAAAGGCACGCGGCCCTTTAAGAATCCGTTTAGGTGGTAAGGGCCGTTTAAGGATGACGGCCAACCTCGTCCCTACCCGTATCGGGCAAGGAGCTGACACGCCAAGAGAAACTGGTACACGGTGGCGAAGATGCCCCGGCGCTTCTGCCACTCGCAGAATACGTCGTAGCACCCCAGGAGGCAGAACACACCCTCATCGATAACGACCATCGGCTTGTGCGTTTCATTCTGACACGTCGTGCACTTCATTGGCGACCTCTCTTTCTGGTTTGTTGGTTTTTAAAGACTGTTTACTTTTTTTTCGTATTCATTCCAAGATACGTTTAATTCCCCGGCCATAATCCTCTCTAAGCTTGTAGCAAAAAAATGTTCTTTATAATACGGGGCCTTTGTATCATCACCAGGCTCATCCTCATCCCCCACTACCCCTTTTTCCTCAAATTCCTTATCAAATTTGGTAATATCACTCTCTTCAATTCCTCTATTTTCGCACAGTTTTTGCTCAATCATCTCATGTAGCGCCACAAGAAAAGCAAAATCATCGTTCCCCAAATCGGAAACGACGATGTGTTTTGTACCATTAGGTTCCTCCCAATAATCCCCGCATGTATTATATCGTTGTTGATCGTGCGGGATAGTCTCAATAATTATTTTCACAAATTAAAACTCAAAATTTTCAACTCTTTTACCAAGGTCTTGTCGGTATTTCATCCCGGACAAATAAATATTTTCTTTGACGTATTTTAAAAGCTTCTCGCGACAATCCTCAATATCATCCCCCCGACCGGTTATCGTGAGCAAATATCCGGACTTTGTTACTACCTTATAGTTTTTACTCCCGTCTTCATCCTCAATTCTTTCAAAATTATAAAGGTGAATATGTTTTTTTTGCTCTTCACTAAAATTATCTTTCGGCTTCCCGTCACTGCCTAAAATCCACAACTTCTCTCCGAGACTTGTAGAGCGTTCGTCAACGTCCGCCTCAATTGGGTATGGTTTGCCTGCAATTACTATCACCTGGCCCCAACCCTCATGTATTTCAACCGGTATATCTAATCCCTTGGCCATTGCTTCCAAAACCACCGCCGGATCAGTTACCATCCCCTCAATAAATTCATAGCTGGTCGCCGGCACGCCAAATCTATCAGTAGGTTCAAAGGCTACATAACCGTCTTTAGTCATGCTACCATTGATGTCAAATACACCCCTAAAACCAATTTCCTGTAATTTTTCAACAACACCAGGGACAATAATTTTAGAAAATAACTCATTGTCTTCCGTGCATCCAAAAAAGGTAGTTCCAGTCTCGCCGGTTGTTTCTCCCAAATTTCCATCGCATTCTTTCTTTTCCTCAAAATTTATAAACCCAACAATCTTACCGTCCTTATTTCGGAGGAAGTCATGGCCATTAAAAAAAGCCGAAGCGGCCACCTCCGTACCTTCCACTACCTCCATCAAATCACAATCAAAATCCCCCATCTCTTGCTGGCTCCACCCCTTTTTTAGTTCTTCCAGATGAAACAGCATATCCTCGTTTCCATCAAATTTTCCCATGTGATTGATTGATTTTGGGGCATCACCGTTCTGTTTGAGTATCC
>CAZHNI010000001.1:0-98092 GCA_964533715.1 uncultured Gammaproteobacteria bacterium | reverse complement strand
TTTACAAAATCAATAGCCTCGTCAATATTTTTAAAATTGTGACTTTCTGACTGGTTAAAACCAAGTTCTTTAAACCATTTTTGATTAAGTTGCCGGTCATTTTCCAGATCATCACCTTCTTTACTCCCGCCACACACATCCTCGCCACGCTCGCGTAACCAATCTTGCAAGGCGCCGTTACTACAACCATCAAAAATCCAAATATACCCTTTGCCAAGATAGCTGTACCATTCCGAGGTTTTGTCCAAAATTCCATTTGCTATTTTTTGATATTCATGAGATTGTATATGTACAATAACTTTGTGACCGTTATTCTTTACGGCCATGGCTAAATCCGAAATTTCACCAAACTCGGTAAAGAAAATAAATTTTTTTGGTTCATCGTCTTTTTCTTCATATTCATTCTCATTGTCAACAGGCTCATTTTCCGCTTGTTTTAGCGGTTTTTTGGACGGTGTTTTTACGATGAAGGTTGACATAGGGTTGACAAATTTAATAAAATATGTAAGGGTGACGATATAATTCATCTATATATCTCTATATGAGATGGTTAATTGCTTTAGGAAAATTCGTTAAAGATAATTGGTTTAAGCTGGCGATTTTGGCTATTGCTTCACTCGCCGTGTGGGGTTTATTGCGTAGTGTCACGCTCGAAGAAAACAAATGGTACACACAAAATATCGACAAGCTGATAACCAAGTAAATATGAATAATGGTAAAAATTTTGACTTGACTGGAGCGATAATTGGTGGTGTGTTTATGATATTTATTGGTTATATTGGAACAGCATCTTATTTTTCTTCTTCAACATTAGAACCCGCAATTAATGGCAGCTATATTTTAATGGCGATAATGTTTTTGGTAGGCTTCTTTGTTGGTGGATATGCTAATCTTCAAAAATAATTATTTAGCCATTCTTCCCATTAGTCCAATTGTCCCAGTCGTAACTCTATTTAATTGCCGATCAATCTTTTGAGTGTTTTTTTGTATAATTTTTTGCTGTTTTTCAACCGCTGCCTTTTGAGATTTACCAGCTGTAGACGCACCCACCAAAGTTCTGAAAAATGGAATTGAGGTTGCTTTTTCAAACGTACTTTCACCTTTTAATCCCTTTATGGGAATATCATAAAGCCTTAGCACATCTTGCAGAACGCCGGTCTTTAAGACATAATCAATTTTACTTGGCGACCAGTTTAATGCCTTGCCAATATATTTAGCGATTTCAGACGTGGTTACCGCGTTATATCTATACTTTGGTTCCACATCTTGCGCACGCACGGATTTTTTGCCGGTTGGGCGGACATAGGTTGGCTCAATTGGTTTCTGCTGAAAAAATGAATAATTTGATTGTGTTTCTACCAATTGCTGTATACCAGCTGGCAAAATACTGCTCTCGGTTACCGGACTAAAATCACCAAAAACTTTGCCTAAAAATTGCGTGGTTGAATCAGCAAATTTTTCTTTTCCTAAGTTCAAAATCCGCTCTGTTACATTACTTACCGCCTGTTGTGCTTCGCCTTTCGGAATTTTAATATAGTGCGGGATCAAAATTGCCTTGCCATTAAAATCCTTTCCTTTATTTTCCCCCACCATCACAATCCAATATTTTCGTCGTTCATAATCCGGGATATTCTGGTAACTATCATATTTACTATTATACGCGTTCAAGAGTGTTGCTGGATATGCCGCCGACCACATCAGAGCCCGCACAGCTTTAGTTGGATTTTCTTTAACTGCGCTTATTAAATTAGACGCGCCCTGCACGCGCGCATTCAAAAATGGTATTACTTTGTTTAATACTTGTACCGCGGTGCCAGATTTTCCAAAATCTACGGTGGCATTACGAGCCAGCTTTGCCGCTTCCATTGGAGTTTTGCCAGACTCAAGTGCTTTTTTGAAAACAATCATTCTAGTCATTTCTTCCATTTTTTGTCCAGCTGCCTCGATGGCCTTATCCGGTCTTATGACTTTACTAAAAAACCCCTGGTTTTCTAGTTTGTCTTTTAAAATTTGCTCTGGTACTTTACCTTCTTTAAAAATTGATCCTTGCAATGCGCCACTTTCTTTCGCTAAACGATAGAGATTTTGATCTTCTCTGCCAGTTATGGTTTTAATTAGTCCGCGATAAATATCATCCGCGCCGGCTTCAGAAGTAAGTGCAATAGTTTGGAGGTCTCGAGTTGGATTACTAAAAATGGCAAAGACTGGATTTAATCCTGTTGCAAGTGTTCGTATTGCCCTGGCTGGTGCAGTAATAATTTTTCCTCCGATACTGTTATTTAACCATTTCATGGCAACACTAGCCTCCTGCCCATCCAAATTTTTCAATGCTCGTCCAACATCATCAGGTATAAGCCACTCTTCTTTTACACCATTGTTAAAATATGATATTTTTTCCAACCCTTTGGGTATATCAATCTCTTTGACTGGCTGTTCGAGTTTTATAAATCCACCATTTTCACCAAGATTTTTTCCAGTGTCAATCACTGCTTTAACAGTTTTGTTTTTCTCATTCAAAACGTTTTGTCGATATAGTCGATCAACCACAGCGTTATCAATATCGTCAATGGCACGACTTGAACCCTTTGCTTTTTCTATTCCAGATTTGGCGACATTAAATGATTTACCCACTCCCTGGACAGTCTTTCCATCGTCGAGAAAATCTAAAACATTGTGTGGTATATAATTCGGGTGCGCTTCTTTAATCGCTTTATAACTTTCTTTTGAAAGTCTGCCACTCTCAACTGCATTGGTGAGCTCCTGATTGAGAAAATTTTGCAGTTCGTTTTGGCCTTGTTTAATTTTATTAAGCTGTTCCGGCGTCAAATCTTGTGTCAAAGCGTGTAGACTTTTTTCCACGTCATCGGCTGTCCGATTTCCAGCGATGATATTTCCTTGTGCCAATCGATCAAGATCGTCCATGTAATGAGAGTATTCTTTGACGTATTTCCATTCATCCCCAAATTTTCCGCGCATCGCAATATAATCATCAAGGCGAGTTTCCGCTTTGCCGCCAGCGCGATAGGCCGCACCTTGCGTCATTTCCAATAAATTAGGCGTATCAATTCCAGCCACCTCCGCTTTATTTTGAAAACGTCTCACGGCAGCATATTTGTCAAGTAAAGCAGTTTCTAACTTTTGTGGTAATTTTTGAACATAACGAATTGCGTCTGCCGTTTTTTCGGCGATCTTCTGTCCACTTGTTTGAACTGGCTTTACAACATCTTGATAATATCTAACTGGATTGGGCTTTTCCGATTTTAGCGCGCTTTTACCAATCGTGCTTAAAATTGTTGTGGGTGTAGGAGTAACATTTTCAACTTTTGAAATGCTGCTACCAGCTTTTTCTTCAAGTGTATTTGCTAGCTTTTCCGCTCCAGCACTGGCCATTCTGCCAACCAAACCAGCTGTTTTCCCAACAACTTTTAGTCCGGTCCCTATCACTGGACCCGCTACAGTGGCCACTGCCCCGCTCTCTACTCCGCTTTTTATTACACTACCAAAGGTCTTATCTTTGTTTTGTAATTCCGAAGAAACGCCATAGCCAAAACCCATGCCGAAATCCTTTAAAACATTTTTTGCTTTTGTGGCAAGGGTAGTTTTAGCAATTTCTTTTGCCGCCTCTTTCGCAGTTATTTCTCCGGCCTCTTTTAGAGTCGCACGAACTGCTCCGCCAGTTCCAGCCAAGCCAACATTCAAAAGGTCTTCGCCCGCCTGGCCGGCCGCTTTTAGAGGCTCTTTGCTATATTTTATAGAAGTTTCTCCAAGAATTGGCAAAGTAACCTTTTCTGGTATTTTTTCAGCAATTATATCACCAACTCCTGGAAATTTTGATAGTGGAGAAAGAGGGGAAAGTGGGTTGGTCATTTGGCGTGCAGCCGTCTCACCAAAAGATTTTACTACCCCAATTCCTATATTTTTCAAAAAACCACCGGCCTTTGATAAAAATGATGGATCTTTTTGTTCTTGTGGTTGTTTTTGCGCCATGCGCCCAACAAGTGACATAATTATTGGTTAGCATTAAAAAGTTTTTTCACCAAATCAGGATCAACGTCAGGATAAGTATTTAATAAATCAATTAGTGTCGCGCCACTATTCACATTAGTAATCATCTCTTGGTACAAATCAGTTGGGACATTTGCCTCAGTGTATTTTTTGCCCTGTGGTTTACCCGCCTTTGCAAAACCAGTTGAACCCTCCGCATCATATTCTCCGGTTGCAGTAAACTTGGCCTGTCCGCCCAGCGCATCATCAATGTATGTTTTACCTCCACCACCGGGCACTGGTTTGTTAAACTCCGGAAATTGAGCGGCCATTCTGCCATAAGCTTGCCCCCAATCAAGTTTTCCGTCCTGTATTTCTTTACGGATTTTATCAGCTTCGGTAAACATTTTGCTACTGGCCCCACTTCCGCTTCCTGGTTTAGCTTCGTATTTACCTGTATTCGGATTATAGATTTTTCCATGCGCGGCTTGATAGGCTTTTTCATCGGCAATTGATTTATCCAACATGTCTTTTGCCGCGTTAAACATATCCTCGGCCGCCGCCCGGCGCTCACTCCGTGCCTCTCCATATCCCTTGCTTTCCGAATCCAACGCGTCGTTAAATTTCTTATAAGCGTTTTCGTAGGTATTTTTGGCTTGTTCTGCCATCAATTTAAAGGTGTTAATCCCTTTATTTGTTTCTTCAACCAATCCCTGTTCACCAGAATGAAGCGAACGTGAAGCAGTGGAAAGGCCAGAAAGCGCGGCAATGTAGGTGGCACGATCAACCTGCCCCTTAATATATTTATCCTGTATATCCAAATAATGTGTTACAGCATCATCGTTGGCTTTTTTAAGAGCCGGAATGTCATACCCACCCTTTTTAATCACGTCTGCCTTGATAGTATCCGGAGCGGAATATGAGAGCTCGTCGTACGTTTGAGCTCGTTTTTGTAATGGTTCAACATTAAATTGTTCCTGTAATTTCGGAGCAATCGTCGCGCGGTATTCGCTCGGTGTGGCCCCATAGTCAGTTTGTGTGGACGACTGCACAAACTCCGGTGCGGTTTTGCCCTCGGCTAGCGCCGCATACGCCGGCGATTTATATGATTCTCCTTTCACATACGAAAGCACCCGGTTATATTTTACCGGGTCACTTTTGAGTTTAGAAAAATCCTCATTCGGTGCAAGCCCAAGTTCGGCCATTTTTTTTGGGTCGCTTTTTAATTTCATCAATGTTTCTTGCTCCTTTGCTGGATCCGTAGCAAGCGCGGATTGGTAGGGGTTTTGTAGGGCCATATATTATGTGTATGAATAAGAGCTATAAGGGTTGCTCGCTCTTGACGCGGCACTAAATTTACTACTTGCATCTGATTCAGCGATTGATTGTAGTCTTTGCTCGCGCTGTCTCTGTGCATCCGCCAAGGCTTGTTGATCCTTAATATCCTGTTTAGCGGTTTTGGCCTCTTTAACTCTCGTTGTATCTTTAAGGGCGCCTGTTTTTATGCCACTTTCCCCCACACCTCGTGCGTACACATTGATATTGGCATCTTCCAAGGCTTTTCCGTAGTCTTCTTCCAAATTTTTATTAAACAAATCACGGCTTTGTTTCAGTTGGCCGACAAACATTTGGTAATCCTGCTCAACATTCTTCGTTTCGCTTGCTGTTTTTTGCTCTACCTGGCTTAATAAAGTATCAAAATAATTGTTTTCAACAGGGTTAGGATTGGCCGCGGAATAAGGAGAAACATTGCCAGTAGCAGAAGAAGTGGCGAATTGGTTTGGGTCTTCTCCCGACCACTGCACTTTATCGCCAAGTTGATTTAAAATCTGTTCTTGAGATTTGTTGACAATTTCATCCGGCGTATCGGCCTGGCCCAACCCAATAAATACCGGACTTGCGTCGGTGGTTTTCTTAACCCAAATACCTTTTTGGCCATTATATAAAACTGCCATATAATTTTCCTTCCTAAAATCTTAATATCTACCAAGTAATTTGCCTTGCTCATCCGTTCCAAATCTAACTCCCAAAGCAGTAACCGCGCCGGCAACAGCTACCCACAACACAAATTTTAGGTCGCCTGTATTAAAAGTAAAAACTTTGACAGCGATTGCATTTTTGAGAATCAATCCCATCGCCGATAATCCTCCGGCGACAAATCCATGTATGGCCGCCTTAAAAGCATCGCGCCAGTTTAAACTCCACAAAGCAGATTTTAAATCCATATAATTAAGTTAATTAAATAAATTAGTAATTTTATCGAGCCATGTCTGTGGCACCGATTGTACGTTCATGTTAAGCCTTTGCATGGTTGCTACAATCATTTGGAGCGTTTTTGGGTTATCAATCCAAATATTCAACATGTTTTGGTTAGCGGCAATAAACTCTTTTGTAATTCCATTGGAAGATAACGCAGGCCAGAAAGGCGAATCTTCCACATTCATCGGCGAGCCAAGCGGTATAGCGTCAAGCGTACTTTGGTTAATATCCATATACGTTTTACCATAACGCCCAAAACGTCCACCGAAGACAAAAAATATTTCGGGTGAATTGAACGGTCGTTTACAACCATTTTGAATAAAGAATATTGCCGGACCAACCCCCTTCACCTGTTGGCCTTCATATTGCTTAATAAGCACTGGTATATTCTGATCATTAAGGTCCACCTCGACCATCCCCACAATTCCATTGTTGACCAAATCACTTAATTTCATGTAAAAACATCCATTGTCACCCCAATTTTTACTATAACTATTTTGTATTTTTAAAGTTGCATCAACAATTATTCCGTTCTGCATTACCAAATCTTTATAAAATTTAATCGTGATTGCATGCCCACCAACATAAGTACCGTTACTCCATTTTATAAGCCAAGGAAAGGTAAAACCACCCGACATGTTGTATCCGGAATACCACGGTATGCCGATCTCAATAGCATATCCATCGTCCAAAGCTTTTAAATACTCGGCTTTTGAAGTCACAAAAAACTTCTTGTGACTATCCGGCCGATGAATAGCGGCATTATTACGAACATCAAGCGTAAGAAGAGACGGCGAGGTATATGCTTCCCAATTGCCATTTTGTAAATCATTTGGCAAAAATTTCTCTTCGGCCACTCCAAAATCTGTTCCGGCGCGGCTGTTATTGTCTAGGTTTGACAAACCAGTATCCGATAATAAATTTCTTAATCGGGCATAAGTAATAATTGTGCGCGGACTTAAAACAACCTTCTCACTTACTTGGCGCATCACCGTATACGCGTTCCAAGAGCATGTGTTGTATCCATTTTGGTCCTTAACATCCACTGTATCGAGCTCCTGCGCCATGCCTTTTGGCTGGTAATTTGTGCCAAAAATACCACCCAATTGAGCGTATTTATGATCATAAGGCTTAACATGTTTGGCGTATTTTACCTTCATGCCTCCGGCCTTATATTTTTTCCCATTTAGTTTTTCTGGGTAAAGATGGCGTGTGATTTTTTCTAACATATAATTATTTGATTTTAAAAATCCAAGATATTATCCTTAAAAAAATTTTGATTAAATCAACAATCCACCATACCGTTACTAGAATAAGCAAACCACCAAAAGCAAATTCATTTTTGCGTCTTTTTAATTCAGCCAACCACATTATTTTTTGCCACTTTTTCATATAGTTGGATTTGATGGGAGTTCGTGACGGTGAGCTCCCGAAGCCGTTTGGCCGTCTGGTTACCCATTGGCCAGAAAAGAGCGGGTCTTGCACTCCGAGCATTCAGCAACGCCCTGTGCAAGAATGTGGTGGATGGTTTCGAGCCAACAGTGAAGACACCAGAGTTTGATTTTCATTGTCCTTCCTAGTTCTCGATGTGGATGTCCGACTTCACCGTGTGCTTGTTGCACTTGGTGCAGACGAATCGCCCACCGGTTTTGAGTTGGTGCAGGGTGCTAGCCCAGCACAGGAGACACCACACTACGATGCCGCCGTCCATTGTTCCTCCTTTACCTCTTGAACGAGGTATTTGGTGTAGTGGCACACTTCGCACTCAATGGTGATGATGGTTTTGGTTATACCTTCATCAATCCACACGATGCGAAAGTACCTTGGTTGGTAACATTTCGGGCACTCTGACATCGTTCCAATTGCCATTTGATCCTCCCCCGCCAACCACATTGGTTAGCGGCAGTTAGGGGCTTTTCTTGCCAATCTTACGATTGACGGTAGAGGATCAAAATTTCTTTGAAATAATAACAAGGATTACGCCTGTTAAAATCTCCAAAACAACACCACCAAAAACAACATAAAACGCTAATTTAATTTGAGCTGCCATGAGTTTTAATGCTGTTTCTAGCTCTGGTTTGGTCACATAATTTTTTTTATCCTCGGCATCACTAATTTTATGTTCTTGAATCCATGAGTGCATTTGCTCAAATTTTTCTGTAAACACTGCAAAATCTTTTTTCAGTTCGCCAATAGCCTCCATTATCTCTGGCTTAATTTCACTAACTGATTTTAAAATATCTCTATTAAATTGTTCTTGTTCCTCCATAAATTCTCTAGTTATTGGTGAAGGTAGTGTGTGTGGTTTAAATTTCCCATTTTTTAGAGCCACCTTAAATAACTCATCTGGATCGTGCTTTTTTCTTGACATATTATTTAAAAGTGGTAGCGCCATTATCTACTGTATAATTAAACATTTCTGCCGATAATTCTGCCTCAAATATATGCGGAGCATTGCAGGTCATTGTATAGATTGGGTTGACAAGATCATTTTGCTTATAAATATAAATTGTCTGGCCGCTATTTTGACAGCCAACCTCAACTTTTCTAACAATCCCATATGGGATTGTTGACGTTGCATAGATAACTAATGCTCTTGCCCCACCAAGAGAGCTCGTAAACATTACTTTATCAACTCCTGTCGTTGGAATCGTGTAATTAGATGCCGGATCAATAATTTCCGTGTAATAAACAGTTGAACTTGCAGGAATAATTGTTGGGCTTTGAATTACCAAACTGCCACCAGCTCTACCAAGATAAAGTAAGTTGGCATAAGTTGTTCCAATACCAATTCCGGCCCCATCAGTATCAATCGTCATCGATACTCCTGGGGTATTAAAGTAATTAGACGATCTGATTTTTCCGACAATATCGACTGGTGTTGAGGCAGAACCAAGTTGTAATAAACTCGTCCATGTAGCCCCAATAGCGACAGTACCATCAACACCTGTCCCCGCCCCTGGGCCACCACTGATAGTTAGACTTCCACCATTTGCTCCACCATATCCATTTGGTGCTCCCCCTCCTCCTATTCCGCTACTTCCTGCGACGCCTCCGCGTAATAAAACATCCCCGCCCTTCCCAGGCGATGTTGAGGCGGTGCCAATTCCTCCTAGACCTCCAGCTACTATTGTTAGTCCACCTTCCCCTCCAGACAAAGACGCTGTACCAGCACCACCACCAGCACCTTCAAAATATAATTGAGTATTTGTAGCACTTTGCCCTGGCAAAGCATCGCGTTGTCGGATACCAGCCAAATAAGCCCCATCAATGTAATTATTAAACCAAATTTCATTGGCGATATATCCATTACTATCAGTCATTTGCGTAGTACTGGCATTAGTTCCTACCATGATTGGGCCTTTCAGATTATTAAGCCCCTGAAACATTTGATTACCAGTCCAGTTATTTGAATCTGAAAGTAAGGTTGTTGAAGCTCCTGATTCGCCTCCGCCACTACCACAACCAGTACATGTTCCGTTTACTGTCAAGTTTTGTAGAGTAAGATTTGAATTGGAGCTTACGGTTATTGTGGAAGAAGGAGACAAAACAAGTTTCCCATTTGTATCTAGTGCCAGTGCCGCCCCATCCCCATTATTTAAACTAATTGGAGAAGCGTTATATATCCCAGGAAATCCATATTTACTTACTGCTCCGTATGTGACTGAAATAGCTAAAAACAAGAAAATCGCGACTGATATAATCCCACTTAAAAATTGATAATTTTTTTTCATAAATTTATTTTTTGAAAATTAATTACATGTACAGCCACCAGTAACATCCACAACACTCGAACAGTATCCAATGGTTTTACCATCTGCTTTCCAACAGGTTGCTTTTCCAGCGCTACCACCAACAGATGAGATCGTACCGGATGCGTTAATATTTCCAGAAGAATCAACATTGAATTTACCCATCACAAAACCAGTTGAGGTCGCAACCAAAATACTATTACCAGTAAATGAGGAAGAAGCGGTGCCTGCACCAATGGTTATGGTTCCTCCTGAAAATATGTTTTTCCAAGGTATAATACTTGTGCCAAGATTTTGAGAATTATAGAGAAAACCAGTGATGTTATTATCTGTATCAATAATCATCCTACCTGTGTTAGCAGAAAACAGTTGGAGGTTGATACCCGAAGTGAGTGTCCCACAATTCATTGCACCCGCCGCGGTTGAAAAACCACAAGAAAATTCACGATTATTTTGATCTATAATGTCAAAGGCTGGTTGTGAGACATCATTGGTGGCAACAGAAACAACTTTAATACCTAAACCAAACTGATCGGAAGAATTGAATTGTCCTTTATAAATATCAGATGAAACCTGGCCGCCTGCATAAATTTTATTTGCTACAAACAAACTTCCAGAGGCATTAAGAGCGCCGGAAACCTGCAAGCCGCTACCAACAGAAGAAGATGCGCTGGAAATAAAACCATTTTGAAAATAAGATAGTCCTGTTGATGTAACGCTCGTGACCGTTAAGGTTGAGCCAGACGATACGGCAATCGTTGAAGAGGGTGAGAGCAAAACACGTCCGTTTGCATCAACCGATATTGCTGACCCAGAACCGTCCGATAAAGTAAAATTTGAAACATTGTATATCCCAGGAAAACCATATTTGCTTAAAGCGGCTTTTACTTCGCTCCAATTAAAGCTCACAACTCCAACTGTGATGGCTAATACAAATAAGATATAGTGATAATTTTTCATATTTAATTACTTAAAGTGACAGTGCTTGATGGTGAAACAATAAGCTTCCCGTTTCTATCAATACTAAACGCCGCTCCTTCACCATTAGGAATAGTTACATTTGATGAGTGATATATTCCTGGTAAACCAAATTGAGAAAAGGCCCCAAGCTCTTCATTTTTTTTGCTAAGATTATTCATTTTTATATAAAACAAAACATTCAAAATAATGCTTGCGAGAGCTACAATCCCAAATATTATTTTTTTATAATCAAGTTTTTCCATAAAATTAAAGTAAAAAATAATTTCTATTGGTCCTCGGAAATTCCGAGGACCTAAGAAACTACCTAATGCCGACACCCATAATTGCAACATTTCCTGGAGAACCAGTTTTTGAGCTAGTTATTGCAAATCCCGTGGCAGAACAAGATGTTGAAAAATCCCAAGCCGTTGATCCGCTCCCTTGTACAAAGTTGATATGGCCGGAACTCCCTGTACCAGAGACGCCGTTAGATTGGTCTATCCCGATATAATGTTGAGTTGTACAATCATACATCCCAACTGACATACGCGATGCTTGCCCCGTACTTCCACCAGAATCATATTCAGCCTCTGCGAATATTTGAACAAGAGATGGTTGCCACCCACAAGTAACGGTTAAAGTGCTACCTGATGAGTGGGTTGCTTGGTCAATACAAACAGAAGTACCGCCCTGTTTAGTGCCGGAATAAGAAATATTGCCATTGACTTGAAGATTATTAACTACCGTTGTAGTCGCCCCGGCAGTAATAGAACCAATCTGATTGGTGGCTAAACTGCCACGAATTGTTGAGGTAACTGTTGACGAAGTTGCTTGAAATCCGTCCATTAAAAAGTTAGGTGTGGCGTTTGTACTTGAAGCGTTGATCGAACCAGAAAAGGTTGAGGCTCCAGTATGTCCTTGTGTTCCAGACCAAGAATAAGTGGCAGTTTGGTCCAAACATACTGGTGATAATTTCCCATTATTTCCCGTAACTGGTACATATAAGCCAACTACTTGACATGTGGAGGTTGTGATAGTCGTGTCTATGACAAGAGGCGCGTTCGTATTTCCAGAGCCGGCTGGTGTAGTGCTGGCCGCTTCTAATCCGGTTGCTATTTCCACGACACCTTTACCAATTTGCGAGGCAACAGCGCTCACTGCGGCAGGCGTGATACCGGACCAAGCCCCGCCTTCATAAACCTCAAAAGAACCAATCGTTGTATCATAAACAATAACCCCATTCTCAACGGCATATAAAGCAGTCCTTTGAGCGGTCGTCATTATTGGTACTCGTAAAAATCCGGTTGTTGAGGATACATAAACTGTTCCAGTAAAGGTGGTCGTGGCCGAAATGCTTTGAGCGGATGAAGGGTTGGAAATAATCGCTGTACCGGAAATTTTAGAGGCATCAATAGCCGCGCCACTCGCAATATTATTATTATCAATATTCCCATTCACCAAGGTATACAGTGTGTCAAAATCTTGGTTTACATCACTGGAGCGTATGATAGTATTTGGAGAAAAAGTATTTGGTTTTGTAACTGTTCCACCAAATAATCCTTCCCTCTTAACCATGCACTGTTCTAGTCTATTATTTTGCTCTACCGTGCCACTATAAGGCGAAATGCCACATTGGGCCGCTGTTTGCGTGCGGGCGCTTACAGTGGGCAATTTCTGGCCTCTGGCGCTGTAAAAATCAACCAATTTAGCCGAAGCAGTACTGCTAGTTGCTAAACCAACAAGTATTGCCAATGAGAAAAGTATTTTTTTCATATTTATTAAATAGTTTGCCAATCTTTTAATTTCCAAATTTTCAATGCTCCAGTGTCAGGATTGAACCAAATTGTGCCCGCGCGCGGGCTTTTTGGCTCGGTTGAGCTCACTTGATACATATCCAATTTGTTATAAATATTATCAAACTCATTATTAACCTGCGGATCAGAATGGGTAGACAATTTAGGCATATTTTAGTGGTAAACGTAATTCTCAAAAGATTGTTCAAATTTATACATTTCTATGGGATGAGCGGCCAAGTTGTTATAAAACTGGTACTGAATGGTCCGACCGCGTCCACCAGGGCGCTGTCGCGAAATAACGCGCGACACACCCCCAAAGCTAGAAACATCCCAAAAAGCCACATCCCACAATCCGCCAGTTTGTAGGTGGCTTACCGTAGCAAATAATTCAAACCCGGCGTTGTCAATATTCTTACTAACCTGCAAATCGCTCGCCACGTTTTGTACTGCACCCTCATAAAAGAACCACATGTATTTTTTCATCTGTCCAACCAGCTTTCCGTCAAATTCTCTTGTCTCAATCTTAAAAGCGATACCACTGCCAGAATCACTGAATGTACCATCATAAAGCTGTAACACCTTAGAATTGTCGGATTTGCCAATATAAAGGTTGTTAAATCCATTGCTATCCGGAAAAGTGCCCATCACATTACAATTTATACCGGTAAAAAAAGTAAACGCTCCTTCTCCTTTGCTGAAATTTGACCATATCAAATCCATAACAGCCATCTTGTCTTTTACCGTGCTGGTACTATCAGTCGCAAATAACAAGTGATATTTATTGTCATAAACAAACCCAAAGCTTTCACTGCGTAAACTTGCCTTAATATTTTTAATACTCGGGGTAATTTTACGGCTCATAAATCGGTTTTCCGTCCCATCAAACACATAAATACCGTCTTGGGCCAGTGAAAAACAATAACTCTTCCAGCTAGAAACCGAATTGGCCGCTACACAACCATGGGCATAATCGCGCCATTTAAACGCAAAATCATTCGCCGACGTCCCCGTAACAATGCCCGTCTTGGTTTTGCTATACACCGCTACAAAATCACCCACCCGACCAAGCGCCATCAATGTTTCGCCCGTATCAATATTATTTAAAGAGCCAATTGCTTCACCGTTTGCCAAATCACTCCAATAAATTTTTGTACCCACAATCCCCCACAATCTTGAGCCAATCACTACTTGCGAGGTAAATTTTGGTAAACCAGATAAAGTTGTCGCGGTAACTCCTATCACCTTGAATGTGGCGTCAGTTCCATTATTGCAAATAACAGCCGGTACTTTTGGATAAATTGCGTAAACACTGGTTGCATCCGGCGCAGTATCCCAGCGCCCATCAACATTCAAGGTCGTTGCAGAATTTTCTAAAATTGTTTTAGTTTGCCCCGATCCTGTTCCGCTGGTGATTTTAACTACGAAACCAATATAAGCATTTACAGACCAACCAGCGCCGGCATTCACCAAGGTAAAATCACTTCCTCCTGTGGCCGTGCCCGTTGTGGATGCAGTTGTAGAGGCGCACAAAATATCACTCATTTGCATGTATAAACCGGCAGTTAATCCAGCCTTTACAACCGTATTCCAAAGCCCGGCATTGTATTCAACCAAATTTGTACTAACCATTTTAAACTTACGGAGAACTCCGCCATCATCGGTAAAAGACTTCATACCATACACTCCGCTAACGCCAGCGTCAGAACCATACTCATGACTACCTTCTCGTTTTCGGAGAGAACCTTTACGGGAAATAATGGCATTATCAGCCTTGGCCACCTCGTTTGCTTCCAAATCAGCCAAAAAATCTTCCTCGTTGACACCGCCGGAAAATTGACTTGCCCCTAAAATTGTTCTTAGGACCGCCATATTTTTAGCTTAAAGGCCTTCTCCAACGCCATTCTTGCGATTCGTCACCGTTTATAGATAGGTCGTCCGGCGTATTTTCTCCCATTGTTATGCTGTTAATTGCAAAGGCTTGCTCATTAAATCGTTTTTCAAAAATTGCAAAATGCACATTGGCTTGCCGTTCTTGTTCTGCTTCGGCAAAACACAACCCCAAGGTATATTGAACAATCAAATCAAAATATCTTTCCTCAATATTGCCATCTATATCGCCCACAGCGGCCAAATCCGTTAAATCAACCGTTCCCCATACTTCAATTGCATTGGCTCTCGTATCATTTGGCGTGGGGTACAATTTTAAATTTTTACCGTATTCGGTCCAAGCAACCGGATCACCCGATTGAGCCGTGCGTGTTAATTCAAGAAATGCCCCAATCGGTACAAATTTTACCGGCAAGTAATCAGAACCATTGTAAAATCGTACGCGGTCAATATCCTCTATATTTTTCCCAGACAATGAATAATCGGCCACTCCATTTGAAGAGTTAATATAAAGTGTTCCGGTTTTTGCTCGGTAACGTGCCTTTTCCCAAAAAGCCCGGCGTGCTTCATTGATAGCGTCAAGCAAATAGGCATTTGACCACTCGCCATTATCTTGGTCAGTGGGAATTTTTAATTTTCTTTTTACCGCATCGCGGTAGTTTTGTAGGGTTACTACAAATTGCATATTTTATTTTTTATCAAATTTTTTATGGCAACGAACGCACATTTGTTTCCAATCAGCAATATCTCTTCTATACTGGTGGCTAATGTTTGCCCATTGAAAATACCTTTTCTTTCCTTTAGGGATTTTATTTAAACCACATTCTTCACAATGATTAGCTTTGCCTAATATATTTTCAACCCAATGATGTAATCCCCTGTATTTCACATCATCACCTTTCCAGTTGCCTGTCCCCGGGCCGCCTTTCCCAAGTTTACTTTGACGAATCTTTAATTTTTGTTGTTCAGACATTGCCTTGCCCTTATTCGGAGAAATACTACCAATCTTAGATTGACTAATTTTTCTTTTAGTTTTTTCTGAATGTTTAAATCCAATTTTTGGCATAAGAATTGCATATAATCCTTTTATCGCCGTAAGCAAACAGACGAGAGAGGTAAATCGTCGTTTACTCACGACAACCAGAGGACTAAGCCTCGGGTTGTGAATCTTCTTTAACTTCTTTTTTTACAGTTTTTTTAGTTGCTTTTTAGGCTAAGTTTGGGGATTTTTCGGCATAAGCTGGGACTGTCGGCTCGATCACTGGTGCTGGTTGCCCAATTTCAATATCAAAGACAAGCTGGTTGCGTAAAGCAAACACATCTTTTTTTGCAATAAATTTATTGCTTTGTACTTTCCACTTTGGGCGACCTTGTTCGGTATCGCCAGGAAACTGCTCTATCAAGCTTTCATTTAAACCTTCGTGCAAAATTTTCTCGGCCAGATGTTTAGCGAGATGAAAGGCAATTGGTTCGGTCGTGCTTAAAAACTCACCAGCAGGAACAGTGATTACTTTCCCGGCGTAAGTGTGAACAAACGGAACCTTGAGCGGATTAAATAAGCCCTTGACTTTGTCGGCGTCAAAATCTTTCGGCACCGCTTCGATTGGTATGAACTTTGCCATACGTTAAATTAGTTAGTTAATTAAATTAACCTTTATCTTCCGGCCCACGAATGAGCCGGAAAGAAAGGCTAGATAGTAACACGGTCCCCGAGCAGATAAACTGCTTTGAGAGCGGCACTATTAGTGGTATAAGCCACTTGAGAGATAGCCACCGAGGTGGTCTGACGAGTGGTATTATCCTTAGATAATGACGTTGCGGTATTGGTGCATTTCAAAAAATCACCAATTGCCACATCAGTCGTACCATCAACAAGCACCTGGGCGTCACCTTTAAATTGACACCATTGGAAACCGGCAGTAGCACCTTGAGCTACGGGAGGCACAACGATCAATTGATATACCGAGGACGTTGCCGCAGTAGCGGTGCCTGGGTTCGTTCCACTAGCTCCCGGAACTCCTGTAAAGGAGAGAACGAGTGGCTGACCAGCAAGAGCGCTGGCCTGTACATAGCAATAGATGTAAGCCTTGTTTCCATCGCGTTTTATTGCACCAGCGACACCGCCTAGGGTATCAATGGAAGTAGATAATTCGGCCATAGGATTAGTTAAGATTTATATAATCAAATTCACAGAAACCACCGGTCGACGAAACTGCTCTATTCGTCGCACAATATATATACTCACCCGGTTGCCAAACCATATTCCAACCTTGAGAAAAGGTGGAAGTAGTTGTTTTGGTAATTTGAGTTGAAGTCGTATACGTTGTCGAGTAAATTGGAGCAGAACTGGTGGCGAATTGTGAAGTTGAGGTGCCAAAATCCATGATCAGCGAGCCACCGAGTACGGTGCCACTGCTTCCTTGGTTAATGGCTGTAATGCTTTTGATTATTCTTGTACGGCCTCCGGTTGGGTTCTGTATCGTGACCAAGGTGGTAGATACAGTATTGGTCCCGGATTCGGTGGAAGTCGTAAAGATTTTTGCGGCAATTGGTTGGACAGCGAAAGTATCGCCGGCCCCACCAAGAGATTGAAATTGCGGTGTAGGATTTGAGACTTCTTCCGGCAAAGACACCTTATTGGCCAAAGCCAAACCAGTGTATTTAGCCACCGATTCCCAAAAACTACTTTGAGCGTGTGCAACACCATAACCAAGCCCTAACATAAGCACCAAGCTTACCACGCCCACGATGATTTTTTCTTTATTTGTCATAGGGTTAGCAAACAAAATACTTAAAAGTTACGTTGGTCAAGGCGTTATTCAGGGTAATAACGAACGAGCCATTGGAACAAACAATGCCAGGTGTTTCATTAATGGGGACGCTCCACATTAGGAAAATACGGCTGGTAGATTTTACGTTCGCATTGGTTATCGTTTTGGTATTCCCCGAAGCCCATGTTTGTGAGCCAGATTCTAAGGCGTCTTTTAGAAAAGACGGCACATAGTTGGCATGATTGATATTCGCCATAGCGAAGGGGATTTAAACTGCCGCCCCGTAAGGTCAGGCAGTAACGCTAAAAAAGCGTTTTTTAATTAAGCGGTTACTCCGTAAGATTTGAACATGCGGCTTGGGCGGGAAGAGATAAGCGCGCAGTAGGCCAAAATAAAGCCAACCTGGCCATCTTGGTCATGTGGTTCACGCATTGGAGTAACGGTGAAACCATTTTTATCAGTTGGGTGGAGTGGGTGATCACCAACAAAGAAGTCAAGATATTTGGTGTTAAGACCAAACAAATAACCACTTGGGCAATACTCATCCGCGATAACTTCCGCACCACGGTACATGAGCTTCATGCCACTTGGGTTGATTTCACTACCCTTTGATGGGTCATTCCAACGGATGTTCGGCTGGTTCAAAGCTTCATAAGCATTGAAAACAGTCTCGTCAGTGACGAGCAGGTTGACGGATTCCTCGCCATTAACACTGGAAGCGGCCGCATAATTGGTCGCTAAGTGAGATAAAGTGAGAGCGCCGACAGCCGACGACACACTGGATTGAAACCAAGAATACGATGCAAGAGTGATGTCGCCGATACTAGCAACTTCGGATCCATCATCAACCAAGCCGCGCAAACCAACGATAGAGCCATTGGCCCCGCCATTGACTGTTGGAGTGGTACCGTCGCCAAAAGCGGCGGTTGCAAGGTTGTTTTTCAAGCTTTCCTTGGCTTCTTCCATTTCTTGTTTGAGAAGGTCTACTACCTGCTCTTTGTTGGACATTTTGATGCCATTCTTAAAGGCTTCCATGTTATCAATCACGATGGGTTGATAAATTTCTTTCCAGTTAAACAACGCGCGGGTGCGGGTTGTTTCCTGGTTGGTGTTCAAAACGTCTAAACCACTATACCAACCACCATTTGCATTAAAAGCAAAGGTGACAGGTTGTTCGATGCGTACACCGCCATTGGATTTGCGTTTGGCCTTAGACATAATACGGCCAAGAAAAGGCATCTCCTTTTTGAGCTGGTGCACAACAGACGGCAAAACATACGACTGTGTGACGGATGTTAGCCGGTTCCAATCTGTGACTGCCATAATTATTTATTTCCTCTCATTAAAGTACCTTGGCAACCTCACTCCAAATATCCTCGGGTGTTTTGTTGCCGTCTCTTTCCGGATCAAATTGTGGAAGAGACGCGCCAACACCTTTGGAATTTTTGGGTGGCATTGCTTTGGATTTTTCCTCTTCTTCTATTTCGTCGATAACTTCTTTGCCTTTGGATAATTTATTTATGCGGCCGGTCAATTCCTGCTCTTTTCTCCAAGCTTTAAAAGCGAGCTTTAGTGTTCCAAGTGGGTAGTCATTATCGGCGGCATATTTAACAATTTCTTTCTGGTTATCCGCAAATAATTTTCCTTCGGTAACTTTCAGGTCACTTATTTCACTTTGGATTTTAGAGGTTGTTTCTGTTTCCTCACGAAGCGGTTTATTGACAATGTCCACCACTTTGCCAAGAATGTTTTGCTCTATTTTTGAAAGATGCCCGAGGACACCCTTCATAACAAGCTTAAAACCTTCTTGACTTTCGGCGTCCGCATTTTTTAACTCTTCCGGTATTTCAATATCGGTTGAGTTTTCTTTTGGCTTATCCGGCTCTTTATTACCGACGTTTATACCCATTTTTGACAAATGAGCTTTTAATTTTTCTGGGTCATTGAGTAAGGCGCGTTCTTGTTGCCATTTACTCATCAATCCATCGAACCGGTCTTTGGTATATTCTCCCTCATATTTACCATTGTCCGGGTCAATTACTGGCTCTTTTAGTTTTACGACCGGTTTACCTTCTTCGTCTATCTCTTCCGGATCGTCAGAGGATTCGCCTGCTTCCCCTGGTTTACCGCCATCAATAGGTGCGGCTCCCTCATCATCTTCCTCCGGACTGCCATTTTCCTTGTTTCCTTCGGCTGGAGAGTTACCCTCTTTTTGGGTTGCTTCCATGCCTTTATCGAAAGCATCGGAAATGGAGAGCCCGTCAGTTTTGATTTCTTCTCCCATAAATTTTATTCTATCCACTTTCAGAGTTCGGCGAGCCTCGCGACTGCCTAATATCCGATGAGCGGTTTAATAATTATTTCATTGTAGCCGCGTGTTTCGCATAGGCGCTGTCTTCCATTCTTCCGTGCACCGGCTTCTTTTTGTGTTTAGCGTTATAAATTTTGGCCGCTTTGGCCTTCGCTTCCTTTTCGCTCATACCTTCTTTAATAAATTTATCGCGCATTGCTTCGTATTCTTTTGGCATAGTTTTATTGTGCCGCAACAGGTGGCGCGCTCGCGGCTCCTGGCGCCGGCGCGGGAGGACCGTTTGGAGCCGGCTCATTGGTTGCTCCCGGCTTTGCAGTGTCTCCACTCCCCTGTTGTTGGGCTAATTGAGTAAATTGTTGAATAAATTGCGCGACTATCGGTTCTATCTGTGGCGGAAGCTGTCCGGACTTGAGAGCTAAAAGGAAAATATCGTGATGTACTTTCGGGTCATCATCCGGTGCTATCTGTACTTCATTGGCGCGGCCAGCTTGGATAAGCTTCAATTTATCAACCGCCCGCTGTTGTTGATCATTCGCATTGTTATCAGCCATAACACTTTTCGTTTTAAGCCACATTTCAAGCCTTTTAGCTGTCTTCTCTGGATCCGCTTCGCCTAATCTTTCATGGAGTGTTAATGGGTCAATAGCGCTTATTTGATAAAGTTGTATCGCCTGCGCGCGCTGTTGTTCTTTGCTTACTGGCAACATTGAGCCGGATTTGAGAAATGTGCGAAGTGAATTTGTGACTTGCCCATAATCTATCGTTTCCTCGCCAACCGGTACTTCTTCGGCTTGAAAAATCTTTTTAATCTGTATTACCCAAGCAAAAACCTCTTGCAAGGCATCCTCAATATTGCGTGACACATACCGAACCGGGGTTTGGTCGGCTTCTTGGAGTGCCAAAATGCCGCCTTTGGTCCTATTGGCCGGATCTGCTAAGCCTCGCGAAACTTCGTGATGACCAAATAAAGTATCCAAAGCTTTCTCCGAGTGCATCATGTCTTGGATATACTGCTCCGGCATTGCGTCACCATGGAGAAGTTTGACGGATTGTTCCATTGATTTTCCACCAGCAGTGTTTATACGCACCACTTCACCGGTTGCCCGGCCTTTCTTTATCCGCGCGGCATCGCTTTCATTGTATAAAGAGCCATCAATCAACACTTCTGGGCTACCCATTTCGGCGGCATTACACGAAATAGCATTTTTACGAGTATTGATGTCGTCAACGATTGGAATAGCCAAATCCATCAAATTGCGAGAATAAAGCTCGCCGGGAAGACGATACAGATCAAAATGAATTAGTGGGATGCGTGGATTTTTAAAATAATTTTCTTTTGGTTTAAAAGCCTCTAGCGCAGATTTAACTCGTTCCTCAATAGTATCTTGTGTGGTCTTCATTCCAATAGCCCCCTTTACCTTGTCGGTAATTTTTTGGGCCACACCAGCAATTCCTTTCTTTTTGTACTTATCTGTCACTTTTTCTTCGGTCTCTTTGAGCTGGGTTTTCTTATCAACAGCCCAATATGGACAACGCAATTTTTGCAAAATCTTATCGCCAGCCTTATAAACCCACCATTCTTTTTCCATGTATAGTTCCATCTTTGCAACATTCTTCATCACCTTGGTGTTTGCATCTTCTCCAGTAGTATCTTCACGCTCATAATCCCGTATCTCGACATGGTCAGCAAATTTTAAATTGGCCTTTTTTACTTTTTCTTCCCCAAACTGTCCATATAATTGAGCCTTGGTACGATAGAAATCAATGATTATATAGCTTTCTTCTACCTCATCACTATTTGGATCAATCTTGACGCGACGCGGATTGAAAGCAAGTAAATCAACATCATTTTCATCCTTGTTCCAGTAAGGGAACGCATACATGTCCGAATAGGTATAAAGCCCAAAAACAAGACGTTGGAACCATGACTGCATTTTTTTTGTTTCCCACCAATCATCCAGCGAACGCTCTAACTTATCCCCCAAATCCAACAAATTATCCACATCAACCTTGCTCATGTTTTTTGTCGGCAAAACCAACTTGACGCTTGGGTGAGGCTTCTGGTCGGTCGTTAGACCGGTCATGTTACGGATAATTGAAAAGAGCGGATTATAAATCATCGGCGGCTTATTTGGGTCAGTTTTATCAGGCCTTCCATCTAAGTATCTATCCGCATTTCTGTATTGCTTTTGCTTTTTTGACCACAAACTCTCCGCTTCTTTTATGCGCGCGTTGATTTTACGCGCTAATTGCTCGTCATCGTCTTTTTTGCTACCTTCCCAAACTATTGGCTCGGAATCATCCTCTTGAATTTTTGAAACAAGCTCGTCGGCCATATTTATACTTCGTTTTCCATTTTATAAAACAATTCTTCGTTGGTAAGTGTTTTTGTTAGACGCTTGACCGGTACCCGCGGCACCTTATCCCATGCTTCGTTCAAGGCACGAAATCCATAGCGCATTGCGTCCGGTGCATGGTCTTCAACATCACTATCTAAATCTTCCGGGTTGGTCTTATCATAAACTTGTAGTGGCATTGTCCGGATCAGGTTGACGCATGTCCGGAATATCTGCCAACGCGTCTTTGCATTGCCGTTTTCATCGTATATCACCCGTAAATACCCACGCATTAAGTTCCAACCATTGACACGCGATTTTGGGCCTTTAGTTGCCAGCCGTAGAGATAAATCCCATTCATGCTTACGAAACACATCCTGCATCAATTCATCACCTGTACGGCCCGTTTCCTTGCCATTGTCGGCAATAGAGCTATCCGGTACAAACCAATCAATCCGGGCTTTTTCTTCATAAGGTGTTAAACGGCAAATTGCCTCGGCCAACATTTCATAGGTGTGCTCTGTGACGTATAGCTCGCGGTAGGTATAAACTTTTCCGGTGCTTGGGTCGGTAGCGTTCCAATAAACTGCGCTTGGTTTTCCGTATCCATAGTCCATGCACATCCATAATTGCCAATTCTTTGGTATCTCAAATGGGTCGCAAACGTGTATGTGCTCTTCAAATTCACTGAAATACTGCCCCACAAAGACATTCCAGTCTCCATCGCGATATGCTTTTCGCAATTTTTCTGGCAAACTATCCAATTGATCCCGATAGGATTGGGAGTTGTGAGGATTGTCATCAACAAGAGCTTTGATATAAAAGAACTTATCTTTTTCCTTCTCGTTCGGGTCATAAATTTTGTCAATCCATAATTTTTTTACCCAACCGTGACCAATTTCCCCAGGATTCGTTCCGGCAATAAACTGCACATCATCAATCCCCGGCCAGCGCAACCGCATGCGGAGCATGTTAAAAACCGTTTCTTTGTTTTTAGTGAGCTCATCAACCGCTACCAGCGCAAATTCACTAGACAAATATTTACTCGGATCATCAAGATTGCGTAGCGCTAGCCTCCCATTCCCGTATTCCGGCCTTATATGAAAGGCCAAACCATCTTCTTTACTATCGCGTACTTCCCCAAGCCACTTCGGAAACTCAAAGGCCATTTTAGAAATGTGCCGGTCTTTAAGGGACGGATAATCTTCGCAAAATAAACCGGCCCGAATACCCTCAATCTTTGTTTGCTTAAACCATTTCAAGAGCCGAACTATTGAGTACCATCGCAACCAATAGCTTTTTCCTGGCCCCGCCGCACCACCATAAAGCAGATACTTGTATTTCTCTGCCATTTCGCTAGCGTACTGTTGCTTTTCAAAAAAGTGGGTGAGCTCGGAAAGTTTGACAATATTCTTGCTCCCCATACGTTTTAATTATCAATCAATAAATGGATCGGCCCACCATCGTCTCCGCTTACTTCGGTGATCCTCGGCAAAACAGTACTCGCTAACTTGAGCAACAATTCATTTTGAAACTTCTCCGTATATTTTTTATGTTGGGTATCTTCAAGCGCGGCCTTAATCTTACTCAAGGCTAGTCTTCGTACTGCAATTGATAACTTTTTATCATTTTTTAAGGCACCGGCCATATTTGAATGACTATTTATTTTCCACTATCCTTAGCCAAAAGAACCTTTGGCTCCTGCTTATTTAAAAACTCGTTTATTTTTATCTCAAACATCTGCGGCAAAATCTGCACAAGAATTGTCCGCATTTTTGTAATAGTCAGTTTTTCATCACACATCGCGGTAAAAAGCTTGTCCGCAATCCGGGCCACTTTCTCGTTCATGTCCTTGAGATCCTTTTCGGCTTTGAGCGCCACCGGGTCTAAATTTGTATCATTGGTCATATAGCTGGTAATTCCTCGGGCTGGTGAGTGTCCTGCCACGATTCAATTGGATAAATATACCTGCCGTCAAAATGGTCAATTTCATGCTGTAACACCTGTGCGTCAATCCCCTTGGCGGCCCAAAGTCTTAGCTCGGTAAGCTTGCTATCTTCACCAATCGTTCGATATTCCACTTCAACCTTTGTTTTTCGGGTAACTTTGGTTGATTTACAACGAAAAAATGTCATGCAACCCTCATCCTTTAACGTGCCAACCTTGGTTGAGCGGATAATCTTTGGATTGATTATCACTCTCTGGTCTTGAATGACAAAAAACCGGAGTGGGTCTTTATCGTTAATTTGTGAATGAGCAATCGCATGGGCCTGCCTATAATATCCTGCCGGCGCGTGACACAAGGCGTACATTATTTGCATATCCTCCAAGACGCGCGGCATATCTTTGGCCTTTACTTCACGGCTAATTTTGCCGTGGGCCGGGACATAGTATTGTTCCGGCGTTTTGGTTGCTTCCATACCTCTCTTTTAACTTAACGCTCTTTTGAGCGCGGCCGCTTCATCGGCCATTTCTTGTTCGTATTTTTTAGTTTCTTCGTGTCCGTTGATAATCACCATGGCCAGATCATCCCGGCTCACCACCGCCTCTTCGTCGCCAAGTTTGATAAACAATACGTCATGATCAAAATGTTCCCTATCCTTATTAAAAACCACGATTAAGGGCTTGTTTTCTTTCCAATTCCTTACTTCTGCTTTGAGCACCGGTGGTAGTCGTTCGCTTCTATCAGTTTTGATTGGAAGGGTCATAAACCTCAATTTTACGGCCTAAAAAGCATAATCCGGGCAACATTTGTTCTAACGATGGTATTGGCCCACACCAAAAAACCTTTAAATAAGCATAGTAAGAGGCAACTTCTTCGTCTGTCATGTGCAATACAATCGCGGCCGGGTTCTCCCGTATCTTTGCGTGCATAACATCCAAAATACTTTCCACCTTGATTTCGTCTGACATAAAATAACGTTTACGAAAATTTTTAAACCCAGCATTGGTACTATAAAATATCTATTTTAAGTATAATAAAGCCGTCTGGGAGAGACGACTTTTGGCTGTGAATAAGTCTAAATTTGGCTAATTTTAGTAAAAAATAAGCCTTTTTAAAAACCAAAAATGTGCCTAATCAAGAATTTTTTTTATCCAATATCGCACTGTCCAACGCGATAACCCTGTCATCCTCACTATATCGGCCTCCTTAATTTTTTTCACTGCAAAACAAATCATTCGGTTGCATGTACTTTCTCCGTGTATTTTCGCACACCGGACCATGAATAAATTTTTTTGTTTTTCTTTCTCCTTTAACATATTAAATTTTACGAATTTCTAGTATTACCCAATTTTCGTCTGGCCGACAACGCTCGGTTTTTACTTGCAACAACGCCTTATCTACCGCATTTTTTGGGTTCATTAAAAAACCGTCAATGATCACGAAATAGGTCAAATTGGAATTAGCCAATCCAAACCTGATGCCATAATAATTTTTCCCATACAAGGCAACCACCACTGCCAATAACGTCGCCAGCGAAATTAACAAAGAAAACGTAGTCATACTTTTTTATATTGGTGTTGGGCTTGTCTCACCCAACTTAATGACAAAAAATTTAGTAAAATTTCTTTTAGTGTGTAATATAATTTCCAATAAGCGGGCTTTTGGCACCTACCACATACCACCCGAGATAATAGCTCCGGCATTCTAATCGGCGAAAACCTTAGTTTATTAAGGTATCCACAATTTTCACAAATAAGATACGGAAACTTCTCAATTGGTTTTTTTGGTAAAATGTCACCTCGTACCTCCTTCACCAAACCATAAACCGGATTTTTTATTATCCTGTCTATTTTACTTTCGATTTTTTTTGATTTTTTCTCGGCAACAAAATACCGATGTCCCTTAGCTTCTTCTGGTACAAATTTTATTCTTCCCTTTTTACTTCTGTGTTCACGATGAACATGCGGGGAAAATTCATGTACTGATTTGCAGGTTGGCCTAATGCGCGCCATAAAAATTGATTAATTTTTTTTACTATCCAGCCAATCAATAAACAAACAAATTAAACTCCCCACAATTATTGCTGGCGCAAAGATTGATAAAATAAATATTAAATACGACATATATTTGATTATTGGCGGTTTTGAAGGAATACCGCCAACCTTTAAACCAACTTCAGGCGGTACTTGATGTAGCACCACTTGGAGCAGAAGACCGATTCGTCTTGGCCGATGTATCCGACCTCGACGTTCTTGTAGCAGTTGTGGCACGGCTCCCCTCCTCCGCCACAGACGGTCTTGTCGATGACGTCGTATGACAGATTAAGGGAAAATAGCTTACGGAGCCACAGCATGAACCACCTCCTTGCGGTACAGCTCGTACCACCGCCAGATTGCGATTCGCTCGTCCGGCGGCAATGCTCGCCATTCCTTCCACAGGTCTGCACACCGCGGTGAGCAGAAGCAGATACTGTTGGTATGGGCGAGTGAGGCCTTACAAACGATGCACTCGGGCATGACTACCTCCTCTCTTTGATTTCTTTGTACCACTCGCGCACGGTGAGAGTGGTGTCGTCCATCTTCCAGATGGCATAGAGCTGCCCGCAATTGGGGCTACAGAATGCCATGTGGCCGCCGGTGAGCTTCTCGTCGCACACCAGGCAGTTTTCGATTTTGACTTGTTTCGCCTGGGTCATTGGTTTCTCCTAGAGCTTTGCGCTCTCTCAACTACGCATTTATAAGCCTTACGAGATGGTGCGTGACTGCGGCTGTTACGGAATAAGGGGCTATAAATCCCTAGCACCGTCCTACCATCTGTAGACAAAATGCGTATGTGAGAAAGGCCAAGCGTTAGGGCTTGACCAAAAAGCTATCTTTAGATAAAAACTTCATCACCTTCCTTATCCATTATTTTTTTTCTAATATAACTACTTTCTTTTAAATTTGACGCTGGAACTAGAATCCGTCCAAATTCATCGTGCGTGTGTTGTTCGGCAATAATATTTGTCTTATAAAGTTTGCCTCGTAAATCATCACACTCATTTTGAAGTCGTCTTACCTCATATCGTAAACGCTCTATTTTTTCATCAGCAGTTAATTCTTTCCAGTATTTTTCGCGACTAACTCCTAATAATCCTTGTAAACTAGCCGTATTACTTGTTGTTTCCATATTTTACTTCTTCCCCGCCACTAAGGTGACGTTAAGATTATTTAATTATTCACCCCACAAAGTTCGTGAACTTCGCAAGTTTGATTACAATTTTTGCAAACGTAGTAGGTTTCTTTTTCTTTCACTTCGCTGTTACAGCAGTTTGATAGGAGGGTCATATTTTAATTAAGGAAACAATTTTAAACACGTTATTTTCACCTGCTCTTCGCTGTAAAAATTCCGAATATCCCATTTTTGAGATACTTGGAGTAAAGTTATTGTGAAAATATTGGTAGTAAGCAAGAGTAGGATAAAGATTAAAAATATTTTGTTCATAGTTTATAGAAACAATGCGGATATGGTTTAGCGTTGGAATTAAAGTAAGTATCATGGTCAGTACAATTGTCTTTATCAATTTGTGAGCGCGTATCATGGGTTAAGACGTTTTAACCTTTCTAATACATCGTTTGAAGTATGCCCATCCCACTCTGGAGCATTGTCTAAAGTCTCAGCAAAATTGGTTTCTTCCCATTTGCTCATCGGTAGATGATAATTAATTTGACTATCTTTTGTTTTATCAATGCCAAGCACAAACCAACCTTCAAAATTTGTTCCATTTGAATGCAATTTTGATCGCCATACTCGATTGTTCCATCCACGACGAATTATTTTACAAAGAGCAATAAAAAGCTGTACTCTGTGTTCGTATAATTCATTAAGAGTCATATTTTTAAATTATTCCCCTCCGTTTAAGTACGGAGTGGGGGTTAACAGTTAGCTTCATAAAACGCTTT
This sequence comes from uncultured Gammaproteobacteria bacterium, assembly GCA_964533715.1. Lineage (GTDB taxonomy): Bacteria > Patescibacteriota > Patescibacteriia > Magasanikbacterales > GWA2-37-8 > CAZHNI01. The sequence continues at coordinate 70,150 of CAZHNI010000001.1, read as the reverse complement.
GGCAAAGCCTGCTGGGGTAATACTGCGCCGAGTTTGACGGTCAAACTTTCCAAAATGTTCAGGGTGAATATCTTTGCTTTTCAGATAGTCAAATTTTACTCCGAGCGTGTGTAAATGACTGTTTGTCTTGGCCTTGGCCTTGGCCTCTTCTGTCATTGGTACAGGATTTTTCTTTGGCTCGGTGAAGTCTCCCCATAGGGCGGTTCGCTTCTGGTAGCCGTCGCCGAACTCCCACGGGTCAAAGGTGAATGCTGGCTTGCCTAAAAACTGTCTTAAGAAACCGTGGTAGGGATTTTCTAACGCCCAGAATTTTAGTGGCAATGTTTTTTTTGAGGTCGCTTGCCTAACTTCCTTAATTGACCAAATAATATCTAGGCACGCTCGGACACATTGCATACCTTCTTTTAGGTTTCGTGGCTTCTTTGCGTTCGTTCTGGCAAAGCTGAACATCGTACAGGGAGGGGCGGCAAGCACGCCATAAATATTCTTTACTTTTATAATTTTCATTTCTGACTTTTTGTAGTTTTTGTCTTTGCTAAAATACAATTCATCGTGATGTCTTCCCCAAGTTAAAACATCATAATCTGGCAAGGTAATTGTTACGACTTCAAATCCAGCCTCTTTCCACGGTCTAGCCCACGACCCTGTACCGCCACACAAATCTAAAATTATTTTCTCCATACCTCAATCTAATTAAGGGTTAATTAAACAATTTTGTTTGTACTGGTTCCTCAATCAGTTTGTACGCCTTCCAATTTTTGCCTTCCAACTCAACCGGCTCAATTTTAAAACCCTTTTTCTGCAAGCTCCATATTCTGGCATGGTACTGCGTGATTGGCCGCTCTAGGTTATAAAAAACCATTCCGTCTACCGGTTGCCCGTGAGCGGCACGTAAAATTTCTAATACTCGTTTTTCTTGTGTTGGTTTTTCAATATAGCCTGAGGGCATATATTTATTTTTTCAAAAGCTCTTTAACATAAATCAATGCTAATTTATAATCCCTTTTCGCATAAGCGTTTTTTCTCATCTCCAAAAGATTATAACCACGTTCACCTAGTTGCTTGCGTTTAAAATTTTCATACACTCGCCGGTCATCGCCACCCCAGATCCGATGACAGGGCATACACAGGGTGTCACAATTTTCGGGGTCATATCGTGTCCCCCAGTTTCCCCGTCCCCAATAATGGCTACACTGATGACTGATCGGTTCACCAGAAGAATTAAATTCAACTTTAGATTGACACCTCACGCATTTTTTATCTCTTTTTCTAATAATTTGACTAAAAATTTTATCGGCAGGCCAAATTTTAATTTTCATACTAATTTAATGTCTCCTTAATTTCCTCGCATTTTCGGTTACACCACTCTTTCCATACGTCATCAAACGGTTTATTTTTGTTAGTATTTTTAGACCACCACACATACAAGCAATCCCTTAACCTCTGTGATGGGCTTTTATCGCGTTTAAATTCGTTTATAGGCTCTTTTGGTATGTCAGCTTCATTCAATGTTGTTTCCGAGAAAAGAAACCAGCCTAATTTGCCTTTTAGGGCAAATAACGCGGTTGCTTGGTCGGGTTCAAGCTCTTGAGTACCGAGAACAACTTTAATCGTGTTATCAGAACGAGTGGCGATTGATTCAATCGTGGAGGCAATTTGAAATTTGTTGGTCATATTATTTTTGAAACCTACTAAAATCTGGTTTTGAAAATCCTGTGTCTGTTCTCTCTGCTACCGGTTCTCGGTGGGTTGGCATCTCTTCGACCTTTTTTAACTCTTGCCGCGCATCGCGCTGATGACTCCATTCTTCATCCTGTAATTTCCAGCGCGCCAGACGCTTACCAATTTCCCACGTTTTTTCTTTCTGCCAGCGCTCCCGACCGCGTTTGTCTTGTTCCGACCAGTGAAGAATGAATTTGGCGATCATTGAGGGTGCGTATTGGCCGGAAAATGGTTCGATTTGTTTTTCAAGTGCTTGTGGTCGCTCTCTCTCAATGTCTGTGTCTGTGTCTGTGTCTGTGTCTGTGTCTGTGTGCAATAGACTATCCATAGACAATGATAGTCTATCTAAAATCTCTTTTGGTGCCTTAGATAAGCCATTTTTAATACCTGCCTGTACTTTTGGATTATTAAGTTGGTGTTTGGCAAAATTTGCCACTCCAACCCATCCATGGATATAAAAAATCTTCTTGTCGCGGGTAAAACGCTTAATAATTCTGGTAACAGTTTGGTGGTCAATTCCGGTATCAGTCGCCACCGTTTTAATTGGAACTTCATATACACCAGAAATATCCGTAGCCGGACAAGTTATAAAGTACAAAAATAGCAATTTTTCAACCGGATCAAGGTTAGAAATATAATCGTCCATCCAAAATTTGGTATTTACGATTCTATTTTTTGCCATATAATTACTTTTTAATTTTCTTTCTCAAAACAAAATTTCTCTGTATAAACTCAATCAGTAATGGCTTCAATTTCTCCCAATAAAAAATCAAAATATCCCGCTCGGTCGGGAGTGGGTTTTGCTTAGATGACAAAAAGAATTTTTGCTCTAAATTATTGAGTTTTTGTTCCCACTTTGGGCGTTTCATAGGTTAAAAAAAGCATGGTAAAACCTATTCCTCTTGGTGTGGCACAGGCCTTTCGTACAATGCTTTATTCAAGCACCATACGCGGTGTGTGCACCACCAACAATAATCGGTTTTTATCCGCCTCACCGCGCCCCCAGAATTTGTAACTAGGAGCGCGAGTGAGCTAGAAAATTAGAACGTCAACTTGTTCACTATGTCGTTTACCTCTTGCAGAATCTTTTTTTGATACTCCAAATAATTATCAACTTCTTCCTTAATTTGTTCGCGCTCAACTGTGATATAGAAAAAATCTTTAACCGATAAACGCGGATCGTAGAAACAGAAATATAGAGTTTTGAGTTTGTCGTTTACGATGAAGTATTGAATGACTTGCAAGTGATATTCGTCTGGTATCTGTTGCGTTAAAAACGCTTCAATGTGCCGGGCCGATGATAAACACTTCACCTCAACGGCCTCGGTTTTACCAATAAAACCATCTGGTGAAATTGCAATACTTTCGTTGTCCTCTCGCGTCCAAATTACCAAACTCCCATCAACCTTTTTTCCCATTTCCTTAGTAAACCGCTCCATCGCTTCTTTCTCTAATTCGTGCCCTCTGTCCATTGGGTCTTGTCCGTTAGGTGGAAGCGCCAAACGCTCGGCAATAAGCTCGTAATAGCCTATTTTTTGCCCTGTACCGCGTTTGACGACAATATCCTTGAGGCGCGAACCGGTTATTTTAGTTTTGCGGGCTTCTAGCCACGCTTCCTCGTTATTAAACTTTAGGACTTTCATATTTTTTTTTCATTTCTTCTTTGAGTGTAAACAGCTCGCCTTTAGCTTTAGCCGGTAAAGAGGCCCAAACTGTTTTTACTTCTTCAAGATTTTTACAGGCTTCTAATTTTAATTTGTGCTCCTCAAGATTAAATATCTCTTCTTCAACGATTGTTTCTTTTTCGTATTCTTCCTCAAGGTACATCTGCGAGGCGTCTTCCGGGCAAGCCATGCGCAGGGCGTGCATCTCGGCAACTTTAGCGATCATGGTGCGCGGCTTGGAAGCCCATTGGTTGCGTCCCGTGTTATACTCATCAAAGAATACCGTCGCTGTAAAATCACCTATGTAGTCCTTAATTTTGCGTTTTACTGTAACAGTGCACGAAACGATTTTGTTTACCTTTTTCTCGCCGGTAGTAATAACCTCTTCCTCGTAGATTGGGGCTGTTTTGCCTACCACATCATTGCGCATGCCTATTCTTCTGGCATTATCAATCGACGTAACAAGGCTGTAAGATTGACCGAACGGCACGGCATAAACATTTTTCTGGAGAAAGTCCTTGAAAGTAAAACCGCGCATCATCCCTTCTAACATGGCTTGTTTGGCTGTGTCCGCGGTTAAACCTTTGAAGGTAGTAACCAACAAAGATTTAAGCGTTTCCGGATCCTTAATCTGTGCATTGAGTTCTTTTTTAATGTCTGCTATACTTAATTCAGTAGTCATATAGTTTTAGGTTAAATCCGCTTCGCGCTGTAACGCAGGCGGATTTTTAATTTTCTTCTTCTTGCTTTGCGGCATAATAACGATCTTGGCAACCAGCGCAACAAACTACATCTCCAATAACTCGCGCATCGTCACCTGACACGTCGTGGCCGCAGGTTTGTGTGTCCGACATAGGTTTTGGTAAGCTAAATAATTTTGTAAGAGCCGTAGTCCGTAAAGAGCGGAAATAAACAGGATAGTAACCATGATTGCTAATCCGTAATGAGTTTTTTCTCGGCCCGACATTATGCCATGAGAATTAAAGCAATCGCGGTAGGTCTTCATAAAGGCGTACATAATAAAAAATTCACTAAACCAGTAGTGTAAACTCTGCACGAGGCCTTCCCGGGCCTATGGAGCAAACACTACCAGTTGAGTGAATACTATGTGGGAAGATTTTGTGCATATATTTTCGACCTTTTATAAGCACAAAAAACCAAGTTGTTAATCAACTTGGTTAGTCACTTGGATAACTGGCTAGGTCGTTATTTCAACTAACCTTAGCCATTTTGTCTATGTTATACGACGTTGAGTAACACGGAACCCTTTGGTTCTATTGGCCCCCTCTCTTTTAAAGAGGCCCGCCTATTTCCAGTACACACGGTCTCCAAAACGGACGTCAACGTATTCTGTTGGATGGTTTGATTTTAAAATATACCGAAAATTTTCCAGTTGCGTATTTAAGTCACCAAGTGGCCGAATATCAATTCGCCAGGGTTGGTTAGAAATCACCCCTACCCCACTCTCGGGGTTATCCATGGTAAAGTAATAAACCATGCTCACAATTTTTTGTTTTTTAATCTGATCGGAAAGCGTGATTAACGCAGAAATAAAATCCGGTTTCAGAATCCCCGTTTGTTTTTCGTTTATTACTAACTTGCGTTTATCAAATACAATTGGATACAAACCACCATATTCTTTTATTAGTTTGCGGAAATCTGGGGCGTGATTGGTTGTGCTAGCTGTGGAATTAACAAAAAAGGTACTGGTGATAGAGGTAGCAGAAATAGGCTGGGGTAAGGTGTTGTCGCTTGTTTGGCCCAGGGATTTAATAGCGGTTCCAAATTCATCGAGTAAAAAATAGTTTGAGCCATTATCGTATATCAGCGTAGCCGAACTCTCTTCAATATTTATTTGTAAAGTGTGCGGAAAAATTTTCTGGATATGAATTGAACGAACTGCGTACCTTTGTTTCAAAAATGCTTCAATTTTTGTTGGATTTACTAAAAAATAATTGTCGCGAGGGATAAATAAACGAGGTGTAAAAAAATTTTCTCGAACCGCGGCTTCGAGTTCATTTTGTTGAATTATCTTTAGACCCGAATAACGAATTTGAGTGATTTTAAAGAATGGTAAAAATAAAACTAATCCTACCCAACTAATAACAATACATAAGAAAATTAGAACACGAAAACGTATCGAATAACCATTATGGTTATTTTCTCTCACAAAAGGGTTGCGCCCCCAGTCGTGAATTGGTAATAAAGAAACGGGCTTAAATTTTCGCTGTGCACGTCTCTTTTTCCAACGCTTTAGCCAGCCTTCACGCGGCTCATAACTGCGAAAGCTTTGTGAAGAACGAAAGTATCGCATACATTTAAACAACTAACCGAGGAATGTTCTGATTTATTCGAGTAACTATCTCGTAATTGATGGTGTTAATATTTTTGGCAAGCTCGTCGGCGCTCACATTTACTTTTTTATTTGTACCAAGAAGTACTACGGTGTCCCCTGCTTTAACATTAGGAACGCCAGTAATGTCAATTATGCTTAAATTCATGCATACCCGCCCTCTAACTGGGCAACGTTTTCCTCGTACTAGGACAACGGAATTATTAGAAAATCCCCTATCATACCCGTCAAAATAGCCTACCGGAAGGGTGGCAAGAGTGGTTTTTTGTTTTGTTGTATAGGTGCCGCCATAGCTCACCTGAGTGCCGGCTGGAACGGTTTTAGTTTGTAGTATTGTGGTAAACCACTGCAGAATAGGTTTTAATTCTATTTTCTTACGGGAAGCACCTGAAGGGTCTAAACCATACACTCCAAGGCCAACACGGACTGCATTGTAGTGAGTTTTTGCGTGTAAAGTTGTAGAAGCCGAACAAGCAACGTGTTGTACCGGAACAGATAGGCCGGCTGTTTTTAAAATTGTGAGTGCTTTTTGAAAAGTGCTGTTTTGTTTATTTGTTCTTTCGGCGTCATCTTCGCTCGAGGCAAAATGCCCGAACACCCCATCAAAAATAAGATGTGAACATGTTTTAATATCTTTTAAAAATACAGGAAGTTCTGCAACGGGCACGCCAATTCGGGATGTCCCAATATCCACTTTGAGATGAACTAGGGCCTTTGTGTGGAGCCTCTTTGCAACTGTATGGATTAACTTGGCTTGTTCACGTGTATACAAAGGGAAAATAATTTTTTTACGAACTGCCTCAGCAATTTTGCGCTCTTCAAAAGAATAGATTGCTAGAATAACAATGGGTTTGGTAATCCCATTTTTACGCAAAAGCAAGGCTTCATCTAAACTTACCACACAAATTCTATCAACATCAGCATTAGCTTCACATAACTTTCCAATCAAAACAATATCATGCCCGTATGCATTGGATTTTATAACTGGCATGAGAAGCACTTTTTTCCCAATACGTTTACGGAAGGCTGAAATATTGTAATTAAAAGCCGAACGGCTTATTTCAACCCAGGTGAGCGGCGGTTGCATGTTTTTCATAATTTTAGCTCAAAACCGTATGCCTATTTAGATGCGGTCAAAACTAACGTACTTTTTAAGAGCTTCTGGAACAATAATATGGCCATCCTCGGTCTGATAATTTTCCATGATGGCGATAAGAGTCCTGCCAATGGCAAAAGCCGTTGCGTCATTCATGTGAACAAGCTCTGCTTTACCGGTAGATCGTTTTACCTTTATATTTAAACGGCGCGATTGGTAGTCGGTCATAAGATCGGCTGTATGTGTTTCGCGATATTTTCCCTGCCCTGGCAACCAAGCTTCAATATCATACTCACGGTAATCCGGCAAACCCATGTCGCCGGTACATTTAAGTAATACCTGATATGGGATACCAAGCGATTGCATAAGATATTCTTGAATAGCCAATATAAGATCTTGCTCAGAAGCAGATTGCTCCGCAGTAGTAAATGACTCCATCTCCATTTTATCAAACTGATGAACTCGAAAAATTCCCTTAGTATCTTTACCATAACTACCAGCCTCACGACGGAACGCTGTAGAAAAACCAATATAGCGTACAGGCAGTTCGCTTTCCGTAAAAGTGCTGTCCATATGCATGGGGCCGAGGGTGTGTTCCGCACTCCCCACCAAATACATATCGTCTTGGTCCAAATGATAGCGCTCTTCACGTGGTTCTAGTCGGCCCATTTTTTCAAATACATCGGGGCGAATCATTACCGGCGGAACAATTGGTAAAAAAGGTTTAGCAGAAACAGTGAGCTTATTTTCGGTAATAATTTTTTCTAATATTTCTGCATTTGTAAGAATGGAAAAAACATGTTGAACTAAAGCAAATTCGAGGAGTGCTAGAGCCCCCTTAAGATATGCGAACCGAGAACCAGAAACTTTAGCGGCGGTTGTGAGGTCAATTAACCCAAGCTTTTCACCAAGTTCGAAATGTTCTAAAGGTTTAAAATTAAATATTTTTGGTTCCCCTACTTTGCGCACAACTTTATTTTCCGTATCATCCTTTCCAATAGGCACATCAGTGTGCGTAAAGTTAGGTAATTTATATAAAAGTTGTTTAAGATCATCCCATTTTTCTTTTGCCAGGCCCTCTAAATCCGTTATTTCATCGCCTAATTTTCGCATTAGGGCTATCTCTTCATCTGTTGGTTTGGTTTTGGAACGTTGATTTCGTTTCGCGCGTAAATCATCGGCCTTTTTTTGCAAATCAAGATATTCTGCATCAAGCGCTAACAAAGCGTCCAAGTCAATGGAAACGCGACGGGCTGTATTATTTTTTTCAACGAGCGCCCTACTCTCTCGAATAAATTTTATGTCTATCATATGTTATTAATCAATATATTTTTTAAGTAATGATAAATGTTGACGAATTATTTTTTTATTAAGTGGAAATTGATTTAAAGCTAAAGATTCTTTAATAGTAAACCAGCCTGCTTCGGATGCTTCATGCGGAGCAATTTTTAACTTGCCACTTTTTACAGAACACAAAAATGGCACTAAAAAAATTTGAAATGGATCATTTTGTGCTTTACGCACAATGGTAGGTATTCCCGTTAGTTGTTTGGTGATGTCGACCGTAAACCCGCTTTCTTCCTTTGTTTCCCGCACAATTGCTTTTTCTACGCTTTCACCATTCTCTATTCCCCCGCCCGGAAATTCCCACCGTTCGTTGAGATTCTTACGATGGTCGCGGCGTTTGAGAAGAAGTAATTTGCGATTCTTTACTACAAAAGCAATGGGGACAATAATTTGTTTAAACCCGTAGTTGCGGAGTAAAAAAATACGGAGTTGGTTAATAATTTTACCGCGGTGGCTAATTAAATTCTTGTCTTGAATTGAAATTTGAGAAAAAGTTTTTTTAAGTGGTGGATAGTAAAAAATAGCATCGTAGGTCATTCCCAGTTCGTTTTGACCAATCATCCGTGTTGTGATGAACCCTTTAACTTTGCCTCTTAAAATTGTAAAAGAATCGTTTTTTGGATTATACAAACATCCGCTTGCTTCAAAATATGCCTGGCGTTTTTTTTCCGGTACATTTTTAAGCGATTGCAAAACTTTGCTTACGCGTTCGTTTGGCGAGTTGGCATAGCGATGCGCTTTTACCCCTGGGGCTCCTTTGAGTGCCTGAACAAAAAAACCAGTGTCCTCAGAAAATGTAATGAGACCGCTCTTCTTGCCATATTCTTGTGATTTGTGAACGGCATTTTCCCAGGTAGTTTCAAATGGTTCGTCTACCAAATAGCCGCTAAGCCCAACATCTTTAAGACTTACAAATTTAAATGGTAAATCCCCTACTTCGGTAAGAAGTTCTTTAAATTTTCCTTCGTTGGTGGTGGCAAAAAGAATTTTAATCATGTCGTAATTTTGAGCTTTTGTAAATTTCCGGTTTAAAAGGGGTCAGCCGTACTATCTGAGCAGAACTTTTTAAGCTTTTTTCTAGATCATCTAAAAAAAACTTTTGATCATAGCCTATGGCCACAATGTCAGGATCTTCCTCTTTAACCGCCTGATGTTTGTCGTCCAAACAACCTAATCTCACTTTATCGGCTATGCCTAAGGCTTCTACCTGCTTTAATCGTAAATTTTCTGAATTTTTTGGAGGTTTTCCTTTCAGTTGGCACACTGTCTCATCACGACTAACAACAACAACAAAATAGTCACCATATTCTTTCGCCTCTTTAAGCATATGAGTGTGACCGGGATGTAAAATGTCGAATGTCCCAAACACCATTACTTTTTTCATACATTTATTTCTGCTCCGGCCGCATGGTGGGAAACAGAATAACCTCTTTAAGGTTGTCGACGTTAGTCAGTAGTTTCACCAAGCGATCAATTCCCATACCAAGACCAGCGGTTGGCGGCATGCCATACTTGAGCGCGGTTACAAAATCTTCATCATAGGGCATGCTTTCGTCATTCCCGGCTTCTTTATTTTGTACTTGTTCTTTAAAACGCGCCTCCTGGTCGAGCGGGTCATTCAACTCGGTAAATGCATTACAGAGTTCGTTGCCACCCACGCACAGCAGTTGAAAACGTTCTACATAGAGTGGATTTTCGGGCTTTCGTTTGGCAAGTGGTGACAGCTCAACCGGGTGATCTATCATGAAAACCGGGTTGATAATATTTGGTCGGGCAAATTTTTTATAAATTTCATCAATTAATGTTCCGCGATCCATAGTTTCATCCACGTCATCTACTTTTAATTTTTTGGCTTGTGCAAAGAGCGACTCGCGATCAGGAAAATCTTCAATATCAATTTTTGCGTATTGTTGTATTAGTTCTCGCATGGAAACGCGTGGATACGGAGGAGTAAAATCAACCGCATCGTTGCCAATTTTCATTTTAAGGGATAACCCTAATTTTTTAATAAGATGTGGGAGTAGATCTTCCATTAAATCCATTAAATCGCGATAATTTTTGTAGGCCCAATAAAATTCAATTTGGGTAAATTCCGGGTTATGATTGTGATCAATACCTTCATTACGAAAACATTTGGCAATTTCGTATACAGCCTCAAACCCGCCAACAATAAGCCGTTTTAGGTATAGTTCCGGTGCAATGCGGAGATATAGAGGAATATCAAGCGCGTTGTGATGGGTCACAAATGGTTTGGCCAAAGCACCACCATAAAGTGTTTGTAATACCGGCGTTTCCACTTCAAAAAAATCTTTGGCATCAAAATAATTTCGGATATGTCTAACAAGATCACTGCGCATTTTGGCGATGCGCATTGCATCCTCATTGGAAATTAAATCCAAGTAACGTCTACGATAACGTTGCTCAATATCGGTTAAACCATGAAATTTTTCTGGAAGCGGCAACAAACTCTTGGCGAGCACGGTGTATTTTTTTACTAAAACCGAAACTTCACCCTTGTGCGTTACAAACATTTCCCCACTTATTTGGAACAGATCGCCGCAGTCAAAATTTTTAATAAAAAATTTATATGATTCTTTACCTAGTTCAACTTCCGAAAAAGCAATTTGCAAGCGCCCAGAAAAATCTTTGAGATGACAAAAGGTAATTTTTCCCATTTCACGGCGCGCCATAATTCGCCCTACCACTGTAACCGCTGTACCAGATGGGAGTAGGCGGGCTTCTTCGAGGGTGTGAGAACGCTCGGCTGTTGTAGGGTACGGATTAATATTGTTTTCTTGTAAACGCTTTAGGTGTTCAAGCCGAATAGCATCTTCTTTAAGAAGGCTCGCATCAGTTGGCTTGTTTTGGGCTGACATATCAATTTAAATTAAGAAAAGTCCATAAAAGTATACCTGAAATTAATAAAATCGTCAAAAAAGACACACCGTCTTTTTGGTGTGCCTGTTTATTTTAAAATTTTCCCTAATTTAAGCTATTTTGTAAGTCTCATTTAATTTCGAGAATGGTATACTTCATCTTTCCTGACGGGACAGTTACTTCAACGCTATCCCCTACCTTATGCCCCAAAAATGCCTCGCCAAGCGGTGATTCGTTGGAAATAAGGCCTTTAGCCGGATTAATCTCTTGCGGGCCAACAATGGTGTAGGTTTTCTTCTGTTTATTTGTTTCTACTACCAAAACGCTTCCAACCGATACGACACCCGATGACTGTTTAACAATAACCTTTGCATTTTTAATAATTTGTTCGAGCTCAACCAATCTACCTTGAGCCCACGACATATCCTCGCGTGCTTGATGGTACTCAGCATTTTCTGACAAGTCGCCTTGTTGTTTAGCTTCATCAATGCGCTTGGCAATTTCTGGAATTTTTATATTCTTTAAGTCTTCGTATTCTTTATTAAGCGTTGCTAAACTCTCCGCTGAAAGATATTGAATAGGATCATCCATAAAAATTAAATAAAAATAAGTATGTTAAATAGTATAAACAGATAGCAAGTCTCTGTCAAATTAATTTTACAGAGACAAATACTTTTTTCCCCACCACGCCAAAAAATCACGCGCAATCGGCATTGCCGCGGTTGCTCCCTCACCACCTTCTTCGGCAAGTATCGTTACCACAATTTGTGGTTTATCAAAAGGGGCAAAAGAAGTAAACCACGCATGGGTTGGCTTAGTACTATTCCATTGTGCTGTACCGGTTTTGCCCGCTGCTAAAAATGGCAACGTCCCAAGTAACTTACAACTACCATCAGTAACACAGGCCCTAAGCCCGCGCTGTACTATCGCGATGTTAGAAGGTGAAACAAAATCTTTTCGAAGTGTTACATCGGATACAACAGTTTCTTTTTGGGTCGTGGGATCAACAATTTTATTAATAATATGTGGCCACATAACCTTGCCACCGTTCGCAATGGCGGCCGTCCAAATAGCCACTTGAAGTGGTGTAACTAATAAATCACCTTGCCCGATAGATAGGTTGTAAGTATCACCAACATACCATTGTTCCCCTTTAGTTTTTTGCTTCCACTCTTTGGTTGGTAAAAAGCCACTACTTTCTCCTGGCAAATCAATACCGGTTTTTTGTGAAATATTAAAGAGAGACATATAATGTTTCAGACGATCAAACCCAAGACCGACAAACGAATCGTACCCGCCGCCGACATAATAAAAAAAAGTATTCACCGACCAAGCCAGCGCCTTAGTCACATTAGTAATACCGTGACCTCCGGCTTTCCAATCTTTAAAGTACCATTTTCCCACATGAAGCCCACCAACACTATTAAAAACTGTATTCTGTGTTATTACTTTTTCTTCCAGCGCCGCCGCCGCTACTACTAATTTTGCCGTTGAACCGGATGGAAAAGTACCAGCAATTACCCGATTAAACAGTGGCTGGTCTGGGTCCGAAATATATGCTGAGTAAGTTTGTTGCCGAATGCCGTTGGCAAATTCATTATTATCAAAAGCTGGCCAGCTAACCATTGCCAAAATATGACCATTTTGAGGATTCATTGCGATAGCGGCAAACTTTCTTCTCCCCGTTTTTTCTGATGATTGTTTAATTAACCTCTCGAGCACACTCTGTGCCTCAATATCAATGGTAAGATATACATTTTTCCCTGGCTGTGGTGGATCGACTGCCAAAACAGTTCTTTCTTTCCCAAATGCATCCACCTCCACACGCTTTCTACCATACACACCACGCAAATCATCTTCATACATCTTCTCAATTCCGCTTTTTCCAATTTTATCGGTTGGTACATACCCTTCAGAACTTAAATCTTTCAATTCTTGTGGAGAAAGTTTTCCCGTATAGCCCAAAATATGAGACAAACTAAGAGTGCTACTGGATATGGAAGAATTTATTAAACCGTAATGTCTACGCATGCCACTAATAATACTTATTCCTGGCAAATCGGCATTCGCTACATAAAGAGCCAAAGCTGATTCATAATCAATATTTTCTTTTAAAACAATTGGTTCGCTTCCGTATGGGCTAGCTTCACTAATCAAAGCCAACAAATCAGTTACGGTGATACCGCTCATTGAACTAACTTTTTCAATTAAAGAGTAGCGCTCCGTCTGGTTTCTGGGTAAATCACGTGGTACAAAAACTAATGAAAAATTAGGAATATTAGAGACTAACTGTTTACCAGAAACATCATAGATAATGCCCCGTTCTGGAGTAATTCTTTCTAATCGATTACGATTTCCTTCTGCCAATGTGCGATAAAATGAACCCTTGCCCACTTGGAGGTAAATTATGCGCCCAAAAATAATGAGCGAAATAAACGCAATAAAAATAGCAAAAATAAACAAAGCTCTTTTTGATATGCCAACTCCTAAAAAACGACGTGTGTGCCCTATTCCAAGACGGGCCTGTTTTTCACCCTCGATATCAAATGATTCCTCCGCCCAATTATAACGATATTTGCCACCAAGCGTGCCATTCTTTACCAAATTTTTTCCTATTTTAAATAAATCGCTACTGGACATAAGTGGCTTATAGATGGATAAACTTTGGACTCCGCGCAGAGCTTAATCGAAATATAATAAAATAAAAAATTGCCACGATAGCTGTTTGAATAAACCACATTTTAAAAGTGTCCACAAAAAATTGAATTGAAAAATAGTATTGCCCACCATTCCATACGGTTATTCCCCAACGCAAAAGAATAAAAATAATTTGAAATAGCATTATTCCTATAGCACTAGCTATAAAAACCATGTAGAGCGAACGATTAGTAAATATAGTTTGAACCATTTTGTGTACTAAAAATAAAGATACTGCAAGCGGTATAAGACTAGTACCAAATGGTAAAACTCCAAAAATTTCCAATATCAATTGTAAAAATAAGGACCAAATTATTGGCTCATAAGATTGTCTGAGTAGAATCCAACAAATAGCGGCAATTAAAATAATATTAAAGTTAACCAATAAATGCGGAAAAAGAATTGTAATGCTCACTTGGAGCAAAATAAAAAAAAGTGCCACGCCAATTTGCCACAGCGTCTGTAAAAATTTCATATGCCTAATTTGTTTGGAGAACGCCTACAATAAAAATTTTTGAGAGATCGTGCGGTGGATCGATAAGAGCCTGTTGAAATGGCTGGTAAGCTTCATTCTCTACAACCGAAACCGATCCAATCAAAAGCCCGCGTGGAATGTTTTTTTCAAGACCAGAGGTCATCACCTGATCCCCCACCGCTACGGTTTCATTACGGGGAATTAATTTCATTTGGAGACTAATACCATAGCCACCTTCAACTACACCCAAACTCTTATCCTTATTTAAAATCGTGGCCGCCACTTTACTCTGGTTATCATTAATAAGTAAAATCCACGAGGCATCTGGCGTTACTTTAATAACTTTTCCCACCAACACACCTTCGTCAACCACAACTGGGTAGCCGACTTTTATGCCAGCACGCTCCCCTTTATTTAATAAAAGCAGTTGTTGTTCATTAGTAATATCCTTTCCTACCACTTCTGCTATAATCATGGGGGTTTGCGAATGGAGCAAGAGGTGCAGTTGTTTACGTAAATCATCATTTTCATCCTTTAACTTTTTTACATCAGCCACCTGTAATTGGGTTATGCTCGCATTTTGTCGACAGGTCTGAAGAGCACTAACGAGCTCGCTGCGCCCGCGCCAGAAAGAAGCCTTGTCACGAATAAAAGCTCCGGTATTATAAACACTTCTAAAAACAGGGAAACTGAGCGTGCGGATTAGTTCTTCAATGGTACCGAGCCAGCCAATATAGTGCATTCCAATTAATACAAAAAGAATGAAGCCAACAATCAAACCAACCCGTCTATTGTGCGCGGTTCTTCTCTGCATACATGTATTTTAACGTGAAGAATGATCGGGATAAATAGCTACCTCTTTAAGAAGATCATCCTCATCAAGCAAAATTCCAGTACCTCGCACCACTGCAGTAAGCGGATCATCAGCAATGCGAACCGGAATTTCCAGCGCGCGGTGAATTAACTGATCCATACCTCGCAAAAGCGCTCCGCCCCCTGAGAGAAGAATGCCACGCTCGTGAATATCGGCCACAAGTTCCGGAGGAGTAATTTCGAGAATACTTTTAATATTTTCTACAATGGTACGGAGGGACTTTATAATTGCTTCGCGCACTTGACCATCGTTAATCATTATTTCTTTCGGTAACCCGCTTACAATATCTCGACCGCGCATAGGAAACTCAATGTGTTCAGTTAGTTCAACTGCCGAACCAACTTTAATTTTTATTTCTTCGGCCTGCCTTTCGCCAAGTAGTAAACCAAATACATCACGGGCGTAATTCATAATATTACGGTTCAGTTCATCACCGGCAATTTTTATAGATTTGCGAGTGGTAATACCACTGAGGGAAATAACTGCAATTTCACAGGTTCCCCCGCCAATTTCGACAATCAAATTACCAACTGGCTCTCGTACCGGCATTCTTGAACCTATCGCCGCAGCCATAGGTTCTTCTACAATCCAAACTTCGCGAGCCCCCGCGCTTATTACCGCATCAGCAATGGCGCGCCGTTCCACTTCGGTAATATCTACCGGGGCACCAATAATAACTCGGGGACGTGACAGAAAATTTAAACCGCCGTCCTCGTATACCTTATCGATAAAATATTTAAGCATTTTTTCCGCTACTTCAAAATCCGAAATAATACCCCCGGTTAACGGGCGCGTAGTTACAATATGCGGCGGGGTTTTACCAAGCATTTCTTTGGCTTCGTGCCCTACAGCCAAAATCTGTTCGGTACGAGTATTTACCGCCACCACGCTTGGTTCGTTAATTACAATGCCACGTCCTTTTACATAAATAAGGGTATTGGCCGTTCCCAGATCAATCCCCAGTTCTCGTCGCAATTTTTTAAATACATTCGCAAACATACAAAATCTTTTAACCTTCAATTCTATAAGAATAAAATACACCCTCAATAGAAATTATAATTAACAAAACGAACAACTCATTCCACCAACGGAGCAAACCAAAACCTAGTAAAATTAAACTAACAATAATTCCGCTCGATAAAAGTAAAGAATGTAAAAAAATATTCCCTAAGTATCGAAATAACAGTTGCTGATTATCGCTGATGGCAAAATAAATTAAAATACCGATGACAAAAAAAGAACCCGCTAAGGCTAAAAACAAACTGGTATAAAAGGCACCGAATCCAAAAAATGAAGCCGCGGTTGGGTCAATATTAAATACAATGCAAACAAAAGCTACCCAACATAGGATGCTTATTCCGAGCATGGTAAACAAGAAAAAGCGTGGTTTCATTCCCCTATTCTAATTCTTTAATCGCCGTTTGGCAAGTCCTCATAGGCGCTCTCCGGAATCTGCCTATAGAGTATTTTTTTGACCATTGATGAACCTGATTTTTGAGCTAAAAATTGGAGTAAAGAGGCCTCTCGTAGCCTAATTTCCTGGGCGACTACCGAATTGAGACAGGTGATTGAAAGAGCCCCGGTCTTAAAATATTTTGCAGAGGCAAAGGTTCTCACGTCCGGGCCAAATTCCTTGTAAAGCCAATCATTGGCAAGTTCAACAAAATTGGCGGCTCGCGCACCGGTTAAAACAGTCGATTTTGTCGACAAGTGTTTGCTAATTATATCACCAATCGGTCTCATCATACTCTAAACTCACAAATATCCCTAAAATCACATCGGCCGCAAATAAATTGACTGGGTGTGGCGGTAAAATCTCCCTTGACGATACTCTCGATGGTGGTTTTGAATTTTTCTTTTAATTTCTCAGTATCTTTTGGTTCACCAATAAACGATGTTTTTAAATCATCGTTGAGATAGTAGAAAGTAAGTTTGCTTGGTTTGCCGTACGCTTTAAACTCGGCAATTTCTTCTACTGCAATTTGATACAACAAAAGTTGCTCTTTGTCGTCGCTGGTTAATTTATCTTTGCCCTGTCCGGTTTTATAGTCAATAATTTCAATGGTACCATCGGGGAGCTGATCCAAACGGTCAATACGTCCGTTAATCACATAATCCCCCACCTTGATTTTGAACCAGCTTTCTAAACCAATTGGAATATTCCAATTGCCTTCTTGCGAAGTATAAAATATTTTCAAAATTTCCTTACCTTTTTTGTACATGTCCTCGCGCTGGCGTTTATCCTTAAACCAATCCGAAATCCACTTAGCGTCGTACATTTTTAAGAGCTCCTCAAATTCTGGTACTTTCACCGCTTTGTCATTCCGACCGGAGCGTAGCGGAGTGGAGGAATCCCTTGACGTTGGCGAAAGGGATCCCTCGACTACGCTCGGGATGACAGATGGTTTGGGTGTGTCAAAAAGTGAGACTTGTTTGGAACTGTTAAGCTCAATTACCCGTTCATAAAACGCTTGGAGTGTGTTGTGCATGCTGGAACCAAAACTAAAACTCGCACTGCCCTTCATGGGGATATGCAAAATATGCGCCAGTTTGTATTGATATGGACAGGTTTCGTACGATCGCAATTGTGAGAATGAAAAAGTTTTTGGCGTTTCGTACACTCGCTCACTCATTTCATTTACTTTTTTTGTCATCCTGAGCGAAGCGAAGGATCCCTGTCCGTCGGTTGGTGATTGAGACAGACCTGCCTGCGCAGACAGGGATTCTTCACTGCGCTTTGCTCCGTTCAGAATGACAGAACCAAAATCTAACTCCGCCAAAAATCGGCTAATCTTTTTTGTGCGCGTACCACCATAATCGCTCGCGCTGGTAAAATACAAACGTTCCTTGGCGCGCGTCATGGCCACATAAAACAATCGTCGTTCTTCTTGAATATGGCTATCGCCTTCCGGCAATTGCTCTTTCACGAGTTCAAGCGGAATTTCCAGCGCGTCACTGCGACTGCGTGATGGAAACCGATCTTCTACCAAATTCACTACAAACACATAGCGAAATTCCAAGCCCTTGGAGGCGTGCACCGTCAAAATATTTACGGAATCCGGTGTGTCGCTCGGCTGGTAGAGGCTTCCCTTATCACCCGCGTCCACTACCATCATAAAATGCTCTATAAACCCGACCACATGCGCCTCAGGCGTTACCGATTCATACTGCGCAATGTAATCAAAAAACTGTTTTAAATAATGAATTTGGCGAATCACATCGCCCTTACCTTCGTTTTCCTGGTGTGTTAAGTATTTGAGGTAACCACTATTTTCCAAAAATGAATACAGCACCACCGATGGCTTTTCGTAACGCATACTCTGGAGGCCGGCATGAATTACTTCCACCAATTTAGCACACACGCTAATCCCTGCTTGCGACACATCAAATTCGGGAGCGCGTTTGAGTGCTTCGTAATACGAAATACTTTTGCGCTTGGCATTAAAGGTAATTTTTTGTAAATCATTTTCTCTAAATTCAAAAAAAGGTAAACAGAGCAGTCGATAAATTGCGCTGGATTCGTGATAATTATTCAGGAGTTTAAAAAAGTTTATGCAATCCAAAATAATCGGTTGACGATACAATCCGCTAGAAGCCAAAAATTCGTATGGAATGCCTCGTGTTTGCAGTTGGTTTATAAACGCATCCGCGTGATTGTTGGCACGAACCAAAATAGCAAAATCATCCCAGGTTACGCCTTCGGTAACCGTTTTAATACGCGTAATTTCGTCCAAAACAGCCGCTACCTCGTCTTCGACGGTTGGTTTGTGCAAATGTATCACCACGCCATCCCCATTGTCATTCCGAGCGAGGCCGGAGGCCGACGAGCCTGCCTCCTGCATGCGCAGGCATGGTGCAGGCAGGGAATCTCTATTCATCGTTTGGTGAGCCAGAGATTTCTCCTTCGTCGTCGAAATGACAGATGGCCTTTTGGCCTTTAGTCGCTTGTCTATCTTTAACTTCACTTCCAACCGATCCGGGTTATTGTTCTGAATAGACTCATACGCCACATCCAAAATCTTTTGGCCGGAACGAAAATTTTCCGATAGCACCACTTCTTTGGCTGTTGGATAATCATCTTTAAACCTTAGAATATTCGCCACACTGGCGCCGCGAAAGGCATAAATACTTTGGTCATCATCCCCTACCACGGTGAGGTTGGGACCAACAATATTGTCATTCCGAGCGAGGCCGGAGGCCGACGAGCCTGCCTCCTGCATGCGCAGGCATGGTGCAGGCAGGGAATCTCTGTCCGTTCGTGATTGAGACAGGGATTTCTCCACTTCGCCCCTTTGGGGCTCCGGTCGAAATGACAATGAGGCGTCCGCCAGGAGTTTAATTAATTCATACTGCGAATAGTTCACATCCTGAAATTCATCCACCAAAATATATTTATATTTATTCTGGAACATTTTGAGCACATTCGGCCGTTCGCGAAATAATTTGACGGTATAAAAAAGCAAATCGCCAAAATCAAATAGCGCGTTGTCCAAAAGCAGTTGATTATACGTGTGATACGCGTTGGCAATTTCCGTAAGCCGCTCGACCTCCGCGAGATCTCCCCCTACCCCCTCCTCTGCAGAGGAGGGGGTTTTGTCCCCTCTCCTTCGCAAAGGGGAGGGCAGGGTGGGGTCTCGTCCATTGTTCAATTTTAAACCTTCCGCATACTCCAAATATTCCTGCGGTGTAATTAATTCATCTTTGCACTTAGAAAAATGTTTTAAAAATTCGTGAATGTGTTTAGTAGGGTTGCCGAGCGGTCGGTAGTAATCCAAATTAAATTTATCCAAATTTTTGTGGAGCAAAACCCAGCCCGCCGTGTCGGTGAGGAGTTTAAACGAATTGGAGAGGCCGATATCAATGGCATGCCGCTCCAGAATTTTTTGACAAAAGGCGTGGAAGGTAGAAATGTGGAGATCGGCGTAGCCAATATTGGTTATCTCATCTACCCTATCCTGCATTTCCGCCGCCGCTTTTTCGGTAAACGTTAATGCCAAAATTTCCTCGGGTTTGGCGAGTTTTTCCTCAATCAACCGACAAATTTTACTTGTAATCACCGTCGTCTTTCCCGTCCCCGCCCCAGCCACAATCAAAAGCGGGCCGCTGGTATACTCCACGGCTTCACGTTGCGCCTTGTTTAAAGAGTATTTTCCCATATTTTCTGTCATTCTGAGCGCAGTGAAGAATCACTGTCCGCAATTAAAAAAGTACCAATTTAGTGGTACTAGTATATCGTAATTTGGTAAGCTTTACAAATCGCAAAAAACGCTATAATTTAGGCCATTTTTAGATTAACTTTGATTTGAGTTATGTCCTTGTTGTGTTTTTCGTCCCTATCTTCTAGATTTGTAATCCTATGATTATTAACAAGACGTTCATTATCAAGGCGTTTTAGAATAACCAAAATTTCATCTTGGGTACGCACAATTGGTTCGAGATCTGCTTTAGTCACTAAAGTAGTTTTCATTGCTTCCTTAATTTCTGTTACATCAGTTTTGAGTTCGACTATTTCCATGATAATTTTATCTTCGTTCATATATCTATAGTTTAAACTTTGGCGGAATTTGTGTCAAGCGATTGATTTAGTTGCTGGCATTAATCTCCGTGATGTATTTTTCGGACAGTTCTTTTTTAAAAAACTTCATTGATTCTAATGCTTGAAGCGCCGGTTTTTTTAAAATATCGTGTTTTTTTGCCAAAACAGAAATTGCAGCCATAGCTGCATCCTGTGCGGCAAGACCTACAGGCAATGTCAAAATAGCAGCATCTTCTAGTTTTTGATTTAAAATTTCCAAATTATTTTTATCATCATCAGTAAAAAATCCATTTTCAAACATTTTTTCAATCACGGTTTCAGAAACTGAATAACCGCTTCTAGCGTGGGCAACATTCATCAATTCAGTAAAATGTTTAATTAAATTGATATCAGCTTCAATTTTGGCACTGTCGGCAATTCTCGATTCTGCTCTTAATTTTAACCTATACTCAGCCAACGCCAACCAAATACCAACTGTTGTAGAGAGCAAAGCAACGATGCCAGATAAAGGAAATAATTTGTTGGTTATATCTATTATTAATTCAAACATACTATAATAAAGTTAGATTAGTTAGTGCCTAAAATCTATTTTTCTTTATTCCGGAGTTGCCCACACGCCGCCGCAATATCCTGCCCCTGCGAATAACGGATAGTGGACGTAATTCCCGCATCCATAAGACTCTCGTGCCAATGTTCAATAAGCTCGTGCGGGGTGCGGGTAAAAATGCGATAATTAGAGCCCATTTGTTCTTCCAATTTATTAATTTCATCAACCTCACCGGCATCGTTGGTGGTGTTGTACGGAATGAGGTTAACGCGAACGATAGGAAAACGTTTGCACAATTTTATCAGTGCCTTCAAATGTGCTTCATCATCATTTACCCCACTTAACATAATGTACTCAAAACCAATAAAATGGGTGCGGTTGCCAAATTTTTCGTGGTAGGCATTCCCCCACTTCACGAGCCATTCCAAAAACCCTGGTTTGTGCGTTGGAATAATTTTTTTACGCGATTCTTCTATAGCGCTGTGAAGTGACAAGGCAAAACGCACCGGCGGAAAGTCGGTGTCGGTTATCATTTTTTCCATGGCGGGCACATAACCAACAGTGGATAGAGTTATTTTGGTAGAGCCGATGTCGCTGTTTTTTAAAATAGTATTGATCGCTTTTTTTACGTTCTCATAGTTTACCAGCGGTTCCCCTTGGCCCATGAGCACAATATTATTCACCCGATTATTTTCTTTGGCCAGTAGTCGCTGGGCGAAACGATATTGATCTATAATTTCTTCGGCGGTAAGATTACGCTTAAAACCGCTTTTGCTCGTGGCGCAAAACGCACACCGCATGGGGCACCCGGCTTGAGATGAAATACAGATGGTGTAACGATCGCCACTGGTGTCGCGGCCAATCGCCGATGTGTCATTGCGAGAAAGGAGCGTCGCAGCGACTGACGAAGCAATCTCCTCGTCAACGTCCTCGATCAAATCAGGGGGATTGCCGCGCCCCTTCGGGGCTCGCAATGACATACGACCCATCAAGACCATCTCAATCAAATTCCCATCCCCTAGTTTAAAAAGGTATTTGCGCGTGTTATCCATTTTGCTTTTTAATTCGGTGTGGACTTCCAAACTTAACCAGGGAATATCTTTTAATTTTTCGCGAAGCTCTTTTGGCAAGGTAGTAATTTCATCGTACGAATTTAAGGACACATCAAACCACGCCTTTTCAATTTGCTTAATGCGGAAGGCGGGTTCATTAGCTAGAATGGATTCTATTGTTTTGACAATTTTAGTCATGTGATAATCGTCTGTCATCCTGAGCGGAGCGAAGGATCTTCATAATAGGAGGATTCTTCGTTTCACTCAGAATGACAATTCGATAATTTTTGCTCATTTTAGCACAAATATAAACATTTGTCCAGAAAAAAATCTCTGTCCATTTGATTGAGACAGAGATTTCTCGCCGGCCTTTGGCCTCGCTCGGAATGACAATTACCCTAGTCCTGTATAAACCCACCTGCCTGTCGTTTCCACAGCTGATGATAAAGGCCGGATTTGAGTTTAAGAAGCTCTTGGTGGGTACCGCTTTCTACCACCTCGCCGTGGTCTACCACTAAAATTCTGTCCATTTTCATTATAGTAGACAGACGGTGAGCGATTACAATAACGGTTTTGTTCTCCATGAGTTTGGCCAACGCATCTTGAATAAGATGTTCGGATTCTGAATCAAGACTCGAGGTGGCTTCATCGAGTACCAGTATTGGAGCGTTGCGTAAAATTGCCCGGGCAATAGCTACACGCTGACGTTCACCGCCAGATAATTTGACACCGCGTTCGCCCACATAAGTTTCATATTTGTCTGGAAATTCCGAAATGAATTCATGACAATGTGCGAGTTTGGCGGCCGCAATCACCTCTTCATCCGTAGCCTCTGGTTTGCCGTAGCGAATATTTTCTAGTAGCGTGCGGTGAAACAAAATTGGATCCTGCGGCACCATACTAATGGCTCCCCACAAACTTTCTTGCGTTACAGCCGATACTTTTTGGTTATCAATATAAATACTCCCACCCGAAACATCATGCATGCGAAGAAGCAATTTGATAATGGTAGATTTACCTGCCCCCGATGGGCCAACTAAGGCAATTTTTTCACTGCCGGCAATTTCCAAATTTAATTTTCGGAAAATTTTGCGCGTCTCGTGATAATAAAAATCGACATTCTTGAACTGAATAAGACCCGCTTCTACGCGCAGTTTTTTGGCTCCCGGAGCATCCTGAATTTCGTGCGGGGTATTTAATATGACAGTCATCTCTTCGGCATCCGATAAATCTGTATACAAATTACGCACGATCTTCCCAAAATCCCACACCTTATCAAAAATTATTATAAGGAATGATTGAAGCAGGACAAAGTCACCTACCGTTAAATGTCCTTCTTTCCAAAGAATAGTGGCTAAGTAAAAAATACCAAGCTCAAACAAAACTACCAAAAAACCTTGCACAGCTTCAAATACACTGTCGAGGTTCCAAGTGAAACGGCGAAGATAGCGTACCTTTTCCATAGCCTCAGCAAACCTTTGGCGTTCGCGCCCATACCCAACAAACAACTTCACATTACTGTTATTAGTAATGGTATCGGCTAAAACACCGGTGGCTTTTGTTTCGGCTTCGTTGCGTTTAATATCAAACCGTAATTTGTATGAAGTAAAAATCCAGTTTACCGATAAGAATAAAATAATCCAAGCTAAACTGCCGAGGCCTAGACGAAAATCTTTTCGAAATAAAATAAACACCACCACGCCTAAATCTACAAACAAGTTAATGAATGTCCAGGTAATTTTATCGGCGACACTTTCGAAGGCGCGCGTAAACCAATTAACACGCTTAACCAAAGAGCCAACAAAATTGCTGTTAAAGTACCCAAAAGAGTGCTTGTGCAAATATGCAAAACATCGATTAGCCAAAGCTGCCATTACTTTTGGTTGAAAATAATTATTAAAAAAACCAGCGGTGCGCCAACACAGCCAACGAGCAGCCTCAACCATGGCAATGGCAACAAGCACTCCAAAAAGAGCCGAGACCGAAGCAGCTGATGAATTTGAGCTCGCTAGAATATCAAAAAATGCCTTAAAATAAAGGGGGATAATAATTCCAGCAAAAGAACCGCCCACCACTCCGATAACAATAATAATCATCGAAAGCCAGTGTCGACGTGCTTCGCTCCAATAAATTTTTAACGTTAATCTTGTGTTATATTTCATAATTTATACTCTATTCCCCGCCCACATCCCTCCCCTAAACATAAGGGAGGAGTCGAGGAGGGGGAATAAAGACAAAAAATGCCCCTGGAATCAGGGGTGCTTTGTATAGAAGACGCAAAATTAGCCAAAATGTTACACTTAAACAAAAACCGATCGTTTAGGGCGATCGATTTTGTTAATGTTATTTTAGACTTTGCGATACTTTTTTCCTACTCGGAGTCTTGCTAATTCTTTTTCTAGTTTTACTGCGAGGGCCGTATAATCCACTTCATCTTTATTGCGCGCTTCGGACATAAGTTTTTCCGCGCGTAATTTGGCTTCTTCGGCACGAGCCAAGTCAATTTCATGTGCGTGCTCGGCAGTATCTGCGAGAATAACAACCGACCCATCTGGTCGGACTTCGGCAAAACCTCCCGAAACAGCAATGGATAATTCCTCGTTATTTTTTTTGTATCTAATTTCTCCGGGAACCAAATTAGCCACGAGCGGAATGTGATGCGGTAAAATACTAATTTCACCCATGGTGGTCATCATAGTAACTTGGGAAACTTCATCGGTGAAGACTTGACGTTCGGGTGTAACAATTTTAAACATCATAAAAATATTCAATATACATGGAAAAATATACAAATTATATTTTATTCCATGTATCTTGTATGTTGTTACTTGACTTCATCAATACTACCTTTCATATAAAACGCTTGCTCGTTCTTTTCGTCGTGCTTGCCATCTAAAATTTCACGAAAGCCGCGTACGGTTTCTTTCACCGGCACATATTTGCCTTCAATACCGCTGAATACTTCTGCCACGAAAAACGGCTGAGACAAAAATTTCTGAATCTTGCGAGCGCGAGAAACAAGAGTCTTGTCTTCGTCGCTCAATTCTTCCATACCCAAAATAGCAATAATATCCTGTAAATCTTTATAGCGCTGGAGAATTTTTTGCACATCACGGGCCGTGCGGTAGTGCTCTTCGCCAACCACAAGTGGATCAAGAATAGTAGAGTTAGAATCGAGCGGGTCTACAGCTGGATAGATACCAAGTTCGGTAAGTGAACGGTTCAATACCACGGTTGAGTCTAGGTGTGCAAACGTGGTAGCTGGAGCCGGGTCGGTAAGATCGTCGGCCGGCACGTACACCGCTTGTACGGAGGTAATGGAGCCTTTATCGGTAGAGGTAATACGTTCTTGAAGAGCACCCATTTCGGTAGCCAAGGTTGGCTGGTAACCTACGGCCGAAGGCATACGACCGAGGAGTGCCGAAACTTCGGATCCGGCTTGGGTGAAACGAAAAATATTATCGATAAACAAGAGCAGGTCTCTCCCCTCTTCATCGCGGAAGTATTCGGCCATGGCGAGCGCGGACAAAGCCACGCGTGCGCGAGCACCCGGTGGTTCGTTCATTTGGCCAAACACGAGAGCGGTTTTTTCCAAAACGCCGCTATCCTTCATTTCTTTATATAAATCGTTACCTTCACGCGTGCGTTCACCCACACCAGCAAACATGGAATAACCACCATGTTCCTGAGCGATGTTGCGAATAAGTTCTTGAATCAAAACTGTTTTACCTACTCCCGCGCCACCAAACAAGCCAATTTTACCACCACGCAAAAATGGGCAAATAAGGTCAATAACCTTTATACCAGTTTCCAGAACTTCCGTTTTAGTTGATTGTTTAACAAAATCTGGGGCTGGACGGTGAATTGGGTATCTCTTTTTTGTTTTTGTATCACCTTTGCCATCAATGGGCGCGCCGACCACATTAAACATGCGTCCCAGGGTTTCCGGGCCTACTGGCACGCTGATTGGCTCGTTATTTGAGGTAACTTCCTGTCCGCGAGTAAGGCCATCGGTAGTACTCATGGCAATGGTACGCACATTCTTGTCGCCCAAATGCTGTTGAACTTCTAAAACAAGCGTATCGCCATTTGGCATTTTAGTTTCTGCCGACGAATATAGGTTCGGAAGAACATCGGGAAAATTCACATCCACGACGACGCCGATAATTTGTGTGATTGTTCCTTTCAACATAGTAACTGTAACTTAGTATATTAGTTTATTCGAAAGTTAGTAAAAATTAGTCTTGCCCTTGTTTACATTTTTTTAAATAACCGATATAACCATTTAACAAAGCCTTTATTTGTAAACATAGATTAACTAAATATTCCAAACTACTCACTTTTCTTATTAAATCAGCGTCACGTATATAGATTAGATGATCACGAGTTTCATCTAGCGATCCTCTTGCTTGTCTGCAATATTGGATATTTTCTTGATAGTGAAATCTACCATGACCTTCAGCTATATTAGCACCGACTGAAGCGGACGATCTTAAAATTTGTGAGATCAGGCCATATTTTTCTTCAGATGGTAGAAATTTGCAAAGAATCCGTACTTTTAATCTTAGTTCATGCGCTTTTTGCCAAACTTCAAGCTCTGTAAAATCACGATATCTTTCCTCCATACAATTTAGTTTTTTAGATTACTAGAAACTAAATTACTCCAGGGCCGCTGCACCACCCACAATTTCACTAATTTCTTGGGTAATAGCTGCTTGGCGTGCTTTGTTAAAGCTGTTTTGCAACTCTTTAATCATATCGCTGGCCGAATCACTGGCGTTTCGCATAGCCATCATGCGAGCGCTGTGCTCGGAGGCGTCCGATTCCAAAATTGCCTGATACATTTGCATTTCAACCAAACGTGGCAAGAGTACATCAAGCACCAGCGCCGGGTTTGGCTCAAACAAAAATGTGCTCTCTTCTATTTCTTCAGTGTCATCAGCTTCTTTGGCGGCCAGTTCTTTAATTGAATCTTTCGTAAGCGGCAAAATTTGTTTTACTGTGGCCACTTGTTCAATTGCGGATTTAAAATGCATGTACGCCACTACAATTTGGTCGTATGTTCCGGCAACAAATTCTTTTACCGCCAACTGGGCCATGGGTAAAATTTCTTCAATTCTGGTGGTAAGATCTACTTTATCAAATTCGGCCACCACAGTGTGCCCAAAACGATGATAAATTTTTTTGCCGCGCTTACCAGTAAGAATGATGTCGGCTTCAATGCCAATTTGCACTTTGTCATCCCGAGTGAGGCTCGCGCCGACGAGGGATCTCTGTCCGTCATTCGAATGAGCCAGAGATTCCTCTGGAGCCTGCACTGAGCGGAGCGCACGTGTCGTCGGAATGACAGTTTGATGAGTGATTTTTTTTATGTAGCTGTCTACTTCCTGCAATAACCGGCTGCTAAAACCGCCAGCCAACCCTCGGTTACTGGTAATTAAAATGAGACCGATTTTTTTAACAGGCCTTTTTTGCAAGAGTGCATGGTGGCCATCGTGCGTGTACTCGGAAATTTCTTTAAGCATTTCCCAAGCCAGGCTAGCATAATTTCGGGTAGCCAAAACATTGGCTACCGCTCGGCGCATTTTTACCGCACTAATCATCTCCATGGCCTTAGTAATTTTTTTGGTGTTGGAAATTGATTTGATGCGGCGTTTAATTGTTTTGGTACTTACTGCCATATCTAATTTTTAGATCCCCTACCTTCAGACCGAAATTCACCTATTCCCTCTCGTTCAATTTTTCTTATCAACGAAAGAGCCGCGTCATAGAGCCTGCCAATCTCAATGTACACCCTAACCAATGTAGCATTATGATTTAAAATTTCTGGATCATCTGCTTTTATTTCTTCAACAATCCTTAAATAATCCGCCCTAGCTTGCTGCAATTTTTCATGGATAGGTTCAATTTCTCTAATCGAAATTGCCCCGGAGCTAAGCTCATCGATAATTTGATCTATTCTTAATTTGATATCCTCTAGACTGAGGAGCTTTTTCATAAAATATTTATTTTTTGTATTCGGCAATCGCTTCTTTTAACTCACCTTCAATTTTCTCATCCCACTCTCCTTTGCTAATTTTTTCTAAGAGTGACTGGCGAGTTTTTTCAAAGAAAATGTGAAATTTATCTTCCCATTCTTTCATATTTTGCACCTCAATTTCATTGGCGTATCCGTTTGATACCGCGTAAATAATAGCAACCTGATGAGCCACACCCATTGGTTGATACTGTGGTTGTTTAAGAATTTCTACCATGCGCACACCAAGATCAATTTGTTTTTTTGTTTCCGGGTCAAGATCGCTTGAAAACTGAGAAAAAGCTTCAAGTTCACGAAACTGGGCTAGACTTAACTTAAGTTTACCGGCTACTTTTTTCATTGGTTTAATTTGAGCGGAAGAGCCAACACGCGACACAGAGATACCAACGTTTACCGCCGGGCGAATACCACGATAAAACAAATCTGATTCTAAGAAAATTTGACCATCAGTAATGGAAATAACGTTGGTTGGAATGTAGGCGGTAACGTCACCGGCCTGAGTTTCTATAATTGGAAGAGCGGTAATTGACCCGCCACCAGCTTCTTTATTACGTCTACAAGCACGTTCCAAGAGGCGTGAGTGCAAATAGAAAACATCACCAGGATAAGCTTCACGACCCGGTGGGCGACGCAGCAAGAGTGAAATTTCACGGTAGGCAACGGCTTGTTTAGAAAGATCATCATAAACACAAAGCACATCTTTACCTTGGTCCATAAAATATTCGGCCATAGCCACACCAGCATACGGGGCAATATATTGCAGAGCGGCTGGGTCAGAAGCGGCGGCCGAAACAATAATAGTATAATCCATGGCACCAGCCTCTTTAAGTTTTGCCATAATACGGGCGATTTTTGCCTCCTTTTGCCCAACTGCCACGTACACACAAATCATGTTCTGACCTTTTTGGTTAATAATTGTATCAATTGCCACAGCGGTTTTGCCGGTTTGACGATCACCAATAATAAGCTCGCGTTGACCGCGACCAATTGGGATCATGGCATCGATGGCTTTAATACCAGTTTGCACTGGCTGGCTGACGCCCTCACGAGTCATAACACCAGGAGCAATTTTTTCAATTGGATAGAATTTTTTGCTATTAAGGTTAGCCCCACCATCAATAGGAACACCAAGCGGGTTAACAACGCGGCCAATAAGCTCCTCCCCAACCGGTACCGATAAAATACGGCCGGTACGTTTTACGGTATCTCCTTCTTTAATATGTTTAAACTCACCAAGTACAACCGCGCCAACGGAATCTTCATCCAAGTTTAAGGCCACGCCGATAGTGTTATCCGGGAATTCCAACATTTCGCTCGCCTGGCAATTGGTAAGGCCGTTCACACGAGCAATACCATCCCCTACCTCGGTAACGGTTCCAATTTCTTCCACTTCGACCTGCTTTTCAAATTTACTAATATTCTTTCTGAGTTCTTCGACAATTGAGTTGATGGACATAGGTTTTATTAGATTAAAGCTATCATCGCGAGGAAGCCGGTTCGCACCGGCTGACGTGGCGATCCCCTTGTTTTCAGGAGCACTGAACTCAGGGGGATTGCTTCGTCGCTTTGCTCCTCGCAATGACAATTAAATCAAGCTTTGTTTTAATTTTTGTAGTTGTGTTTTTAAGCTGGCATCAAAAACAGTATCCTTTGTTTTAACTACAAAACCACCGACAAGGGAATCATCCACGTTTGTTGTAGACTCTACATTTTTACCAAAAGCGTTCTGGATTGCCTGCAACAATTTCGTTTCAATTTCTCGAGCAGTCGTTACATCAATCTCTAGAATACATTCTTGTTTTTTTGCATAGGCTACAAATGCCGAAATTATTTTTTCAGCCTGACCAAACAAATTTTTTCTTACCAAAAGAGACACAAAACCTTGCAAGGCTTTGCCGAGCTCCTGACCGCTTAAATCTTTAGTAACCTCGTATAGAGCGGCTGCTATTTTTTTAATATCCTGTGCCTTTTTTGGCATATTATTTTAACTTTTTAATCATTTCCTCAATCATTTCTTTATCTTTTTTACTATCAACTTTTTCTCCCAGAATTTTTTCTAATGCCATTACAATAAATCCAGCGGTTTCATTTTTTAAAGCTGATACCATTTCTTCTTTTTCAATTTTAATATTTCTTTTTGCCTGATCTACCAACATTTCAATCTCTTGCTTAGCCTTTACTTTCATGGCATCTGTTGTCGCTACCGCATCAACAGTGGCTTTTTCCAAAATTTTATTATATTCCACTTTCGCCTGGTCAATGCGTTCCTGATATTTTTGTTCACTGTGCTGAAGTGTTTCTTGAATTTTTTTTGAATTATCGATACTGTCGTCAATCATCTTTTGACGCTCAGTCATTTTTTTTGTAAGTGGTTTTAAAATTAAAAACCAAATAATTGTTGCCACGATAGCAAAGTTGACGAGTTGAAAAATAAATAACGTCCCATTGATACCAAGGGAGGTTAAGAGGCCTTCCTGCGCTGACTCGGCGATTTCGGCAGCGTAAACAGTGTCAATAAATTGCATAGATTCTATTTTGTCATCCTGAGCAGAGCGTCCCAAAGGGACCCCTTTGGGGAAGGATCTTCATAATAGGAAGATTCTTCATTTCACCTGTCTGCGCCATACCTGCGCATGCAGGAGGCAGGCTCAGAATGACAGTTTAAAATAATCCAAGTTCACCAGGCCAACAAGTGGCCCGGTGAGTTGAGCTATTTGAGAGTAAATACAACTACAAGAGCGTAAATAGCGATAGCTTCGGCAAAAGCAGCACCAAGAAGCATGGGAACGAACAATTTACCGGCTGATTCCGGATTACGGCCAATAGACTCCATAGCCTTGGTTACGATACGACCAATTGATATGGCGGGAACAACGCCGCCGAGCGCCATCGTGGCACCCTTCATAATCGTCACGAGTGATTCGTGATCCATAGAATTAACTTTCTTGATATCCATCTCCGTTGAATCGCCGAATGTACGGCTTATACGATTCAGGGTAGATATCATTAAAACATTAAAACATTAAAACATTAAAACGGCTTATTGTGTTTTAATGTTCTTGTGTTTTTATGTTTTAGTGTTCCGCTCCGTGTGGTTCAGCGCTGGCAACAGACATATATACTAACGTAAGTATGGCAAACACACTAGCTTGAATAATGCCGACCAACAACTCCAAAAGCATAAATGGAACCGGAACCACCGCCGCTACCAAACTAAGCATCACCGTCATTAAAACTTCACCAGCAAAAATATTACCAAAAAGACGAAGTGAAAGCGACATTACTTTGGCAAGTTCACTCACAATTTCAATTAGCCCAACTGCAAATTCCACAATTGCTTGAAAAATTGCAACCGGACCTTTGGGGATACTTTTTATAAAATTTTTGATTTGAACAAATTTACCAATATGTGTAAAAAATCCTACCGATAAAAAACCAAAAATATGCGATGAAATAACCGCCACTGCGGCCATAGCAATGGTTAAATTCAAATCGGTATTAGCCGGACGCAGCAATGGTTCGTGGCCCTTAAGAATGCTGCCGGTTCCAGGGAGAAGCCCAAGCCAGTTAGAAAGTAAAATAAAGAAAAAAATTGAACCAACAACAGGAAGAAATTGGATTGTCTTTTTTCGGCTACCAGTTACTTGGTCAAAATATCCGAGTAAAATATCCAAAAAATATTCGCAATAATTTTGCAATTTTCCTGGTCGGAGCGATACGCGTTTGCGAAGCGCCAAGCCAAAGATTAAAAAAATAACCATCGCTATCCAAGTGTTAACGATGGTGTTGGTAACAGGTATCGAACCAATATGAAACATGGTTTCAGCGCCGAGTGGTGGTAAAATCAATTGGGACATAACTACTTTTTATTCATCTGTTGAAATTCTTTTCCGTATTTTTTTGCCTTTTTGTAGATAATGCTACCAGAACCAAATGCTGCCAACAGAAACCCAATTACTGTAAAAATTGGTGCATGACCGTAACGATTATCAAAATATTGCCCAATAAGTACAAAAATTATGACTGGTGCCGCAATAGTGGCCCCAAAATCGCCCATGATGCGAAGTGCAAATATATAATACTCTCGATCAGACGTCTTTTGGGGCTTATTCTCCATAAAAAAGGACGACATTAGTATAAACGAATTAACACAAAAGGTCAAGAGAATTTTTAATAGAAAATGTGAATAACTTAACTAAACCATTTTCTGAAAAAGGTTCCGCGCATTTTTTGTTGTTACGCTTAGGGTTTCTTCCAAACTTATTCCGCGGAGTTCCGCTATTTTTGCTGCTGTTGCCTCAATCATCCAAGGCTCGCCTCGCTTTCCTCTATATGGAATTGGTGATAAATAAGGGCAATCGGTTTCCAAAAGTATCCTGTCCTCTGGCATCTTACGAACAACTTCCAATAAATCCGCCTGGGCTTGCGGGTTCGCTTTTTGGGGAGGAAATGTAATAACGCCGGTAAAACCAATGTAAAAACCCATTTCTAAATATTTTTGGGCATTAATCCAGCTGCTGGTGTAGCAGTGCATCGTGCCACGTAATTTTTTGTTTGCATTGTCATTCTGAGGGAGTCCCGAATTGCTCGGGACGACCGAATAATCCCCTTGCTTTTGAGGGGGTCCTTCACCACGCTCCGCGGAGTTTACACTGAGCGAAACGAACGTGTTCAGGATGGCAATCATCTCCTCATGCGCCTCACGACAATGAATTATCAGCGGCAAGTTTGTTTCTTGAGATAAATTAATATGCTGCCTAAAAACTTCTGCCTGTTTAGGGAGCATAGCCTCTTTGGTCATACCTTCGGGAATACGGTAAAAATCTAACCCACACTCCCCTATGCCAATAACTTTGGGCATTACCGCCAAACTTTTGTAGTACTCATAATCAAAACTTTCTTCCCGCGATTGAAAAGAGGTTTCTTCTTCGTCAACCCACTTGGAAAAAAGATGTTCTGGATGAAGACCAATTGTGGCGTATACTCCGTCATATTTTTCGGCGACTTCAACCGCCCGCTTGCTCGTATCTGCTTGGGTCCCAACTAAATTAATAACAGCACCCCTAGCAAGGCTCCGCTCTATTACTTCGTCCATATCATCCTTATAGGCGTTAAAGTGCGCATGGGCGTGTGTATCTATCATCATAATTACAAAATTCTAAAAACCAAAGTTGCTTACCGAATCAGAAATTTGTTTTAAAGCTAATGGAATAAGCGGGAGAAACAACGAAGCAACATGCACGCACAACAAAGCGACGCTCGACTGAGCCAGATCGGTCATAAAAGCTGGCGTTAAGGGAAATTTATTTATAAAATATAACACTACACCAATTACAATAATACCCTCACCAATGCCAAACGCAAAACCCAAAAAACGATCAAACGCGTGTATAAAAGGTAGACGAGTAAAAATAGATAGCGCTTTGTCAATTAAAAAGAAAATAATACCAACAATTCGATTGATTATTACAAAAACCAAAATAAATACAATTACTTTTATAAAATTTCCTGTCCAACCTGTAAAGTGTATTATCCAACCAGATAGAGGGTAGTACCAACGCGTAGCCAAATAAACACCGAGTACGGTGCCAATAAGTGAACCGATGGTATGCACGAAGCCAAACCAAAATCCAAAAAAACCAAATCCAACTATTATACAAATAAGAATTACATCAAAAAATGACATATTAAATAAATACTATTCATAGGCATAATTATAAACTACTTATCACTTAAGCGCGGAAAAAGCGGTTGACCTTTATCTATTTTGTTTCCCACAGTCAGCTCTACCCACTGTTGAAGCTCGACAAGCGGCTTGGCAAATTCTTTTTCTAAGGACAAACCAAGTTGCAAAATAATTTTTTCGGCTGTTTCTGGCATTACTGGCCAAATCATGATGCCGATGTGGCGTAACCCCTCGCATAAATGATAGAGCAGGTCGTTTACCTCCGTTGTCTTGCCCATCTTTACCATCGCCCACGGTTGTTTGTCGGAAATTGTCTGGTCGCACATAGCCACAAATTTCCACACACTTTCCAAAGCACGGTTAAATTGCCAAGCTTTTATAGCGGCGTCATACTCAACCCAAATTTTTTCCAACGACTTAATAAAATCATTATCAACCGTAGTGACTTTTGGCACAGCCCCATCGCTATATTTTTCCACCATGGTTAAAATGCGATTAGTGAGGTTGCCAAGTCCATTGGCCAAATCCGCATTATAACGTGTGCTTAATGCTTCGCGAGAAAAATTACCATCACCATCAAAAGGAATTTCACGAGCGAGAAAATATCGCACGGACTCAAGAGGAAACTCATTTATAATTTCCGCGGGATCAATAACATTACCCAAGGTCTTACTCATTTTTTGGCCATCACCAGCATATACAAAACCGTGCACCGCAATTTGTTTTGGTACCTCTAGGCCTGCTGCCATAAGCATGGCTGGCCATAATAGGGAATGAAATCGATTAATATCTTTGCCAATAACGTGCGTAGCGGGCCAATACTTTTTTAATAATTTTTCATCACTGGCATAGCCCAAAGCAGTAATATAATTTGTAAGAGCATCAAACCACACATACATTACTTGGCTATTATCACCTGGCACTGGTATACCCCATGGCATTTTGGAAGCAGTACGAGAAATACTAATATCTTCCACTCCCTCTTTAAGCACGTTTAGCATTTCGTTCATGCGACCTTTGGGGTGTACAAAATCTGAATTTTTTTCAAACAAAAATTCAAGTTGTTCCTGAAAGTTAGATAACTTAAAAAAGTAATTTTCTTCTGAGACCTCATCGGGCACACGATTGTGCAGAGGGCATTTACCTTCCACCAAATCTTTTTCAGTTTTAAAAGATTCACAACCGTAACAATACAAACCAGTATATTTCTTTTTATAAATATGTCCATTTTCCATCACCGTGCTCCAAAATTTGCTGGCGCCGTCAAGATGACGTTTTTCTGTGGTACGAATAAAATCGTCGTTAGAAATATTCCATTGATCCAAAAGATTGTTAAAAGTTGCCGATTTCTCAGCAGCAAACTCTTCCACGGGTCTACCGGCTTCTTTGGCAGTTTTGAGCATTTTTTGGCCATGTTCATCGGTGCCACTTAAAAAATACACCTCATTGCCAAGCAAACGCTGATAACGCGCCATTATATCGGCATACAAAAATTCAATCGCGTGCCCCATGTGCGGTTCCGCGTTGGCGTATGGTATAGCGGTAGTTATAAAAAATATTGATTTTGACATAATTATTAAATGGCTAAATTGTTGGATAACTAAAGAAACAATTTAACGATACAGCAATTTAAGCATTTATAACCACCACAAACTCCCCTCTTTCATCTATATTTTGCTTAGAGATTTCTTCAACTGTCCCACGATAAATCGTCTCAAACTTTTTGGTGAGTTCACGACAGACAACTATCTGTCTTTTTATATCCAGCACTTCTTTTAATTCCCCCAAACATTTTATAATACGATGACCGGATTCGTAAAACACCACCGTGTGCTCGGCCGCGGCAACTTCTTTAAAAAATTTTTGCCGTTTATTTTTATGGGGAGGAAATCCTAAAAATAAAAATTTGTCGGTAGGAAAGCCGGAAATACTGAGAGCGGCAACTACTGCTGATGGGCCTGGTATAGGAACAATTGTTATTTGTTCTTTGTTATTTGTTATTTGTGAAACAAGCTCATTCCCAGGGTCAGAAATCCCTGGTGTGCCGGCGTCGGTCACTAAAGCTAAATTTTTACCACTTTCCAATAAACTAATAATCTCATTAACTTTCCTGGCATCACTATGATGGTGATAGCTGAGCGTCGGCTTGTGTATTTTATAGTGGTCAAGCAAATTTTTAGTTACCCGGGTATCTTCGCATAACACAACATCAACGCTTTTGAGCGTTTCAAGAGCGCGAAGGGTAATATCATCAAAATTGCCAATTGGTGTAGCAACAATATACAAAAAAGCCATACAAATGGTATGGCTTCATACTAACAAAAAAATAAGAAAAAAGCAAAAATCAATTACGTCAATATTTTAATGCTGTTTATAATTGTCGTAACAACAAAATTAATATCTTTTTTGGTTGTGCTTCGCCCCAAACTGAATCTAACAGAACCATTTATGGTTGCGTCTGGTAGACCAATCGCCTTGAGCACAGGCGACAACGAGGCGGTTTCATAATTACACGATGAACCAGTAGAAACATACACACCCTCTTCACTAAGATAAATTACAAAAGTTTCACCATCAACACCGGGAAAAAATATATTAAGATTATTTGATAAACGATTTGGCCCAATTTCCGGGCCATTCAGTTGTAGGCCTGGCGCTTTATTTTTTAGCTTATTCCACAACAAACTCGATAGCTCCTGCAATTTCTCCGACTCTTTACCCATATTTTTCTGTGCAATTTGGAGAGCGGTGGCAAAACCAACTATCGCCGCCGTATTTTCCGTTCCTGGGCGAAGAGCGTGCTCTTGTGATCCGCCATACATAAGTGGTTCTACGGTAATTCCACGTCGGAGATACAATACACCACTCCCCCGTGGCCCATACATTTTTCCACCATTAAAAGACATAAAATCCACATGTAATTTTTCTACATCAAGAACAAGAAATCCAGCCGCTTGAGCAGCGTCGGTATGAAAATAAGGGAAATTTGTTTTATGCTCTTTTCGATATCGCACAATAGCACGACCAATTTCACTTATTGGCTGAATTGAGCCAATTTCATTATTGGCATATATAATACTCACGAACACGGTATCTGGTCTTATTGCGCCAACTACCGCATTCACATTTACGACACCATTTTTATCTACCGGAATCACCGAAATTTTCCAGCCTTTTTTTTCTAAGGCTTTGGCTGGTTCCAACATGGCACTATGCTCTACCGCGGAAATAATAATATGTTTTCCCTGTTTTTCGTGTGCCCGGGCTGTTCCCAAAAGAGCCAAATTGTTAGATTCTGTTCCCCCATTTGTAAAAACTACACAATCAGGTTGCGTATGAAGTACGTTCGCCACTTTCTTTCTGCTTAACTCAATAGCTTTTCGAGCTACCAACGCCGCCGTATACAAAGCAGACGGATTGGCAAATTCTGAATTCAAAAATGGCTCCATGGCTTTTCTGACGCGTGGATCAATTGGTGTCGCTGCAGCGTGATCGAGATATATAATTTTTTTAGGCTGAGCCATACTGATTTAAAATGGCAACGTCAAATTAATATTTTTTCCTTTGTCCGCCTGGGTCTTCAATAACGCAAAATCTACTCTAAAGGGTAATACCTCACCGGTTAAAGACTTATAAAATAGCTGCCTATTTTTTCTCCCAAAATCATACACTTCTTTGGTAACCCGCACATCCTGCTCACAATATTTTTTTATTTCATCAATTTTACCTTCTTTCCACCAACGTATAGCTTGCAGACCTTCCGCACTTTTTTCTATATTATCAAGGGTAGCTTTGGCAATATCATCCAACTTAAGACGAAACCCGAGCGCCGCCTTAACACTATCCATGATATCTAAATGTGGAAACGCTAATAAATCTCCCAAATAATAGTTATTCATAACCGGCAAATCAAAATGCCCGCTATTAAACCCAATAAGCCGATCAGCTTTTTCTAAAATCGGCCATAAATTTTTTAATTCATGCTCCTCAAAACTGCTATAAGAATCTGTTTCATATTGATAAATGGAAACACAAGAAATTTTAAGTTTCTTAAAGTCATTATTAACATCGGCGAAGGTGTTTTGTGTTTCAATGTCAAAAACTATTTCTTTGGACATATGATTTGACGAAATCATGCCGCGCAACGTCCTTTGAGGCGCGGCCTTAAAAAATAATAACAGGAAAAACAATTCTTTTTATTTCTTTATACAATTCTGGGAGTTTTTCTTCGTGCTCAATTCCAATAACCATTTTTTCTAACACCATTTTATCAGGATTACTAAATAGAAACAAGGGGTTGCCTTTGAGCAAAAAACGAATATTGTAAAGCAAATAATTTGACAAGGAAAAATTAAAATATGGGAGGAATTGTCCATGCACTTGCCGTAGACCGTCATTCGCGTTGTCATTCCGAGCGAAGGCGAAGCCGCAGTCGAGGAATCCCTTGATCTGTGAG
Organism: uncultured Gammaproteobacteria bacterium; assembly: GCA_964533715.1. Taxonomy (GTDB): domain Bacteria; phylum Patescibacteriota; class Patescibacteriia; order Magasanikbacterales; family GWA2-37-8; genus CAZHNI01. The sequence goes on along the minus strand of CAZHNI010000001.1, from coordinate 31,731 downwards.
TCACTGCAGTCAAGCGATTTCTCCACTTCGCTCCCTTTGGTCGCTACGGTCGAAATGACAGACGAGACCAAATGTCGTTTGATATATTTCCACGAAAAAATTGGTTCTTTAAAATCTACCTTACCTTGCGCGGCAAGTTCTGCTACCGCAAGTTGCTTTTTTACTTTCTGAACATTTCTCTCTTTATTTTTTGGTTCCACCATTGACCGTAAATAATTAAAATAGGCCAGCTTAAGACAATTCCTTATTAATATTGAAATTGGGAGTTCCCATGTATGAATTTTACCGCTGACATCTTTTCCATAAATATAGTATCCATGCCGTCGAAGCCATTGTGGCACAATCATAACACTAAAATTCACGCCAGAAAAACGCTGTTTTAAATTCTGAATTATTTTTTTAAATTTCTTTAAAAAAAATATCTTCCATGAAGGTATTATAAAATAAAAATCAACATCACTTTCCTCTACCGCTTCGTCATATAAATAACTGCCCCCTAACAAAACAAGCGCTGATGGGTCAAGCGCTTGGAGTGCGTGGTGCAACTGTTTAATTGTTACGGACGTATACATGTGTATCTTGTTTGATCAATACGCCTTGGCAAAAATGACACGCTGTTTAGACGGTTTGCCTGTATAAATACACTTTCCTTTTTCTTCTTTGGAATTTAGTGGAATGCAACGAATGGTAGCTTTTGTTTCTTCTTTAATTTTTAATTCTGTTTCGGTGGTCCCATCCCAATGTGCCAACACAAACCCTTTATCTATTTTTTCTTTAAATTCAGCAAAATCATCAACAGTATAAGTATGCTCTTGCAAAAACGTTGCCGCTTTTTCAAACAAATAAGTCTGAATAAGTCCAAGCGTTTCTTCAACGGTTTCTGCAATTTTGGAAATTTCTACCACCTGTTTTTGCCTGGTATCACGACGAACCAATTCAATTGTGCCGTTAGCAAGGTCGCGCGCCCCTATAGCTAAACGTATTGGCACGCCTTTTAATTCATACTCATTAAATTTCCAACCCGGACGTTTACTGTCGTCATCATCATATTTAACAGTAATACCTTTGGTTCCAAGTTCGGTTTTTATTTTGTTAGCAACCACAGAGATATCTGCCAATTCCTCAATTTCTTTATAAATAGGCACAATTGCGACCTGAATTGGCGCCAAGCGTGGTGGCAAAACTAACCCCTGGTCATCGGAATGGGCCATTATAAGGGCGCCCATGAGACGGGTAGAAACACCCCAAGAGGTGGCCCACACGTAATCCAGTTTGCCTTCTTTGTCTGCAAATTTTACGTCAAATGCCTTGGCAAAATTTTGTCCTAAAAAGTGAGAGGTCCCGGATTGCAGAGCCTTGCCATCTTGCATCATCGCCTCAATACAATATGTTTCTATGGCGCCGGCAAAACGTTCATTTTCGGTTTTTATTCCCTTTATAACAGGTATAGCCATCCAGTTTTCAACAAAATCAGCATATACATCAAGCATTTTTTTAGTTTCCTCAATTGCTTCTTCGGCCGTTGCGTGCGCGGTGTGCCCCTCTTGCCACAAAAATTCGGTCGTACGCAAAAAAAGTCTTGTGCGCATCTCCCACCTTACTACATTTGCCCATTGGTTAATAAGAAGCGGTAAATCCCTATAAGAATGTATCCAATTTTTGTAGGTATTCCAAATAATTGTTTCCGATGTCGGACGGACAATTAATTCCTCTTCCAATTTTGCGTTTTCATCTACTACAATACTGCCGTCTTTGGCAGTTTTAAGGCGGTAGTGGGTAACAACAGCACACTCTTTGGCAAAACCATCCACATGGCTGGCTTCTTTGCTAAAAAAAGATTTGGGTATAAAAAGCGGAAAATAAGCGTTGACGTGACCAGTTTTTTTAAACATATCGTCGAGCGCGCGTTGCATTTTTTCCCAAATGGCATAGCCGTGCGGTTTTATTACCATGCACCCTTTTACAGCCGAATGTTCGGCTAAATCGGCTTGCTCCACAATATTGTTGTACCATTCGGAATAATCTTCACTCCGAGCTTTAATTTTTTGGCTCATAAAATAATTTTTGATGGGGAGAATTATGAAAAATTTTAGAATAAATATATTTATTCACTAACCAACCAACCACCGCCGCGATACAAACGCTGGCCACTATATCAATAACATGATGAACGCCCGCCGCCACCCGAGAAATACCAACGACTAACGCTAACACGCCCAATACAACGCCCAACTTTTTGTTAAATTTAAAAATTACCACCGCCATTGCCGCGCTCGCCAACGTATGGTCGGACGGGAAACCATTAACATCTTTGTGCGGAATAATAGGGACAAAATGCCCCACTACAAACGGACGCGGATTGTAATAAAGCCACCCGGCAATACGAGCTAATAAATAAGTAAGCGGCAAGGTAATAAGCGCAAAAATAACTAATTCTTTTTGTTGAGTACGAGGTTGTAACAAAAAATATACTGTGGCCACCAAGGCAATAACAAAAACGAGGTATTGCGCCCCAAAAATAATAAAATTAGAAAGCATAACTAAAGCAATAAGTGAAATTCTACTATTTTCTAGTTAAACAAATATATTTTAACTCTCAACATTAAGAAGCGCGGCTCCACCACCATCACAGGTGAGGTAATATTGTCCAGCTCCGGGAGCGGAAACAACCGCAAAGCCATACCCACCAACTTTGTAACTGGCAATTTTACCAACGCCAATTGTGTGGGTGGCCTTATCGCGATTATCCAACATAAATTTTGTGCCCTTCTTCATTGAAATATAGCCGGGGTTACCATGGCAACGAGCGAACTGAATATAGGCACCGGTTTTTTTGTATACATTAAGCGCTTGGGTATAAGTCATCGCGGCCACAACAGGTGAAGGGCTAGAGGCTGGTTTTGTTGCCGTCCCTGAGCCGCCAGTTCCACCTGAACCACCAGTTTGGGTACTTTGGGTACTTGGGGCCTCAGTAGGATACGGCACCGTAACAGTTTGTGGCGATTGCAGCGGCTGCGAGACACTCTCACTTGTTAGCGGGGGTGTATTTGTTGTTGGTGAAGCCTTACTACAACCCGCCCCCAACAAAACAAGGCATAACCCCATACCAGAAAACGCAATAAATAATTTGTTCATACAAAGTACATTTAAATTAATAACTAATATAGTATACACTAAAAATGAAAAAAAGTATCATTCTTGACCAGGGAGATAAAACAAGGGGGGCACCCGTGTCTGTTCTTTAGAATCATACACAGATGTGATGAAAAATGAATAACAGATAATTACACTGCCTTAATAACAAACAAAAGGCCAACCTTTCAGCTGGCTTTGGAAATAATTTTTTACTAACTCCCACACACCGTTTCCAACAATCGAGCACACACCTTGTAAGGATCCATATTAGCGGCTGGACGACGATCTTCTAAATAACCCATCCCATTATTAGCAGTGGCCATAGGAATTCGGATAGATGCACCGCGGTCACTTACTCCATAGCGAAAATCGTTAATGCTTGAGGTTTCGTGTTTGCCAGTTAAACGCTCTTCGTTGTGTTCCCCATAAACTGCAATATGCTCCTTGTGCTTCATCTTTAATTTTTCGCAAGCTGCCTTAACTACCTCGAGGCCGCCTGGAGCGCGCATGGCTTTGGTACTAAAATTGGTATGTGCACCAGCCCCGTTCCAGTCTCCCTTTACCGGCTTAGGATACAAGGTGGCTGAAACATCAAAATCCTCGGCTACTCGGTATAGAAGCCAGCGAGACAACCACAGTTCGTCGGCCACTTCGAGTGGGCCTAAAGGCCCAACTTGCCACTCCCATTGCGCTGGCATCACTTCCGAATTAATTCCACAGATTGATAGCCCCGCACTCAAACACATTTGCATGTGTTTTTCCACAATTGGCCTGCCAAACACCTCATCCGAACCAACGCCACAATAATAGCCGCCTTGCGGCGCCGGAAAACCATTATCTGGCCAACCGAGCGGCTTGGCACCTTTAAAAAAGGTATATTCTTGCTCAATACCAAACCACGCTTCCTCAAATCTATATTTTTCTGATACCTCACGTAAGTGTGCCCGGGTATTACTAACATGAGTAGAACCGTCTGCATTTAAAACCTCACACATTACCAAAACATTATTACCACCTCTAATTGGATCGGGTATATACTTGACTGGTTTTAATTGACAATCGCTAAAATGTCCTTCTGCCTGGTACGTGCTTGAGCCATCAAACCCCCAATCTGGTAAATCGCTTATTTTCAAAATGGGCCCATCAACAATTTTGGTTTTGGAACGCAACTTTGCGGTGGACTGGCCGTCCATCCAAATATACTCTGCCATTATTTTTTGACTCATATATACATAATTAAAACGTCTTACTAAATCACGGATCGACCATTAGACCGCGTGGATACAAGACGCGATAATAAATTAAAGTAAAACCATAATCATGTATGTTACAGTAACATGCTTAAAAATCCTCTTCTATACCACTTATCCACAGCGAGCATGCTTAAAAACAAAAACAGCCTTCAATTTAGAAGGTTGTTTTTGTAGATGATCGATTTGAGGAGTCGATCGGTCTCCCCCTCCATTTTTTCTTAGTTTTATTTTACTCGCCTACCCGGCCAACCCAACCTCGTCCGCGCACGCGGCCGGGTTGGCCGGGGTGCGGATGATTTTACTTCACGTGGGGGGCACTAGGTGCGACGCCCTTGCTTCCGTTCGAACTGCCGCCAAGCGGCGATGGCCGACGAAAAGATGAGGAGCACAGCGAGCAGGAGCACAATGGCGCCCCAGTTGCGGTCACCGCGTCCGGTGCCGACATCGCAGCCGCCCTGGACATCACCGCCCCCCGCGCACTTGCCGCCGGTGCACACGCCGGACTTGCAGTCGGTGGCCGCGAAGCACTTCTTGCCATCGGCGCACCTGCCGCATTCCTCCCCTCCGCAGTCAATGTCGGACTCACCGGAGCCTCCTCCGACACCCACGCGGTTCAAAACTCCGTTGCCGCAGTACGGGCTGCGGCAAAGGCCGTCTTGGCACACCTTGCTGGCGCACTGCGAGTCGGAGGTGCAAGGGGTTCTGAAGCTGCCGCCGAGGTCGAGGGGTGCTATGCCCCCGTCGGTAGGGGTGCCGGCGTCGCCGATGGGGAGGCCGCCGCAAGCGGCAACGGGGGTCTGCCCGTTCTTGCACGTCCCGACATCGTCTTGCACACCTCCGCACGACCCGCCCGCCACGTTCATCCCGACCAGTATCTGCTTCGAAGCATCGTAATTGTAGTTGATCACCGACACCCAGATCGGGTACCAATCCGCGATGGTTCGCAGATCGAGATACGTGAGCGGATCGTAGGCCGAGTTCCCCACCAACGCCAAGATCCCCTTCAACCCGTAGACCCGGATGCAGGACCGATCCATCTCCATGATATCCGAGATGTTCAGCTCATTGCCTGTGGTTGCCTTGTGTACGTCGTCGACGGCATGCGCGAACTCGTGGACGAAGATGCTTTCCAGGGTAGTATCGAAACCACCGAAGTCGGTTGGCAAGTTGGCCACCCGGACGCCGTCGTCTCCGCAGAGCACAACTCCGACTACCTTCATCCCCGAAATGTCAGGGGGAGAGAAGTAGTAGGCCAGGGCGTTCGGCGTGCACCCACCCTTCACATCGCCGAAATAGACGTGCACCTCGCCCACGTACCCACCGCTGATGAGCGCGCCGGTCTTGTTCATGATCATCAGCGAGTCGACATAGTCAGGATCCGATGAGATCTTTCCCACCAGTGCCTCGTTTGTCTTGTTTCGGTCGTCCAGCGGGATCTTGGTGAGCTGGCGGAAGATCCCCGCCACGAACCAGTACTCCCCTTGCGGACCGGAGTTGTTCCTGAACCAGTTGGTGTTGGCCATTACCCCATAATACTCCAGGGCATTCTGGTGCCGCTTGGCGATGGTGGGCCACACCTTCTCGATCCGCACCTTGAGCGCCGACTGAGCGCCCTGCGTGTAGGGCTGGCCGAGCTGGCCGTTCACGCCGGTGCCGTTGAAGAACCGGTAGTTGGTCGGCACCTGCGCGGCCGCCACCCCCTCACCCAGTACGCCGACGATGGCGCCGAGGACGGGGCGGTTGCTGTTGACGTTGATGTTGACGGCGCTGCCGAGGCCCAGGGCCAAGGCGAACGCCACGATCGTGACGAACCAGCGATGCAACATGGTCAATCCTCCTCCCGCCTTTCGCGTAGCGGGATGTGGGCGCGCGCAGCCGTGCGCGGCCCGTGGTTGTAACTCCGTGGTTCCCCTGTTCCCTACCCACCACATGCGCGGTGCGGCGAATTGGGTAACAAAAAAAGCCAGGAGTTTGGCAAAACAAGCCTACACCAATTTGTTACAGGTGTCAAGTATAGGTGTACTTTATAGGTGTACTATTCTGAGTATCAACCAACGGTTAGGTAATTAAATTACTCGAATAATAATTTAAAATTTAATGAAAAGTTTTTGCTTGACTAAGCAAAATTTGCATTTTTAAAGATAATCTGCTATTATACCCAAACTTTTAAATAATCATCTTATGAACACAGCCTTGCGCTCTCGTTTAAAACACGCCAAAAAAAATACTAAAAAAGCCCACTCCTTGGCACGAAAAACAAAAAAATTCCGTCGTAAAAATTACTGGATGAAACCAAAGAGTCTTAAAAAATAAACAACTAAAATCCCTCGCTCATACTGCGGGGGATTTTTAATGAGCGGGTAACGGGAATCGAACCCGTCGCTTAACCTTGGGAAGGTTACATATTACCACTATACTATACCCGCAAGTGAAGAATAAAATGCCGAGCTCTCTCGAGCATTTTTTTCTGAACGCCGCGGATATAACTTAGTATACCCGCAAAACAAAAGAACAGGCTTATGGCCTGTTCTATGCTAACACAAAATTATTTTGTATTCAAGCTGGTGAATGGATTGTGGACTTTAAGATACACTTTTACAAGCGCTTGTTTAAGTATAGTATCCAGCTCATCATTAACTGAAGGAAATGAGAATAATATATGACGAGCCTTAACCTCTTCCTGGGTGGTTGATTTACCCTGCGCGTCTTTTGCTGTAGTCACACGACGGTCATCTACTCGAATAATGTGGTAACCGTAAGGAGATTCTACTAAATCCGGACTCAATTCTCCTTTTTTAAGAGCAAAAGCTGCCGCCTCAAATTGAGGCACCATGTCCCCTTTCTTAAACCAACCTAAATCACCGCCCTTGGCAGCAGTGCCATCACTACCATACTGCTCAGCCAACTGTGCAAAATCAGCCCCGGCTTTAAGCTGTTTAAGAACCACTTCGGCTTTTTCACGAATCGCCTGGCGTTTAGTTTCATCAGTTTGAATTTTATCTGATAATTTAGATTGAAGTAAAAATGGCCGCATTACTTTACGTTCATAGGTTGCAAAATTCCATCCATAGCGTTTTTCCAATTCTGAGTCAATATCGCCGGTTGTTTTAAATTGCTGCATTATTTGTGTTTTAAGCTGGTCAACATCCTTATCATCAACGGTAACGGAATATTTACGAGCCTCATTTTGAAGAAGCACATTATTAACTAAACGAAATAAAACTTGATCGGACATTTGCTCGTCGGTAAATGAGGCTGCTGCCCCGCCCCCATTAGATTTTGTATACTCTCGCAAAACTCCAATGGCGTGTAAATCATCAACGTAATCCGAATACAAAATACGCTGCCCATTAACACTCGCTGCTGGAAGACGCAAAATTTTTGCGGCAGTCACGGTCCATATATCAGTAGCCGTTTTGGCGTATGCCCTATATATTCCAATACCAAAAAATAAAATTAAAACTGCTACCAAAAACCCACCAAAACCAACAGCAAACAATTTGACATTTTTGTTAGCTTTGGCCGGGCGAGCCTTTTCGCTCACGTCTGACATTTCCAATTGTGCCATAGAAAAATAATTTTAAAAAATTAATTATTTTGTACTTGATGATTAAAAAAATATTGCCACCATTTTTTAATATTGCTCATCGTTTCTGATTCTACCACAGAGACATTTTCCTGTCTATGAGAATATTCTGAATTTAAAGAATTAGTGCGGGAAATAATCGCTGTTTGTTCTCCATTTTTTTGTAAATTCAGCTCAGTTCTGGCTTTTTCTTCAACAAAGGCTTGGGATTCAACATACTGTAAAGTTTCAAGAGTTTGCAGACGTTTGCCCTGTAATTTTTCGGCTTCACTTTTTAAATCTGCAATTTCCATCTTAATTCGATAATTTTGATAATAAGTGCGACTTACTGCAATTAACAATAAAAGACAAACGGCTGCGCCAATAACCACAAATAATTGCGATCCAAAAAAACTTTTACCATTACGGTCTGGGTAAGCCCGCATATATTAACTACTTCTTTTAGACAATTTGAGAAGCTCTTCTTTAAGAACTTTTCTATCATCCCATGGAATTTTTACGCCATTGGCAATACACAAAACCGGCTCAGTGCCCTTGGCAGTTACCACCACAACATCCCCCGGACGGGCCAAAGAAACAGCTTTAGCAAACCCTGCCCTCCTATCAACTACCACAAACAAATTAACACCATCTTTTTTACCAAATTCTCTGGCACCACTCGCCAACATCTCAGCAATATTTTTTGGATCTTCATCAAAACAATTTACATCACTAATTACAACATAATCGCAAAGCTGCCCGGCAATTGCCCCCATTTTACTTCTTTTTTTAACATCTCTTCCACCCCCATCAGATCCAATAACTGAAATTATTTTACCATTGTTCGGTTTAACCATTTGGCGGAGTGTTGTAAAAAGAGCTGTTAGGCTAAGCGGTTCGTGCGCGTAATCTACAATTGCTTTAAACGGTTGCCCAACTTCAACAAATTCCATTCTTCCTGCAACATTTGAGACATTTTTTAAACCGGTGCCAATTTGCTCCTGGCTAAGGCCAAATAACTTTCCAACGGAAATGGCAGCCAGCGCATTATAGACATTAAATTCACCAGGAATATTAAGAGTATAATTTTCACCATTAGACTGAAATATGGTTTGTCGTTCCAGAACAGAAATAATTTTCCCACATTCACTCCGTACGCCAGAAACTCCCTGCCCATTTTTTAAACAATAACCGATTTTTGTATCGGCCGGAAATTGTAAAAAATAATCTGCTGAAGGGTCATCGGTATTTGCGACAATACTTTTTTCAATTACTTTTCCACCAATTTGTTTTTTTGGATAGTACTGTAAAGCTCGAAATAATTTTCCTTTATCTTTTTTTAAATTTTCAAAACCACCATGCCGTTCGGAATGTTCCGTTCCAAGATTAGTAAAAACTGCCACATCATAATGCAAGCCGTAATGGCGATATTGTAAAATACCTTCCGAAGAAGTTTCAACAACTGCGTAGCGGCACCCGGCGCGCACCATATCGCGTAACATTTTTTGAATTTCACCACGGCCGAGCATAGTCATTTTCCGATCGTTCATCCAGCGTTTTTCTGCAATCTGAAATTCAACCGTTGTGAGCATGCCCACTTTATTTCCTCCCGCTTCCAGAACTGAAGCAATAAGACGACAGGTCGTTGATTTACCTTTGGTTCCCGTAACCCCTATAACAATAAGATTTCGCGCTGGTCGCCCGTAGCGCCAATACATAAGCCATGCTAAAAAAAGATGGCGGAGTGATTTTAATTTTTGTAGCAACACAAAGCGGTTATTATGTTAATTTTTTAAACTTATTTCGTACACAATTTGTTGTAATTTTCCTAAAGCTTGTTTAGCTTGATCAAACTTTTGACGGTTATAACCGGTTAAATCCATTGTTATCATTTCGCCAATAATTTCTTCGGCCACCCCGTATGCTCTTTTTACCTCGGCAAAATTACGTTCGGTAGCGGATTTCATAGCATACCGAACAATTTCGCCAGGTACATCGGCCAAACCACCAATATAAATATCAGAGTCAATAGGCAAAATGTCAATTTCGCCAAGCTGTGAACCATCTAAAAACTGCCGAAACAAAAAAGCCTCAGTGTATTCTTCAAGCGCCGCACGGAATGACCCTTCGTCAAACAAGGCTTGGTCTTTATTAAATTTTTTACGAAGAGTGAGTAAAAGCATTTCGGCGGCATCAAGTGATTCTTTAGCGTCTTTTACTCCACCACGCTGGAGGGCAAAAATAGCTCGTTTGGCATGATGCTGAGCGTCCCCTGCCACCTTAATCACCTCACGACGTTTTTCGGCGTAACTGAGCAATTCTGTTCTAAGTTTTGCAAAATATTTTTTGCTAAGCATAAGTATAAAATTAACACAAAATAACCAAGAATGTGAATAACCTCTTGATTTGTTTATTGAGTTAGTGTATCATGTAAATGGTCAAAAGTCTATAATTTGGTCGGTCCCGATTCAGTTTCGGCTGAATCGCGGATCCTCGATTTTGCTACGACGCAAAATCGGGATAGCCCAAAAACAAATACTTTTGGGTCGGTAGCTCAGCTGGTAGAGCAGATCCCTTTTAAGGATAAGGTCCCGGGTTCGATCCCCGGCCGACCCACAAAACAAAATAACTCCGATGAGGAGTTTTTTGTTTTGTGGGAAGAGCGACCAAATAGTTTTGGTCGCATGCTGGGATCGAACGCCGGAGCCATGTCGCGCGAGTTTTGTGGTGAGCGCGACGGCGAGGCGGTGGCTAACCCGAGTGAGCGGAAGCGAACGAGAGGTGAAGCCGATCCCCGGCCGACCCACCAATAAATGTCCGCCGTAAGGCGGCATTTTATTTTAAGTAAGAAGAAAAAAACAAATTTACAATATATTAAAATTTCGTACCCACTTTAGTCTCTACACGAATATCTTCTGATTTTGTAGTAAATGGTTTTTTAAATAAATTTGTCCATACATAATTTACAAAATATCGGCCTGCCATGGTAAATTTACCTTCTTTCATAACGCGCCTGCCGGAAGCATAAATTGGAAGCTTAAAAGTAAATTGTACCTCCCCCACCTTATTTAAACGCCGCGCCACGTCGGCATCCTCTCCATAAAAAGTAAACTGTGGATTAAAACCGCCTATTTTTTCCAGTGCCGACCGTCGAACAACAAAATTTCCACCTTGCAACACTGAACCAGTGTGCCAAAAAAACCTATTAGCAAGGTGTGTAAACCAACTGATACCATAAAAAATAAAAGCCCAATAATTTACACTCTTTGGAACGTCATAAAAAATCTGCGGTCCGCTTAAAGCCACTAAATCTCTATTACTATCAAACGTTTCCAAAACTGTTTTTATCCACTCGGACGTTAAAACAGTGTCAGCATCCACATTGGCAATAAGATCGCCCTTAGCCACCATAAAACCAGCTTGACGGGCTCGTGCCAGTCCTTTTTGAGGTTCGTCAACTAATGTAACGGGGTATTGCAACACAACATCGCGAGTTTTGTCGGTACTCGCGTTGTTAACCACAATCACTTCACAATCAATGGACTTACTATTAAGGAGAGGCGTAATTGAATCCAAACATTTACCAATATATTTTTCTTCATTAAAAGCTGGAATTACAAAGCTTACTTTCATATTTTTTATCTAATTGGTTTCCACTCACTGCTAACCGATCGTTTAAAAATAAGAACGGTAAAACCATTAATAAACCATAAAAATAAAAGCCGAAGCCAACCCATCTTATGCGCTCGTCGTCCACTGTGGAACACTACTAACGAACCATCATAATAGGTTTTACCATGTTTGGCAAGACGCCAAAACAAGTCATTGTCTTCGGTTACTGCTAAATCTTCACGATACCCACCAACTGCCTTAAAACTTTCGGCCCGTACCATTTGAAATTCGCCCGAACCACTACCAAAACCAAAAACATTATTGAGAATCCAATGAACAAAATTAACTACCGCCGAAAAAAATATGTCCCGCCTCGTGGCCAATTCTGGTTTAACTCTTAAGGAAGCCGTGAGTGCATTTATAGCTGGAAAATTTTTAAAAACAGCAAGCGCTTTATTAAAAAAAATATTTGCATTTTCTATACTTGTATCGGCATCCATAAAAACAAAAAAATTACCATGAGCGTGAGCGGCGCCATAATTTTTTGCTTGGGCAATAGTTTGCCGATGTGGCAAAGTGTGAACAAGAACAGTGTCGGCCAATGACTTTGCTTTAATAACTGTTTTGTCTTTGCTGTTACCATCAGAAACAATAATTTCATACTCTAAATTCCCCATTCCCTGGCGCAACTGTAGCAACAAGTGCTCAATTGTAGACTCCTCATTAAGAGTAGGAATAATTATAGAGATCATATTTTATTAGAAAAAACTCGACCTCGAATATAACGCGCAAATTGAAAAAGGCACAAAGCAAAAAATACCCCACCGGCAACAAGCGAAATAATTCGAATATCTTGATTAACAGTAATGTACATAGTGCCAAAAAAATATCCAACTGAAAGAAGAGTCGACAGCCAGATTAATTCGCCTAGAGCATTCATAGCAATAAATTTTTTAAGTTTAATTCGAATCATGCCAGCGGTCATAAGCACTAAAAGAGCAAAACCAAATCCCATGGTAATTTTAGAAAAAAAAATAATCTTGGATTGATGACTTCCAAACAAATTTTCAGTTTTTTTAATAAGAGAATCAGTTATTCCAAAATATTTTCCAAAACGATTAATAAAAGGACGAGCCCAATAATACCCCAATGTGTACCACATAGTGTCCCCCAATAAATCACCGGTCACTAAAACAGCATATGTAGGAACGAATCCAATATAACCGAGTCTGAGCAAAAAACCAGATATGGTCATGGTAAATGGGCCTTCTATAACAGCTAGAGCAAATAATAAAAAATATTTAAACGGAGAAATCCAAGTAAAGATTGAAAAAATAGTTGCTTCCATAAAAAACAAACTCTATACAATGCTATCAAAAATAGCCACAATTTTTTCCCGCGAGACAATTGGCAAAATAGCATGAAGCGTTCGGCCTAAATTATCTCTCATATGTGTATTATACATAATTTCTGAAATAATATGCGCTAATTTTAAACCGTTACTCTCGCCTTTCTCAAGCATAACAATGCCACCACGCTCAAAAAAATATCTAGCATTATCTTCCTGATGCGTATCAAACATCGGCAAAATAACTGCGGGTTTTGACAGTGCCGCTAGTTCGGTTAACGTTCCAAAACCTGCTCGAGAAATTACTACGGTAGAGGCGGCGTACGCGTCTTTCATCTCGTCTATAAAAAAAGGATAAACGTGATAATTGGAAAAAGTGTCCATTGCGCGTTTAGCAAAATCCTGCGGACGTTCTTTCCCCACCAGATGAATAATATGCCAATCACGAGGCCAATGCGGAAGCGCCTCAATAACAATATTATTAATGCTCGTAGATCCGGTACCACCACCCAGTGCAAAAATAACCGGTACACCCGGCGGAATGCCGAGCCTCTTTCTTGAATCATCCCTGGAAACAACCGAAAGATCTCGCGACGGGTTCCCAATCCACTCGGCTCGTTTTTTTTTGAGCAAAATGGCGGTTTCTTTAAGGGCAGTAGTTATTCTTTTAGCAAACGGAAACATAAGTTTGTTTGCTAAACCGGGATAGATATCTTGTTGGTGTACCCACGAAGGTACACCCAGACACGCACCCGCTAGATGTAAAGGAACGCTAACAAAACCACCAGCCGAAATTAAAATATCCGGCCGCTCTTTAATAATAAAAAAAAATGACTGCCAGAAAGCAATGCCAATTTTTATAAGGTCAGTGATGTTCCAAAATGAAATATAGCGACGCCATTTTCCTGCCCCAATTGTAAAAAAAGATATACCAACTTTTTCTACTATTTCTTTCTCTGGTCCATTTTTAGTTCCAACCCAAACAAAATGTGCATCTGGATACGCCGCTAATAATGCTTCATAAATTGCTAAAAGTGGGGTAACAGGCCCCAGTGTTCCGCCCCCGGAAAAAACAATTTTCATATGATTTAGCAAAAATCACACCACGCAATTTCTACCTGGAAAAGCAGATCGTCCAAAATCAAATACTTCTACTAATAGTCTCTCAATTTGCTAACGATATCGGTTTGTTGAATTTTCTCAAGGGCTTTGGCTTCAATCTGCCGAATACGCTCACGCGTCACCCCAAACTCTTGCCCCACTTCTTCAAGTGTATGAGTTACTCCATCCGATAAACCAAAGCGCATTTCTAAAATCTTTTGTTCACGTGGTGTTAAGTCTTTAATGGCATGTTGAACATAATCTCGCAATATCTGAAGGGCGGCAGAACGATCTGGAGACACATTCTTAACGTCCTCAATAAAATCAGATAGCTGTGTCTCTTCGTCCTCATCGCCAATTGGCACTTCCAAGGACATGGTATCCTGGGAAATTTTAATAATGTGATAAATTTTATCCACTTCTTCACCAAGCTCAGCGGCCAATTCTTCTGGGGTTGGGTCACGTCCCAAATCTTGCTGGAGACGACGTTGAACTTGCTGGAAACGATTGATCGTTTCTACCATGTGGACCGGAATACGAATCGTGCGTGATTGGTCGGCCAAAGCGCGAGTTATCGCCTGCCGAATCCACCAGGTGGCATATGTAGAAAATTTATATCCTTTGCGATAATCAAACTTTTTAACCGCCCGGAATAAACCAATATTTCCTTCTTGAATGAGGTCGAGAAGCGATAGTGTTTTGCCTACAAATTTTTTAGCAATTGATACCACCAAACGAAGATTAGCCTCAATGAGTTTGCGTTCGGCGGCTTTGTCGTTACGCTCTTTACGTTTAGCGAGAGCCACTTCTTCTTCACCAGACAAAAGCGGAATTTTACCAATTTCACGCAAATACATTTGAATTGAATCGGATGAAATTTGGCCAAGATCAAACGGCACATCCATGTCCGGCTGTGCTCCTTGAAATTGTTTTAAAACATCTTGATTCTGTATTTTTCCACCAAGTAAACTTGGGGCAGTTTCAACAACAGTAACACCATTTTTTTCTAAAAGTTCAACAAATCCTTCATATAAATCCAAATAATGCTCGGGTCGAGGTAAAAACTGCAATAATTCAATTTCCGTAATAAAACCGCGATTACGCCCCTTCTTAACAAGCTCCCACAATTGGGCTGTTGTCGGCTCTTCAACCTCCTCTACTGGCTGAATATTTTTCTTATTTTTCGAAATAAAAAAATGCTTGGCTTTTTTGAGTGCTTTAGAGTGACGGGCCGAAATATGGCTTTTTTTAGCCGTTATCTTGCGGCTTGGTTTAAAAGCTTTTTTAGGCTTTTTGGGAGCCGACTTTTTATGTACAGTATTTTTTTTACGCTTATGTATTTTTGGCATGCAAAAAATATTGAATAGTAACTAAAAAAATTACTGCAAAGACAAATTTTCCAGTTCAACAAGTAGTGCACTCACACTGTCTTTATTTCCAGAACGTTCGGCTGCTAAAATACCACGCTGAATTTCTTGACCTCTTTTCTTTCGCCACTCGCCGCGAATACGCTCGGCCAATTGGACTAATTCCAATTCCGCTTCTTTTTGTCCTAATTCAGATACATTTTTATAGGGGCGGAGCAACAAAACATCAATTTCATTTTCCTTTCCTTCACGAGCAAGCAAATTTCGTAGTTCTTCTAAAGATAACGATTGGTTAGTATTATACATTTTTTCGCATATCTCGTAAAGGCCCGAAAAAATGCTCGATTCTGCAAACATTGGCTTTAAATGAGAGCGAACGACCCTGTAACAGCCCGGAAACTTAAATAAAATAGACCAAAATTCTTGCCACAAAGAATCAAGCTGTTCTAATTTTTCTAAAGTACTTGGCGCGACACTCTGAAAATTATTTTTTGGCAATATTTTATGTTTTTGTTTTAACTCGGCACGGAGTACATCTACTCCAATTCCAATTTCATCCCCTAAACGCTTAAGCCAACTTTCACGTTCAACTGCATAAGGAATACGGGCAATTTGTGGGGCTAATTCATCAACAATCTTTTGTTTTTCAACTGGAGTGGTACCTCGTTTTTCTCGGCAGACAGTTCTGAAGTACCATTCCATAAGCTCTGATGCCTCCGCCACAGCCTTAAACCACACCGCTGGATCCTTTTTAAGGCATTCATCAGCATCTTTGGCAAACCCCTTAGGGATTTCAATAACACGCACTCGCATTCCGGCTTCAAGAGCAATTTCGCTTCCACGTTTACCTGCATTTTGACCGGCCGCGTCAGCATCAAAAGCCATGGCGACATTATTGGTATAACGTTTTAGGAGTTTAACTTGTTCAAAAGTAAGCGCGGTTCCCGAAGCGGCCACAACATTGGTCATGCCTGCTTGATGACAAGCTATCACATCCATCTGACCTTCTACCAACACTACCAAGTCTTTTGTCTTAATTTCAGCTTTAGCCTTGTTAAGACCGTATAAAACTTTGGATTTATCGTACAACACCGTTTGTGGTGTATTCACATATTTCCCCCCCGAATTCTCTGTTTCAACCAAAATACGCCCGGTAAAACCCACTACGGATCCATGGGCATCACAAATAGGAAACATAATACGCCCCCGGAATCGGTCATACACTCCTACGCCTCGCGTAGTATCGGCTCCTTCTTTTTTAATTATTAAACCTGATGCCACCAAATCATCAATTCCAACCCCTTTGTTTAAAAAATATTTTGTTAACAAATTCCATTGGTCAGGTACAAAACCAATTTGCCAATTTGTAATTGAGCTAGCTGTAACCCCACGGTTTGCAAGATAATCGCGCGCGATTTTTCCGGCTGGGTGATTTATTAAAATATGATTAAAAAAAGCTGCCGCCTTTACATTAATATCCTGCACGCGATTACGCAAACTCGAATCAACCATGCTTTGTTTGCTAAAATCAAGTTCAATCCCCGCTCGTTTGGCTAAAAATTTTAAAGCTTCAATAAAATCAAAGCCTTCGATTTCCTGTATAAAAGTAAACACATCCCCTCCCTTGCCACATCCAAAACAATGCCAAATTTGTTTCTCGGGATGCACCATAAAAGAAGGGGTTTTTTCATGGTGAAACGGGCATGGTGCCTTCCAATTGATCCCGGCTTTTTTAATGGGAATATATTCGCCAATAAGTTGTGCCAAATCAATTCGATCTTTAATTTTTTGTGTATCATTCATATAATCCAAAACAGGCTTTTAAGGCTAGTTTCAGCGTAACATTTTTAAACACAAAAAGCAACCGTCTAGCTTAAAAATAAACAAAGTTTAACTATAAAACACTCACTTATCGTGCAAGCTTTTATTTTTAATTATTCGCGTCTTAAGGCATCAATTGGGCTTAAGGCCGCTGCTTTTTTAGCTGGGTATAAACCAAACAGGAGACCGATGGTCGCCGAAAAACCTACGGCCAAGGCAATAGAAGAAAGTGGTACACTAAAAACCCATTTAAAATTAAATGAAACCGCCACAATATAAATAATAAAGGCCAATATTGTACCAAGTACTACCCCAACCACTCCGCCGCCCAAAGTAATAAGAACCGCCTCTGCCAAAAATTGTAATAAGATATCTTTAGAACGCGCCCCGAGCGACTTACGTAGACCAATTTCAAAAGTACGTTCTGCAACCGAAACATACATAATATTCATAATACCAACCCCGCCCACAATAAGTGAAATACAAACTAGCGCCACCAAAAGCATGGTAACTCCTCCCGTTACGGTAGTTAAGGTTTTCCTGGCATCGGCGGTGGTATTAACTGCAAAATCGTCTCTATCCGAATTGGTTATAGAATGATTGCTTCTAATAACTTCAGCAACTTCTAGGGCGGTTTGGTCAGCTCGCGAGCCATCTCTCATTTTTCCAATAATCATCTGGTAATAATCAATGCCCAGCAATTTCTTTTGCATGGTTTTCGCAGGCAAAGTAATCTGGTTGTCCATATCAAGAAAAAATGCCGAACCCCGCTTCCCCATCGCTCCAATAACACGAAAAGGTTTGCCACGAATATAAACTAATTTGTCAATTGGGTCTTCATCGCCAAATAACTTTTCTTTGGCGGTGGCACCAAGCACCGCCACCTGCGCCAAACTATCTTCTTCATCTTGAGTGTAAAATCGCCCTAAATCTATCGTAAATGTATCCACATATAACATACCGGCGCCATGCCCCATGAGTGCCACTTTTTTAATTTGCCCCTGATAGCTGACTGCTTCCTGGCCATTAACCATGCCATAAGCTGCTAAAATATTAGGGAGTTTTAATATCGCGCTAAGATCTCGCTCTTTAAGAGAAGTAATGGTAATGCCTACTGATCCAAAACCGCTAGAATTCTTTTTGCTATTTGGCACCCGTGTTTCAATATTAAATGTATCTGGCCCAAATACATCAAGCTGTCCAAGCACAAAACGTTGCATTCCTTTGCCGGCGCCCATAATAGTTATAACGGCTGCAATACCAATAGCAATAGCAAGCATGGTTAAAAGACTTCGACGTTTCTGGCGAAGGAGAGATTGATAAGCCAGAATGACAGGAGCAAAATTCATATGTCTTTTATTCGTAACGTAATGCTTCCATAGGGCTAAGACGGCTCGCACGTCTTGCCGGATTGAGCCCAAAAATAAAGCCAATTATGATTGAAACAAAACAACCTAAAAAAATTGAACTAAAAGTAATAACCAGATCCCACTGATAACCTCTACTTACTGCAACTTTTGCTACAATTATAGAAATAAGAATACCAAGAATAACACCAATAATACCTCCAACAAACGTAATCATTACTGTCTCAATAAGAAATTGTAATGTAATGTGCCGAGTAGTTGCCCCAACAGCTTTTCGAAGCCCAATTTCTTTAGTTCTTTCTTCAACTGCCGCGAGCATTATATTCATAATACCAATACCTCCAACCACCAAAGACAAGGCTGCAATTGCCGCCAAAAAGAAACGAAGTGCGTTCGTTACGCTCGTTAAAACATCTAGACCCTGATTAGAAGAACGTACGGAAAAATCATCATTTTCTGGGTTAGAAATTTCATGTCGTGTGCGTAAAATTTCTTTTATGTGTTCCACACTTGCATCAACATTTTCTGCCGAATCAACTTTTACACGAATAAAATTAACATAATTAATGCCAAGCAACAATTTTTGAGCGGTACTCACCGGAACAAAAATTTGATTATCTTGATTTTGGAAACCACTCACCCCTCTTTTGCTAACCACTCCAATAACTTGAAAATTGGTTTGTTTTATTTTTATTATTTGACCAATTGGATCCATATCGGGGAATAGCGTATCCGCGGTTTCGCTACCTAACACGGCTACTCGTCCAAAGGTACGTTCTTCTTCATCAGAAAAAAAGCGTCCATTTGCAACGGTAATTGATTCGACCTGCGGATATGTGGCGCTAACCCCAACAAACGTAGTGTCGTCAGAAATATCGCCAGCCTTTACAGTATCGACCCCACGCACATAAGCGGTCTGCGCAACTAAATGCGAATCACCCGACTGCATTATTGCCCGGCCGTCTTCGGTTGTTAAAGTTGTTATTACAATACCAAAAACCACGGCTGGCGGTCCTTTATCATCAGATTTTCCGGGAAGAACTCCAACCAAATTAGACCCTAAACCCTTAATTTGGTTAAGAATCAAGCTCTGCGCCCCCGCCCCAACAGACATTATAACCACTACCGCCATAACACCAATAATAATACCAAGCATAGTCAAAAAAGACCGTACTTTATTACGGCTTAAAATCTGCCAGGCGCCCTGGATATTTTCTGTTAAATTAATTGACTTAAACATATACGATGGACTTTGTACTATTTTTTAAGCTCCCCGTTTGCATCAGCAAGCTGACGTTGAGTCACTGCCCCATCCGAAATAATCTGTCCATCTTTTATTTGCAAAATACGCTTGGCGTGTTCAGCCGTATAGCGTTCATGCGTTACCAAAATAATAGTATGACCCGCTTCGTTAAGATCCTGCAGAATTTTCATAACTTGCAAACCAGATTTAGAGTCCAAATTGCCGGTTGGTTCGTCGGCAAAAATAACATCTGGTTTATTAACGAGTGAACGTGCAATTGCGACTCGTTGTTTCTCACCACCAGATAATTGATTTGGAGTATTTTTTAGTCTGTGTTCAAGGCCAACCGAAATTAACAAATTTTTCCCTCGCTCTATACGTTCCTCTTTAGGAACGGTAGTATACACAAGTGGCAAAACAACATTTTCTAAAGCACTCGCGCGTGGAAGTAAGTTAAATGCTTGAAAGACAAAACCAACCTTGGCCCCTCTCATTTTAGCAAGTTCATCATCGCCAAGAGTACTCACATCTCTATCTTCAAAAAAATATTGACCTGTGGAAAGCGTATCGAGAAAACCTAAAATATGCATAAGAGTAGATTTGCCAGAACCGCTTGGACCCATAATAGATACAAATTCTCCACGTTCAATAGAAAAATTAAGCCCTCGTAAAACCGGCGTTATAACATCGCCGGTTTGGTACTCCTTTTTTAAATCAACAACACGTATAAGAGACATAAATATTAACTTGCCTGTTTAACGCCTAATATAACCACCTGATCTTCGGTAAGACCCTCAACTATTTCAACCTTATTTTCATCAGCTTTAAGACCAAGCTTAACAGTCGCTTCCTTTTCTACCCCATTCTCAAGAATACGAACATACTTAGTGCCATCGGTACGAGTTCGCACGGCGCGAAGTGGAACAAACAAAACCTGTGACCGATCGGCTGTGTGAATTACCACATTGGCGGTCATTCCAGATTTAAACGGTTTATCTTCATATCCTTTATTAACGGCAATTCGTACTTGATAATATACAACATCTTGAATTTCAGTTGATTTTTTCTCAATAGTTAAAACTTGACCGTTAAATTTTTGGTCTTCTCCAAGCGCATCAACGGTAAACGTAACCGCATTGCCATTATTTCCAATAAGTTTGGCTACATCGGTTTCGGGAACATCAACTTTTATTTCAAAATGTGGAGAAAACATATTCATAATAATATCTGCCGAAGAAACTGTTTCCCCTACTTTTTTTGATATCTTAGTTACCTGCCCGTCAAATGGCGCACGAATGATAGCTTTTTCACGATTAGCCACCGCTTGTGAAAGAGCGGCGCGAAGAGGCGCTATATCAACTTCGCGTGGTGGGTTTACTTTGGTTTGATACGTTGACAAAGCCTGAGTGTAGGCAGCCTCTTTAAGTTGCACTGAAGTTGAGGCGTTTGCTTTAGCCGACTCCAAATCGCGCAGGGCCTTGGTGTAAGCGGCGGAGTAAGCTTCCAAACTGGTTTTTGCGTCGGCCAATGATTGTTTTTGGTTAATCATAGTCGCGTATTCGGATGAAAGCGCGGCGCGAGCGGTTTCAATTATTGTTTTCTTGGCATCAAGTGCTGCCTGGGTTAAGTTCGAAACTGGCGGGGTCGCGGTCAAAACATCAGACACCGCAATTAAGAGCTGGTTCATCTTGTTAAAAGCCACGTCGAACAAACCAAAGGCGCCATCTACATCTGCATGCGGGCTATTTGTTGTCAATACAACGGCGACATTTCTAAAATTATTTTTTTGAATTTTAGCATCAGCATACAACGCTTTAGCGATATTCAACTTAGAAATATCATTACGAGAAAGATAATCTTTAAAAGCATCGTTCGCAAGCACGTTATCAACCGCCAAAATATTATCCGCTTGGGTTAGAGAATCATCCAATTTAGAAACAGACTCATGGAGTGCTACGACTGCATTTTGATAAGCATTAATAACAATCTGGCTCTGATCGCCGCCCTCAGCCAGCTTTAAATTATTTTTTGCGGTTTCTACAGCCGATTGAGCACCGGATAGTAAAGCCACTGCGTCAATTTTTGACTGCAAATAAGACGCCTGAGCTGCGTCCATAGCAGCTTTATAATATGACACATCCTCAGTTGAAGCGCCGGCTAACTTTTGGTTAAGAAGTGCCGCGGCTTGTGCCACGGCCGCATTAAGTTCGCCTAAACGGAGAGTCGCTAAAATAGCCTGTGCCTTTACGGTCCCACCCTCAACAACATTTACTTGGCCAACCGTACCAGGAATTTCAAAACGAAGATCCACATCGTCAACCGATTCTAATTTTCCGGTGGCATCAACAGTTTGCACCAGATCTCCACGTTTTACTGATACAGTGTCATACGCTACTGGCTGGTGAGCTTTTTTATAACGGCCATATGAATAATATCCAACAAGCAGAATAATCAAGCCGACCCCAATTAAAAATTTTTTATTCTTAAAAATTTTTGGCATAGACATTTAGAGATTTAATTTACGAGTAATTGCAGAAACAAATTTTTGCATCATTTTTTTTGAAACGAGCACAATCGCACCATTGTGTTCTATAACAAAAAGCTTGTCGCCAGTTTTTAATTTCATTTCATCTCGAAGTTCCTTGGGAATAACAACCTGCCCGCGTTCACCAAGGCTAGTTGCACCGCACACATTTTTACAAAAACCACCTAAATTACGCATATATAAATATGATTTATCATATTTATCATACCACACATAGTCTCAAGAGACAACTACACCCGCTCCCAATCAGCAGCTACCGAACAAAATGAATCCTTAATATTGAGAAAAAAAGCGTACGCCTGTTCGTGATCATTAGGTATCTTTCCGTCTAAAATAGCCTCCTCAATGGCCGTTTTAATTTTACCAACTGTGGGTCCTGGTTTAAGTTTACACACAGCCATAATTTCATCCCCGCGCACCGGAGATTGAAAAGAGTTCAATTTGTCGCGTTCAATAAGTTCGGCAATCTTAGCTCTTAGCAAATCATAATTTTTAAGACGTTTCTCTTTTTTGTAAGGATTCCCTGTGGTTATATCACCTCTACCCAAAATAAGTAAATCGTCAAGCTCTGCCCCCATAGTAACCACCAAACGCCGCACCGCCGAATCGGTTATTCCATCGTCCATAAGGGCAATTGGCTGAAGATGCCATCTGACAAGTTTAGCGAGATAATCGGTTAAATCCTTAGAAAATTTAAGCCGACGCGCCAATGCATAAACCATTTTTCTCCCCATGTGTTCGTGCGCATGAAATGTCCAACCAATTTTAGGTACAAATTTTTTTGTGGCTGGCTTGCCAATATCATGAAGCAGACCCGCAAGACGAAGCCATACTTTTGGTGATTCATTGGCAATATTATCTACCACTTTAAAAGAGTGGACGAGGTTATCTTTATGCTGATGACCAAATACGTCTTCTACACCATTAAGTCTAGATACTTCGGGTAAAATAATATCCATTAGGTGACATTGGAACATAAAAAAAAGCCCCACCGAAGGCTGGTTGGTAGCTAATAATTTTAGTAGCTCTTCCTGGACACGTTCGGCGGAGACAATTTTAATCCGCTCGCGATTAGTGTGTATCGATTCAAAAGTTTTGGGATGAATAGCAAAATTAAGCTGGGCGGCAAAGCGAACTGCGCGGAGCATGCGGAGCGGATCATCACTAAACGTAACATCGGGATCGAGTGGTGTTTTTAAAATCTTTTCTTTTAAATCGGCCAGGCCACCAAACGGATCAATAATATGTTTTTTAAACGTGGCCGTGGGTACCAGTTTGCCTCGAATAACACAATTATCAACCAATACTGCCAAAGCGTTAACGGTAAAATCGCGACGCATTAAATCCTGCTCAATTGAAGCCTCAGAAACAACTGGTTTGCGAGAATGCGGAGCATACAACTCTTGTCGCGCTCCAGCAAATTCTAAGACTACTTGATTTTCACCTTCTCCAAGTACATAACGCGCGGTATCAAAATCTTCAAATACAATGAGGCTCCCTTCTTGTTTTAAAGTTGCGTCGAGTTCACGAGCAAAGGTTATGCCACTCCCTGCAACCACAAAATCCACATCTTTTTTATTCTCTTTTTCCAATAAAAAATCGCGGACATATCCGCCCACGACATATGCCGGTATTTTGGTTTTCTTGGAAACATTCAAAACAATCTTAAAAATTTCTTTCGCCTCTAAACCCATAAGTTACAATCTTATACTTTTTTTCTACTGCCCTGGCGATGCGCTGCGGTATCTTCATCAACTAAACCATCTTTTAACAATTGCTTAATAGAATTTTCCATAGTAACCATTCCGTCTTTAGCGCCCGTTTGGATGGCCGACTTTATTTGGGTAATAGCATTTTCACGAATCAAATTGGAAACCCCCGAAGTGTTCACCAAAATTTCACGAGCTGGCACCAAACCATCCTTAATTGATGGCATAAGTTGCTGCGCCACCACCACTCTTAGGACCGCCGAAAGCTGAATTAAAACCTGTTTTTGCCTGGACCCTTCAAACACATCAACAATACGCTCCACGGCTTCAGCGGCACTTGAGGTATGGAGGGTGGAAAAAACCAAATGGCCAGTTTCCGCAGCGGTTAAAACAGTTGCAATAGTTTCCGGGTCACGCATCTCACCAACAAAAATTATGTTTGGGTCCTGGCGCAACACATACTTGAGCGCGTTGGCAAAAGATTTTGTATCTGTTCCTACTTCACGCTGTTCAATAAGAGAAAGTTTATCTTTAAATAAAAACTCAATCGGATCCTCAATAGTAATAATATGTGCTTTGCGGCTTTTATTAATTTCTTCAATAAGGGATGCAATGGTAGTAGATTTACCAGAGCCGGTAGGTCCGGTAACTAGAACTAAACCATCTAAAAATCCGGGAATCTCACCTAAAATTGGCTCAAAGCGCAAATCTTCAGGGCTTGGAATTTCCGATGGAATCAAACGAGCTGCCAAACCAATATTGTCTTGTTCTTGGTGCAGGTTAACACGAAAACGAACACCGTCCAGTTCATATCCAAAATCAAGTTCTTTTTCTTCACTGTATTTTTTTTCTTGATCTTTGGTAAGAAGACCTAAAACTGCGGTTTCTAGCTCTTTATTATTCAAAGGCTTATCGTCAAGCTGTATTAATTCCCCATGTATTCGGAGCATGGGTATTTCCGATCCAACTAAATGAATATCGGACGCGTTTTGTTTAACGGCTTCTTTAAAAAAACTCTTGAGAGTAAGCATAAATAATATGGCTAATTCACAAATAATATACCACAAACAGCAACTCTTGAAAAGTGAGGGAAGCTGTGATACGCTAAACGAGCTCAAACGGGCTATAGCGCAGTTGGTAGCGCGCATGCATGGGGTGCATGAGGCCGTGGGTTCAAGTCCCACTAGCCCGACAAATTTTAGTCCACTTATTTTTGGCTCAAAAAAATATTTTGAAGCAGCCAAGCTTAGGATTATCAAAGTCCCACATATCAAAAATTTCATGAGCACACAAAGTAAACAGACTTCATTTATCGCCCCGACAATAACTACACCTCCGTTACCAAGCACAGGGCTACAGACGCCTGGATGCTATGCATCCTCCCTTCATGATTGCGATGGAGGTTCGCTTAGTGGAGAACATTATTTTTCTCGATCTGTTCTAGAAGCTATTGGAGATGGGGCGACGTACCGCGGCCTACCTTGGATGCCTGTGGAAGGAATAAGTTTGGGTATCAATTCTTTTGTTGCTAACGTGCTCTGCAAGCGACATAACTCAGCCCTAAGCGGGTTAGACACCGTTGCCGGCAACCTATTCGGATGTATTAGAGATATCACCTTGAATAAAACCGAGCAAACGTTGTGGGGTTTTAGTGGCTATGATGTTGAACGTTGGCTTATAAAACTTTTGCTTGGCATGATATCGTCACGTAATGTACCAACCTCTGTGAACAACACTCATACCTTGACTGACGTGAATATACCACTTGAACTTTTGAAGATATTATTTTCTGGTCCCGAACCGGTTGAACAAGGCTATTTCAAAATTCTATGGCAAAACGGCGAGCGAAACGCTTCTGACCAATTCAGAGTTGCGTGTGAGCGTGATTTTGAAACGGACCAGCGCGACCACATCATTGCTGAGTTCATGTTTTTGGGTTTCTGTTTTTCGACGAAACCTGTGGTGTTTGGTTCTGGCTTTCAAAGCGCTGACCGACCTCACAGGATTGAGATAAACAAAAAACGCACGATCCACTTGTTCTGGCGGCAAGGGTCTTCAGGATCTCTTATTGGGTTGAACGTCAATTACAATCCTCAAGGTGTCCCTAGAGCAACAGTTAACTAAGGCACGCCCCCCCTGCTACAGTTGAGTACCCCATAGTCTCACAATCCCGACAAAAAAAGATTCCCTGGTTAGGGAATCTTTTTTATTACATTGATTTTTGTAAACGCCATCTAAAACGATGCTCGTTAATTTGACTTGCTAAAAGCACTGTAATACCGGCCACAATTGATTCGGTGGAACCAATCGCCGCCAAAACCCATCCATTGTGCATCACCCCTAAAAACGAACCCAAAACACCAAAAAATGGAGCCATGGATGCACCTAAAAATAAACCCAAACGTGCTGGGTTAGTAAAATCTTGTTTAATGGCCAAACGAGTTATTTGGCGAGAACTAAAATTAACTATTTTATTTTCTTCGGCAAGCGTAGTGGCATTTTTTCTATACATGAAAAATGACTGAATGGCTGTAGTAAGAGATAGCGCCACCGCGGAAAAACCAAAAATAATACCACCCCATACCATATGCCCAGTTGCCAACAGCTCCTCTACCGAATAGGCGCCCCAGGTAGCGAGTACAAGCACCGGAATTAAAATGCGCGATCGGCGAATAAGTTGACGCCAAGTAAATCCGGAACCGCGTAAAGCCGTCAATTCGGCAGCTTCACCGAGTAAATCATCGGTAAAGGCCGCAAATACTTTGCCAACACCGGCCGCGAATTTTTCCAAAATATGGGCAATTGGACCAACAATTAAAAGCGCTTTTACAATTGTTTGAGCAACTTTTGTCCGCTCATGAGCGTTATCATTTACCACCCGGTGAACAGCATAATCAACCTGGAGCGGGTAAATAAGCTCAGAAAGTTCTGTCATAAAACGCTGTTCCGCATCTTTAATACCAATATTCTCTTCATCAATTAGAACTAATCGTTTAAAACGCAAACGATCACGCACAATTATTTCTATGGCTTCATCTAGGTTCGCATCATGTTTTAGAGCCTCAAAGCGATCGTGGTCCGTAATAGTTGGATAATGTTTGTCTTTAAGTAGCTCTGGTAACCACGTTAAAATATAGTTGTACTGGCTAAATACCGCCACGGTGTGAACCGCTCGCAAAACATTTTCCGGTGTTTTTAAAACCGTACGAACGCCTATAGCCTTACCATTTGCCAAAATTGTTCTCATTTTTTCTTTATATGCCGGAAATTTTTTAAAAATATATTGAATCTCAATCGGTAATGTATCTTCAAAATCACATTCCTCCGGAATGGAAATAACATCAATTTTATATGTTCCAACTGGTGATTCTAATTTTTTCACTTTCGACATAACCAAATAAATTAAGAAATAACTGTATAATCACCAGCAATAATTTGCTCTTGAATAGCCTGTGGCTGTTTTCTAATGACAACATTTTCTCCAATGATACTATCAAAAATATGGGCTGGTGAATCGATGGTGGTATTGGAGAAAATAATTGAGTTAGTTATTGTGGCCTGTTTAACAGTATCGCCACTCCCAAGCGTAACATAAGGACCTACGGTACAATTTTCTAACGAACAATTTGGTCCAATAATAACCGGACCAATCAATTTTACATTATTTCCAAAGATAGTTCCCGCCTCTACACTTACTTTACCTTCACATGTGCCCATATTGTCACCAGATGCTTCAATCTTAAATCGATCGAGAGGCATTTCATCCATTAATAATTTATTAGCAATAATCAAATCATCCGGTTTACCAGTATCTTTCCACCAACCGGTAATTTCTCTATACCCTACTTTAAGGCCTTTTTTTAAAAAATGAGAAAAAATACTAGGAATTTCGTATTCTCCGCGAGCCGATTTGGTAATCTGATCAAATGCTTCAAAAAATTTGTGGTTGAATAAATAAATACCAGTCACTGCAAAATCATTGGGTGGTTTAATTGGTTTCTCCAAAGTATCGATTAATTTCCCATTACTATCAAATACCGGAACGCCGAATCGCTCTGGATCAGGAACTTTAGCCAGCGCCATCATGGCATCCAAATTCTCAGTATCAAATTGTTCAAAAAACGGTTTTAAACTGCCTAAAATAATATTATCGGATAAATAAAACATGAACGGGTCGCTACCGATAAATTTTTCGGCACATTTAACTACGTGAGCAATCCCTTGCGGTCCACCTTCTTGCTCAAAATACGTAATGTTAATTCCCCAATGGCCACCATCGCCCACAAATTTTTGCAGTTGTGTTTCGCCGGGATTGGTATTAATAAAAATTTCCTCAATTCCAGCATCAACCGCCTTTTCAATCGCATGGAAAATCATGGGCTTATTGGCCAGCGGAATAAGGTGCTTATTGATGGTGGTAGTAATTGGCCGGAGCCGCGTGGCTCGCCCACCGCCCGTGAGAATAGCTTTTTTAATTTTCATATAATCTTTTTTTTATGACTTTTCTACGAATTAAAATCATTCCAACTAATATAGTATCATTTACCAAAATGGTAATTGGGAACAAAGCTGTCGTCAAGTTAAAAGATTCTAATGCCACCAACTCAAGCACAAATTTAATTAAATCGACTCCAAATGAAAGAGCATTTTCTTCGTATGGTTTATAATAAGCTTTTCTAAATGTTGGATAAATTCCAAAATAATCTGTCAAACTTATTAAAATAACTGCTATCAACGGATTATTTGTTAGAATCCAACCAAAAACCCCAATTAGAGCTCCAACAAAACTATACCAATCACTCCTGGTAATATTCTTTTCACCAAAAAATAAAGCCAAAATAGCAACAAGTGCACACAAAAAAGCATTCACACCGGTGATCCACGCCCCCGCGCCACCCCCTTTTACAATCTGAGCAAAAAAAGCTATCCAATTAACTATCGACCATACCAACCAAGAAAACACATGCGGTTTGGTTTTGCCTGTAAAAATTCCACGAAAATAAATCGCATACGAAATAAACCCTATAATTATACCGACTACAGACAAAATAACTCTATAAACCATAATTTTTGGGTTCCGATTACCAAACAATTATTTTTTTTAAAACCCATCCATATGCAGCCATAAGTGGGTTACCAATATGTGTAAGTAGTGGGTTTGCGATGCTTTTTTCTTCAAAATGAACCTCCCCAACCATGCCGCGGAGCAATGAGCTATCCCCTACTGTACGCATGGATTGAATTGTCGAGCGTTTTTTGAGCCATAATTTCCAATTTTTTGGGTGTAACCAATATGAGTACGCCTTCAGTTTGGCAGAAAGCCAACCCCCACGCCAGGCAAACAAGAGCATCCCTATTTCTAAAGCTAGGCTAATGGGCGCGAGCAAAATAAGTGTGGGAAGCTTGTAAAACATAAGTATAACTCCAAATCTATTACGTTCAATGTAATAAAATTTTTCCGAATTTCGACTAAAATTATATTTGTGATAAAAAATAGAATCCTTAACTAAAATACTTTTATATCCGAGCGACTTAAGACGGAGACAATATTCTATATCTTCATGATACAACCAAAAATCAGCGTCCCAGACTCCAAACTTTTTTAACAAATTAACGCGCATTAAAAGTGCGGCACCACTCCCATAACCAGTTTCGGAAATAGCGGGGAGATGTATGTTGTCTTTTGATGTGCGAAAATCATTACAGTATCCAATCATTAAATAGTGCAGTGCGTTTCCAGATGTATTAACTAAATTAGTTTCGGGATAAAGCATTATAAGTGGCTGGGCCGTGCCCACGGTTTTGTCACTCTCCATTGCGTTCACGAGTGGCTCCAAACAGGCGCTCGTTACAAAACCATCGTTGTTATGAAAAAAAACATAATCAAAATTATGCTCAATTGCCCACTGAATACCCACATTGTTACCCCTAGAAAAACCTACATTTTTTTCTTGAACCAAAATGGTAACATGGGGTAAAACCGTGCCTGATAATGGTGATAGTGTATTGTTTAGGAACCAAGCCGATGAACCAAACTCCGGATGTGGATTGTCCACCACAACAAATTCTAACTGACCTTTCGGGTAAGTAATTTTTTTCAAAGCCGAAATAACATCGTCAATATATGGCTCCGGGTTAAACGATAAATAAATAATAGCTACTTTAGGGAAGGTTGGCATAATATTTGTGACTACGGCGCCATTTCCACATATACTTCCACCAACTTACTAAATGAATACGGGCTAATTTATTTTTAATAAGTGCTTTTATAATCCCTGGAACTTTAGCCGAATCGCGTGCGTGGCGGTGCATAATAACTACGTCGTGCACATAATATACTGGCCAACCGTGCTCCCACATGGCGTGGCACCAATCACAATCTTCTAAATACATAAAATACCTATCATCGAACCAGCCAATTTCGTCCACAACCTCTTTGCGAACTACCATGGCCGCCCCCAAGACCCAGTCCACGGGCCTCGTTTCATTATGGTCAAAATCTTTCATCAAAAGCCTGTCGGTTAACTTTTTTACCCAAGTGTACTTTTGATCCCAATTAATTTGTTTAAGTGGTTTAATTAAAATAGATGGCAAATCAAATCGGTAACAAGCATATTGCACCGTACCGTCCATATTAACTAGTTTTGGTCCAATACAACCAATTTTAGGATGGTCATCCATAAAACGAACCAATCGTTCAATGACTTTGGTATTTTCTGGAATAATGGTATCACGATTAAGCGCGAAATAATAGCGCGCCGGAGTGGCTTTAAAACCATTTACATTACCTTTGCCAAACCCAACATTGCCACCAGAACTAATATATTGGACAGTCGGAAAACGCGCTACCAAGTCTTCACGAATATTATCTTTATTTTCCGAATTATCTGCAACAATAATTTGCACGCTATACGGACAGTTCACAATATCCTTTATAACCGACTCGATAGCCTGAAAAATATCTTCTTTGCAAAAATAATTTAAAAAAACAATATTAATATCCTTCATACGCACATTTAATTAGACCACCATCTTCTCACTTCTTTCCAACTGATTTTTCTATTTTTTTGTATGTTTATTTTTTTCATCTTGAGTGCTTTTCTATTTTTCCACAGATCAACAAACCCTTTAAGAACATCCCTATCAAAAATACAAAAATAAATAAACTTCTTGAGTTCATACCAGAAAATCCACAAAAAATCAAGGATGCTGTTCTGCCAATACTCATTTTTATAAAGGGTAGCGATATGATTTTTATAGCTATGGTACCGCACCAACGAAGATTGATTTTCTTTATTGCGCGCTGCAGATATATCGCTTAATTCTTTGTGCCCGGCGGCAGAACGATCGTGGTAGGCAACCACGTCAAGGAGGACAGCAGCCTTTCCTCCGACAGCTTGCAAGCGATAAGCCAAATCAACATCTTCTTTGTATGAATGGTAACTTACATCAAAAAATGTTCCGTCTGAAAAAATTATCTCATTCAAAAAAGATCGACGATACATCGACAGCGCACCAGAGACACCAAACACATCCAACTTTACTTTCCCATTAAATTGTAATTTTAATTCATTCCATTTTTCTAAAGTATATTGCTCAATTACCCTACGATTTTTGAATACTTTTAAACCCAGTGAATCAACGTTTTCGCTCAAACTTTTTTCC